>URVB01000007.1 GCA_900551075.1 uncultured Blautia sp. | reverse complement strand
AATCGGCTATACAGACAAGTTGATATGGTAGTTAATTTATATTCGTTGTACTAGCCTGTGATAAAAAAAAATCGATGTGCTCCGATTGGCACATCGATTAATTAAAAACTACTTTTCAAAAAAATTTCTGATTTCATCTTCCGCCGCCTGCACAGACCCCTGCACAAAAAACGGTTTGCCGCCTCCCCGCCCATTCAGAGCACTGTTCATTTCCCTGGTCAGCTGCCGGAGATCTCCATTCAGCTCTCCTATCGCATATTTATGGCTGCCATCCGGATTTTTAGAAAAGACCGCACAGCGTCCGCCGCAGGCCTGCATCACAGCATCCGCCAGCCTGCGCACACTGTTTGCTTCCATTCCCTCCTGAAACAGCAGAACGTCCCCTGCTCCTGTCCATTTGTCAGCTTCCCTTGCAAACATATCCTCTTCCAAACGAAGCACACGGCCCTTCAGTTGAAAATTCTCTTCCCGAAGGCGATCTACTGCCTGCGCTGTCTGATTCATTTTAGCAGACAGCTTTACGGATATCCTGCGATTCTGCTCATTTATCATATTCAGATAATCCAGAGCTCTTTTTCCACAGATCATTTCCATACGCACACCCTCGCGGAATTTCGTTACGCTTAAAAGCTTCACGATGCCGATTTCTCCGGTATGTGTTACATGAGTTCCGCAGCACGCACAGAGATCAGTACCCGGAAAACGTACGATACGCACTCTTCCAGTCAGTTCCTTTTTGCTTCGGTAGGGGAGATTTTCCAAGTCCTCAGAAGCCGGATAAAAAATCTCCACAGGAGCATTTTCCCATACCTTCTGATTCACTTTCTCCTCAAGCTCTGCCATCTGTACCTCGTCCAGCATTCCGTTAAAGTCTATGGTAATTACATCGCTTCCCATGTGAAAGCCTACATTATCATAACCGAAGGCTTCATGCACCAGGCCGCTTACCATATGCTCACCGGAATGCTGCTGCATCAGATCAAAACGTCTCTCCCAATCAATTTTTCCTGTCACTTCGGTATCCGGTTCCAGAGGTTTATCAGTATAATGCAGAAGCTCCCCCTCCTTTTCATGAACCTCCAGAACCTTTGCCAAGCCTAAAGTTCCTGTATCACTGGGCTGGCCTCCTCCTTCCGGGTAAAAAGCACTCTGATTCAATAGCACCCGGTAACCCTTTTCCGCTTCTCTGCACTCCAGCACCTTTGCCTGAAATTCCTTTTTATATACATCCTCGTAATATAAACGCCGTGTGACCATCATTTCTATCCTTCTTTCTCCTATATAAAATCTTCTGTCACTTCAGACAGAATTTTACTGTCATCAGTATAGACTATCCCTGCCGCATCTGCAAGTGCGCTAAACAACTAAGTAATAAGCCTTACTTTTTTTATAAATTTGAAGTTTTTTCTCCGGTTCCTGCGTTATAATAAATGAACGGGCAAAAGTTCAATATCAGGAAAGGGGCTGATAACATTTCACAGGAACAATATCTGGAATATTTAGTGGAGCAATATCAAAATTTAATATATTCCATATGTTTAAAATCTATCGGCAACCCCTTTGACGCCGAAGACCTGACTCAGGAAGTGTTTTTATCCGCCTACAAAAATCTTTCCCGTTTTGATGGCCATTACGAAAAAGCCTGGCTGAGCAAAATAGCAGTCCGAAAATGCCTGGATTTCTTAAAGGCAGCCGGACGCCGCACCGTTCCGACAGAAGATGTCTATTTTTCACAGCTTCCGGACAGCGGTTCTTCTCCTGAGGAGCTTTGTCTCCTTGGAGATTCCGATATGCAGGTCCGCCGTTTATGCGCTAATCTACGAAGTCCCTACAGGGAAGTTGCCATTGCTCATTTCTGTGAGGGATTCTCTATCACAGAAATTGCGCAAAGAGAAAACAAAAATGCAAAAACAATACAAACTCAGCTTTACAGAGCAAAGGCAATGCTGAGAAACATGCTGGAGCCTCCGGGCAACCCCAGGGAAAGGAGTGATTAGATGCATTTTCAGGATAAAGATTTCGATTCTTTTGAGAATAATACCATGAGCACAGAAGAAATGATCACGTTTCTGGAGCATTTAGATAACTGCAGTTTCTGCCTGGAACAGATGCTTCATAACGAAGAACAGATGGAAAGCATCCCCGCTCCTGTTTATCTGAAGGAACAGATTCTGCATAAGACGTTCTCACCAAACATACAGGCATCAAAAGCAGTTTCTTCTACCTCATACAAAATGCAGATGCTGTACTGCGGACTTCGGACCGGCATCGGAGTCATAGCCGCTTTATTCCTTTTATTTTTCATTGGACAGACGGATTTCTCCGCAATCCAGCCCCGCTTATCAACGCAGACAGAAGCACCCCGGAAGATTTCCGACCGTCACGAACATCTTTACCATTTTTCACAGGGATTGAGCGACGGCATCTCAGACGGTTCCAGGAAACTGACAAATTACCTGAACGATTTTTCAAATAAATTATTAAACGGAGGCAAATAATATGACAAAACAAAAACGAGGATTATGGGTTTTCCTTTTCTCTCTGATTCCGGGAGCAGGAGAAATGTACATGGGATTTCGCAAACAGGGAATCAGTATCATGCTGATTTTCTGGGCCGTCATTGCCCTGGCAGCAGGTACAGGATTGGGCTGGCTGCTCATGTTCCTCCCAATTATATGGTTTTACAGCTTTTTCAATGTACACAACCTGAAGTCCCTGACGGAAGAGGAATTCTATTCACTTGAAGATACTTACGTTCTGCATCTAGATCAGTTCATTGGAGATGCCGACAGTTTTATTCGCAGATACCGTACACTTATTGCCGTACTATTTATCATATTTGGCGTTTCCATTCTCTGGAACAATTTTACGGATCTGCTTTACTGGTTCCTTCCTCCATATATGGTCGAATTCATAAGCGGGCTTTCCTACCACCTTCCGCAGATTGTGATCGCCATCGCAATCATTGCAGCAGGCTTTTATATCCTTTCCAGGAAAAAACAATCTCTGGATGATATCATCCAGGGCACTGAAGAACATTATTGGGAACCGTACCGTCCCTATCAGCAGCCTAAGGAGCCGGAAGACAACAGCCCTTGTGATTTTGCTGCACAGTCCGGCCAGGCATCACAAAATACAACGCCGGAAGAGGAATCCTTACAATAATACAGCAGGGCTGCAAAAAAGTCTTTTTGCAGCCCTTTGCCATTAATATTTTATCTAATCCAGACAAACCGAAACCTCTCCATAAGACAGCACACCAACGGTTCCATCCGCTTCCCGAATCTTAAGTTTTCCATCCGGGCAAACAGATATTGCTTTCGCTCTGCGGCTATGCTCTCCGTCCATGATCTGAATATCTCTGCCGAGAACCATATTATGCTCCACATATTCGGGAGAAAGCTTCAATTCTTTTGTCTCCTCCAATAGTTCATTCACAATTTCTGCTGCCAGACGATTCCTGTCCAAACCGGAAGCCTCATCCTTATTCCGATAAAGGGCACCTGCAATCTTTTTCAATTCATCCGGGTAACCGGTTTCTACTTCATATAGGTTCAGCCCGATTCCAACTACCGCAAACTCAATGTTCCCACTCTCAAAATCCGTAACGGCCTCCGTCAGGATACCACTGACCTTTTTTCCGTGCAGGTAAAGATCGTTCACCCATTTGATATCCAAAGATATTCCGCACACTTTTTTGACCGCCTTATAAACGGCTGCAGCCGCCGCGGTTGTAAGAAGCAGGCTTTCCTTCAGAGTCTCTCCCGGCTCCAGCACGATACTCATATACAGGCCCGCCTCTCCCGGAGAATAAAAGCCTCTTCCCCTTCTGCCTCTTCCCGCGGTCTGCCTCTCCGCCATAACAAAAGAGCCGTGCCCTGCCTCCTTACTGAGTGCGGCCTGCTTTGCAAGCTGATTGGTAGATTCTGTCTCCTTGTATATTTTCAAATAGACCTCCGGATGATGCAGAAATAACCGGATACCCTCCGGGGATACCCGGTTGCTTTCTTTTGACAGTACATAGCCCTTATTCGGTCCTGCCTCAATGACATATCCCTCCTCCCGGAGTGATTTCACTGCCTTCCAGATTGCCGCCCGGGTGCATTGCAGCTCATGTGCAAGAGCTTCTCCCGACAGGGTTTCTCCTTTATGCTGTTCTAATAATTCTAAAAGCTTAGATTTTACTGTCATTTTCATCTCCATAATTCTCCAGCGCTTTTTTCAGAAATACCTTATATTCTTTCCGGACATTTTCCGGTGAAACGATCACTGCCCCCGGTCCAAGCCCTGCCAGCCAGCCAAAAAACTGGCTGCTTACATTGATACGTATTGAAACAGAAAAGCGGCTCTCATCTATTCTGCAAATGATCACATCCTGACCAAAATGATCCAGCACCACACCTACGAACCGGTTTTCAAATTCAAGGCGAAGCATTTCCTCTCTCCCGCCAAACATACCAAATGTCTTAGCAGTAAACTTCGCTGCGTCAAAATCACTGAAAATCTCTTCTCCGCTGCGTTTTTTCTTTTCAACGGCTATCTTCAGCATCTTATCCACCCGGTAATGCTTTACAATTCCACTTTTTTCATCCAAGCCCACAAGATAATAATTCTCGTCCTTCCACAACAGTTCCCATGGACTGACTTTGTATCTTTCCCCATTCTTCTTCAAACGCATTTCCTTCGTTACTGTCCACTCGTAATATTGAAAACTAATTTGAAAATTTCCGGATATTGCTTTGTGTATTTCATCTATATTATAATAAATCCCTTCATTCATGGTCTTTACCCGGGACTCCGCAAATACCTGTCTTTGCAGCTTCTTTGCTTCATATATGCTGGTCAGGCTCTCCAGTTTTTTAATCAGCAGCATGGATTTCTTCTGTGTGATAAATTTTGAAGACTGTACCGCATCTACCAGCAGCCTCAGCTCTGCCAATTCAAAGGAACGGCCTGCCAAATAATAACCGGACGGTTTTTCACGCCGGTTCACAATATCCATGCCGAACAGCCTCAATGCCTCAATATCATCGTAAATCGTTTTCCGCTCTGCACTGATACCATAGTCAGCCAGATAAAGCATCAAATTTTGTACAGTCATAGGATGCTCTTCATCTGTTTTTTCTATAAATACCTGCATCAGATACAGGATTTTCAGCTTTTGGTGAAATGATTTCGGCATAAGATGCTCCTATTTATCCGTCAATACTGCTACTACTCCAAAATATAATACCATAAACGACAGTACAAGGGCAATCCCGTCTACCGCATGTACATCTATATTAAAGATCATTGCTCCTGCCACCATAATCTCCAGCGTCAGCAGGCTCCCCAGGATCATTGCCGCAGCACGCGAAAACTTCCTTCCATTCTTATGTTCCTCTTCCTGCTGCAGATATCCTCTGTCCGCCAGTGCAATCATTTTTCTTTCTCTCATCTCTTCATTGGAACTCCACATATGATACTCCTCCTCAAGCTCGAACATATTTTCCGAACAAATTTTCCTTATACGAATAGTATACCATATTTTTAGTCCAATAAAACGGGATGAAATTACTTTTTTCGAATATTTGTTTGTTTTTTAGATTAAATTGGCAAATACAGATGCAGCGACCACTGTCAAAAGCCCTGCAACAGCAATCGCAAGGCTGCTCATCGCACCTTCCACCTGTCCTATCTCCATAGCCCTGGCTGTTCCGATCGCATGAGCTGAGGTACCAAACGCCAGACCTTTGGCAATCGGCTCTTTGATGCCGAACAGCCTGCATACGCCCTCACCGATCATGTTCCCAAGAACCCCCGTAATAATGATAACTGCCACGGTAATCGTAACAAATCCTCCCAGCTCCTCGGAGACTCCCATTCCTATTGCAGTTGTAATTGATTTGGGAAGCAGCGTCACATACTGTTCATGGGACAGCCCAAACAGCTTCGCCAAAAGAAAAACGCTGACCAGACTTGCAAAAACCCCGGAAATAATCCCGGCAGCTACTGCCTTAAGATTATTCTTCAAAAGATTTAGCTGCTCGTACAGGGGAACCGCCAGACTGACCGTTGCAGGCGTAAGCAGATAGCTCAAATATTGTCCGCCCTCCTGATAGCTTTCATACTTCACATGAGTAACCGCCAGAACCCCCATAACACAAAGGATTGCAATCAAAAGCGGATTAAAAACCGCCATTTTGAATTTTTTCTTTATGATCAGGCCTGTCTCATAGGCAAGCAGGCTGATTGCCGCTCCCCAAAACACAGAACCTTCCAAAAACTCCGTCACTTTACTTTCCTCCCCTGCCTGCTTCTTATCACAAACTGCGTAACATGACCGGTCACCACCATAACAATGACAGTTGTCAAAACAGTGATTGCCAGCACAGGAACAAGAATCGGCTCCAACGCTTCCCATGAGTTCAGCAATCCCACTCCCGCAGGAATAAACATGACCGGCATGGCCTCAATCAAAAACGTTGCCGCATCCTTCACCTGTTCCAGCTTCAAAACCCCCGCCCGGAGCGCTCCCAGCATCAATACCAGTCCATACACACTTGCAGGAACGGGAAATGGAAGCATCTCATAAAGAGCTTCCCCCAAAAAGGAAATCAACAGGATAATACAAAACTGCCTTACATATTTCATAATCATACTCCTCTTTATTTTGTGTATTTATCCGTCACTCATCAATCATTATTTTTTCAACCTGATAAGTATCGTTATCCACTGTCATAACTGCCATTGTCAACTCCCCGCTGAACCTGCGTCTCCCACAGCTTCCGGGATTCAGCCACAGTCTGCCATCGATCTCCTTCTCAAAATACCTGTGAGAATGTCCAAAAATCACCACCTGCACGCTTCCCAGCTTCCATGCCACGTCCTTTTTGTCATGCACCAAAAAAAACTCCACGCCATCTATGGTAAAATGCAGGGATTTTGCCAGTCCTTCAGCCCAATCCCTATCATTGTTTCCCCTGACAGCATATATGGATGCAAGCGGTCTTAATGCATCCAGCACTTCCGGCTTATTGATATCACCGCCATGCAGAATGCAGTCACAGGTCTTTAGTATTTCCATCACCTGCGGCCGCAGAATTCCATGGGTATCCGATATAATTCCTATTTTCGTTGCCATAACATTTTCCTTTCTGCTTTATCCCTCAAATAATTTGATTTTTCCGTATATGGAGTCTGCACATAATTCTTTCTATATAGTCATGCTCTTTGATAATTGCAAAGGTTTCCTGAAAATTCACATAAAAATATTTTACAATACTGAAAATCCAAGCACGGCTAAAATCAATCACTTTAGAATGCCCCTATGTATTTACTACAGATATTATAAACTGCTTTCCTGTATTTTCCAACAAAAGAATCAAAAAACTCTCTTCTTTGCCCTGGGCAGATACAAATAAAGGACACGAAACAGCCTATACAGCCTGTCCCGCATCCTTTTATTTTATATACGTATTTATTTTAGCAGATTCTGTTTTACTAATTCCTGTCCGGCAATTACATCAAAAACCGTAGTTGCTGTCAGAATCCAAGCCTGCTTGCAGTTTTCGTAAGTCTCCGCTGATGTATGAGGTGTTATCACGGTTCCCTCTATATAGAACAAAGGAGTCCAAGGAATCACCTCTGGCAATATTGAAGAGACAGATAATTAATAAGAGATATCAGTTTTAATCACCAATATACCAATCCTCTATTGTCTATATGCCTTATAGTTTTATTTTTACAACCACTTTCTTATACATCCATGGTTGCTCTCTATGGCAGCATGCTTTGTGTCCATCCTCCGGAAACATTACATAAAACATCCCCTCTGTAATCTGCACCTGCCAGCCCTCGCCTCTCATCATCTGCAAATCCTTCTCTCCACAATACGCCTTTGTCAAATCCAGTTTAGTGATGTTCTGCCATTCCATACATTCTGTACCTGAAACAAGGCACTGAACATCTATATATTTCTTGTGGCTTTCAAATTCATTGCTCTCCACGGGGTTTGTAGTCCCTTCCTGGATCATATAATATCCCCATTCCGTTTCATAGCGACCGCATGGTTTATCCTGACAGTTGTTCACAATCTCTTTGATTTCCGGCAACTGTGGAATTAAACTTTCATAATAAATGCTGTTTTCCAAATAATCTATAATCATAATTTATGCTGTTTCTTTCTAAATACAGCTTTTACCTTTGATCCAAGAATCGGTGAAAGCAAAGAAATCAATGACAGAATCAAAAATACTGCACAAATCGGCCTCGTCATAAAAATGGACATGTTTCCATCGCTCATCATCAGCGCTCCGCGGAAATTCGATTCAGCCATGGAGCCCAAAATGATACCGATGACAATCGCAGACATGGAAAACTGTGCCTTGTTCATAAAATATCCCAAAAATCCGAATAATACCATTACAAACACATCTGTCAAAGAATTATTATATGCATATGCGCCCACAAAGGTCAGCACAAAAATAATAGGTAACAGTATCTCTTTCGGGATATTGATAACTTTTACAAATAAACGGATTAAAGAAAATCCCAAAATCCCCATCACTGCGTTTGCAAGGAGCAAGCCGATAAAAATGGCGTAAACAGAACTTGCCTGCTCTTTAAAAAGCAACGGACCGGGCTGCATACCCTGAACCATTAAGGCCCCTAGCATAATTGCCGTAGCGCCATCTCCCGGAATCCCTAATGTCAGCATTGGAATCATAGCGCCGCCGGACACTGCATTATTTCCAGATTCAGGAGCTACAACTCCTTCCGGCTCACCATTTCCGAAATTATCTTTATATCTTGACCAGCGCTTTGCCTGATCATAAGAAACAAAGGAAGCAATATCTCCTCCCGTTCCGGGAACGCATCCAATAAAAGTTCCTATAACAGAAGAACGAAGCATCGTGACAAATACGCGTTTCACATCCGACATTGTTGGGAATACACGCTGAATCTTTACGTCATGTTTTTCATATGGTTCTTTATATGCATCCTCCACACTCTGAAGCACCTGCGAAAAAGCGAACAGACCAATCAGAACCGGTACAAACGAAATCCCCCCCAGCAGATACGTTGTTCCAAAGGTAAATCGGAGATTTCCGCTCAGATTGTCAATACCAATTGTAGCAATAAATAAACCAATAACGCCGCCCAGCAGTCCCTTAATAATAGATCCGGACGAAACACTGGTGATAATACTGATTCCAAACACCGCAAGAGCAAAGTATTCCGGCTTGGAAAACTGTAACGCAACCCTGGCCAACAGCGGAGATAAAATAATCAGACATATAGCGCTGAAAATCCCTCCAAATGCCGAACCCATTGTTGAAAGCCCCAATGCTCTACCCGGCTGCCCAAGCTTTGTCGCCATGGGATAACCATCAAGTGTTGTGGCAACTGATGCTGGTGTTCCCGGAGTACGAAGCAGAATCGCTGAAATGGAACCTCCGTAAATCGCCCCACAATAGATTCCGAGAAGCATCAGAATTCCTCCCACACCCTGAAATGAGAAGGTTAATGGAAACAGTAACGCGATTCCCATATTTACGGAAAGCCCCGGAAGCGCTCCGATTAATATTCCTACACCTGTTCCAAAAACAAGCCCCAGAATATTTACAGGGACAAAAACGCTGCTCAGAGCTGTTAAAATATCTCCCATCGTTTTTCCTCCTATTGCATAAAAAACGGAGCCGGTAGGGATATTTTCAGCAAAATCGCAAACACTACATAAATACCTGCTACCGTTGCTACTGTTGTAATAATTATTTTCTTTGGTCTTCTTGCTTCCATAATATACATTACGATTGGAATAAACAGCAAAGCTCCAATATAAAATCCGAAAAAGTACAGTACTACGCAAAAGGCAGCAACCACTGCCATTACCTGATATACCCGCTTATTTGCCGGCAGGAAAATAGTAAATATTTTTTCTTCCATAGCAGCTTTGTTTTTTAAAGTGGTCACCAGCAAAAGAATTGCCAGTAAAATCATGAACCCTCCCAAGATTGCCGGCCAAAATCCGGCACCGGGATCACCGGAGCCGAATTTTATCTTAAATTTTGACGCCATCGCTACCATTAAGATGCCAAGAACCAGCGTAATCGCAGAAATAATGTAATTTGTTTTTTTCATATTTCCCATAACAATTTTTCTCCGAATTATTCTAATTCAATATCTTTTAACAGTTCCTCATACATTGCATAGTCATCTTCCATCATCATCTGACAATCTTCACCAATGATGCATTGCGGATCAATTCCCTGTTTCTCAAAATACGCTTTATATTCATCACTTTCACACGCAGCTTTTGCAGTATCACGAAGTACCTCAAGAACATCCTCCGGTGTATCCTTCGGTGCTACCAGAGCCGCCCATGCCCGAATAACCATATCATGCCCCAATTCTTTGAAAGTAGGTACATCAGGATAAATACCGGAACGTTCTTCAGCCATAACAGCCAGAAGCTTCATTTCTCCCGCATCAATCTGAGATTTGTAGCTGGACGGATCTGCAATTGTTGCGTCAATATGACCGCCCGCAAGTGCTGCTGCAATGTCCGCAGAGCCGTTTGGATACGGAATGTGCTTCAGCTCAACATCGTACTCATTTTCAAAGTTAACAGCCGCTACATGCCAAATGGCACCCATACCGGAATTACCAACCTGCACCTCACCCGGATGCTCCTGGCAATATGCAACAAATTCGTCAACCGTACCATATTCTGCATCAGCCGGAACAATCAGCCCTGCCGGTGCCGCAATAGGCGCACAAATAGATGTATAATTCTCCGGTGTTACCGGACATTTATCCTGCCATGGAAACATTGCCAATTCCACAGTAACCATGCCTAAAGTGTAACCATCTGCCTTTGCTGCAGATGTCTCAATCATACCGGTCACTCCACCGCCGTCTGGCTTATTAGTCGCCACAAAATTGGAGCCATCCAGACTTTCCTTCATATACTGAATTAACCCGCGCGCTGCGGTATCTGTCCCGCCGCCTGCTGCCTTCGGAATGATTACCGTAATATCTTTTTCCGGATAATCTGCCGCAAATACGTTTGTACAGCCTAATAACATCGTTCCTGCCAATACAAGTGCCGCTAATTTTATTCTTTTCATTTTTATATCCTCCTTATTTCATCCATTTTTATTTTTGCCATACTATCCAGCATGTGCACTTCTTTTTTAAATGATTCTGTCAGGCCGCTTTCATCCCTGGTGCGGCACTTTGTAGTAAAATGCAGGCCTTCGCAGGCTGCAAGGTGGTATTTTGCGTTTACCGGATAATACTGTCGTTCAATAAATGAAGCAATTGTCAGGAAATCCGCCATTCCGTCCGCTCTTTCATCTTCATAATTCTCGCAAAGCCATGTATACAGTGCCGGATGAAAATTATCCATAACTCCACAGAAGCCTGCCGCTCCTGCTCTTAATGACTCAAGCAGAGTGGTTGTGTTTGCATTGTATAGCTTCAGGTTGGTACCCTGGATGACATCCAGCTTCTTTTGAATCTGTTCCATGTCACAGCAGGTATCCTTTAAAAAGTAGAATCTACCTGTGTCAGCGCACCATTTAATGGTGTCCGGTGTGAGCAGCCGCTTGTATGGGTACGGACATTCGTAAAATCCAAGCGCAACGTCCTGATTGATTCGTTCCAGTAGCTTCTGGCAGTTTTTCATCCAGACCTCATCGTTTTCTTCTTCCTTTGCCAAACGGTTTGTAATCAGGATAACTGCATCTGCTCCCGTATCTGCCATAGCATTCAGTTCTTTTACCTGTTCTTCGAAATCGTCCGAAATATGTCCGGACGCAATGACCGGAACCCTTCCTGCTGCAAACTCAATCGTTTTTCTGGCTATTTCTGTCCTTTCTTCCAGTGAAAGAAAAAACATTTCACTGGACTGACATACGGAAAACATTCCTGAAACACCATTCTCGATATACCAGTCCACAAGCTCCTTCAATGCCGGATAATCCACTGTATTTTCTGCTGTAAAAGGTGTCAGCATAACCGGCCAGGAACCTCCCGGGAAATTATACCCCATATTCCTTTCCTCCTTCTTTCATATTTATTTTCCAAAAGGCAATATTACTCCTTTTGTATGTGTAGGTAACGTAGAGAAAAGCATCATCGGCAATAATAGCCGGATAGGCAAATTCACCTTTTCCTGTGCTTAAATCCATGATTTTCCTCCATGTTTTGCCATTATCCCTGGATACTGCCAGGGAAATCGGTGTACGTCTTCCCCAGTTTACACCTACGGGATTATATACAAGGTATAAGATACCTTCAGATGTCTTTATCAAGTCAATCCCACTATTGTTATTTGGCAGTTCCGTAGGATATGCAGGTGTCCAGGTCTCTCCTCCATCTGAAGAATCACTTCTGTAAATTTTTCCTTCCGTACTTCGCAAAAGCATATGTACATGATTTTCTTCGCTTTCCCAAAGCGTCGGCTGTATAACCCCTCTTCCATAAAAGGATTGCTCACTCACAGGAATGTCACTGTCAGATTCTTTCACAACTCTCTGTCCTTCTTCGTAAGAAAGGTTATCAATTCCAACCTCTTGTGATTTTCTCCAGTTTTTCCCATCATCAGAAATATCTGCAAAAGCCTTCCAGATACCTTGCTCCGTAGACCCCGGTGCCAAAATACGTCCACTCTTTAAACGAATCGGCTTATTTCTCACAGGACCGCGCCCGCCCTTATCACCTTCTACAAGTTCACGCTCTTCCCCAAAGGTTTCCCCATTATCCTCTGACAAAAGATACATGGTACGCCAGGTACGAATTTCATTTCCTACCTTATAGAACAGAATAATTCTATTCTCATCCAAACGAAACAGCACCGGATTCCAATGTGCTTCGTCAGATTTTGCCAAGACCACCGGACTAGTAAAATCATTTTCTTTTCCTCTTGCCATCCAGATGGCCACATCACTGCTTCCCTCCTCGCTTCCCCCAAACCATGCAATAATAAATTCTTTTTCTTTTAGTTTCAGAATTGTGGATGCATGACACATTGCTGTCGGGCATTCCTCCATGACCATGAACTTTTTCATAATACTCTCTCATTCTCCTTTTTATATCTTGCAATTTTTATATCTTTTTTTTACATTTTTAGATTGTTCTATTATATAGAACGTCGTTCTGAATAGTTGTTTTTTTAAAACTTGAATACTTTTGTATTCAAGTTTTAAAGTCTGTTTTCAATCTTAGCAACATATTTTTTCATCAAAATTGCCCATTCCATAATCCGCTCTTCCGTAAAATGAGGGGCCAGACCACTGACACTCATCGCAGCAAATAACTTGTGGGACTTGTCAAAAACAGGCAGTGCAACACATTTCACACCAAACTCATGCTCCATGTTATCTATCGCATATCCCCTCTGACGGGTTATCTCCAGCTCCTCCCTGAGTTCAGGTGTGCTGACAATTGTATGATCCGTATAAGCAGTCAGGCTCTTTTCCAGATACTTTTCAATCTCATCTCTTGACAGGTTGGCTAACATTGCTTTCCCGATCCCAGTACAATGCATTTCTGCCCTTTCTCCAAGAATAGAACGCATCAAATTAATAGATTCTGCCGGATAAGTTGCTTCCAGATATACCACTTCGTCATCGTGAGGAATGGCAAGATAGACCCTCTCATCCGTAATATTGGCCAGTTCCTGCATATATGGCTGAGCAATCTTTATAATCGAATAAGAGTCTCCCATGGCTCTGTTTAATGTCAAAATCTGCATCCCCAGTCTATACCGCTCGGAATGCTCATCCTTTTCCAGATATCCCATAGCCTTAAAAGTTGTTAAGATATCATAAACATTACTCTTGTATAAGTCCAACCGTTCACTGATTTCCGTAACACCCCATACCGGTTTCACTGCAAAACAATTCAAAATATCCAGTGCTTTTTTCAGGGATTTAATCTTAATCTCATCCTTACTCATATGTATTCCTCTTTATTGTTCTGCATTATAGAACATTGTTCTCTTTTCTTTAATTCATGTTATCACAATTAGCTAAAGATTACAATTATCCATAATTACAGTATTTTTAAATGATTTTTTGTATACTTTTCACAGAAATATTTATATTAAAATTATAGCGAACTTATCAGAAATTGGCAACCTTATATGTTGCCAAAAGGCTGCCGGATTTCAAACCAATAAATGTCTCTTATAAAAACATAATTTTTTTAGAAAAACAGAACATACTAAAAGCAGGAAAAAGGGAAAGAGAGGACAAAAGAATGATTGAAAATTTTAAAACAGACACATTTGATAAAGAAGTACTGCAATCCCCACAGCCGGTCCTGGTGGACTTCTGGGCGCCGTGGTGTGTCCACTGCCGTGTGCTGAATCCTGTTTTGGAGGAATTTGCAGAAAATACCAGGGATATCCGTGTAGGAAAAGTAAACATCGACGAAGAACCCAGGCTCGCTGAACAATATCAGATCAGGAGCATCCCAACAGTCCTGCTCATCAAAAACGGAGCTGTCACCGCTAAAAAGACAGCCCCGCAGGATTCCGAAGAACTGGAAGATATGCTCTAAGCCCCAGCTTAATGCAAGGCCTATCTTCCCACAAATACTGCAACCGATCTGGCATTTATCCAAAAGCTGTCCCTGATGCAGGCGCCTCTGCCGGAATTTTCCCGGGCACAGTCCCGCGGAAAATCCTCCGCAGTATAAACACAAAGCTCCCAATACATTTCTCCCGGCAGCTTCGGCAGATGAATCTCACAGTCTTCCCAATATACATTGAGCGCTACATATACCAAATCATCCATTCTTTTCTCCGGTATATGTCCTGCAAACAAAATCCCCAAGAAGCGGCTCTTTGAGGTAATGTTTCCCTGCCACGGCTGCTCCGTAAGGCAACTGATATATGGGAATCCAACCATCGCCGGCATCATGTCGCTCCGTATAGCCGGATGCTTCTTCCGAAATGCGATCATATATTTAAAAAATTCAAAAATATCCCTGTTTTTCTCAATCAAAGACCAATCCAGCCAGGAAATTTCATCATCCTGACAGTAAGGATTGTTATTTCCAAACCTTGTATCACAGAACTCATCTCCCGCCAGAAACATCGGTGTTCCCCTGCTGCAGAGCAGTACCGCACAGGCATTTTTTATCATCCGTCTCCGAAGCCTGCATATTTCAGGATCGTTTGTTTCTCCTTCCGCACCGCAGTTCCAGCTCCGGTTGTCATTACTTCCGTCCGTATTATTCCAGCCATTATCCAGATTGTGTTTTTCATTATAGGAATAGAGGTCATACAGAGAAAATCCGTCATGGCAGGTCAGAAAATTAATAGAAGAATTATATCCTCGATATTGTCCGGTATATAAATCCAAGGAACCACTGATTCGTTTTGCCGCTTCCGGCGCAAACCAGTAATCTCCCTTCAGGAAGCTGCGCAGGTCATCACGATATTTTCCGTTCCACTCTGCCCAGCGGTTCCACGCCGGAAAGCTTCCCACCTGATAAAGCCCGCCTGCATCCCATGCTTCCGCAATCAGCTTCACATCTCCAAGAATCGGATCTGCTGCCAGATTCTTCAGAAGAGGCGGCTGGTTCATGGGAGAGCCATCCTCATTCCGGCCCAGAATACTGGCCAGATCAAACCGGAATCCATCGATCCGGTAAGTCACAGTCCAGTAGCGGAGACATTCCAAAATCAACTGCTGCACCACCGGATGATTACAGTTCAGTGTATTTCCGCAGCCGCTGAAATTATAATATTTTCCATCTGGGGTCAGCATATAGTAAATATTGTTATCAAAGCCCTTAAAGGAAAAATAGGGCCCCATTTCATTTCCTTCTGCCGTGTGATTAAACACCACGTCCAGAATGACTTCGATGCCGTTTTCATGCAGCTCGCGAATCAGGGATTTCAGCTCTTCTCCCTCGCGGTTATTCTCCGGCTTTGCCGTATAGCTGCTGTTTGGGGCAAAAAAGCTTACTGTATTATACCCCCAATAATCCAAAAGTGTCCGCCCATTGACTTCACGCTTGTCCATAGTCTCATCAAACTCAAACACAGGCATCAACTCCACAGCCGTAATTCCCAGCTCCTTAAGATAAGGGATTTTTTCCTTTAAACCTGCAAAGGTGCCGGGATATGCTGCCCCGGATGAGGAATGCTGCGTAAACCCGCGCACATGCAGTTCATAGATGATCAGATCATGCATCGGATACCTCGGTTGACTGAGATTTCCCCAGTCAAAATCATTCACAACCACGCGGGCACGGTATCCGTTTTCTTTGTTTGGGTTTTTCCCCCATTCTCTCTGTCCTGTCACAGCCTTGGCATACGGATCCAAAAGAGGCTTTGTCTTATCAAATAAAAATCCCCGCTCCGGCTCATATGGGCCATCCAAACGGTATGCATACTCAAAATCCGAAATATCCAGTCCGAATACGATCATGGAATAGACCTTCCCGATTCGGTAGTTATCCGGGAAGGGAAGCACCGCATATGGTTCCTTTTCACCGCGGTGATAAAGAAGCAGTTCACAGGAAGCTGCATACAGGGAATGAATCGTAAAGTTCACACCGTTTGTCACAGCCGTTGCGCCGTTAATCTCATAAAAGCCCGGCCGCACATCAAACCCGTGAATCCTGTCCATAGGCACCATATGTTTATTTTCCAGTCCGACAATCCTGATCTCTGTATTCTTCATAGCATCCCTTTCTGTCTTTCCTTAATTGATATTCTTTGATAACCATTGATTCATATCCTGCCATGACAGCCAAACGGAAATTACCGCTCCCGTTCTTTTATTCTCCGACTCCATTTTTCTGGCAGATATCACTTAAACAGCATCTGTCACAGTATGGCTTTGTTCTGGCTGTGCAGACGTCACGGCCATGATAAACCAATCTATGACAAAAATCACTGCCCTCCCTGGGCGGGATAATCTTCCACAGTGCCATTTCCACTTTTTTTGGTTCTTTTATATTGTCCACCAGTCCAATTCGGTTTGTCAAACGGATACAATGGGTATCTGTGACAATTGCCGGTTCTTTGAATACATCTCCCATGATCAGATTCGCACTCTTCCTTCCGACTCCCGGAAGCTTCAAAAGCTCCTCAAAGGTACGGGGAATCTTCCCCTCATACTGCCCGTTAAGAATCTTCATACAGGCACTGATGTCCCGTGCCTTGCTCTTTCCTAAACCGCACGGCTTCACAATAGCCTCAATATCTGCTGCATCCGCATTTGCCAATGCTTCTACATTCGGATATTTCGCATACAGCTCCTCCACAACTACATTTACCCTGGCATCCGTACACTGTGCCGCCAATCTTACACTGACCAGCAGCTTCCATGCCTGATCATAATCCAGTGTGCAGCCTGCGTCAGGATATTCTTCCTTCAACCGCCTGATCACCTCAAGCGCCAATTCTTCTTTTGTCATATATATCCTTTCTCCGGGACTTTTCATTTGCTGTCATTCATCCAGGCCCCTGCTTATCTTCTGAAATGTAACATAAAATACAAAGCCTTTTACAATGGACGAAATAGTAAGCGCCCACCAGATACCGTTTAATCCAAGCCCTGCTCCGGTCAGGACCAGTGCAAGAGGTATCCTGGCTCCGGTAAGCAGAATACTGAGGATACTACATATCTTCGTCCTTCCCAGTCCGGACAAAGCCCCAATCGTCATCAGCTCCACACACAGAAAGCCCTCTCCGATTCCAATGATCCTCATATAATCCACGCTGATACGGATCACCTCTTCTTCATAGAAAAACAGAGCGGCAAGCTGCCTGGGAAACAACACAAACACCGTTGTCACGAGCACGCCCCATGCAATCATCAAACGCAGGGAAAGACGGTATCCTTTCCTGATTCTGTCATTCTTTTTTGCTCCGTAATTCTGTCCTACGAATGCATTTAAAGCTGAGGCAAATCCATCTGCCGTATTCCAGGAAACAGACTCAATCTGACCACCCACTCTCTGTACCGCCACTGCGCCCGGCCCAAACGTGGAAACCATCCGGGTCAGCACCATGGAGATCATACAGTAAAGTGTTCCCTGCAGTGCCGTAGGTCCCCCGATTTTACAGATTGACAGATAATAGCTTCCCGGAACCCTCTGCCGGAAATTCACTTCTTTCAAAATATTTTCGTCTTTTCCTGACCGTACCGCGCTTACCAGCATCACCAGCATAGTAAGGACCTGCGCCAGTACCGTAGCAATCGCAGCTCCCGTTACCTCCAGCCTCGGAAACGGTCCGATGCCCAGGAGCAGTACCGGATCCAAAATCATATTCGTAACAAGTCCTGTTAAATTTGCCTTAAAAGTTGTTTTGGAATCTCCCTGTGCCGTAAACAGCCCTGTCAGCGTCAGATTCATATAGGAAAAAAGAATCAGCCCACAGGTGATTTTCAAATAATTTTCCGCATATAAAAAGGTTTTCGCATCATTCAACTGAAAAAAACGGACCAACGGCATCGCAAAGCCCACACAAAACAGGGCAAATACAACACCGAACAAGCACGTCATCCGAATTGCCGCAGACGCATAATTTCTCGCCTGCTCCCTGTCGCCGCGTCCGCAGCACTGGGCTACATGCACTTGTCCTCCCATTCTCGCCAGAGAGACCAAGCCCTGGGAAAGCCACACATACATACCGCCGACACCGACGCCCGCCACAGCTTTGGAACCCAGCATTCCAATCCATGCCATATCTGTAATATTATATGCAGTTCCCAGAAAAGAAGACGCCATAATTGGGAGAGCCAGCTCCGCAAGTGTTTTCATAATTGGGCCATCTGTCAGATTAAGTTGCTTCTGTCTTCCCATCATCCTCATCCATTCTTAGTTTTCTACACAGATTTTTATCTGCGCCGCTTAGAATATCTTAATATTTCGACAGGTATTTGGCAAGGTAAATTTCCCTTATTTTTGCGGTTAAAAAACAGAAATCCCGGAAAAGCTAAGCTTAAAAGAAAAAGGAGCTATGTCATGCTGTCATTTTTGAAACGCAAAAAGAACAATAAAAATACCATAGAATTAAAAGCCTTTGTCTCCGGAAAGGTCATTCCCTTAGAAGAAGTAGCAGACGAGGCTTTTTCTTCCAAAATTATGGGAGAAGGGCTTGCTATCCAACCGGAGGAAAATGTGATCTCCGCCCCCTGTAACGGCACCATATCCGTCGTGATGGCAGACACCAGGCACGCAGTCGGCATGCGGCTGGACAATGGTGCAGAAATTCTCCTTCATGAGGGACTGGATACTGTCTCCATGAACGGAGAGGGCTTCGAGCTGTTTGTCCAAACAGGAGACAAAGTAAAGGCCGGAGATAAGCTTCTCACCTTTACTCCCGAACTCATCCGCGAAAAGGGCCTTGACTCTACCTGTGTCCTCCTTCTGACAAACTCAGAGGATTTCCCCAATGCGGAGTTCTTCTCCGGTATGGCCGCCGTACAGGGTGTAACCATCATAGGAGAAATATAAAAAAGCAAAAAAGAAAGCCGCAGTTTTATTGATAAATCCTTATCTTTAAAACTGCGGCTCTGTTTACAAAATGGGATCTGCAGCTCCCGGTTCCATTCTTTTCTCTCCTATCTTGGCAGTATTGCGGAAAAAAAATATTTTTCTCCAATATAATAGCAATCAACATAATACAGCGGTGTTCCGCTTTCCAGTAAAGCAACGCATTCCATTTTTAGGATAGGCGAGTCATGCCCGATTTTCAGACTTTCCTGTACGATAGCCCCCGGCAATTCCGCTTCCAGCCTGACCTTTCCCTTTCCAAGCTTATGATGATACACCTTTTCATATATTTCATAAAGAGAGCTGTGATCATCCAAATACTTCTGCATATCCGGACATAGCTTCTGCGGAACATATGCGATCTCATAAGACATCGGCTGCCCATCTCCCTTTCGGATCCTCGTTATTTTATAACATTTTTCGGACCCGTCTATCTCCAGTTCACTGATAATATGCTTACTGCCAGGAGTACTAAGTTCTATAGCTACAAATTCGGATGAGGGTTCGATCCCCCTTGCCCTCATCTGTTCCGTAAAGCTTTCCAACTTTGTCAGCTCATAATTGGACTTTTTATATTTTACAAATGTCCCAACTGCCGCTTTTCGGATGATGTAATCTTCATTTTCAAGCTTGCCAAAAGCCTTCCGTATAGTGTCCCGGCTGGCTCCGTATTGCTCCTGATATTCCTTCTCCGTTTTCAGCTTCTCTCCCTGCGCATATTCGCCGTTTTCAATTTTTCCTTTAATATCCTGGTATATGGACAGATATCGAAATTTTGCATGCTTTTCTTCGAACATAAATATCACCCCGTATTTATCCTAATGTATAAATAATATCAAAGAAAAACATTCTCTGCAAATAATACCTGGATGGTTTTTACCGGCGACATACTATTTATCAAATATTCAAGAAATCCCGCACCGCATCTGCAACAGCTTTACCGGCCATTTTGTCGATGGATGTTCCAACAACCAGAATATTCACGCCTGTTTCCTTAAAGGCATGGAAATTGTCAAGATTGATTCCGCCTTCTGCAAGTGTGGGAACACTGACCGACTCAACCAACGCACACAGCCTCTCCTTCAAAAACGGATGTATCTGGCCCGCTTTTACTCCTTCATAGCTCATCCCGGTCATAAGGCCGATCATATCCACGCCGATTCCTTCCATTTGCCTGGCAACCGCGGAAACCTCCTCCGGCTGTTCTGCCGAAATTCCAAATGTATGTAAATCCGTAGGAAGACCAATATAGGCATCCACACAAAGCCCATACTTATGGGCCGCTTGTACAAGTTCTTCCAGGTCGTTCAAACTGGATTTATGTGTATGCAGACCATCCGCTCCGCTCCTTGACATCTTCAGAAAATCATCCTCTGTAAGAGGAGTCGGAAGAATCTCCGTAAAACCGCCCGGAATTCCCACGGTAATGTAAACGTCATTTCCTACTACACTTCTCACTCCATGTGTAACTTCTGCCATCTGGCCAACGGAAATCTCATGGCGGATTTTTTCTGCCTCATGCATGGAAGTGATCCCTTTATATCCTCTTGCCAGAACAAGCGCGGGGTGATTTGGTTCCAGCATCGTCACACCTGCATCTACAACCGCCTTCGCCATTCTTGCGTCGTCTCCTGTGATTCCCGTACTTAAAATCGTATGCCCATTTCCTTTCTCTATGGCTTTGTATACCTTTTCCATGCTGCATCTCATTTTTCTAGTCATATCATTTTGAAACATTCACTTTTCCTCCAACTTTTTTACTTCATCATTTCATCTCTGTTTTTCCTCTTTCCGCCCGATTGAAGAATGCTGTCAGCACAAAAGCACACGCAACGGAAAATACCATACAGAGAATGACCTGTACCACCTTATCATTGGACATAAACGGAGCCAAAAAGCATGGTACATAGGCGGTACATTTTGCATCGAAAAATCCAATCAAAAGGCCGGATAATGTAGAGGCCGCAATGGTAGATGCAAAAATCTTTTTACTTGAAAACATAAATGGATATGCGGCCTCCGCAAAGGTTCCGAAAGCCAGATTGATAATCAGGTTCGGAATACAGGCAACCCTGTCTCCCTCTTTTTTCGGTATAACGATATTTGCAAGCTGAATTCCGGCACAGACCATGATCAATCCGCACAGATCGATACATCCCAAAAAGCTGAAGCCCGTTGACTCCATTTCCAGCAAAATAATCGGAAGGATCGCCGCATGGTACACACCGCCGATAATTGCAAACCAGATAGCAAATCCAGCAACTCCTCCTGCAAGAATTGCATTATAATCCAATGCCCAATCAATTGCCAATTTTATTAGATCGCCAATCCATGCGGCTGCCGGAGCAACTGCATACATTCCGATCAAACCGGAGACAAGGCCGGAAATTCCTCCGGCAGCAATGTTGGCTGTAGTTCCGGGCACTTTGTATTTAAAACAAAGTGAAATAATGTAATACGAAAAGATACCTGCCAGTATACCTACGATCAATCCGCCGATTATTCCTCCATCCACAGACAAGGCCCCGCCTACAATACCTGCAACAATTCCCACTTCATCCAAACCGGAAACCTGCTTCGCTGCAATCGCAGCCAACACAATCGGCAGAAAGCCCACCAGTGTATTAAATACTTCCTCTAATCCTCCAAGCCCCGGTATTTTGCTCAGTGCAAGACAAAGAGCCATAGCAATAAACCCGGGCATAGAGGCCATCATGATTCCTCTGAAGTTAATGCGCTTCCATACATTTCCCTCCTGCGCCTGACCTCCTGCAGAGGATCCGATAATCGGGCTGTATTTTATTTTCCACTCTTTTGAAAAAGCGGAAACTGCAGAGATTGCTCTTGTGCGATTCGTCGTCCCCGTGGTTCCTGACGCAGCGATCACCCTGCAACCCATTGCCTGCGTATTTGCCATGGAAGTGCCGCCGGTCCCTGCCAACGGAATCTGTTTTTCTGCCGCTGCAGTCAAGGCTCTTTTATTTGTTCCTTTGGGGTCACAGCTTAAAAGCATCATTCCATCTATTTTTCCGGCATATATCAATTCCGCCAGTTCCTTGTCGTTCCTGACCGCCATTTCATTTATATCCTTTAAAGCTGCTTCCTCACTGCATCCGATTGAATTATCTCCATTCAATGTCCACAGCCTTGCTTTTGCATCCATAGAAATATTGTCCATGGTAGTATTTGTCCCGATAAACTGCACATAGGCGATCCGGATTCCGGCAGACTGCGCCTGGGTGAATATTTCATCCATCATTTTTTTCGGGTCACTGCCGCCCTGGTTATACAAATTCCCACCGCTGCTTCCAATTACTGCAAGCTGTTTCATCTTATCTCCTCCATTCATCATTCATTATAGTTAACTATGAATACATATTATCATAATGTACGTACATTGTAAATTGTCGCACCCTCTAATCTTCCGGCCCTTATTTTGTGCATTTTTCACATTATTTTTTGGATATTATTGTAAAAAACATACATTTATCACTATTCATTTGCATATTTTTCTGCATAAAAGTATGGTTTCCATTGTACTATACCATTTGTTTTATTTTTCAAAATCAATTTTTCAGCCTTTATTTGTACGTATATTCAAAAGCAAAATAAAGCTCTCTGAAGCACAAAGAGAGAAAATCTACAAAAGCAGATTTTCTCTCCCGATCACTTCAAGAAATTCATGGAAATCCAGGCTCTTACCCAGCGGAATCACCTGATAATCGGACTCTCTCTGCACCTCTCCTCCCGCCGGAGTCAGATGCTTGATCTGATAATAGTCCGGATTTTTCATCATTGCCTCCGTAGCGCCTCCGGTAATATACAGGACAATCTCATCCCTGCCCAAAATCGTCCGCATAAATTCTCTCTTATCACAATGATATAAAACTCTCATATAATAATCCTTAAAGCTTTCCCCCGGCTTATAGCCATTGGTATAAGGACCAATCACATCGAAATACTGCTGGCCGTCAATTTCTTTATTTTTCATAAAAACTGCGAACTCTATTCCATTCCGCACGCAGGAGGATCGCACCTCTATCGTCCGTCCTGTTGCCAGCCTGATATCAATCTGGTTTTTGGAAGTATCGGTTTCTGTGAAAAAAAGACACTCCTCTCCAAACATATGCTTTAGGACCACTCTGCAGGCTTCCTCTCTTATGCGGATTTTGCATCCGCACCTCTTTAATCCGCCCCATCTTCTTCTGCATCCGCTTAATCCTCTAAGTACTCTGTCAATACCTGTCCCTCATAGGGTAAAAGGCTGTCCGAAAATCCTGCAGTTCTTCCATAATTTGTCACGGACACCCCCCTGGAGTTCTCTTTTATGGTGTTGTCATTGAAACTGATATAGTTGCTTTTTACATGATAAGTACAATATTTTTGGGACCATTCCCAAAAAGTTTCGTTGATCTTTCCCTTATGTGCGATCAGATTCGTAATGCCGAATCTTACGCCCTTCCGGGCCAGTTCATCCAGATATCCGCAAAGCTGTATTTCTTTTTCTTCATTCCAAAGCTTATTGTACTCACTCATGGAAATCAGGTACGGAGGGTCCAGAAACACATAAGACTTCCTGTCAAAATGCAGCCCTTCCAAAAAATCAATATAGTCCATATTGTAAAATTGCGGTTCATGTTTACGCATAAATTCCAGATAAATTACAAGTGCCGCATATACTTTTCCATTAAAATCCACGTTGCCCACCGGAAGGTTAAATTCCCCTTTTCCATTAAAACGGATCATGTGATTAAAGCCATAGATCAGCAGAAGATACAAGCGCAGCAGATTATTTTTGTCCGCGTTAAAATCCTTCCTCATCCTCATATATGCCTCTTTGTTATATCTGGAATAATAGGTTTTTACGTATTGCTTCTTCAACTCATCCGGTACCAGATGACCTCTGCAGGAGCAGGATAATCCATAATAATCGATTATCTCAAAGAGCTGTCCGAACAGCTCCTCCGGCCGCTCTGCATATCTGCGGATTTCTTTATGCAGCTCGATCACATAGGGGTCCACATCATTCAGGATATAGGTATTTCCCTTTGAATTCAAAAAGGAACTTCCCCCGCCTGCAAACGGCTCAATATACTGATCAATATCACAGGGCATCAGTGTTCTTAGCTGCGGCATCAGCTTATATTTGTCCCCAACATAAAAGAAGGGGGAACGTATAATCTTATTCCCCTTCATTCCGAATACCTGCCTTTGTGATAAATACCATTTCCTTATGGCCGTCAAATTCTGTTTTGCCCGCATTAAAACAGGGATGTGACTTTTCATAGACCTTCGTTTCCCCTCTTTTTTCCAAAATCCGTCTGATTTCTTCCAGGCTAATCTTATTTCTGGAGGAGCTGCTCCTGGAACGATACGTATTATTATAGGTCACAACAATATATTTTACATCCATGTTGGAAATCAGATCATCAAAGACCTTCGGGGCCTGATTCCGGCAGTATTCACTCATATTTTCCGGCTTCGGCTTCAGGGCAGTACCTTCCAGCTCCGGCTTCTTCCATTGGGCGATATTCTCCAATACATGATAAAACCGGCTGTACTGTCTGCTGTTATACGGCGGGTCTACAAAAGCCACATCTGCCTTTACCTTTCTCACAAGCTCATTTGCATCCTCCCGATAAATGTCAAATACACAGCCCGCATCCTCCGGTACGACCAAACCATACTGAAAACGGTTCTCCACATGCTTCAGTTTACGGTATGCGTCATAATGCCCCACCGTATTAGCAATTTTGTCCATGGAATACAGAAGCGAAGCCAGCAGAATATCAAATTCCTTCCGGCTCAGGTTCTCCCTCTGCTGTTCCAGATCTTCGCGTATACAACCGATCTTCTTTGCATCCGAAAGGGAAAAATACTTTCCTCCGAAATTTTGGGAAACATAATTGTCCGGCAGCTCCTCCGGTTCCTGCAAATACATCAAAAAAGACATCTCCGCTGCAGTTTTTCTCTATCAGTTCCTCTATCCAATCCAATAATTTGTACTTGCTACCTGTATATCTTCTGTTGCTTATGTTAAACATGGAACTCTCTCTTTCTTTTATTTACAGGGAAATCCTGCTCTCTAATGCAGCAGAAAGCATCTCATATTTCCCTATTCTTTCACAAATATGTATTCACGCTCGGATGACAGTTCCTCTCTGAAACGATAGCCCAAACGGTCAAAATGCTTCAGCTCCCCTGTATCTTTTACGGCATTTTCCGCCATATACCGGACCATTTCACCCCTTGCCATTTTGGCCTGTGTTCCCTTCTGGATGACCCTGCCGTTTTTCCATTCCCCGAAAATGCAGGTAACAAATATATCACCCGGCTCAAGATACTTCTCAATGCATTTCGAGTATTCCTTAGATGCCAGATTCAGCACAGCCCGGCTCTCAGTGAACACTGTCTGATACAGCTTATCCGCCCAAAAGTCATACAGATTTTTCGCACCATCAGGAGATGCCTTCGCCTGCATTTCCAGCCGGTACGGCACCACCCCATCCAGAGGTCTCAGGACTCCGTAAAAGCCCGATAAAATCCGCAGATGCTCCTGCACATACATCCACTCCCGCTGTGAAAATACCTTAGGCGCCATGTACTGGTATTGAATTCCTTCGTATGACAGCAGGGCAGGTGTCAGGCTTTTCCGAAGATGCATCTCCTGAAAACGCCGGAAATTCAGCTCTGCAAGCTTGTCATTGCAGGCCCACAGCTTCCTGGCCTCCTCATACGTAAGCTGCCGCACCCACTCCATAAGTCTGCCTGTCTCCTGCAAAAACGCGGGAAGTGCCTCATACTCCAGACTGTCTGTATCTATATTCATTTTTTTTGCCGGTGAAATAATAATCTTCATATGATCCCATCATATACTCCGTACACATGTTTGTCAACAGCAGAACTGCCCCTGGGCATAAATGCTTGACTTCAAAATAATTGGAAAATACAAGTAGAATGTCGAATATGCCCCTCAAGAAATATTTATGAAATTGTTTTTTAGATTACCTTTCCAGCAGGAACAGGTTTTAGATTAAAATAGATCTCAATAGATATGTGTCTTGTCTTATCTATACATTCCTCGTCTTTGGCAATGGAACGTTCCAGCGCTCCCCTCTGCCCCTTGCTTCACAAGTATATTCCTCCGGCTACTTGTTACCGATTGTGCCGATTTTAAAATCCTACATAAATTTCCCATTTCCCGGGTCTTTCTTCTCCCATTTCGTGCGGATATTCCGAACCCCCTCTTGCGGTTCCACCATCCTATAACCCATACCGCTCATCATAACCATTTACCCACACAGTCCAGACAATATCCGCCCCTCTTAAACTCACTGTCATTACACTCTATCCCTTGTCTTTTTGCAAGATATTCTTAAATTTATATTTTCTTATCGACTTTGCAACTAACAGAAAATGTTCTGTTTCAAGACATTTTAATAACTTCCTGCTCAAATTCTGTTTCTGTATCTACAAAATGATACGGCTCATATTCCCCATAGGCAGATGGGCGGCTTATGGTTATCAACTGAATGTTATCATATCCTATTTTTTGAATCAGTTTCTTTTTAAAATCCACCAAATGCCTACCATGAGTAGTCCGCAAGGCAAGGCAGCCTGTACTGTCAAATTTTTTTGCTATCAAGTAACACATGATTCAATACCTCCTTAAAGTTGCTTTCTGTCCTGATAATTCCATTTTCATAAGCAGTCCGCAGAGAACAGCCCACTGTATTATCGTACTCTTTCTTATACACATATTTATGAAGCCAGTTATTAAGTTGTCTGTCATAATAGGTATTATATTGAATTTCTATCGGATAATGGGAATTATCCAACTGAAAATAAACATGTACTCCTCGGTACCCATCATCATGTGCTTTTCCATTTGACATATCAGCGACACGAATATGGTTATATTCAGATAATGCAAATATATCGCCATAATCATCACAAAGAGTACGAAAACCCAGCATATCGTTGAACACTTTGCCTGTCTGGTGGTCTGGATAGTACCTGAAATACTTCAATCGTGCGGAATGTATACTTTTAATCCTATAGTCAATCACCAAATCCGGCAGAAAATCCATTTCATCATACCATATATTGATTTTCTCTAATTCTGT
Source organism: uncultured Blautia sp. (assembly GCA_900551075.1). Lineage (GTDB taxonomy): Bacteria > Bacillota > Clostridia > Lachnospirales > Lachnospiraceae > Blautia_A. Next base: position 92,067 of record URVB01000007.1, on the reverse strand, counting down.
AAATAGTGCTGTCTTATCAAAATAATGCAGGTTTTTCTTTAAATTTATTCCTAATTCTGAACAATAAGACAGTTTTTCGAGAAGTTCTATTGACAAGCCATCTTTTTTCAGCATATCTGACATATTTACGCCCCCCTGCTTAAAACCAATTCGCCTTTTCGCTCCTGAATTGTGGGGAATCGCTACTTTGATACGGGTTATAGTTATCAAGATTGCAGCCAAATTCCTTCAAGAATCTTATCCTATTGTCAGGTGTCCATTTGACAAGCGACATCCCATCGAATTCTTCTTTGTCGCCATTTTTCATTTCATCCTTAAAATACCACTCTACAATCGTTTGGTTTTCTTTATGAAAATATTGCTTTATATCCCATGTGAGGACTTTTCCACGGTTATTCCATTCTTCAAACCAATGTTTTATCATTCCACGGTTTTCGTATTTGGGACTCCAACTCTCGACATATATAGCATCTTCTGTGAAAATATCATCTATGCCTAAATCTTTTTGTTGCAGCCACATATCGAACCACAATCGGATTATTCTTTCATGTTCATTCACTATTTAATACCTCAAATCCTATTTTAATCTAATTATAATATTTTTCTACCCATAGTCAACCATACCAACAATAAAAGAACGATTTTGCACTCCCTATGGTCTTCTCCTTAGGCCTTTTAGAAGCATAGCCTGCCCGTTAAATGGGGGCCTTCGCATATTTGTGCAACAGCCCCCATAACGGCACTTACCGAATCTCAATCTGACACATTTTCATTGCCTCCAGCGCATTCCTGTGACTATCAGGTGTTACTCCTGCACAGCAGGAGGCATCCACAGCAATGGGCATCTCCGGGAGAGCCGCCTTCAGAAGAAGGGCATTGGAAATCACACAGATATCCGTGCAAAGTCCAACCAGCTCGATTTCTTTCAGGGTATCCAGCCTCTTTACATGCTCTGCAAGCTCCATGGAACCAAAGGCAGGCTTATCAATCACAGGGCAGCCCTCCAAAGAAAGCTCAGAGGTGATCTCCCATCCTTGCGTCCCGCGGATGCAATGGGGCACCGGGAGCTTCCTGCCTTCCTGAGTCTTTAGATAATCCGCCTCATGCGTATCGCGGGTGAAGACCACCGCATCCCCGGCCTGACGGTATGCTTCCACTTTATTCTTCACAGCTTCTACGATAGAGACTGCTTCCTTTGTTCCCAGTGCACCATCAATAAAATCGTTCTGCATATCTACAACCACCAAAAGTTTCATATCAGGTCCTCCGTTCTGCCGTTTCTCCGGCATGATTTACACTTAATAACAAAGCCCGGACCGGGCAGCATCTGCCCGGGCCGGACTCCATTTGTAATTGCTTTACTCAGCGCCGCGCGCCCAATCTTACTATTTATTTTTTGCCTTACCCAGATAAGCAGCCTTGACAGATTCATTCTCTGCCAGCTCTTTTCCAGTACCGGAAAGGGTAATGGTGCCTGTTTCCATAACATAACCATGATGAGCGGCATGGAGCGCCATGTTTGCATTCTGCTCTACCAGAAGAATGGTTTTACCCTGCTTATTGATCTCACGGATGATATCAAATACACCCTGAACGACGATGGGCGCCAGACCTAAGGATGGCTCATCCATCATAATGATTTCCGGCCGGCTCATCAGTGCACGGGCAATGGCAAGCATCTGCTGCTCCCCGCCGGATAAGGTTCCGGCAAGCTGCCAATGGCGTTCCTTTAATCTTGGAAACAGATCATAACACCAGTTGATGTCATCGTCAAGGCTGTCTTTGCGCATATAGGCGCCGATTTTCAGGTTTTCCAGAACGGTCAGATCCGTAAAGACCCGGCGTCCCTCCGGAACCAGCGTAATTCCCCGGGAAACAATCTGCTCCGGTGTCTTTCCTGCAATTTCCTTCCCATCCAGAAGAATACTCCCGGAGGACGGCTTTACAAGACCTACAATAGAACGAAGCGTGGAGCTTTTTCCGGCGCCGTTCGCTCCGATCAGGGTAACAACCTCTCCCTTCGGAACCTCAAAGCTGATATCCTTAACGGCCCTGATGCCGCCGTAGGATACACTTAAGTTCTTTACTTCCAATATATTACTCATCGGCGGCACCTCCCAGATATGCTTCAATAACCCTTGGATTATTCTGGATTTCCTCCGGTGTTCCCGCTGCGATGGGTTTACCGAAATCCAACACATAAATCCTGTCGGAAATTTCCATAACCAAATCCATATGATGCTCGATCATAAAAATCGTCAGCCCGAATTCATCACGGATTTTGCCGATAAAAGCAGTCAGCTCATCCGTTTCCTGCGGATTCATACCTGCTGCGGGCTCATCCAGAAGCAGAAGACTCGGCTTAGTCGCAAGCGCTCTGGCGATTTCCAAACGCCTCTGTTTCCCATAAGGAAGAGAAGTTGCAGGCTCATCCCGCACATCCTCAAGCCCCAGGATACGGAGCAGTTCTTCTGCTTCCTGCCGCATCTGCGCCTCTTCTCTCCCATTGAGATGAAAGGTGGCTGTAAACAGATTGCTGGTCCTTCTCAAATGCTTGGCGATCAGAATGTTTTCGAATACGGTCTGGCTCTTAAACAGGCGGATATTCTGGAAGGTCCTGGCAATGCCAAGCTTTGTGATCTTATCCGGCGTCGGTGCCACCGCACCATGGTATTTCCCGTTGTTCTCACCCTGGTACAGCTTCTTCATCTTGCCCTGGGGATGATTTTCGATGATCCTTTGTCCGTTGAAGTAAACAGCCCCGTTGGTAGGTGCATACACACCCGTGATCACGTTGAACGCCGTTGTTTTCCCCGCGCCGTTCGGTCCGATGAGGGAAACGATCTCTCCCTGATTTACTTCGATGTTCATATTATCAACGGCAATGACACCGCCAAACTGCATTGTAACATTTTCTACCTTCAGCACATTATTCATTGGAGTTCCCTCCTTCCGCCGGCTTTTTCCCGCGGGATTTTCCGGTAAAGAAATTATAAATTTCTCTCACAGAGAATTCCCTCGTGCCCATAATGCCCTTTCGGAAAAACAGCACGATGATCATAATAATAATGGAAAATACAACCTTACGGAAGCCCGCGCGCAGAAGCGGCACATGGAAGCTTCCGATATAGGTATCATTATCCAGAAAACGGAGCAGCCATTCAGAGCAGATGATAAACAGGAAAGAACTGATACAGCTTCCCGTTACAGAACCAATGCCGCCTATGACCACGATCAAAAGAATCTCATAGGTCATAGCGGATTTGAACATAGAGGCCTGAATTGTCGTCTGGTACATGGCCAGAAGTGCACCGGAAATTCCTGCAAAAAAGGAACTGACAATAAAAGCGATCCTCTTATGATGCGCCAGATTGATACCCATAGCCTCCGCAGCGATCTCGTCATCACGGATTGCCTTAAATGCGCGTCCATAGGTGGAATTGATCAGCATCACGATGATAGCAATACAAATTCCCGACACTACAAACGGATAAATCACACTACTATAAGTCGGATAGCTTCGAAGCAGGTTGGAGCCATTCGTGACCGGTCCCAGCTTATCCCACTGGAATACCGCACGGATGATCTCCGCAAAGCCAAGGGTCGCGATTGCCAGATAATCGCTCTTCAGGCGGAGAACCGGAAGACCGATCAGACAGGCAAACACAGCCGCAACCGCACCTGCCGCAATCAAAGCCACAATAACCGGAACAGAAAATTGGATGATACCGCCGTCAAAATACTGGTATACATTGATCCTCTGCTCCGCCGGAATGGTCAGGACTCCGTATGTATAAGCCCCAAGAAGCATAAACCCCGCCTGCCCCAGAGAAAACAGACCGGTAAATCCGTTCAACAGGTTCATAGATACCGCCACCAATGCATAGATCGCACCTTTTTCCAGAACAGTGAAGATCATTGATGTAGACGGAAGCACCTGCTCCATAATAAATAACACAGCCAGCAGTGCGGCAATTAAGGCTGCGCTTATGATAGTCTCTTTTTTCTTCGTCATAATTACGCCTCCTTATACTTTGTCTGTTGCTTTTTCGCCGAAAAGACCTGTTGGCCTGGCAATCAGGATCACGATCAAAAGTGCAAAGGTAAAGGCGTCGGAAAAGGTCGTCCAGCCCATACCCTTGATGATATTTTCACAGATACCGATGATAAACGCGCCGATCACCGCGCCGGGAATCGAACCGATACCGCCGAATACTGCAGCTACAAATGCCTTCAGGCCCGGCATGGCGCCGGCTGTAGGCGTTACACCCGTATAGTTGGAGAAGAACAGAAGACTTCCCACAGCCGCCAGGAAAGAACCGATGATAAAGGTCATACTGATAACTGAATTAATCTTAATACCCATCAACTGAGATGTCTCAAAATCCTTGGATGCCGCACGCATCGCCATGCCGATTTTTGTGTATTTGATCAGCATTACCAGTGCAACGACCAAAATGATCGTCAGAAACGGGGTAATCACTGTAACACGTTTCGTGGTAGCACCGTATACCTGGATCGTGTCGCTGACCCACGGAATTGAGGGATACTGCTGTGCAAGGCCACCTGTTACATACAGAGCCAGGTTCTGAAGCAGATAAGAAACACCGATCGCTGAGATCATAATAGACATTCTCGGAGCGCTTCTAAGAGGCTTATATGCTATGCGCTCTATCAAAAATCCCAGAATAACCGTCACGATCAGTACCAACGGAATGGAAATATACATCGGCATAGAAGCAGATGCATAAACCATAATCAGGCCCGCAACCATAAAAATATCGCCGTGGGCAAAGTTAATCAAACGCAAAATACCATATACCATGGTATATCCAATGGCTATCAGCGCATACTGACCACCGACGGAAACGCCTGCCAGCAGATACGGCAGATTTTTACTGACCCAACCCAGGAAAACCCTCCCTAAAATACCTCCGGCCTGCTTTGCGGCCCGATTAAATTTGCGGGGGCGGAAACCCCCCCCGCCCCGAGAATCATTTATGCTTTCAATTATTTGATGCCCTGTTCTCCTACGAATTCCCATGCACCAGTTTCTGTGTTTGCACTCTTAACATATGCGGTATCTCTCTGTGCATCGCCGTTTTCATCATCAAATACGACCTTGCCGCACACACCCTCATATTCAACCTCCCAGAGAGCTTCGTTCACTGCTGCCGGATCTGTAGAGCCTGCCGCCTTGATTGCCTCCAGCGCTACATAATATGCATCATAGCCCATTGCAGATACTGCCGCGATGGTATCGTCACCGCCGTTGTTTGCCTTAGCAGTGGAATCACTATTGATATATTCTTTCATACCTTCGTCAAATTCTGCATTACCGCCTTCCTGATAGAAGGTTGTTACATAAATTTGAACAGCTTTGCCCTTGGCTGCATTTAAGATAACGTTGGAATCCCATGTGTCGCCTGCCATCATCGGGATTTCCATGCCCTGAGAAGCTGCCTGCTCAATGATCAGTGCGGCTGCCTCTGTAGATACAGGAGCAAAAAATACGTCTGCCTCCGCATTCTTAGCGGATGTAATATAGGATGCAAAATCACTGTTTCCTTCCGGGAAGGTCTCTGCAACCACTTCTCCGCCCAGCTCTTCAAAAGCCTTTGTGAAGTAATGTCCCAGGCCTGTGGAGTAGTCATCCCCTAATTTGGTCAGTACGTATGCTTTCTTTGCTTCAAAGTTCTCATTTGCGAAGTTTGCAAGTACGGTACCCTGGAACGGGTCCAGGAAACAAATGCGGAAATAATGAGTATTTCCCTGAGTTACCTGCGGGTTTGTACAGGTAACACCCATTGCCGGAACGCCGCCATCCTTAAAGATATCGGATGCTGCGATGGATACGCCGGAGCCATAGGAGCCAAGTACGATGGATACGCCATCACTTACAAGCTGTGACGCAGCGGATGGTCCCTTGTCATTGGAAGACTCGTTGTCTACGATATCCAGCTCTACCTTATATTCTGTTCCATCAATTTCAACAGTATCTGTCTCGCTATTTGCATACTGGATACCCAGGGTTTCCTGCTTTCCGCCCGCTCCGTTGTCGCCGGATGCCGGCTCATAGACACCGATCTTCACAGTATCTGCTGCAAACGCCGGAACTGCTGTTGCGGCTGCCATAGCGGCTGCCATTAAAACAGACAATAATTTTCTCTTCATAAGATTACCCTCCTCTTTGTGTCCACTATAAAGACATATGTTTTTGTCTCTAAAACATGTCACAGATTATACCACTCTTTCACACTTTAAGCAAGTAAATAAGAGAAATTTTTTCTATCCTTTATGTCTTTTTTATTAAGAATGGAAATACTCCACTTATTCTCATAAATATTTCCTGCTTCCAAAGAAATCAGGTCCGACTGCGCCTCCAGGTCCTCTGTCACATTCTTTCTCGACGGAAGCGAGCTCCAGGGCTCCAGGCAGAGAAAAGAAACCTCTCTCCCGGGCCAGACCCACAATACCAGATATGTCATTCCCGGATATTCCACCCGGATGGCTTTCGTACCCTGCCTGCTTCTCAAGGTTACCTGACGGGATGTCTCCCGAAGCACAACGGAGTCCTTCACAAACAGCTCCCTGCTCAAATCCAGATAACGCTTTTCGCGGAGAGGAAACGGGATATCCCTCCCGCTCATAAAATTATCCTCCGACAGTCCCAGAGACAGCGGTTCCGATTCTTTACCGAAATCCAGGTAATGGTCCTCAAATGCCAGCCCTTCTTCCAGAGGAATCCGAAATCCCGGATGCCCTCCAATACCAAAATACATGGTTTTTTCATCCTGATTCCTCAGCTGATAGGTGATTTCCAGGGATTCCTTCCTTAACTGCCATTGAATCCTAAGAGCAAACAAAAAGGGATACTGTCTTCTGGTTTCCTCACAGGCACACAGCTCCATGACCAGAGTATCCCTTTCACAGCTTACCGGCTTCATCTCCATGTTCATCAAAAATCCATGAATACCCATATGATATATTTGCTTCTGGTACAGATATGCTCCCCCCGTCAGTCTGCCCACATAAGGAAATAAATTCGGTCCGTGGCCCTGCCATGTGGCTGCGTCTCCCTGCCATAAATATTCCTGCCCGTATTTGTCACAGACAGAACGCAGCTCCCCTCCTTTGGGTGCAATTCGGACCTTCAGATATCCATTTTTTATCTCATACTCCATTGTCTTTTCTCCTGCCGGTTAAAAATAGTCGTAGCCTCCATGGATATCCACAATACTTCCATTCATGTATTCATTCGTGAGAATACTGTATGCCATATCCGCCACATCCTTTATTTTTCCAAAACGATGAAGCGCAATCTTTTTGCTGATGCGGTCATAGCTCTCCTGACTCCTGCCCGCATGCCACGGAGTCTCAATAAAGCCCGGTGCAATGGCATTGACCGTGATGCCCTTTGGCTCAAACTCCTTTACCAGGGATTTTGTCAGAAAATGAACAGCCGCCTTGGTCACACCATATACTAAGGAAGAGGAATACGCCTGCTGCCCTGCATAAGAGCCCATAAACAACACAGAGCCACCCAAAGTCATAACCGGGCGCAGCTCCTTTACAAAAAATACCGGCACCGACAAATTAGTATTTACTATTTTGGTCCATTCCTCAAACGTGTAATCCTCATATTTCGCATAAGTACTGATGCCCGTATTTAAGATAAGCCAGTCAACGCGGCCGGCTTTTTGTTTGATTTCCTTTACAAAGGCAAGCATTTCCTCATAGGAGGACATATCCGCACGCACCAGACGGAGCATCTTCTGATGATGTACCGGAAGGCTGCGGACAAATTCTTCTGCCTGCTTTTGATTATGGGCATAATTGACGAAAATAACATCTCCCTCGCCCGAATGTGCAAGAAGCTTTTCCACAATCCCCCGTCCAATTCCGGAGGTTCCTCCGGTTATTACCGATACTCTGCTCATAATCTTCTCCTTTTATAGCTTCATCAGCCGCTCATAGACCTCCTCCGGCGCATATGGCTGCTGGTTATGAATGGGTTCTCCCAGACAGGTCTTTGGATATGCGAAGGTTCCATGCTCTAAAACAATCTCCAAAAGTCCCGGTCCTTTTTCTTTCAAAAAATCAGGCGCCTCCTCCGCCGCTCCTTCACAACGGATACGCTTCGCAGGTATTCCATAGCCCTCGGAAACCCTGCTGAAATCACAGGAGGAAAAACCGCAGCCCTCCGAGGTTCCGGCAAACAGGCAGTCAAAATAGTCTCTCTGCAGATGCCGGATCATTCCCAGGGCCCCGTTATTCAGAACGACCATTTTAATCGGAATATTTTCTCGTTTTACCCACTGAAGCTCCTGAATATTCATCTGAAATGCGCCATCTCCACAAATACACGCCACCGGCCTGCCAGTCGCATAATATGCGCCGATTGCCGCCGGAAGTGCATATCCCATAGCGCCGTGTCCACCGGAAAACAGCAGGTGCTGGCCCCTTCTGTTCCGAAAGGACTGATAGCTCCACACCATATGCTGTCCTACATCTACGGCAACCGCCGAGGTATCCGCCAGACATTCACTCAGCTCCGCAATCATCCTGTTTGGATAACGCTCCGGCGTTGCCTCATCCACCGCCTGCAGATTGTTCCTGATTTCACCGCAGACAACGCTCCATTCCTCCCGTCCGTCTCTCCCGGCAAAAGCAGCCTTTTTGAGACGGTCGATCACGGCCCTGGTATCGACACAGAATTTCTGCTCATGGGTACTGTTTTCGTGAATTTCTCTCTTCAAATTCTCAGCATCTATATCAATACGGATAATTTCCGCATTTTTTGCAAATTCATGTACCTTCACACCGATCTGTCTGGTACAAAGCGAAATGCCAAAGCACAAAAGCAGATCGCTCTTGGCATTGGCGATCATATTCGCATAACGATGTCCATATGCACCGCCGATACATCCAAAATTCATCGGATGGTCAAAGGGCACCGCCGATTTCGCCAGCACACTGGTGATTACCGGGATTTTATGCTTCTCGGCAAATCTCAGCAGCGCAGACTGGCTTTCCCTGCAATCCACGCCATGTCCCATCAGAATAACCGGACGTTTTGCCAGACGGAGCGCCTCTTCCACAGCCTGTGCCGCCTCTTCTGCAAGGGCAGCATTTTCTTCTGCCTCCGGAAACTCCATATCATATACCGGATGCTCTACTTCGCTCCTCTGTATATTCATAGGCAGATCGATCAGAACAGGCCCCTTCCTCCCGGTTGTTGCCATATGATATGCCTTGTTTAGCTCTTTTACAATATCCCCGGGCTCCCGAATCTGAACACAGTATTTTGTCACAGGACGTGCCATGGAAACAATATCAATCTCCTGGAAGCCCTGCTGACGCAGGCCCGGAATCCCCGCATATTCATAAGTATTTAGCTGTCCGGTCAGAAAGACCACGGGCAGAGAATCAAAATACGCATTTGCCACGCCCGACAGCAGATTTACAGCCCCGGGTCCGCTGGTCGCATAGGCACAGGCGCATCCTTCCTTAGCCTGCGCATAGCCGCACGCAGCAAAGGAGGCGCCCTGCTCGTTATAGCAGGAATGATTGGCCGTATTGGGATTTTTTTCTATGGAATCCACAAAATGCGCAATCATCGTTCCCTGATATCCAAAAAAATCCTGGATTCCTTTTTTTTCCAGGAATGCAACAATATAATCTGTAAGCTTCATGATCCCCTCCTGATCAGTACTGGCATTTCTCTATCTGCTCCATTAGCTTTTTGTAGCCTGCCGCTTCTATATAAGCAAGATAAATCTCAAAAATTTCCTCGTCCGCTATGTAAACCTCATTTTCCTGCAGGGATTTGCGCATCATTCTGGTATACGGCCGGAATACAGCTTCCAGACGCATACAATCCCCGTTCTCATAGAGATTACGTATATAATCCTTTTCCTTCAGGTAAAGCAGGCTCAGACTCCTTCTGTCCCCACAGAATTTCGCATATTCCCAGCACCAGTTGAGATACTCCCGTCTCTTCCGAAGCCTGCTCTCCGCCTTATAATTCTTTCTGCGTGCTTTAAGAAATTTTTTGGACGGTTCAATTTCGGAAAAGTAATCCTCATAGCTCACCAGGGCGCTGACGATCACAGAGGAACCCGGTACATATTTTTCCGCCGGAATCTCCCCGTAGTCCTCCCCAAATATCTTTGTCAGGTATGCTTCTGTTTCCTTTGGGGCCAAAAAGCTTTCTCCTCCCAGCATAACCTCCCTGGTCTCTTCAAACACTTCCGCGTCAAAATAACAGGCAGTATCTTCATTCACCCGGTAAATATACTCGGTTGTATCCGGTACATCCTGACTCCCGCAAAACTCTTCATACAGCTTTCTGCCGAGATGCTTCCTGCCTCCCAGACACAAGATGCGGACCAATGCTCCGCAGAATCTTGCTCTTCGGCCTGCCTTTGCAGTCTTCGTATAATTATCGCTCATCTGCTGCCAGCCTGTCTCCAAGATCCGATTGAGCTTATGCCTTTTTCCGGATACAGTCTTCCCCCTCAGCGGAAAAATGTCCACGCCGAAACCCGGATGCCCGAAATTCCTTCCTTCATTCAATCGGCAGCACAACGTGTCCATATTGGTATACCGAAGATAAAAGCCGGGAAAATATTTATTGTTTTTCATGGATTCCAGGAAACGTCTCTTCGGAGGCTCCGCCTCAAACGCCTGACGGAAGCGCTCCATATCCGATACCTTCATCAAAACCCTGCCGGCCGTGGGGCTTTTCGAAAACTCCAGGCCATTTACGGCACACAGAGTCAGTCTGGGCGATAAGTAATACGTAATTTTATTCTTTTTACAAATTGTGTCTATTTCCTTGAGAAGCGACAAAACCACCTGTTGTTCTCTATTCAATTGCCCTGCTCCATTTCCCATTTATTCACACCAATTTTTTTGCCAGTTTCTGTATATCCCCGATGCTTCCATACTTATCCAGCCAATCGTTCAAAAAGTCGGCAGCATCTGTCCTTTTCGCATAGGAAGCAGCCTTTTTGCTTCCCTCCGAAAGATCCTTCAAAAAAATACGCACAAGCTCTGTCTTCACATAGGATGGCTTCGCATATTCCAGCGCTTTCCGGTAATTCTCAAATGCCTCCTTAGTGCGGCCCTGCCTGATGCGGACATCACCGATGAGCTTATAGACCTCCGCACGGCTCTCCCTGTAAATCTGATAGCCGCGGATTTCTTCCGCCAGCCACTCAAGCTCTGACTGCTCCCTCAGGCACAGCATCATACTCCAAAGCCTTCCCAGCTCCTTGGGATATCCCAGCCTTCTTGCCGCCCTCACCATGGCCTCACAGTAAATCTCCTTTTCCTCCCGGGTCAGCTCATCCTCCGCATTTTTCTGTGTGCCCTCCAGCTTCCGGCGGATTTCTTCCATGATCTCTTCCATTTCGGACTGTTTTTCGGCTGCCGCTGCTTTTGCCAGATACAGGCAGCCTCTGACTGCCTCATCCTGGGGAAGGAGCCTTGTCCAAAGCTCCGCCCACGAAAGTGCCTCTGCTTTCTGCCGATGGGCAAGCAGCTCCTTGCAGTATGCTGCCGCTGTCTGTCTGTACGGTATGAAAAGCTTATCCATTTCCAGATGTACGATACCGTTCCTTGTCTTCTCCCGGGCGTCTGCATACCGCTCCAGCGCCTGCATTTCCAGCCCCTTTTTCCGCAAAAGGTCCCCTTTGTATTTCAGAAAATACCCATCCTCCGGAAACAGCTTCAGGGCTTTCGCAACAAACTCCTCCGCCTCCTCAAAGGCTTCGTCACTTCTTTCCATAAGGATGCGGCACATAAGCTTCAGGAGGCCCGGATGCTCAGGATATCTCTCCAGAAGCTCCCGGCAGATTTTCTCTGTCTCCTCTGCTTCTTTCATTTCATAATGACATACAGCCTTCCGAAACAGCACCACATCCTCCATAAGCTGCTGCATTTCCGCCGTTACATGATCCAGCTTTTCCCGAATCTGCAGCATACGGTATGCCTTTGCAACCTGCTCCGTATAGAACAGAGTCATCATCGCAGCCCAAAACACCTCATCCTCCAGCTTGAGAAGTATCGGATGATAAAACTGATAAATATTTCTAAAATCCTCCCGGCCGATAAAATCCGCACTGAGCTGCATCTGATAATAATTCTTAAAAATCTCCAGAAGCGTCTCAAACTGATGCCGGTCCACAAGCTCCCGAAGCCGATATCCGCCCTCTCTTAAGACTGCCAAAAGCTCCATCTCCATGCTCTTAGCCTGAAGCAGCTTCCTCTGCTCCATAAGCCGATGGTTTTTCTTTGCATGAAGAAGATAATAAAACTTGCGTCCGATAGAATTCCTGCGGAGCCTGCGTTTATTGATTTTCTTCATATATTCCCTGCGAAAATCTCTGTAATCGGTTTCCTCCACAGTGATGGCATCATGAGAGGAACGCTCCTCATGAGGAGGAATATAAGACCACTCATCCCCATAATGCCAGATGAGATAGTCACTGGTACGCTGCGGTACCATTACCTTCTCTCCCTCAAAGTTCATATCCTTCACAGGAAACATCATATCCTTATCAAAAAGAAACGGACATCCGCCCCAGCGCATGGCAAAACGATTACAGTCCTCCTCTTTGTAGGAATACATGATCTTTTCCAGCTTCTTTAAGGTACGCTCTTTTCCCAAAAATGTATAGGACAGCAAATATTTCAGATACATGGTGACCGGAATTTCCCAACGCTGACCATACACAATTGAAAAATTCACCAGCTCCGAATAGATCATCATGTGTGTTCTGTACCTCTCATACTCCCTGTCATCCGGCGGAATCGGGTCCAGGGTAAGGACATCTATGATCTCCCCTGCCTTATCGTTTCCGATCAACTGATGCTTATGGATGACACAACTGGAGGTATCCGCATATCTGGGAAAGGTATTCGTATATTCCCTGTCTGCCTCCAGACACTGTACCGCCCGATCCGGAGGCAGCTCCGTCCTGGCAATCTCCACGAACTTTTCCCAGTCATCCCTCGGCATATAAATATCCACGTCATCATCCCACGGAATAAAGCCTTCATTTCTAAGTACACCGATCAGGCTCCCTCCGGCCATCACATAACGCAGACCATGCTTTCTGCAGATTTCATCAACTTCCCGTAATAATTGCAGCAGATGCTTCTGTTTTTTTGTCATTCCTTATCCCCTTTGATTGATTATTTGCAGAATCTCTGCCAAGGCCTCAGACTCATTATAAAACAGCCTCGTACATTCCGTCCGTTCATCGCTGATCATAATAACCAGCTCCTGAAGCAGGTAACGGAAGCCATTCCCCTCAAAATTAAAGCTGAACCGCTTCAACAGCGGATTCCCCTTAATCTTCGCCTCAAAATATCCGGTATTCCACCAGTCATCCGGCACATTCACACGTCCCTTTGTCCCGATGACCACCAGTTCATTCTCCACATCCACCGTGGAACCGATCTCTATGGTTGCCAACGCGCTGGGATACTTCAGGGTAATCACATCATAGACATAGTTGCCCTCTCCATCTCCCACTGCATTGCTGCTCACTTCCTCACATCCGCTGCCCAGCAGCTTGATCACCGCACAGATCGCATGGGAAACCGTCTCATTAAAAGTCTTTCCTCCCTCAAAATCATCCTGGGATATAGAGCATTTCACACCGACGATATCCCCGATCAGATCCCCGTGAGTGAGCCATACAAGCTGATTAAATGCCCGCAGATAGACAAGCATGATCTTTTCTACCAAAACCACATTATGCCGTACTGCCATCCGGAAAAGCTCCCTCAAGACCTCCGGTTTCTGTGATACAGGCGAATCGCTGATGACATATTTGCCGCGTTCAATCGCCTGTTTGATATATTTCACACGCTTAGACGGCGCACATTTTATGTATACGATATCCGCTGCTTCAATAAACTCCTCAAAATCACTGCCATGAGAGCCGATCTCATATTTTTCACAGAATTCTCTTGCTACATCCTTCGACTCAGAATATACGCTTTCCACATGAATTCCGCTCACATACCTGGATTCTGACACGATTCCGTTGTCGTCCGCATCATCTGTAATCACACCGATGCTGTAAATCTCACCGTTGCCCCTTAGCTGGGTACTGGAAATATTTTTGGTCCGCTCCAGGTACACCACTTCACAGTAATTCTTCAGATAATCGAATTTTCCCCGCCAGTCAGAGCCTACCACCATAACGTCTACGTTATATTTAATGATATCATTGACCTTTTGTCCCTGATACTCCTCAATGATGATCTCATCGGCAAGGCCGGTTCTGCGTACATTCTCTATTCTTTTGAGAAGGCTGTCCCTTACATTCAGCTTGCCGCGCTCAATGTCATAGCTTTCACTGGTAACACCCACGATCAGATAATCCCCAAGGGCTTTTGCCCGTTTGATGATATTATAATGTCCACGATGAAATAAATCAAACGTACCATAAGTAATGACTTTTTTCATAATTGCACCCATCCCGTTAAACTATACTACTGCTTATTATATTTGCACCGCCATACCGTCCCCCATTTACCGCACGGCAGCTATTCTTCCGTATCCTCCGGCTGCTCCTTCAGTCCAATGTCTTCTTCCTCCAGAGTTGCCGCCAGCTCCTCGATTGCTTTGTGACGTCTGCGCATGATCTCATACTTTTTCTCATCGCTGTCATATTCATCTATCAGCCCCTCATCCTCCACATGCTTATCTCTCTTGAAGAGAATCCATGTGAGAAGCTTCAGGATACCCGTATATAAGAAATCCACCGGCGGACTGCCGAGAACCAGGACAAACGCCAGCGATGCGCCGGTCAGCGCCCACACATTCATAAGCTCCGGAAGCTTTAAAACAAGAAGACCATTCATCACGATCATGATCGGATAATGGAAAAAATAAATTCCCATAGTATTTCTTCCGATAAAAGTCCACGGAAGCTTCCTGTCAGGCAATACCGCAAAAAATGTTACAATCAGGATAAACGACACCAGATACATCAGAAGACGCAGGATCATCCCCTCTTCATTCGTCAGTCCACAAAGCAGGTATCCGTGATTTCCGCGGAAAATATCCACCGGAATCTCATTGCTGATCATAAAATTAGGTACGGAGAACAGAATTGCTCCGGACACCAGAAGCAGTACCCACTTCCCCCTGAATCTCCGCACGGCCGCTGTATACCTGCTGTCCCAGAGATATCCAGCAGCAAAAAAAGGAAAAAATACAACAATCCTGGACGTCGACAAATACGTACTGAATTCCGGTCTGGTCCCGGCCCAGAGCGCAAGAAGAATACTCAGAGGCACTATAAAGCGGATCTTACCCAGAGCCTCAATCGTCAGCCGGTAAAAGAACAAAGCCAGCAAATACCACATCACCGTACCCGAGGGGCGCAGAATCTCATAATCCACGGATTTCCCAAGCCAAATCTGCGCATACCAGGTAAGGCTATAGCCCAATACATAAGGAATTAACAAATTTTTTACATTTTTTACCACATCCTGCGGTTTCTTGGAAAGATAGCCGGAGACAAAAATAAAGGCCGGCATATGGAAAATTGTGATTCCATACCAGATATATCGAATGACAATATCGGTTTTTACCAACTGGAAAGCTATCATATGATTAAAAACTACCAGAAAAATCAACAATACCTTTATATTATCCACCAGGTACGAATATGGAACGACCTGCTTTTCCGCTCTCTGTTTCATTTTTATCCACCCTGTAATAAATTTATGAATAAATCATAACATACTTCTTGCATTTTTGGAACAAAAATTTAAAACCATCTATTGGTTTATGCATAAATTCAGTACTTATCAAAAAAAGTTTTCCCTTGTCAAGTCCCAGACCTTAGTGTATGATAAGAAAGGTTCTTTATGTATAAAATTGTTATAATATAGGAGCGGATTTTATGTTGTCAAGATTTATTGCGGATATGCAGAAATACTGGAAATATGCGATCTATTCTTCCAAAGCCCAGTTGAAATCCGAGGTCGCCAATTCCTATCTGAACTGGCTGTGGTGGATATTGGACCCCCTTTGCTTCATGCTGATTTATGTATTTATGTTCGGATACGTATTTCAGAATAAAGAAGAATATTTCGCTGTCTTCGTCTTTATCGGTATTACGATGTGGGATTTCTTCAACAGAACCATGCTGCAGAGTGTAAAAGTCATCAAAAAAAACAAATCCATCGTGTCCAAGGTTTATATCCCGAAATACGTCCTGCTGATCGTTAATATGGGTGTCAACGGCTTCAAGATGGCAATCTCACTTGTTATTATTATAGGAATGCTGATTTTGTGGAAAGTGCCGCTGACATATAATGTGATTTACTGTGTGCCCATCCTCCTTACAATGATCATCATATCCTTTGGATTCGGATGCTTTCTGCTTCATTACGGCGTATTCGTTGAGGATTTATCCAATGTAATAAGTATTGTACTGCGTTTTCTTTTTTATTTAACCGGTATTTTCTGGAACATCATGGATCGTCTGCCGGCACCTTTGAACACCTATATCGGCAGATGCAACCCGATTGCTTTTTTACTGACATCCATGCGTGAATGCATTCTTTACGGCAGTACTCCTCATATAAAGCTGCTGCTGCTGTGGTTTGTCATCGGTCTCCTCATCAGTGCACTGGGCGTCCGTAAAATTTACAAAAACGAAAACAGTTATGTAAAGGTGATTTAATATGGAAGAACGACATGCCATTGAGGTAACTGATCTGGTCATCAGCTACCGCAATCTGAAAAAAACTTCTATCAAAAAGAATTTATTAAAATTCAACCGACAGAAGGTGGAAGATTTTGTTGCTGTAAAAGGGATTTCCTTCTACGTACGTGAAGGCGAAATCCTGGGAATCATCGGAAAGAACGGCTGCGGCAAATCCACTACCTTAAATGCCCTGGCCGGAATCTTCTCTCCCGACAGCGGGACCATTGACCTTAAGGGCCACAGTATTTCTCTTCTCTCTATCGGCGTTGGCTTTCAGCGTGAGATGACCGGCAGAGAAAACATTACCCTTTCCGGTATGCTTCTCGGCTTCACCGAAGAACAGGTAAAAGCAAAGGAAGCGGAAATTATCGAATTCGCAGAGCTTGGCGATTTCATTGACATGCCGGTGCGTACCTATTCCAGCGGTATGTATTCCAAGCTTGCATTTTCCATCACTGCAATCCTGGAAACGGACATCATGCTCATAGACGAGGTATTGAGTGTCGGTGACCAGAAATTCAAGAAAAAGAGCTACAACAAAATGAAAAGCCTGATTTCCAACAGAGACCGCACCGTTGTGATTGTATCCCACAACATCAATACCCTGGAGGAATTGTGCGATACGGTAATGTGGATGCATGACGGAGAGATCAAAAGAATCGGTGAGCCAAAACCGGTCCTTGAAGAATATGTTGATTTTATGGAAAAGAACTAAGTATTTGAATCGCAAAAATACTATCTTAACAATCAGGACGCACGCCACAGCGCTGACATGCGTCCTTCTTATTTGTTTTTATTCAGTCTGTGAGCCATGATCCTTCTTTTTGGATTTCCTTAAGTACTCTCCGGCAGATATCCGCTGAACAAGGTTCCCTGATTTCATTTAAAATACCGTTGACCCTCTGTCTTTCCTTCTTCCACGGATCCTTTGCAGTCCCGCATAGCCTCAGGCACTCCAGAAACGCCTCCACAGTACGTGGCCTCGGCCCCGGAGTCACCTCATCGTATGCGAAATTCATGCCCCGTTCATCCAGATACTCCTCTTTATCATAGGGCAGAAATATGATCGGCCTGCCTGTCAGAAGATAATCCACATAAATACTGGAATAATCTGTTACCAGGCAATCAAAGATATTCAGGATACCGGTTACATCCTCTGCCTCCCGGTTTCCCAGGCAGCGCACACGGTCACTCAGATAGGGCTCCGCCGACCCCTGCTCGTCAATATGTGTCCTGAGAAACAGCAGCATCTTTTCTCTCTCCAGAAATTCCTCCAGCTTCCCAGCGTCAAAATCCTCAAAGGGAAAGAGCCGTACCTTTCCGTAATCCCGGAAGGTCGGCGCATACAGCACTGCTTTTTCATATTCCGGCAGAGAACCGTAAATCTTTTCCAGCAGAGATTTTCGGTCAATGCTTTGGAACAATCCGTCATTTCTGGGCTGTCCCCACACCTTCACCGCTGTTTGGGGCACAGCAAAGCTCTCTGCCATAAGCGGCACCAATGCTCTGGAGGTGGTCAGAATGCAGGTGTAATTCTCCGAAAATATCTTCCTGAAGTAAAATCTTGCCGTTTTCTGCAGGTTCGGGTCCAAAAGCGCAATTTTTTTCAGCGGCACGCCGTGCCAGAGATTGATAATCAGCCTGTTCTTCCTGAGCTTCGTTCCATAGACCGGAAGTCCTGCGGATGTAAACCACACCCCGGCCCTTAGAACCTTTTGGATACCCTTAACGGTCTCCGTCTCAATAAAATACTGTTCTCCGTACTCCTCAGACAGTTTCCTGCGCAGCTCTTCGTCATTAATGACAAAATACGGGGTGATCTCTTTTAAATGATCCTTTACATATTCAAACAAATACCTGGAATTATAATTATAATGGCGATTATCCACAGAAGAAAACACCCATACATAAGGGTCCGGCACACCCGTATTCAGATGCTTCAGGACCTGGGTCATTGCCAAGCATTTTGCCTTTCCCATAGACTCCTCCAGCTTTTCCGGTCGTTTTTTCTAATTTCAAGTCAACGGTACTTCCATATGCCATGTAAGGCATAGGAAACAAAAAATACGGCGCTTTTCAGGGGGCCATAGCCCATATAACGGTAAACCTGATAGGTCATTACCGCAGATTTCCGCTTATTTCTGGACTTCCCGCCTTCACTCAGCCGATATTTCAGATAAGGCTTGTTGATTCCCGCTCCATATCCGTACTCCCGAAGGACCTTCAGCCATGTCAGATAATCCTCATGACTGTCGTCATGCTCCATAGGAAACCGAAGAGCCGCCCCCCTCTCCAGTACAACAGAGGAACAATTGATGCTGTTATGCCTGAGAAGCTCCCGGTATGTAAGCTTCTCCTTCACAGGAATATACCTTCCCGTCGAAGACCCATCCGGATGCATCAATTCTCTTCCCGTAGAGCAAAGCACAAATCCCGTCCTCCTGAGAACCTCAAGCTGTTCCCTTAATTTTCCATCCTCCCACCAGTCATCTGCATCCAAAAATGCCACATACCGCCCTCTTGCTTCACAGACGCCGCGGTTGCGGGAGGCTGCTGCTCCCATATTTTTTTTATTTTTTAAATAACGAAAGTCCTCTCTGCACAAATAGGCAGCCAGGACTTCCTCCGTCTGATCTGTAGACCCATCGTCAATCACCAGAAGCTCCAGCAAAACCTCCTGCCGAAAGACGGAATCCACAGCTTCCCTAATATAATCTGCACCATTGTAAACAGGCATGATAACAGATACAAGCGGCTGATTCATAAATCTTCCCTTTTCATCATTTCGTAATGGTTTCTTCGCCGGACAAAAGCTCCCCGCCCTGCGAGGGCTCCCCTGTTCCGGAAGCCCTCAGCGCATTGACCTGCTGATCATCCACACCCTCGGACACTTCCTTCTGGAAGAAAATCTTGACAGTCATGAACAAAAGCTTGATGTCCAGCAGGAAGGAATAATTTTCTATATAGAACAAATCCAGCTTCAGTTTATCGTAAGGCGTTGTATTATATTTGCCGTAAACCTGCGCATATCCCGTCAGACCTGCTTTTACCTTCAGGCGGTAATAAAATTCAGGCAGCTCTTTTCTGTATTCCCTCATAATGCTCTGGCGCTCCGGACGGGGACCTACCAGAGACATATCCCCTTTAAATACGTTAATAAGCTGAGGAAGCTCATCCAAATGCAGATTTCGCAAAACCTTTCCCACCGGAGTGATGCGTGAATCATGCCTGGACGCAAGCCGTGCCCCATTTTTTTCGGAGTCGACGCACATACTTCGGAATTTGCAGATTTTGAACGGCTTTCCTTTAATCGTCAGACGATCCTGAAAATAAAAGACCGGGCCGCCATCATACGCCTTGACTAAAATTGCTATCAGGAGCATCAGAGGAGAGCTGACAATAATTCCTATTGAGGAAACCACAATATCCAAAACTCTCTTTGCTACTCTTTGATCGACGGAAAGGCCCATATTCCTGGACACCAGAAGAGGGGTGTCAAACAGATGGATACGCTCACTTCCCATAAGAATCACATCCGAAATCTTCGGACTTAAATAACAGCGGATGGAATGAACAAAGCAGTATTTCAAATACCTGTTCCTGATATTAGAAGGAAGGTCCCAGATAATCACACCGTCGTATTTGCGCATCATCCTGTGAATTTCCTGTTCTCCCGCATCAATATGCACCTTGCCGCTGATATCATATTTATCCCGTCTGGAATTCATCTTATGGATTACATCGCCAGGGTCACGGTCCCCATAGATCACCAGCAGTCTTCTGGCACGGTAAAGTCTCGAATAAATAAATCTCGACCCCCATATCCAGAGAATGATAAGCACAACCTGTACACCCGTCATTTCCACCAGTGCCCATGGATTTAAAAACCATCGGTTGATCAGCGTAATCTGAAAATAGGTGACAATATTTGTACATATCGTAGCCAACGTCAGAGAATAAAATACATCGATCCGCTTCAGATATCCAACCTTCAAACCGCCGTAAAGTCTGGAAAACATAAAAATGATCAAAGCATAGATCGCAATGAGCACCCAGTTACCCTTACGCCAGAACGGTTCAAAGATCAGCCCCCTGTAATAATCATACCAAACATATGCGAACACTGCCGTCTGTGCCAGTATCACAAGGCTGGCAAGACAGAACACAATAAAACGCTTATAGTCCTCTCTTCTACTCACAAAATCCCTCTTATCTGTAAAAAGCTGCTTACTCTTAGCATTTCCTCTTAGCCTCTTTGTTATAACACAAAATGCCGCCGCCCGTCCAGTGATTCATGAAATTCTTCATAAAAATCATGAAATTCCCGCCTCCAAAAACCCATCCCCCTGTTTCTATGACCGGATATCGTCTATCAGGGCCTCTGTTTTTTTCACTGATGCTCTGTTGGATTGCTCATAATCCACGTGAAGGGTGCGGGCCTTTCCCTCTGCATACAGCTCCATGCCCTTGATCAGTCCCTCCTTCGAATCCTCCAATAAAATACCGCCGTGCTTTTTCATGAATCCCCTCGGGCCCTTCACATCACATGACATAACCGGAACCCCCAGCGTATCCGCCTCCAGCAGTACAAGTCCCAATCCCTCATAATGGGAAGCCAAAAGAAACAGGTCACACCGCTTCAATACCGGCATCGGATTGCTGACAGACCGCATCAGCACAATGTGGTCCGATGCTTCCGTGGCTTCTGCCAGTTCCACAGTCTCCTCATATAAATCTCCCAGTCCTCCGATGATCAGCAGATACGTGTTCTGATGCATCCTCCAATATTCTGCAAATGCCTCTATCAGCCGCCTGTGCCCCTTTTCCGGAGAATAACGGCCCACATTGATAAACTTCACCGCATCGCTGTCCAGAATTTCTTTCAGCCTTTCCAGGCTTACATTCGAATCTGTATTTGAATCAAACAGGACTTCTCCCTCCGCGCGCTTAAGCACGCTCCGGTAATCATGACAATTCTCAATGACCTGTACGTTGTCCCGTCTTCCGCTGATGCTGTAGACAGAATCCAGGATATCCCCGCTGACTGCCACCACATGCTCATACGACCGGTACGCATCCTTAAGAAGATATCTGTTCTGTATCCCCCGCATACGGATTTCCTGCTCCATATCATTGTGCACCCATATCGTACGGGTACAGGGAGCCCGCTGCAAAAGCGAAATAATATATGCCTCATAGCCGTTATAATGAATCACATGACGAAATACCGAAGCTCCGTAATGCTTCCTCCACTCCCGCTGATATGCTCTTTCAATCCTCTTCCTCACCCAGGAAAAGTCCCAGCCCAGCTTCATCCTGCACATCAGCGCAGCAGCCGTAAAAAGATCCATATTCATTTCGCTTGCCAGAGGATAGACCCCTGCGTTCTTTGGTATCCTCTGCATACACGCAGGATGCTCCCGGACAGAGCTCATCCGGAAGGAAATATAATAATGGTATTTTTCAAGGTCCATGCCGCCCAGCATTCCGTACAGAGCCGTCGTAATCCCATTCTGCCCCAGGTCGCCGCCGTAGATCAGTACATTCTCTTTTCCATCACCTGAAAACTGTGCTTTCCTGCAGCAGTCTTCCTTTAAAAAGACCTGACGGCAGATTTTACAAGCCCCCTTCCCGTCCTCATAGGTGGCATATTTCAGGAGAAATTCCTCTGACGCCTCACCGCCCTCCTCATGCAGGAAATCCGGCACCTGTTCCGGTCTCTCGGCATACTGAAACGGATAAGCGGAAATATCCTCGTACAGGCCGCGGCTCTCCTCATACGCCGCACGGTCGTAGGCATACAGAATCACTTTTTTGCCAGTATTGGCATAGTCGTACATCACGCTGGAATAATCCGTAATCAATGCCTCACATACACTTAAGCCTTCATACGTATCCCACTGCTTTGGAAACGGGCAGATATGCACATATTTTGCAAAATCAATCTTTGCACGCACAAAAGGATGCAGCTTCACAAGCAGGAGCTCCTCTTTGGAAAGCCCGGCATCCCATTTTCGCAGACTGTCCTTCAGGGTCAGCAGATAACCTTCTTCCTCGACCCGGTCAAACAAACCGCGGAAGGTGGGAAGATAGGCAAACAAACGCTTCCCCTGCCATTCCTTCTTTATTTCCGGTACCGTGTTCCTTCGTGCACCGCAAAAAACATCATTCCTCGGATACCCCTCATGCAGTACGGTGCCTCTGTACAGCCCGCGCAGCATATAGGCATCCGCCATTTTTTCTTCCATAAACAGATTGGGAAATACCAGATAATCCGCACACAGAAGATTACGCATGACATTTCCCATAGTCACCATTTCCAGGCGGTTGTCCCGTCCCATTTTTTTGAGAGGCGTTCCGTGCCAGGTATTCAGATACACCTGTCCCTCTTTTTTGATAAATCTGCCCGGAAACGAAGTATCATTCACCAGATATCCTGCTCTGCCCAGCGCATAATAATAGGCAATTGAGCCCGTCCGTACTATTTTATCCACATGAATGGAATACTGCCTCAGTTTTTCGGCAATCTCTTCTGCAGCATCCGCGTGCACGGACAGCACCAGTCGAAAAGAGCGGTAAGGCTCCGTCTGAAGCTCCTTAAGGATGGCCAGAATATTGCTCTCCAGAGCCTTGCCGCTTCGGGATTCCAGAAGAATCATCCGGGAATCCGGGGCCGCCCTTTCATAAAAGGAATTATAAAAGGGATACCAGGTACCGTTCTTCAGTTTCTTTTTTACCTTATCTATAAACCGCATTTCCGCTTTCCCCGCTTATTTTTGAAATTGCTTTTTGAATACAATATAGCAGAGCCCTTTTCCTCTGTCAACGCTGCCAAAATACAAAGATTTCACATATCCTCTGATTTGCATAATTAATCTTTGCGGAATCTGATACATTTTTAACAAAACCAGATACTTTCTTTACATAAAAATTCCATTTTTTTGCACAAAATTGTGGAAATTTGCGTATAAAAATTGTATAATATAATGCATATAAGCATATAAAAGGAAAGTGAGGGCTCACTATGAAACAAAACAATATGTTAGCAATGATTTTGGCTGGTGGCCGTGGAAGTCGTCTTCACGAACTTACCAATAAAGTGGCTAAACCTGCAGTTTCATATGGCGGCAAATACCGTATCGTTGATTTCCCATTGAGCAACTGTGCCAACAGCGGAATTGACATTGTAGGTGTTCTGACCCAGTATGAATCTGTTCTTCTCAACAGCTATGTTGCCGCTGGCCGCCGCTGGGGCCTGGATGCCAAGGAAAGCGGTGTGTATGTCCTTCCTCCGCGTGAAAAAGCTGACGCTGAACTGGACGTTTACCGGGGAACCGCAGATGCGATCTCCCAGAATATCGATTTTATCGATACCTATTCTCCGGAATATGTACTGATTCTCTCCGGTGACCATATTTATAAAATGAACTACGCAAAAATGCTTGCATACCACAAAGAAAGGAATGCGGACGCTACCATCGCAGTTATCGAAGTACCAACGAAGGAAGCCAGCCGTTTCGGCATCATGAATACGGATGGCAACGGACACATCATAGAATTTGAAGAAAAACCGGAACATCCGAAGAGCAACCTTGCTTCCATGGGTATCTATATCTTCAATTGGAAGCTGCTCCGCAAGATGCTTCTTGCAGATATGAAGGCTCCTGAGTCCCATCACGACTTCGGCAAAGACATTATCCCGAATCTTCTTAACGATGGCAAAACTCTCGTAGCATATAAGTTCAAAGGCTACTGGAAGGATGTAGGAACCATTGATTCCCTGTGGGAAGCAAACATGGATCTTCTGGATTCCAACAACGAGCTTGATCTCAATGATCCGACCTGGAAAATTTACACAGAGGATGGCTCCAATCTTCCTCAGTACATCGGTCCGGACGCTAAGATTTCCAAGGCATTCATTACACAGGGATGCAGGATCGAGGGCGAAGTGAAAAACTCCATACTGTTCACCGGCTCCAAAGTCGGTCCGGGCGCAAAAATCATCGACAGCGTCCTGATGCCTGATGTGGAAGTAGAGGCTGGTGCCGTAGTGCAGCGTGCACTGGTGGCTGACAGTGTTAAAATCGGCAAAGCTGCCGTTGTAGGCAGTGCCGACAGCGAACATATCGAGCTTGTGTCCAAGCGTGTAAAGGGGGTAGAATAATATGGCTAAAGCATTTGGAATCATTACTTCTTCAGAAACTCATATTAAAGTAGAAGGAATGCAGGCATACCGCCCGATCGGTGCATTCTCCTTCCTGGGAAGATACCGCGTCATTGACTTCCCGATTTCGAATATGAGCAACAGCGGCATTGACCGTATCCAGGTATATGTAAGAAAGAAACCCCGTTCTCTGGCAGAGCATCTGGGAACCGGACGCCATTACAACATCAACTCCAAACGCGGCAAGCTGCAGCTTCTCTTCCCTGAGACTAGCTCCGAGAACGATATCTACAACACCGATATCGCTGCATTTATGGAAAACATCGAAATCATCGAAAGAATGCATCAGCCATACGTAGTGATCGCTCCGAATTATATGGTTTATTCTATGAATTACGACAATCTGCTCCAGGCTCATATTGATTCCGGCGCAGATATTACCCTGCTGTATCACTCTGTTGACAACGCAAGAGAGGCCTTCTTAAACTGCGACATCCTGAATCTGAATAAACAAAAGGGCGTGGAATCCATCGAGAAAAACCGCGGAAGCGCCAAAAACCGCAACATCTTCATGGATACCTATGTAATGAAAAAAGAACTTTTTGTGGAGCTGGTACGCAAAGCGAAAAAGATTTCCTCCATGTACACCCTTCCGCAGATCGTCAGCCTTTCCTGCAGCGATCTGGACATCCGCGGCGTTGCACATCGCGGATACTTTGCAAGCATTACAGATTTCAAGAGCTACTATGACGCAAACATCTCCCTGATTGATTTCAAGGAAGCTCAGAATCTCTTCGATGAGGAATGGCCGATCTACACCAGAACCAATGATTCCTGTCCCACACAGTACTTCGAAGATGCCGACGTAAAAAACTCCGTTGTTTCCAATGGCTGTCTGATCGAAGGAACCATTGAAAACTCCGTCATAGGACGTGGATGCATCATTAAGAAAGGCGCAGTCGTTAAAAACAGCGTTGTTCTTGCCAATGCGGTCATAGGTGAGGGCGTTCATGTAGAAAATCAGGTCGTTGATAAATGGGCACAGATCATTCATGCAAAAGAAGTCATTGCTGAACCACAGCATCCCGGTTATATCAGACGTGATGACACTCTCTAGAAAAATAATTAATCACATAGCAGTCCCCGGCAGGCTTTCTGTATTCCTGCCGGGGATATTTTACTACCTAATTCCAGTATGGCTTCCGGGGCGGCCTGCTTAGGCGCCCGTCTCCCGGCGCCCTGAAGCATTATTTGAAATGTCCCCATAACAGCTACTCCCTCTATGAAATCCAAAATGCTTCGGCTCAGCACCGAAGCATTTTGCATAAATATTTTTAATATAAATAATCTTTGTTTACATATCCGCTCTTGCCAAGCTTCGGAGAATATACATACCAGTAATTCGGATCGCCGGAATCCTGGACCTGAACGGTATCTCCTGTATAAAGCTCCCCGATCTCATTTCTTTCATCATATGCCTTCGCAGTGCGCAATGCCAGATATCCCTTGCTCACGCTTACGGTTTTTGTCGGACAGGAGCTTCCTCCGCCTGACAGATAGTTTTTATTTACATAACCATTTTTGTTATACTTCGGAGAATATACATACCAGTAGGTAGAATCGCTGGTATCGATCAACTGTACAGTATCACCTGTATAGAGTTCTCCGATCTCATTAGATGCATCATATGCCTTTGCAGTACGCAGTGCCAGATACCCTTCACTCACACTGACTGTCCTTGTATCACCGCCGGTATTTGCGGAACCGCCGCTTACCAGATAGTTTTTGTTTACATAACCGGATTTGCCGTGCTTCGGGGAATATACATACCAGTAAGTCGCATCACTGGAATCCTGTACCTGTACAGTATCCCCTGTATAAAGCTCTCCGATTTCATTTCTCTCATCATATGCTTTTGCAGTACGCAGTGCCAGATAGCCTTTGCTCACACTGACCGTCCAGTTGGAAGAAGTATTTGCCCCCACCAGATAATTCTTATTTACGTATCCATTCTTTCCGAGCTTCGGAGAATATACATACCAATACGCAGAGTCACTGTAATCGCTAACCTCAACGGTATCTCCCGTATAAAGCTCTCCGATCTCATTGGATGCATCGTATGCCTTCGCAGTACGCAGTGCCAGATAGCCGCTTGCGACACTGACCGTATAGGTGTTTGCCCCGGCCTGAACCATTTGGCCGGCTGCGGGCAGAGAAACGGCAAAAACAATTGCGAATAACGCCAGCCATTTCAAAAATCTTAATTTTGATAAATCAGCATTTCCTGTTTTCATATATTTTCCTCCTTCATAAATTTAGAATACCATTGGTATCCCTGCTGCAGCCTGTGCGCCGGTTCTGCTGAATTCCTTCCTGATCATTCACTGTAGTAATCGTAAATCTGTCTGCTGACCGAAGCAATTGTATTCTGGGCACTTCCAACCTCAGAAAGATTTTCAGACATAAATACAATCACAAGATCGTTAGCCGTATTGTAAATGATGCCCGCATCATTTTCCACATTGGAAAGTTCTCCGGTTTTGTTTGCAACACTGACTCCCTCCGGCATCTGTGCAGGGATTTTATTGCGCCTTGTCTGTTCCGCAAGTAAGGCAAACATTGAATCGGCATATGCATATTCCGTTGAATCCCCTTCATAAATTGCCTTCAGGAAATGTCCGCAGTCTGATACGGAGGTATAATTATCCCCGTATTCGTTGCTCTGCAGCAGCAATCTTCCCATACTGGTACCCGTATAACCGTGCGCGATGCAAAAATCATTCACAACCGCCATCCCTGCGGAAGAGTCCCCGCCGCCAAGATAGCCCGCCAGTGTATTCGCCGCATCATTGTCGCTGACTGTGATCATCGTATGTAGATTGGAGTCTACGGAATCCTGTCCATATTGCTGAATCAGACTTTCATAATTCTCATAGACCGCTCCCATGATATACAGCTTAATGAGACTGGCTGCCTGCATACTTCGATCATTGATGCTGCCTTCTGAATTGTTGTTCAGATCACAGACATAAACAGACCAGACTCCGTTTCCGCCCGGCAGGGTGTTCTGAATCCGCGAAAGCAAGGTCTCTAATTTTTCATCTGTAACAGGTTCTTCAGAGGCTGCTTTGCCGAAAACACTGCCCTCGGAGCTCTCCGACGATGGAGAAAGCATTCCCTCGCCTTCCATGATTTCCGGCTCCGCTTCAGGTGCCGGTTCTGCTGCATAACAAAGCTTCGCTGGCACGCAGAAAAAAATAACAGAAAAAATGAAAAAAACCGCCATTTTTCTCCGGAATCCATATGCTGCTCTTTGTTCGGATAACTTTTGCATCTTACCTCTTCCTTTCTTCCCGCAATACGTCCTCTTTCCTCGTTCCTACCTGCGAAAACAGGAAGACATTTACCAGATTTCTTATACAAATATTATAATTTTTTTTACTTTTATTTGCAAGTATTTTTCATAACAAGACAGTATTTACTGACTTATTATATTTATATGACAAAAGAAGCTTCAGCGCTGCTGAAACACGCCGAAGCTTCTTAAATCTTTATCTTCATTACTCTTTTCAAGCTATTGTCAATTCTTATCTCTAATATTTCTGCTGATTTCTATCCTTTTTTTCTTTCAGCCTGGAAATTGCTCTTGCCAAAGACGCCTGGGAAATTCGGTATTCCTGAATAGACTGTTTCTGACGCAGCTCTTCCTTCGCCCGTTCCAATGCCGCTTGTGCCCGGACACGATCAATATCCTCCGGTTTCTCCGCTGTGTCTACCAAAACGGTTACACGGTTGTTCGCCGCCTGTGCAAAGCCGCTGCCAACAACCGCATTCTGCCATGTCCCGTCCTCTTTTTTATAGCTGAGCCGTCCCGGCTGCACAGCCACTACAAGAGCTTCATGGTGAGCCATAAATGCGTATTCTCCGTCCAGCGCCGGGACAATGGCAACCTCCGTACTCCCATCAAAGAACACCTTATCACTGGCAACTACCTTCAGATGAAACCTCTCCATGCCGCTCACTCCTTACAATTTCCCTGCTTTTTCTATTACTTCCTCGATGGTTCCCACATTAAAGAATGCGGCCTCCGGATACTCATCCATTTCTCCATCAATAATCGCCTTAAATCCCCTGACTGTATCCCCCACCGGCACATATCTGCCCGCAATTCCCGTGAAATTCTCTGCTACATGGAAAGGCTGCGACAGGAATCGCTGAATCTTTCTTGCACGATAAACCGTAATCTTATCTTCCTCAGACAGTTCCTCCATACCAAGGATCGCAATGATATCCTGCAGCTCCCGGTATTTCTGCAGAATTTCCTGGACTCTTCGCGCAGTCTCGTAATGTTCCTTTCCTACAACATCCTCTTCCAGAATTCTTGAGCTGGATTCCAGCGGGTCCACTGCCGGATAGATTCCCTGCTCCACGATCTTTCTGGATAATACCGTCGTGGCATCCAGATGCGCAAAGGTCGTAGCGGGAGCCGGTTCAGTCAGTACATCGGCAGGTACATAGACCGCCTGCACAGAGGTTACGGATCCCTTGTCTGTAGATGCGATCCTCTCCTGCAGTTCACCCAGCTCCGTAGCCAGTGTGGGCTGATAACCAACCGCAGACGGCATACGTCCAAGAAGCGCAGATACCTCTGAGCCGGCCTGTACGAAACGGAAAATATTATCAATAAACAACAGCACATTCTGTTTCTTTACATCACGGAAATACTCTGCCATTGTCAGCCCTGTTTCCGCTACACGCATACGTGCTCCCGGCGGCTCATTCATCTGGCCGAACACCAGCGCTGTTTTTTCCAGGACTCCGGATTCTTTCATCTCACTCCAAAGGTCATTTCCCTCCCTGGAACGTTCTCCCACACCGGTAAAAATGGAATATCCGCCGTGCTCAGTAGCAATATTTCGGATCAGCTCCTGAATTAATACGGTCTTTCCTACACCGGCGCCTCCAAACAGGCCGATCTTACCGCCTTTGGCATAGGGAGCCAGTAAGTCGATCACCTTGATACCGGTTTCCAGCATTTCTGCTACCGGGCTCTGTTCCTCAAAGCCCGGAGCCTCTCTGTGAATACACCAATGCTCCTCTTTCTCCAGGCCTTCGTCTCCATCAATGGTATCTCCCAGCACATTAAATAACCGTCCCAGTGTTTTTTCACCAACCGGAACACGGATACCCGAACCGGTTGCCGTTACTTCCATATCCTTATGCAGTCCGTCACTGGATGCCAGCATAATGCAACGTACCATGTTGCTTCCGATATGCTGTGCTACCTCCATAACGCACCGCTTTCCATCGTTTATTACCTCCAGGGCATCTTTGATATAAGGCAAATCACCGTTTCCAAATTCTACGTCGATTACCGGTCCCAGCACCTGAACGATCTTACCCTTATTCATACTGCAGCTCCTTTCAAACCTCTGCCATACCCATTCTCAGGCTTTGCTTTTTCTTTTTCTTCTTCTGAGCCTTTGCTCCGCTGACCACCTCCGTGATCTCCTGTGTGATCGCTGCCTGCCTTACCCGATTATATTCCACTGACAGCGCATGGAGCATTTCCCGGGCGCTGTCATTTGCGGCCTGCATGGCTGTCATACGGGCTTGATGCTCACTGCAGTAGGACTCGATCAACGCTCCGTATATATATCCGGCCAGGTAATTCGGCACGATATAGTCAATCACCCTTTCCGGCGACGGATGGAACGTAAACGCTTCCTGATAAAGGTCTATAGGCACAGCAGTTGTCTGAAAATCACTCTTTTCCAGTGGAAGCAGACGTACCATGTCAGTCTCCATCTTCGCAGCATTCAGCATGGATGTATAAATCATATAAATTTCATCAGCCGCCCCGGAGCTGTACAGCTCCAGCACTTTTCCGGCAATTGTCCGTGCGCGGCTCATCGTCGGATTCTGCGCTGTATAAAGGAAATGTTCATCCACCGGAATCCTTTTGGTATGAAAATACTGTCTTCCCACTTCGCCTACCACAAATAAGAAATATTCCTCTTTTCCTTCCATCTGCTGTTCTGCCAGCTTCAGCACATTGTGGTTGTAAGCGCCGGCCATTCCCTTATCCGCAGTTACCACAAGATAACCGCACTTTTTGCCGCCTCCTGTGTCTGAGATATACCGGTGTTCCATCTCCGGCATATGCCGGATAATTCTTGCCAGCATAGACTGCAGGGAATAAAAGTACGGCTCTGTCTCCTCCAGCTCTCTGCGGGCTTTCCGCAGCTTCGTGGATGAAATCATATACATGGCATTTGTAATTTTCATCGTATCACGGATGCTCTTCATCCTGCTTTGGATTTCTCTTGTATTTGCCATCTGTTCACCACCTGCTTTCACTTATCCTATTGCAAACGTACTGCATTTTTCTTAGCTTCTGTCACGCGCGCTTTTCCTGATAAAGTCCCTTAAATGCAGAAGCAGCCTCCAAAATCTGAGTCCGCAATTCTTCCGTGAGCGCGCCTGTGGTATTCAGCTCACCGGCTATTTCCGGATGATTTTCAGCAAACCAGGCCAGCATCTCCTTTTGGAAGGCTTTTACGCCTGCAGCCGGAATATCCATCAACACTTTGCCGGTAGCTGCGCACAGTGTGATCACCTGCTCCGGCATAGACAGAGGCTGACAAAGCGGCTGCTTTAACAATTCCATAAGACAGCGGCCGTACTGCAGTTGTTCCTTGGTAGCTGCATCCAGGTCAGAAGAAAACTGGGTAAATACCTCCATCTCACGGTACTGTGCCAAATCAATACGTATACTTCCGGCGGCCTTCTTCATAGCCTTCGTCTGAGCAGCTCCACCTACACGGGATACGGAAAGACCAACATTTACAGCCGGTCTCATCCCGGAGAAAAACAGATCGCTCTCCAGGAAAATCTGCCCGTCCGTAATGGAAATAACATTTGTCGGGATATATGCGGATACATCACCTGCCTGAGTCTCAATGATCGGCAATGCTGTGAGGGAACCTCCACCCAATTCATCGCTCAGCCGGCTGGAACGCTCCAGCAATCTGGAATGCAGATAGAAAACATCCCCCGGATACGCCTCACGGCCGGGTGAACGCTCCAGCAAAAGTGACAGGGCCCGGTATGCCACCGCATGCTTAGACAAATCATCATAAACAATCAGAACATCCCTGCCCCGATACATGAAATATTCTGCCAAAGCCGTACCGGAATACGGTGCGATATACTGCAGTGGCGCCGGTGCGGAGGCAGTTGCGGAAACTACGGCCGTATAATCTAACGCTCCGTGCTTTTTCAGCGTATTGACCAGACGGGCAATGGTAGATGCCTTCTGTCCAATGGCCACATAAATACAAACCACATCTTTACCCTTCTGGTTCAGGATCGCATCGATGGCAATGGATGTCTTTCCTGTCTGACGGTCGCCGATAATCAATTCCCGCTGTCCCCGGCCAATAGGAAACATAGAATCAATAGAAAGGATTCCTGTCTCCAGCGGTACACTGACCGATTTTCTTTCTATAATACCCGGAGCTTCCTGCTCGATCGGACGATAAGCGGCTTCCGTGATGGCACTGCCTCCATCCACAGGCGCTCCCAAAGGATCGATGATTCTGCCCAGAAATGCTTCTCCCACCGGAATACCTGCCCGCTTTCCGGTGCGCATCACCCGGGTTCCTTCCCGGATTCCGGTATCGCGTCCAAACAAAATACACGCTATCTCATCCTCCCGGATATCCTGCACCATTCCTTTTACTCCGTTGTCAAATACCACAATTTCTCCGTACATGGCGTGATCGATACCGTCTATATTGGCGATTCCATCGCCTACCCAGCTTACGACACCGATTTCCTTTCCCTTTGCCTCCAGATCAAAATCCTCAATCTCACTTTTTAAGATCGAAATAATCCCATCCAGGCTCTGAGGACGCTCCGAATTACTGTTTTTCAGTTTCTCTTCCATCTGGCGAAGCCTTCCTCGATTGGACCAGTCGTACTCCTGATTGCCGATGGTAAGAACAAATCCTCCTCCCAGCGTTTCATCCTGTTCTCCGGTCAGTTCCACATCCTGTTTCCCGCACTGTCTGCAGACAAACTGACGGAATTTTTCCATTTGTTCTTCTGTGGGTGGTGTCATATAGCGAAGCTTTGCACATATCTTTTCCCGGTTCTCCGGTATCAGCTCTGTATACGCCTTACATATATCCGGGAATAACAGAATTTCATTATCATCACAGAGCAGCTTCAGGAAATCCCGGATTTCCATGGGAAATACTCTGTCAATCACCCTATGCTTTCCGGAAAGCCCGTTGGCCGGATTGGAAAAATCAGAAAGTATCTGCGGCACAGCCTCAAAGATATCCTTCGTCTGTCCCAGCACATCCGCGGGAATTCCAAGTTTTCGGAGCATAACTGCATATTTTTCTACTGTCTGTCTCATTTTTTACTCTCCATTCTGGATATATCCGGGTCTGCCTGAAGCAAATCGGTCTGTTTCAGACCTCCGGACCATTTCAAGACTCTGATCCGCATTCTATATCCACATTTTCCAGGAATCTATCGTAAAGAGCACGATCATTTTCCGCATTCGCGGCCTTGGCGGACACTTTGGCAGCGGCACGGATCACCATGTTTCTCACATCCGAATCCGCCTGACGTATGATCGCAGCTTTTTCATGGCCTGCATCAGTTTTCGCCTTTTCTACGATATCGTCCGCTTTCTCCTTTGCCCCATCCACAATACGGTCATATTCTTTAGCAGCCTCTTCCCGGGCTTCTGCCACAATCTTTCTCTTTTCTCCTTCTGCGTCCCGAAGCAGATTCTCGTATTGCGTTTTCTGCTCCTCCGCTTTTCTTTCCCTTTCATCCGCCTGCACAAATCTGCTATCAGCCTCCGCCTGGCGTTTTGCCAAAATCTTGTTGACGGGACCAAACAGAAAATGCTTCATGAATGCATACAGTATGATCAGGTTGATGATATTAAAAAGAATATTCCAGTCTAATCGAAGCATAACATCTTCCTGCCTTTCCTCATTCTATCTGCCGCTTATTTCAGGAACAGAATGATCAGCAATGCAATAACAAAGCCGTAGATTGCGGTTGCCTCCGCAAGCGCACAGCCCAGGAGAAGCAGTTTGCTGATCTTGCCCTCTGCCTCCGGCTGTCTTGCCACTGCATCCGTTGCCTTTGCTGTGGCAATTCCGATACCAACACCAGCTCCAATACCTGTTAACACTGCGATACCAGCTCCAATTGCAATTATAGTACTCATAATCTTATTCTCCTTTTCTTTCTATATATTTTTCACTCTACAGCCTCTTTAATAAAAAGAGAGGTCAGGAATACAAACACATATGCCTGAATCAATCCATCAAAAATATCAAAGTAAAAGCTAAACGGCAGCGGAACGCCTACCGGGATTAGCTGCTTGATCAGCTCCATGATGACAAAGGCACCCAGAACATTGCCAAAAAGCCGCATGCACAGCGACAGAGGACGGATAAAAATTTCCAGAATATTGATTGGCGTTATGATTGCAACCGGTTCTGCGAAACTTTTGCACCATTTCCTGACTCCCTTCTGCCTTATACCCGACGCTTCAATCAGGATAATGCTCATCAATGCCAGCGCTACTGTCACATTCAAATCCTTCGTGGGCGGCTTCACGCCAAATAATCCGCTTATATTTGAAGCACCTATGTAAATTAAAACAGTCACAAGATACGGGACATACTGTCTGCCTCCCTCTCCCACCATTTCCTCCACGAAGCGGTTCAGCCAGGTCACAATACATTCTGCGGCGGCCTGTCGTTTACTGATCCGGTTTACCTTCAGATTTCTGGTCAGAATAATTGAAAGCAGTACCAGAACAGCCATGATCACCCATGTAATCACTGTGGATTCCGCAACTGCAATTCCTCCAAAAACCGGAATTGTAAAGACGGTTTCACAGGTCAGTTCTTCCAGCAGATTTGCTGCCAAACGTTCCATATCACCCTTCCTTTCCATGGCTTTTATTTTTAAATGGCTATATTATACTTCCACTTTTACAAAGTGTAAAAAGTATAATTGATATACCTGCCATATTTATTTTATATATATGCTATCGTCTAATTTAAACTTTCTTGAAACATCTGGAAAAAGCTGATCAGCAGAAGCAGACAGCAGATCCAGATCGTATGGATACCAAGTCTCTGAGAAAGATTTCCTCCGACGCCTGCCCCAAAAGCAAAAAACAAAATAATACCGAAATAAAGCAGCGCCCTTCTCATCTGTTCCGGTTTCTTTTCCCTCAAATATACGGAAAATGCCACCGTACCACCCCTTAAATTTCCGATACACATGGTACTGGCATAAACATAGCCATTGACTGTCCTAAATGCCTGTACCTGCATAGCACAGGCAAAAGAAACCAAAAAGGCGGCAGCCGTGTCAAACCGTGAAGGAATAAAGCCAACGATAAACAAAATCACTGCCTCCGCTATCAGTATTCCCTGACGCCAATGCAGCCTTTTTGCATACCGGTACCTGTTTTGGATTCGTTCAACGATAAAAATACCCAGTACAAAAGAAATCAGGGGAAACAAATACCTGACCGCGTCCTGCCACTCACCGGCCAGCAAATGCTGGCTCATCAAAACGACATTGCCGGTCTGGGCATTGGAAAATACTCCCTGTCTTATATTATAGGTATAGGCGTCCTGAAGTCCTCCCGACATGGCCAGAAATATATTGTTTCGAAATGCCTCTGACATCTGAAGCCCGTGAGGTATTTCTGCTGCATGCCTCTGTTTTGCCCAATGCTTCTTCATATTATCCTCATTCCCCTCTGCCCTCACATGATCCTCATTCCTTGCCTTTTGTAATCTAATGTATTATACTTACCAAACAGGTAAATGTAAAACGTATATTTGATATATCTGTGATACTATTCTCATATGGAGGGATTTCTTTTATGATAAGCTATGACTATTACCGTATCTTCTATTTCGTAGCTCAGTGCCACAGTTTTACTAAGGCTGCTGAGATTCTGAATAATAATCAGCCGAATATCACCCGCTGTATGAACAATCTGGAGAGCGAACTCAACTGTAAATTGTTCATTCGTTCCAACCGCGGCATCACCCTGACTCCTGAAGGAAAAAAGCTGTATAAACATGTTTCCGCCGCCTGCCAACAGCTTCAGATAGGAGAAAAAGAGCTACAGCAGGATCGCGGACTGGAAAGCGGACTGATGACCATCGGTGCCAGCGAAACCGCTCTCCGCCTTATGCTTCTGAACCACCTGGAAGCATTCCACACGAAATATCCCCATGTACGCCTGCGCATCTCCAATCATTCCACACCTCAGGCGATTATAGCTCTCGAAAGAGGGCTGGTAGATTTTGCTGTCGTCAGCACCCCCCTGAGCATCAAAAAACCGCTTCACAAAATCCCGCTTTATCCCTTCCGCGAAATTTTGATCGGCGGTCCTAAATATGCCCATATTGCTCTGAAAACACACAGCCTGAACGACCTGACAGAATTTCCTTTTATCTCTCTTGGAAATGATACCAGCACCAGAGAGCTTTTTAACCGATATTTCCTAAATCTCAAGATTCCCTTCCATCCGGATATGGAAGCAGCCACCACCGACCAGATCCTCCCCATGGTAAAACACAACCTTGGGCTTGGCTTCTATCCTGAAGAGCTGGCTGCCGAAGCTCTGTCCAGAGGAGAAATCACGCAAATCCCGCTTGTGGAACCAATACCTGAACGTCAGGTATGCCTGATCCGCAATACCAACCGCCCTCAGAGCATTGCTGCCAAAAAGCTGGAGGAAACTCTGCTGCATAACGCCAGGAGCCAGCGCTGACAAAAGCAGAATGCCAAAATCAGATAATGCCGGTGCAGGAAATATGCCAGAGATTTATAAAATGGGAGCTACTGCACATAATACTGGCAGCTTTCCCGCTCAAGCAGGCGGCAGGGCAGCTCGATACGGACATTTTCCCTATGGCCGCCGTTTTTGCGGTCCAGCAGAAGCATCAGAGCGAGATGCCCCATTTCTTTTTTCGGGATGTCGATCGTAGTCAGCATCGGCTCCGTTTTCTGCGATTCCGCAATATTATCAATAGAAATAATTGAGGGCAGATAGCCGGTTCTTTTGTGTTGTTTCAGCGCCCGCAGCACGCCGAGCGCGGTGCAGTCGTTTGCACAGAAAACAGCGCTTGGACGGTTCCGGGATTGAATAATGGCAGACATGGTCCGGAAGCCCTCCCCGGCGGTCTGGCCGGTCGGGTAAATGTTGTCGTAGTTCAGGGGGATTTTGTGGTTTAAAAGTGCCTGATAATACCCGATGTAACGCGACTCATAGGTACAGTCCCCGATATAGGCAATGTTTTTGTGTCCGAGCAGAATCAGGTATTCCACAGCTTTTTCGGCAGCAGTCGCTCCGTTGCAGATAACTTCGTCATACTCGTATTCCGTCGGATTGCGGTCGATGCCTACGATACAGGAATAACGCCTCTTGAGAGTGGAAAACAGCTCCTTCGGACATTTTCCAAGTATAATCAGTCCTGCATTCGCTTTTCTTTGCACGAAAGCAAGGGGATTCTTCTGTCCTTCAGATACGGCTGCGGGCTGGTAAGGAATTACCGCATCCTGCGGCCTTTTTTCGTTTAGCTCCATGATGTCTATAGACTTAAGGACTTCTCCCAGAAGACAGCCCTGCGCCATGAGCTGTTCCTTGATATACTGGAAAAGCTCCCGAAAAAAGAAGTCCTTGTCCAAAGAGTCGAACCGCGCAGGAAAAATGTCCACGGAAAAGGGAACGTCGTCCGGCTGTGTGCCCATACGCAGGCTGCGTGCCGCAATGTTAGGCAGATAGTCCATCTCTCCGGCAATCCGCCAGATTTTTTCCGCAAGCCCGGGAGTGTTGCAGCTATGCTCATGGTTATTTAAGACGCGCGATACGGTGGATGCAGAGGTACCAGCCAGCTCCGCAATTTTTTTCAAAGACATAATATCCTCCATTCTATACATATAGCAGCTTCTCTTGCCGGGCGGCAGCACAGGCTGTGTCCGCATGGATATTCCAACTGCCGCAAAAGTAATTATCAAAAATTCAAAAGCGAAATCGTTTGCAAAATAGTCAGCAAAGCAAGCTCATATTATTGTTACAACAAATTAAAAATAGCATAAATATAAACCAAATTCAAATGAAATCGTTTGCGAAATTTCATCTTTATTTGCTTGGCGCTAAATGATAAACTGACAACAGAAAAACGCTGCCGGGGAAAACCATACAAAGGCACGGAAATGGGGAATATTATGAATAAATGGAAAAATCTGCTGGTTGCCGGTGCTGCCGCAGCCGCTGTTTTCGGTCTTTCAGGCTTCAGCTTTAAAAAAAGCAATGATGCGAATGAAGTAAACATCGGGTATTTTAATAATGTCACACATGCGCAGGCGCTGTACATGAAAGCGGAGGGGGCGCTGGAGAAAAACGACGTATCGGTCAAATGGACTGCCTTTAACGCGGGACCTGCCGAGGTGGAAGCATTGTTTGCAGGTGAAATCGATATCGGATACATCGGGCCGGTTCCCGCGGTCAGTGCGAACGTAAAATCAGACGGCGATGTGGCAATTCTTTCCGGCTCAACGAAAGGCGGCGCAATCCTGCTCAAGCGTGCGGATGCAGATATCGGTAGCGTTGAGGATTTGTCAGGAAAAATCGTGGCAATCCCACAGCTCGGAAATACGCAGCATTTAAGCCTGCTGAAGCTTCTGGCGGACAATGACCTGAAGCCGGCGACTGATGGCGGGACGGTGACGGTAAGCGCCGTTGCCAATGCAGACGTAGCCAATCTCATGAAACGCGGCGACATCGACGCCGCTCTGGTACCGGAGCCGTGGGGAGCAACGCTGCTTTCACAGGGAGCCGGGCTTCTGCTGGATTACGATGAGATTTATATGGACGGAGACTACGATGTGGCAGTGGTAGTCGTGCGTACGGAATTTATGGAGGAGCATCCGGAGATCGTGGAAACCTTCCTTGCGGAGCATGAAAAAGCGACGGATAAAATCAATGAGGATACCGCGGGCGCAGTTGCAATCATCAACAATGAGCTTAAAAGCGCTACCGGGCAGGCTCTTGACGAGGACATTATCACTGAGGCATTTACGCGGATCGGCGTGAGCACAGAGCTGAACAAGGAATCCATACTTGGCTTTGCGGACATCAGTCTTTATCAGGGCTTTATCGGTGAGCTGCCGGACGATTCTCTGTTCGCCGGGTAATGGAAGGAGAACCATATGTCTTTGGAATTAATAGGACTTTGCAAGCATTACGGCAGCAGCGAAAAAGCAACGCTGAACAAGATCGATCTGACTGTGGAAAATGGTGAATTTGTCTGCATAGTCGGCGTTTCCGGCTGCGGAAAGAGCACCCTTTTGAATCTTGTGGCAGGACTTGAGATGCCTACGGAGGGACAGATTCTCCTGGATGGAAGGGAAGTGACGGGACCCGGCTCGGACCGGACCGTCATGTTTCAGGAGCACGGCCTGTACCCGTGGCTTACCGTGATTGAAAATGTAAAATTCGGCATGAAGCTTCAGGGCGTGCCGAAAAAGGAGCAGGAGGAACGGGCGATGCACTATCTGGAGATGGTGCATCTGGCGGAGTACAGGGATTACCCGATTCATCAGATATCAGGCGGAATGCGCCAGAGAACAGCGCTGGCGAGGGCGCTGACAATGGATTCCGGAATACTGCTCATGGACGAGCCGTTTTCGGCGCTGGATAAGCAGACCTCCAACCGGCTGCGGGAGGAGCTTCAGCGAATCTGGATGGAAACGCAAAAGACAATCCTGTTTATCACACACAGCGTAGAGGAGGCGGTCTATCTTGCCGACCGGGTTGTGGTTCTCTCTCCTGATACGGGAACAATTTCCCGGATTGTGGAAATCCCTCTGGAGCGTCCAAGGCATGTATATTCGCCGGAATTTGTAGAGCTGCGCCACAGAATTATGGAAGAAGTAAGAGGGGAGAAACTCTGATATGGGAATTCTGATTTTTCTTTTGATTCTAATTGCAATTTGGCAGGGATTTTACTGGCTTGGCGTGGAGGTTTTTGAGGCCGTCAAATCGTACTCCGTGCCTTCACCGTTTGGAGTGGCACAGCAATTTATTGAACTGTGCAAAAACGGGTCACTCCCACGGGCAGCGGCAAACTCCCTGTTGCGCGGGATTACAGGCTTCCTGATTGCAGTGGTGATCGGCGCAGCGCTGGGGCTTCTGATTAACCGTTATCGTCATCTGCAGAAAAACCTGAAGCCAATCGTACTGGGAATCCAGACGCTCCCAAGCGTGTGCTGGGTGCCGTTTTCGATTCTATGGTTCGGACTGTCCACAGAGGCAATCCTGTTTGTCGTCGTTATGGGCTCGGCGTTCGGCATTGCCATATCGGTTGATAATGCGATTAAAAACGTCCAGCCGATTTATATGAAGGCCGCCCTTACCATGGGCGCTAACAAACGGCAGCTCTACCTGAATGTCCTCTTCCCGGCGAGCCTCCCTGAGCTGATATCCGGGCTGAAACAGGGCTGGTCCTTCGCATGGCGCGCACTGATGTCGGGCGAGGTGATGACTACTTCCATAGGCCTTGGACAGACGCTGATCATGGGCCGGGACCTTGCCAACATTAATCAGGTCATGCTGATCATGATTATCATTGTCCTTATGGGAGTCGTGATCGACAAATGCATTTTCTCTGTGCTGGAAAAACGGATTCTGAAAAAGAGGGGGCTGGCATGATGCCATGACTGATTGCAGGTTCTGATAACTTTCTCCCTGCACAGTCAGGAGAATTTTTCACAGATACCACAGCCCCGGTATGGAAGTGGTGATGGCAAGCGCACCACTTTCGAATGCGTGTTCAATATCTTCCTGCGTATTGATAAAGCCCCCTACAATTAAGGGATCCTTTCCATCATCGGAAAGATATTTATTCACAAGCGGCATAATGCCGGGAAGAATCTCCACGGCCTCCGCACTGGTCAGTGACATCTGTTTTTTAATGTTATACATTGCAATTGTATCAAAAACAAAATAGCGCTGTACAGCCATCATCCCCAGGGAATGCGCACGTTTTACCTGATTAGACTTCGTAGTAACAATACCATCGGCACATGTATAATACTTAACGAAATCGACCGCTGCCTCCCTGGCGGAGAGGCCGGCGATAAGGTCAATATGGACAAATGGAATAATATTCGCTTTCTTAATTCTCGAAACAATGTCCGGCAGGGTTTTGAAGTCACCGCATAAAATGAATGCAACCCTGACATTGGACAGACACAAATCATCCAGATCATTTTCACTGCACAATGCCGCAACGATTCGATGCTTACTAAATATTTTTGTCATATCCGATTTCATTCTTCTAACCTCAATCTTCATAAATACTGCATTGACAATCTGATTACACCAGTATACCGTCTTATTGCCCTATTTCAAGCTCCCTGAAGTTCTATTTTCCGGTGCTTCTTTTTCTTCTTTCTCTTCTCTTTTTGTTCCGGAACACTCACCACTTTTTCAATATCATCGTCATCCCGTTCATCCACTCCTGCGTTCATTTCCTCCACAATCTCTGCGAAGCTCCCCTGTTCTTTGCGTGAATCCTTTTCATCCGCCTTTTCTGCTTCCTCTTCCGGCTTTTCTTCTAAACCGGAAGCCTCTTTCAGCAATTGGTCAGACGGAATGCTCCCGGAAAACACCAACGCCAGTTTGGCACAGACAGGTCCTATCATTTCATAGAGCACGGAGGATGATAAAATGATGGCAAGCATCAGATTTCCGGTTTCCTGTGGAAGCAGCCTCTGCCCCAAAAATGCAAGTCCGATAGCCACACCGGCCTGCGGAATCAATGCCAGCCCCATATAATTCCTGATATCCGGACTTGTCTTTGTCAAAAGACAGCCCGCATACGTACCCGCATACTTTCCAATAATACGCACGATAAAATAACCGACGCCAATCATCCCTACTGTTTTCAGCGCATGCAAATCCAGATTCATCCCCGATACAATAAAAAAAATTGACATGATTGGGGGAGTAAAATTATTTATCTGCCGGAATAGCTTTTTATCCTCTGTCAGATTAATATATGCCGCACCAAATACCATACAGGAAAGAAGCGGCGAAATATTAACTGCAGCACAGATTCCGGAAATTCCGAGAAGCATGGCAATAACCAGTATCAGGCGGTTATCCTTGCTTCTGGTTGGAATCAAAAGCCGGCTTAAGAAATAACCACAAAAAAATCCAAATAAAATAGCGAGGAAATTAAATACCAGCGGAATCACAATATCATTTGCACTGACTCCTCCTGATGCCTGACCACCGGCAATGGCTGATACGACACTGAATGCCAGCAGACATACTACGTCGTCTAATGCTACGATCTGCAATAGGGTATCCACAAATTCCCCCTTTGCCTTATACTGGTTAATTGTCATCATCGTACTTGCCGGTGCCGTGGCCGTTGCAATTGCCCCCAGCACTAAACTAAATTCCCATTCCAGTCCGAACACTAATTTTACGAACATGGTCACCAGCACACCTGCGGTTAATGCTTCAAAAAATGTTATAGCAATAATTTTCCTTCCTGTTCGGAGCAGTACCTCCTTCCTGAAAAATTTACCAACTCCAAAGGCAATGAAGGCCAGTGCCAGATCGCTAATAAATCCCATATGTTTTATCATATTCCGGGGAATATAATTCAGACAGCATGGTCCGATTAATATTCCTGCCAGAATATATCCGCTTACCTTCGGGAGATTCAAGGTATTCGTCAGTCTCG
The DNA here is from genome assembly GCA_900551075.1 of uncultured Blautia sp. GTDB lineage: Bacteria > Bacillota > Clostridia > Lachnospirales > Lachnospiraceae > Blautia_A. Next base: position 49,327 of record URVB01000007.1, on the reverse strand, counting down.
TCATAATGAATCCCGCAAAAAGAATAATGGATAAAATCATTAAAACTTTGGTTTCTTCATTTAATTGCTCTAAAAGGTTCTGCATTGATATCCCCCTTTCCTCGTGTTTATTTCAAAAAATGCTTTTATTATCTGAAACGGCCGGCATCAGCCCTTCACACCACTACTGGATATACCCTGTACGAAATACTTCTGAAGGGGCAAAAACAGAAGCACAGGCACAACAGCAGAAATAGCGGCTCCTGCAAAAATATAGCTGAAAAACACCTCATTCTCATCAGAGAAATAGGATAACGCTACCTGAAGGGTACGAATTTCCTCTTTTCTTGCAACCAGCAAGGGCCAGAAAAAATTGTTCCACTCGTTTACAAATGCCATCAGACCCGCAGTAATCGTAACCGGAACAGACAGTGGTAAAACAATACCTGCAAATATCTGAATCCAGTTCGCACCATCAATACGGGCTGCCTCCAGCAAGCTTTTCGGAATCTCCTTAAAAAACTGCGTAAACAGGAACATTGCCAATCCGCTTGCTGCACTCGGAAGAATCATACCCCAATAGGTATTTACCAGCCCCAGGTCAGAAACCAGGTCATATAATGGAAGTGCGACCGCATCCACAGGCACCATGAAGGAAATCAAACACAGGGAAAACAATACTGTTTTTCCTCTAAAATCAAAAAATGCAAATACAAATCCGCCAAGTGCGGAGATGGTCAGCACAAGCGGCACCAGAACACCAACAACAATCAAGGTATTCCGAAGTGCCAGCCCATAGTTAAATTCTTTAAAGATAGCAATATAATTGCCGAAGGTCCATTCCTGAGGAATCAGTGTTTTCCAGGTAAATGGAAGTGCATATTCAAAAATCTCAACATTCGTGCGGAAAGACGCCATCAGAATATAGAAAAACGGAAATATAGTGACAACAGCGATACATGCCAAAACAATGTATAGCAGTACTTTTTTTAATCTGTCATATTTATGCATAAATCCTGCCCTCCCTAATCATCATCCTTTTCATTCAGCATGCGGAACTGTAAAATAACAACCCCCAGAACAATCAGCAGCAAAATCGTCGTAATCGCACCGGCACGGGAAGCATTACCATTTCGGAATGCAGATTTATAAATCTCATACATCAATACATTGGTCCTGTTCTGCGGCCCTCCCTCGGTAATCAGTTTCATAGGCGCAAACAACAGCATATTTGCAGAAGTGTTTGCTACCACAACAAATAACATCGTTCTTTTCATTAACGGAAGTGTAATACTGAACAATGTACGAAAGTATCCTGCGCCATCCAGTTTCGCAGACTCATAAACAGACGTATCCACGCCTTTAAGTCCTGCCAGAATATACATCATCCACATACCACAGCCTTTCCATGTTGCCATAATTACGATAAACCATAATGCCTGATCAGCATTTGTAAATAATCCCTGTTTCTCAAACCCAAGGAAAGAAATAATACTGTTGAAGACACCACTATTGTAGTTTGCCATCAGGTCCCATGTGATAGCCGCAACGGAAATTGCCATGGTAACAGGAAGATAGTAAATGCTTCGAAAGATACCGATTCCTTTAACCATATTGTTCACGAAAAGAGCAAGTATGAAAGATAAAACAATCTGTAACGGAATCATAACCAGATTCATTTTCAGGGTAGTCCAAAGAGCCTGCCAGAAACTTTTATCTCCAAATAAAATTTCATAGGTGCGGAATGTAAATTCACCATCGCGGATGAACGACTCTGCCATTACAATTACCATTGGAAGCAGTTTAAATACAAAAATAACAATCAGTACCGGCGCCAGCATCAAATAAGGGCACCATTTTTCCGGGCTGGTCTTCTTTTTCAATTTTTTAGAATTGCATTTTATAGTCACTTTCCTTTTCTCTCCTATAAATAAGGCAGATGCATTGTCTTATTAATAAGTATCAAATGCAGTGCCCTTATGATACTGTTTATTCGTACTCCTTAAATGCGGTTGTAAGCTCAGCAATACAGCTATCCACAGACGCGTTGATATCCGCTCCGTTTCTGATGTTGTCCCACATTGCATCCATCGCTGTGCTGTATTCATTGTATGCAGGGGTGACTGCTCTTACAAAAGAAGTGTTCAAAGCCTCATATTCTGCGATTTCCATAAATGGCTTTTCTGCTTTCAGCTCATCCGTAAACTGCCTGCCTAACGCAGGCACCATGCCGGATGCATGAATATAAACATCAGCACCGTCATAAAGAGTCAAATATTTGATGAACTCTGCCGTAGCCTCCTGTTTCCCGGAATATACATTCATACCGATCGTCCAGCTTCCGCAGGAGGTCCTTACCTCATCTTCATGGCCTTCAAAACATGGAATGCAGGTATAACCATAGTCCGTAAATCCGTTCTTTTCAAAGGTTGCCGGCATAGCGGTGGTTCCAAGATAGAACAGAATTTTACCAGACTGGAAATAACTGGACGTATCAGTTGCACCGATGCCTCTTGTAAAAATTCCATTTTCAACATTTGTCTGATAGAACTTAAGTGCCTCATACCATGGTTCCGTATTGATAACACCGTCCACACTCAGGCCATCTTCGCTGATCTGCGCGCCGCCAAGAGAATTCGGAAGCACATTCATCTGATATACACGACCCACCTGCTGAAACTCAATCCCATAAATGCCCTTATTTCCGTCCGGGTCCAATACTGCAAGTGCCTGTTCCGCATAACCGACAAGTTCTTCCCATGTCAGACGATTATCCGGATTAATTGAATCGAAATCAACATGTATACCGGCCTCTTCCAACAATTTAGTGTTATAATACATGACAAGGGAGGAATCCCCCATTGGTGCGCCATAGAACTGTCCATCAACCGTTCCCTCCGTGATCATGGAATCCGTAAACATAGCGATCTCATCCTCACCGATCCACTCATTCAATGGCTGCAGATATCCACGATGCACATAAGCGGATACATTAGGACCATCTGCTGCGAACATATCATACTCTGCAGACTGGTTGCTCATGAGGACTTCCAGGGTTTCAAATACATCGCTAAAGGATACGTAGTCAGCTTCGCATCTGATCCTGCCGGCATATTCCCTGTTAAACGCCTCAACGGCCGCACTTACACCTAACTCCTGAGAATTGCTCATCATCAAATGTATAACCGTCTCACCGTTGGACGTTTCGGAATCCTGATTATCATTGACGGTTCCCTTCTCGCTGCTCCCGCATGCTGACAGGCTTATTGCCATAGCTGTGATAAGCAATCCATGTAATAACTTTTTAACCTTCATAAAATATCCTCCTTTTTTAACAGCCAGATTAATTATCAGGCTTTTGTAATAAGTTTATGGAACATGTCTTCAAATAAAATATCTCTGTTAATATGGTAAACATATTTGATAAAATGCTTGCCTTTTTCTGCAGCGTAGCGAAAATCATATTCAAAAATCGGGCTGTGCTCATAACGATCCTCCATGAACTCCGGATTAAGCAGCCAGGCGACAACCGTCACATCCCACAGTGGCTTTGACCAGTTACCGACAGGTGCATTTTTCATAAGACCGAGTGAACATTCCAGAAGGTAATCACATAATGCGTTCTTCCCTTTCAGGTAGTATTCCAGTTCAATTCTGGAAATACGAAACTCCGCAACAACTCCATTCAACGGAAGCTGTACAACCGCGGCACCACATCCAAACAGTACACGGGCTGCGGCGATATCCTGCGATGCATTGAAATCTGTACAGGAATGCCAGTCAAAGCCATGTCCGCCAAGCCATACAACCACAATCCGGTCTACAATGGCCGGGTCCAGCAGAATGGCAGAAGCAATATCCGTAAGAGCCGCAATCGCAATTACATAAAGAGGTTCTTCCGGAGTGTGTTTATTTGCCAGACGAATCAGCTCCCACGCTGCATCGGATTCTACAGGAGTGTTTTCATCCTTTAAATTTTTTTCTGAACCATGAAAGACAATCCCTTTTAAATCGTCCCTTTTCATCACATCCAGCAGTTCGTGGATTGCATGATAGCTTTGATGCATACCCTCACCGGGACTGCCGTTCTGACGAATCCTTCCCATACTGGAAGGACTGTAAAACGGTGCTGCAAATATGCCCTTCAGTTTTAATTTTTCTTCAGAAAGAATTAAGTATGCCAATGCGTACAGATCATCCACCTGATTGTAAGCGTCAGTATCAATGACTACGTCAATAGCGGAAACAGGCTTCTGTAGACGCTGCATGTAGTTCGAATCTTTTAATTCCATCTTCTCCTCCCTTTTTGTATTTTTTGATAACCATTTCAGGACGCAAAAAAGGACAAAATCCTAACTCCATAAGAGTAAGATTTTGTCCTATCACACGTTTACACTGGAACTTATCTTGCATTTATCATAGCATACACTTTGTTGTATTGCAACTGTTTAAAAACGACAAAGTTTTCGCTTATAATTTGTCAATTTCGTATAAGCTTCAAATATGTTTTCGCATTTCAGCCCCAGCCACAACATCGTCTATACTCATATTTTTTTATAGTAAACCCTCTCCCACAGCTCCTGCTTTAAAAAAATCCGATAGCTTATCTGATACATTCCATAGCCCCAAACCAATGCTGTAACCGGGGAACCGCACAAAAGGATAAATACAACCTGATCCGTCATTTCAATTCCCAACATTGCAAGCAGCTTATATACACCAAAACAAATTGCCACAGGAATGAGGAACGATGCCAGCAGCAAAACCCGCCCTCTTTCAGCCCCAAACCGAAACACCAGCGGAATCGACATGCTCCCCAAAACAAAGGATATTACCGCTGCCGCCAAAGTCAAAAACAGCAGCTCACCAATAGCTGCCGGGCTTATTGCGATTTTGCCTGCAAGGAGCCCGCCAACCCCGCCCAGCAGCAATCCGAACACACTTCCAACCGCACAGAAGATTGCCAAAACAATAAATTTTCCAATGACCAAATCCCTTTTTGAAATGGGCATTATCATTGCGTATCGCGTCCATTGGGAGTTATCGTCAAAAGAAAAAGTGGTTACAATCATCATACTGCATAAGATACCGCAGGTAAAAATATATTCTCCTGCACCGGATGCAGGGATAATAGCTATAGCAAGCACCACAAGTATGAACAGCATGGATTTTGCATTGTGCCCGATATTATATAAATCCTTTAAAATAAGACTTTTCATTTTGCCTGCTCCCCTTTCACATACAATAACAGAATATCGTCAATCGTAGCGCCGTCTACGACAGCCGTTTTATATTTCCTCCCGGCTTTTTCCTTGTCGGCTACCAGTACATTCCACTGATAATCGTCCTTGCGGTAAGCAAGGATTTCCGATTTATCAATTTGGTCAAAAACTCCTGCGCCGCAGCGGATAATGCCATAATTGTAACGCAGTTCATCCTTTGTCTTACAAAACAGGACTTTTCCCTGATGTATAAATGTAATATAGTCAGCAATCTTCTCCAAATCCGTGGTGATATGGGAGGACATCAAAATCGAATGGTTTTCATCCTGCACAAATTCCAGAAAAACATCGAGAATGTCATCCCGCATAACCGGATCAAGACCGCTGGTAGCCTCATCCAAAATCAGCAGCTTCGGTCTATGGGAAAGTGCCGCAGCAATACACAGTTTCATTTTCATGCCTTTGGAAAGTGTTTTGATTTCCTTGTCCAAAGGAAGCCCAAACCGGTTCAGATAATCCCGATACAAATATTCGTCCCATTGTTTATACGCCGCTCTGGAGACCCTGCCCACCTTCGCAGCAATGTCATTAAGATAAGAAAATATCACTATATTAGAACAGATATGTCCATTAAACGTATCTGTTTTTTTATGCAAAAAAATACTTGACAAATCAGTCCCAAAATGCGGCGAAGCCCCTTGAATGTACTACATTTTAGGAGGTTATCGCTTATGCAATTTTCGGAAGAAGTAAAAGCTACTTTATGGGAATTAATTGATGAAATGTCTTTGAATGTATCAGAATTCACGGTGCATCCGGAAAAAGATTTTACCAGAAAGAAAAAGTGGGATTTTCCAACGCTGATGAAATTTACTATTTCTATGGAAAGCCAGTCATTAAAAAATGAACTTCACAAATATTTTGGTTATACTACGGATTGTCCAAGCACAGCATCATTTAACCAAAGAAGAGCTCAGATTCGTGCTGAAGCATTTCAATCTCTTTTTACATCATTTACAGCCAAGTATAGTAAAAATCAAAATCTTTTTAAAGGTTATAGACTTATAGCCTGTGATGGTTCTGATATAAATATCGCGCATAATCCTGATGATAAAGAATCTTATTTTACAAACGGAAATGCCCGGGGATTTAACCAGCTGCATCTTAACGCAATGTATGATTTATTAGATAAGATTTGCACGGATATCATTATACAACCGGGTAAGGTTGAAAATGAACACAAAGCTTTTTGCGATATGGCAGACCGATATAAATGACATTGGTAAAACGGGTGGCTCGGGACGCGGGCTCTAAGCCCGCCCTACTTGGCCATGCCTCAAGGCACTGGCTTTCTCTTTAGTTGCTGTGGGAAGGCTATCTTCCCACAGCTCCGTTCAAGCCACACTGCTATTGACTCGTCGCAGCCCCTTAAGGGGCCTTTGTACTACTCAGCCTTAACCCTTAAAAGGGTCTTCATATTCTTTTACACTGAGTTTGTCTTGCATGATATCCGCCTTTTCCTGCTCCTGGATATATTTCTTTATTGTGGCTTCATTTAGTCCTACTGTACTAACATAGTATCCTTCTGACCAGAAATGACGGTTTCCAAATTTATACTTTAGGTTTGCGTGTCTGTCAAACATCATAAGTGCACTTTTCCCCTTCAGGTATCCCATAAACGTAGATACACTTATCTTCGGTGGTATGCTCACAAGCATATGTACATGATCTGGCATTAAATGTCCTTCCAAAATCTCCACTCCCTTATAACTACACAATTGTTTCAAAATATCCCGCAAATCGGTTTTATATTGATTATATACAATTTTTCGTCTATACTTTGGGGTGAAGATGATGTGGTATTTACACATCCACTTCGTATGTGTGAGCGAATTCGTTTGCTTTGCCATAAAATCACCTTTCCTTTCATGAATAGTGGCCTGAACACCTCTATTATACTGGAAAGGTGATTTTTTGTATAACAAACGTCGCGCACCCGCATAGCGGGTGGTTTAACGTTGAGTACGTTTCCGTTTCTCTGCTGAGAAACTCCAACGCACTCACCAGGGTCTATCCGACCCATAAAAAAAGCCACAGCAAAAGTAAATGATTCATTTACTCCTGCTGCGGCTCACTTTTCTCAGCCTTCAATCACATTACTCATATCATATTTTCCTGCCGGCTTGCCTGCAAGGAATTTGGCTGCCTCTACAGCACCTTTTCCGAAAACGGTTTTGGAATAGGCAGTATGCTTAAACTCGATCACTTCATCCGGACCGGCAAAGATCACCTCGTGATCTCCTACGATCGTACCGCCGCGAACTGCAGAAATACCAATTTCTTTATCCGTACGTTTTTCACGCTTCCGGCTGCGGTCATAAACATAGCTGTATGCATTGTCCATGGCCTCATTCAGACTGTCTGCAAGCGCAAGGGCCGTACCGCTCGGCGCATCCACTTTCAGCCGATGATGCCGTTCCACAATCTCCATATCAAATCCTGCTGCTGCCAAAACCTTCGCCGCATCCTGAACCAATTTCAAAAGTGTGTTGATTCCCAAAGACATATTCGCTGATTTCAGCACAGCAACCTTTTTAGATGCTTCTTCAATCTTTGCAAGCTGCTCCCCACTGAGACCTGTTGTACAAACAACTACCGGAATCCGGCGCTGCACACTGTAATCCAAAAGTGCATCCACGGCCTTCGCAGACGAAAAATCAATGATCACATCCGCTTCTGCCTGACAGTCATTGATATCCGTAAAAACCGGATAGCTGTTCTTTCTCTGATCTGCAATGTCAATTCCGGCCACTATCCCGGCACTGGGATCTTTTTCCACAAGACCGGAAATTACCTGTCCCATATATCCATTGCAGCCATGCATAATGATTTTTACCATTGGTGTCTCTCCTTATCTTATCTTATGCAAGCTTGATTCCAAAATCCTTCATTGCTTTTGCCAGTATTTCTTTATTTGCATCTTCCATCTCTGTCAGCGGCATACGAAGCGGTCCAACCTCCATGCCCATAAGATTCAGACCGGCTTTTGCAGGAATCGGATTTACTTCACAGAACAACGCACTGATCAGCGGAATTGCTGCAAGCTGAATCCTGGCAGCACCCTCAAGGTCTCCCTCCAGGAACTTCATGACCATATCGTGGGTTTCCTTCGGTGCAACATTCGACAATACGGAAATAACGCCCACACCGCCCAGAGACAGAATCGGAAGCGTCTGGTCATCATTACCTGAATACAGCTCCAGACATCCATCTGCCATGGACATGGTTTTGGCAATCTGGGATAAATCTCCGCTGGCAGCTTTTAATCCAACAATATTCTTAACATTCTTAGCAAGAGCAACTGCTGTTGCAGGCTGAATATTGCAGCCTGTACGGCTCGGCACATTATACATGATGATCGGAGTTTCCGGTACTGCATTTGCAATTGCAGTATAGTGGGCGATCAAGCCTTTCTGCGTTGCTTTATTATAATAAGGAGTTACGACCAGCAATGCATCCGCGCCATAAGAAGCAGCCTCCTCAGACATCATGATTGCCGTCTCTGTACAGTTCGAACCGGTACCCGCAATCACCGGTACACGCTTCGCAACCTTATCAATTGCATATTTGATTGTCTGAAGATGCTCACCATGAGTCATCGTAGAAGATTCGCCTGTTGTACCGCAAATGATAATTGCGTCTGTGCTGTTGGCAATCTGAAATTCAATCAATTCTCCAAGTTTATCATAATTCACCTTACCGTCTTCATACATTGGGGTCACGATTGCTACGCCTGCGCCTTTAAAAATTGCCATATGCTTTCCTCCTTAATTCTTCTGTAATATACATTTCCTTCTTAACCCTGACATTCCGCGTCTGCCGTTGTCAGAGTGGTTACACTGTCCACATAGCATTCCAATTCCTTCGGAAGGCTGCGTCCAGTCATAATGATATGCATCGTCTTATCCTTCAGCTTCAGAATATCCGCAATTGCATCTACAGTCGCAATTCCGCAGTCCAAAAGACCAAGGATTTCGTCCAACACCAGAAGGTCACATTCCTGAGTGGCAACCACTTTTCTTGCAAAATTTAAGCCATTCAGAATATTCAGTTTTTCTTCATCCTTTTCCTGATCGCTCAGTTCTTCATAACAGCTAACTTGCTTCTCAAATCGGAAAATCTTGATGTCCAGATTGTCCAAATCTTCCAGAAAATCCGTAGCACGTCTTTCTTTCCCTTTGAGAAACTGGATGATAATGACACTTTTTCCCTGCGTACAGACACGGATGCTCTGACCGATTGCCAAAGTTGTTTTCCCGCGCCCGCTTCCGCAATATACCTCTGTGAATTCTCTTTCCATAATAATTCCTCTTACTGTTAACGAAATGCAATCCATTTTCTTGAATATGCTTATCTTACCGCAGATTACGAAGAATTGCAAGTCTTAGCTATTCAATATATTCCAGCTTGCTTACCGAGACTTCGTATGCTGTCCTCTTTTCTGTTTCAGTTTCCCCGATTTTCTTCATATATTCCCTGCTCTGGATACGGCCCCATATCAAAACATGTCCGCCTACGGCAAAGGCAGATGCATAACGGGCGTTTCTTCCCCAGCAAATACATGGTATGTAATCCGATTTTCCATATGGCCGGTTAACCGCCAGCAGCAGATCCGCAATCTCCCTTCCAAGCGGTGTTTTGCGGTACACCGGCGGCTTACAAATGTAACCATCCAGGAAAATCTGATTTACAGGAATCGAATCATCCTCTTCCTCTACAAATTTCAGTTCCCTGGCAAAAACAGAAAGCACCAGACGGTTGTGCTTTTCCTCGTGACGGTTATAGGAACGGAATTGTCCGTGGATTTCTATGTACTCCCCTACATAATCCTGCGTCACATCCACCAGCCTCTCCGATACCATAACCGGAATTCTGTCCTCTGAGTCACTTAAACGCTTCACCAGAAGATCCATAGTATAGAATCCCTCTCCAAATACCTGGTGACTGAACGTAAAGCCGGTAGCAATCTTCCCCATGATCGATACCTGATTGTTTTCAATAATTTTGTCTGCCATAATACAGTTCTCCTTCCTCTTTGGGTATTTTGTCTTTAATATGTCTATGAGGACATCCAGTTCTTTAGAACCAAAATTAAAAAAATTTTTTTCAATGCCTTGTAATCTGCAGAAATTGTGATAAACTGGATTGTCGGATATGTTCGAAGAAATGATAAATATAGGCTAGAACACAGGCGGCTGCCTCCACACAGGCTGTCTGAGCAGCCGCTGCTATAAGAAAGGATTTCGATTTTTATGAAGACCAAACGCGAAGATGTACGTAATGTAGCCATTATCGCTCATGTTGACCATGGAAAGACAACTCTGGTAGACCAGCTTCTGAAACAGAGCGGTGTTTTCCGCGAAAACCAGGAGGTCCAGGAGCGTGTCATGGACTCCAATGATATTGAACGTGAGCGCGGAATTACCATTTTATCCAAAAATACTGCCGTTCATTATAAGAATGTAAAAATTAATATCATCGATACCCCGGGACATGCAGATTTCGGAGGGGAAGTAGAGCGTGTACTGAAGATGGTAGACGGTGTCATTCTTCTTGTTGATGCTTTTGAAGGCGCTATGCCTCAGACAAAATTTGTATTGAAAAAGGCTCTCGAGCTGGATCTGCATGTCATTGTCTGCATCAATAAGATCGACCGCCCGGAAGCCCGCCCGGATGAGGTGATCGACGAGGTTCTGGAACTGCTCATGGACCTGGAGGCTTCCGATGAACAGCTTGACTGTCCGTTCCTCTATGCATCTGCAAAAGCCGGCCATGCTGTCCTGGACTTAAAAGATACCCCGGAGAATATGGCTCCGCTGTTTGAAACGATTCTGAAATACATCCCTGCCCCCGAGGGCGACCCGGATACGGATACACAGGTACTGGTCAGTACCATTGACTATAATGAATATGTAGGCCGCATCGGTGTCGGCAAGGTGGAAAACGGTAAGATTTCCGTCAATCAGGAGCTGACGATGCTGAATCACCACGATGCGGACAAGCATCAAAAGGTAAAAATCAGTAAGCTCTATGAATTCGACGGTCTGAATAAGATTGAGGTAAAGGAAGCCTCCGTAGGCTCCATTGTGGCAATTTCCGGTATTGCGGATATTCACATCGGAGATACTCTGTGCGGAGGAGAGAATCCGGAAGCCATTCCTTTCCAGAAGATTTCCGAGCCCACCATTGCCATGAACTTCCTTGTCAATGACAGCCCGTTGGCCGGACAGGAGGGAAAGTATATCACGTCCCGTCACCTCCGCGACCGTCTTTACCGGGAGCTGAATACAGATGTCAGCCTGCGTGTGGAAGATACAGAAACCACCGAGTGCTTTAAGGTATCCGGACGAGGGGAACTGCATCTTTCTGTTTTGATCGAAAATATGCGTCGCGAAGGCTATGAATTTGCGGTCAGCAAACCGGAAGTCCTGTATAAATTTGACGAACGGGGCAAAAAGCTGGAGCCCATGGAAATTGCTTATGTAGACGTACCGGAAGAATTCTCCGGCACAGTTATCCGGAAATTAAGCGAACGCAAGGGCGAGCTGCAGGGCATGAGCACTGCCAGCGATGGTTCTGTCCGTCTGGAGTTCCACATTCCTTCCAGGGGCCTGATTGGTTTTCGCGGTGAGTTCCTGACCTCTACCAAGGGAACCGGTATCCTGAACACCATGTTTGACGGATATTCGTCCTATAAGGGTGATTTCCAGTATCGTAAGCAAGGCTCCCTGATTGCTTTTGAAGCAGGCGAAGCCGTAACCTACGGGCTGTTCTCCGCTCAGGAGCGGGGTATCCTGTTTATCGGCCCTGGTTCTAAGGTTTACAGCGGTATGGTCATCGGACAGAATGGAAAAGCTGAGGATATTGAACTGAATGTCTGTAAGACCAAGCATCTGACCAATACACGTTCATCCTCTGCGGATGAAGCCCTGAAGCTGACACCGCCCAAAGTATTAAGCCTGGAACAGGCAATCGAATTCATTGACCAGGATGAGCTTCTTGAAGTGACACCGTCCAGTCTGCGTATTCGTAAAAGAATCCTGGACCCAAGAGAAAGAAAAAGAGCGGCTTTCCGCAAACAATAAGTCGCCCCACCCGTAAAACGGGTGGCTCGGGACGCGGTCTCTAAGCCCGCCCTACTTGGCCGTGCCTCAAGGCACTGGCTTTCTCTTTGCCACATTGTCAAGTGATGATTTCAAAATTTCCCGGAATCTCTTGCATAGTACAGCGGTCTATGGCATAATATAAGTAAGAAAATCTTACTTTGAAAGGAGTGTGCGATATGAGTACTCAGGTTTTGACAGTTTCCTCTAAGGGGCAGATTTCCCTCCCCATCAGCATACGCAAGCTCTTGTCGATTGAAACCGGTGACAAGCTGGTTGCATACGTCTCCGGTGATGTGATTATGCTAAAAACTCTGAAACTCCCTTCTGCTGAGGAATTTGAAGCGTCCATGAATAAGGCACAGGAATGGGCTGCTTCAGTCGGGTATGAAGAATCGGATGTAGACGGCATTATCAAGTCTGTAAGGAGAAGGAAACGGGAATGAAGATAGTAGTAGACAAAAAAGAATATCTGCCTTTGCAACTACTGAGATTGTAGATGAATACGAGGAGATCGTGCAGGAAATGGTTTCACGGAAGCAGGGACATCTCAATCGGGAGATTCTGTCCCCGTTGATTGGTGCATTGGAGATTATTGAGTCTGTTTCCAACATTCAAATCAGCCGTGCCCCCGATGATGATAAATTTATCAACTGCGCAAAAGATGCCCATGCGCTTTACATTGTAAGCGGTGATAAAGATTTGCTGGTTCTGCAGCAATACGAAAACATCCAGATTGTAACAGCAAAAGAATTTTGTGAGCGATACCTTGTCTGATGAGACCAAAAATGAGCAGCAAAAAAGCCCCTCCCTCTGTAAAATGAGAGAAGGGCTTTCTGCATTATTCGACTGCCGCTTGTAAACTCCTGCACCCGGCTCTGGTTCTGTTCCTGTTCCGCTTCCAGAACAGCCGTCAGCTTCATAAAACGCTGTTCTGTCAATATGCCTTTTGACTTATCGGTATAAAGGCCGAAAAACATATCGTCAATCTAATTCACATCACAGTCAGTACCGCTTTTTACTCTTGAAATAGGGATTTTTTTCCAGATGACCGTTATCCTCCGGGTCACGCATCAGTCCAAGCAGCGGCTGTCCTCCGCAGAATTTCCCCTGTCTGGAACGTGTCATACGTCCTGCCAGCACCGTGCTTTCTTATAAAACTGTTTGGAACACACCATATCTTCCTTAAAATCATCCAGAAATTCCTGTATCATGCCAGCTTTTGTGTCCTCCGGCATAAAGACAGCCTGATATTTCTTCAGATATTCCTGCATGGCTGGAGAAAAGGAAAGGCGGTAGTCCCCACTTCGGCAGATACTCATTGCTTCTGCCCACATCTGCCCGATATACGCCCTTGAACCAGCTTCATCCGCAAGGATATGAACCTCTGCCCTGTCCGGCTCTGCCATGACCGGAGGGAAACGCCGATTCACTTATCTTAACGGCAGGCTGTGATATACTGGCAAAATCCACATCATCCCTGTGCTTTATGCAAATCAGAAAAAACCACACAATCCAGCCCTTTATTTTTGTTAATTTTTTATCAATTTATATATTGACAAATGATTAACAAAATCATATAATAGCATCAACAGGATTGATAAATATTTAACGTTAATCAATTAACGGTATTATTTATCACTCTAAATCACCAAAGTTTATAAACCATATGAAAACAGGAGGATTCCAAATGGCAAAGAAAGAAACCAACATCCCGGCTATCGTTGACACCCCGGAAGCTCTGGAAGCCAAAATGGCTGCCATGAAAGAAGCACAGAAGATTTTCGCCGCATACACCCAGGAGCAGGTAGACAAAATCTTCAAGGCTGCTGCCACCGCTGCTGACAAAGCCCGTATCCCGCTGGCAAAAATGGCTGTTCAGGAAACAGGCATGGGTATTGTAGAAGACAAGGTTATCAAAAACCACTATGCTTCCGAATACATCTACAATGCTTATAAGGACACAAAAACCTGCGGCGTGATCGAGGAAGATACCGTTTACGGTATTAAGAAAATTGCAGAACCGATCGGACTGATTGCTGCAGTTATTCCTACTACCAACCCAACCTCTACCGCAATCTTCAAAACCCTGATTGCATTAAAAACAAGAAATGCCATCATCATCAGCCCGCACCCGCGTGCAAAAGGCTGTACGATCGAAGCTGCAAAGCTTGTTCTGGAAGCTGCCGTAAAAGCAGGTGCACCGGAAGGAATCATCGGCTGGATTGATGTCCCAAGCCTGGAGCTGACCAATCTGGTTATGAAAGAAGCGGACATTATCCTTGCAACCGGCGGACCCGGAATGGTAAAGGCTGCTTACTCCTCCGGAAAGCCGGCCCTTGGCGTAGGTGCGGGAAATACTCCTGTTATCATTGACGACTCCGCAGACGTACGCCTTGCAGTAAACTCCATCATCCATTCCAAAACCTTTGACAATGGTATGATCTGCGCTTCCGAACAGTCCGTAACCGTTCTGGAGAGCGTTTACAAGGCAGTAAAAGACGAATTCCAGTACAGAGGCTGCTATTTCCTCAAAAAGGATGAACTTGATAAAGTAAGAAAAACCATTCTCATCAACGGAGCCCTGAATGCGAAGATCGTAGGTCAGAAGGCTGCCGCCATTGCCGCAATGGCCGGCGTAACTGTTCCGGAAGAAACAAAAATCCTGATTGGTGAAGTTGAATCCGTAGATACCAGCGAAGAATTTGCACATGAGAAGCTTTCTCCTGTACTTGCCATGTATAAAGCCGGGACCTTCGATGAAGCAATCGCAAAGGCAGAGCAGCTTGTTGCAGACGGTGGTTACGGACATACTGCTTCCCTTTACATCAACACAAACGAAAAAGAAAAAACGGCAAAATTTGCGGCTGCCATGAAGACCTGCCGTATTCTTGTAAACACCCCGTCCTCCCACGGCGGCATCGGTGATTTATACAACTTTAAACTGGCTCCTTCCCTTACCCTCGGCTGCGGTTCCTGGGGCGGCAACTCTGTTTCCGAAAACGTAGGAGTAAAACACTTAATCAATATTAAGACGGTTGCGGAAAGGAGAGAAAATATGCTCTGGATGAGAACCCCGGAAAAAGTTTACTTCAAGAAAGGCTGTATGCCGGTTGCTCTGGACGAGCTTGGAACTGTTATGGGCAAAAAACGCTGCTTCATCGTAACAGACTCCTTCCTTTACAAAAACGGCTATACCAAACCGATTGAAGATAAATTAGACCAGATGGGCATCGTACACACCTGCTTCTCTGATGTGGAACCAGACCCGTCTCTGTCTTCCGCAAAAGCCGGCGCTGCCGCAATGCGTGCTTTTGAGCCTGACTGCATCATCGCTCTCGGCGGCGGTTCCGCAATGGACGCGGCTAAGGTTATGTGGGTACTTTATGAGAATCCGGATGCCGATTTCGACGATATGGCTATGGATTTCATGGATATCCGCAAGAGAATCTACACCTTCCCGAAAATGGGCAAAAAAGCTTACTTCGTAGCCATCCCAACCTCCTCCGGTACCGGTTCCGAGGTAACACCCTTCGCAATCATTACAGATAAGGAAACCGGAATCAAATGGCCGCTGGCTGACTACGAGCTGATGCCGAACATGGCAATTGTAGACACAGACAACATGATGAGTGCACCAAAAGGATTAACCTGTGCTTCCGGTATTGATGTTATGACTCATGCAATTGAAGCTTATGTTTCCGTAATGGCTTCTGACTATACGGACAGTCTTGCACTGAAAGCAATCAAGCTGGTATTTGATTACCTGCCGCGTGCTTATAAGGATGGCAATGACGTAGAGGCAAGAGACCATATGGCAAACGCTTCCTGCATGGCCGGCATGGCATTTGCAAATGCATTCCTGGGTGTAAACCACTCTCTGGCTCACAAGCTGGGAGCTTTCCACCACATTCCTCACGGCATTGCAAACGCGCTGGTATTGACCGACGTAATGCGCTATAATAGTGCTGAGGTACCGACCAAAATGGGGACCTTCCCACAGTACCAGTATCCTCATACACTGGCCCGTTACGCGGAAATCGGACGTTTTGTGGGCTTAAGCGGAAAAGACGATCAGGAAGTATTCGAAAGACTTCTGGAAAAACTGGAAGAACTGAAAAAGGCCATCGAAATCAAACCGGCCATCAAAGATTACAATGTAGATGAGAAATATTTCCTGGAAACTCTGGACGAAATGACCGAGCAGGCATTTAATGACCAGTGCACCGGCGCTAACCCAAGATACCCGTTAATGTCCGAGCTGAAGGAGATTTATCTGAAGGCTTACTACGGAAAATAATATGCAAAGGGTCCGAAGCGCCGGACCCTCTGCACACCCTTCGCGCTTTCTTTGAAACCCCGCCTCTGTCTTTTATCCATACGGAGACGTTATGAAGCGGATTCACTCCCCTGTCAATAATTGCAGGTTATGGAAAACGGAAGGCTTCCTGTCATTTTATTAATTATTAGATCAAGAAAGGGTATTTGCCATGAATTTAGAAAATAAAAAAGTATTTCTGACTCGTCCGTACAAAGTCGTTTATAAAGATGAAGATCGTATCATTAAAGTATTTACAAAAGAACATGGAAAAGCAAACGTATTCAATGAAGCACTGTGCCAGGCACGTGTGGAAGAAAGCGGCCTGAATATCCCTGAAGTTCTGGAAGTAAGCCAGATCGACGGCGAATGGGCACTTGCAATCAAATATGTGGAAGGCAAGACTATGGAAGAGCTCATGAAGGAAGACCCGGCAAATCTGGAAAAGTATATGGAACAGTTTGTGGATTTGCAGCTCACCATGCACTCCAAAAAAGCCCCCCGTCTGACTCTCCAGAAGGACAAATTTGCCCGTAAAATTTCAACCCTGAAGGATACTGTGGATGCAACCACACGTTATGAGCTGCACACCAGACTGGACTCCATGCCTGTTCATACAAAGCTCTGTCACGGTGACTTTAACCCGAGCAACGTCATTGTGCGGGAGGACGGCACCATGACGATCGTAGACTGGTCCCACGCTACTCAGGGAAATGCCAGCGGCGATGCTGCCATTACATATCTGGAATTTGCTTTAAAGGATCAGAAGACCGCAGACCTCTATCTCGATCTCTTCTGCAAAAAGAGCGATACTGCAAAACAGTATGTGCAGAAATGGCTTCCCATCGCTGCCGCCGCCCAGCTTACCAAAGGAGTCGAAGAGGAAAAGGAGTTCCTGTCCCGCTGGATCGATGTCATTGATTTCCAGTAAATTAAATCTGTCAGCAATACCTCTGTAAAAAAAGCCCTGTCCGCAGGGCTTTTTTTATTTATAATCCATATTCTGCAGCCAGTTTTTTGAATTCCGGAAGAGAATTTATGATCGTTTCATAAGAAACACAGTAAGCCAGCCTTACATAACCAGGGCAGGCAAAGGAGCTTCCCGGAACCATAAGGATGTTATATTTTTTCCCTGCCTCGCAGAATTCCTTTTCATTTTCTACGGGCGATTTTACAAATAGATAAAAAGCGCCCTGCGGCTTAACACACTCAAATCCACACTCTGTCAGGCCATTGTACAGAGCAGTCCGGTTTTTGTCATACGCAGCCACATCCACTTCCGCATCCACACACCTGCCGATCACTTTCTGGATCAGGGAGGGTGCATTCACACTTCCCAGAATACGATTGGCGATGGAGGCGGCTGTAATCACTTGCTCACTGTCCTCAAGCTCATCAGGAATCGCAAGATACCCGATACGCTCACCCGGAAGAGACAGGGATTTGCTGTAGGAATAGCCTACCACTGTGTTTTTGTAATATTTTGTAAGGTATGGAACCTCTACGCCATCATAGGCCAGCTCGCGATACGGCTCATCTGATATTAAATATATCACACTGCCGAATTCCTTCTGCTTTGATTCCAGAATTGCAGCAAGCCTCCGGATGGTCTCTTCAGAATAAACAACACCTGTTGGATTGTGAGGGGTATTGACAATAACTGCTCTCGTATCTGAAGTGATCTTCCGCTCCAGCTCTTCCAGATTCGGCTGAAAGGTTGCCGTATCCGGCGAGATTTCCACAAGCCTGCCATCATAATTTCTCACATATGCACCATATTCCAGAAAGTATGGGGCAAAGACAATGACTTCTTCACCCGGGTTCAGGATCGTCTTCAATATGACGTTTAGCCCGCTGGCAGCCCCTACCGTCATGATCAGATTCTTTGCTGAGAAGGCAGTTCCAAAACGGCGGTTCAAAGACTCTGCAATTGTCTGCCGCACATCCTCAAAGCCCGCATTATTCATATAACCATGGAGAACCGTCGGTTCCTCCTCATTTACAAGTCCTATGATTGCTTCACGTACACAATCCGGTGCCGGAACACTGGGATTTCCAAGACTGAAATCAAACACCCTGTCTGCACCGTATTTTGCACGGAGTCTGTTTCCCTCCTCAAACATCATGCGAATGGCAGAATTGTTCTGCACCAGTGGTTTCATTTTTTCTGATATCATCATTTTTCTCCTTTTGCCGGAATCGTCCGGCCTTTATATTAATGTTGCTTTTTCTTACCGAAGGAAATCCAGGCGACCAGACCCAGCATCAGGATTCCCACAATCATCCACGGGATAAAATACGACAATCCCTTCGGCCGGAACATATCGTAATAACCCTTCAGATAAATCACCGCAACCACAAGCGGAATGACAAACAGCATGTAGAAACGAATCGTGCCCGGAAACTTTAAGCCTTCTCCTGTATTTGCCTCTTTTAAAAACCTTTCCCAGCCCCAGCCGCTTTTGGATGCACAGAATAATACAAAGATTACGGAACCCAAAGGAAGGATATTATTGGAAACAATAAAATCTTCCAGGTCCATGATATTCGTACCTTCCCCAAGCATCCGGAATCCGGACCATACGTTGAAGCCCAGAATTGCAGGCATGGAAAGCAGGATAACCAGTACAATATTTACAATGACTGCCTTCTGTCTGCTCCAGCCCCAGAGGTCCATGGCAAAGGACAGAATATTTTCGAATACGGCAATTACCGTGGACAATGCGGCAAAGGACATAAAGAGGAAAAACAGGGTTCCCCAGATTCGTCCGCCTGTCATCCGGTTGAATATATTCGGCAAAGTGATAAAGATCAATCCCGGACCGGCCCCCGGCTCTACGTCAAAAGCAAAGCACGCCGGAATAATGATCAGGCCCGCCATTAATGCAACAAAAGTATCCAGGAGCAGGATATGCACCGATTCTCCTGCCAGAGAGTGTTCCTTTCCAAGGTAGCTGCCGAATATCGTCATAGCGCCGATTCCAAGGCTTAAGGTAAAAAATGCCTGGGACATTGCCCCAAAAATCACACTTCCGAACCCTGCGGCTTTGATATTCTCCATACTCGGTACCAGGTAAAATCTGACACCCTCCATGGCGCCGTCTAAAGTAAGAGAATGAACTGCCAGAACAATGATCAGAGCCAAAAGGCAAAGCATCATCATTTTTGTAATTCGCTCAATTCCCTTCTGCAGACCAAGAGAACAGATGCCAAAGGACAGTACGACTGCGATGATCATCCATAAGGTCATGGTTTGGGGAGACTGCTGCAATTGCCCGAAAGCCTCTGTTACCTGCCCGGATGTTGCTTCCTTAAAGCCGCCGGCTGCAGTTTTGTAGCAATAATACATCATCCAGCCGGCTACCATTGTGTAAAACATCATCAGCATATAATTCCCGATCATTCCCATGTAGCTGTAATTATGGAAATTTGCCCCCTTTGGCTCCAACGTGTGGAAAGCCCTGGCAGTACTCTGC
This sequence comes from uncultured Blautia sp., assembly GCA_900551075.1. Classification (GTDB taxonomy): domain Bacteria; phylum Bacillota; class Clostridia; order Lachnospirales; family Lachnospiraceae; genus Blautia_A. The sequence goes on along the minus strand of URVB01000007.1, from coordinate 29,169 downwards.
CTGCTTGCCCGGCCCACTGCAAATTCGCATACAAGAATCGGCAGTCCCAGCACAACCAGAAATACCAGGTAAATCAGGATAAATGCCGCGCCCCCGTATTTTCCCGTCATATATGGAAATTTCCACACGTTTCCGATTCCGATTGCACAGCCTGCGGAAACCAGAATAAATCCGAGTCTGGAACCGAATTTCTCACGTTCTTTCAACTATGTTTCCTCCCTCAAAACGATATTCAGGCAACTGCATTCATCCCCACCTGTAATGCCTTTTTGTTTAATTCCAGGAACTGCGGCTTGATATTGGCTTCCAGAATATCATCCCACGCAATATTCTCCAGTCCCATGGACTTGATGATGGTTCCGAGAAGAATGATGTTGGCAGCCTTTTCATTTCCCAATTCTCCTGCAAGCCTGGTTGCATCCACCACCTTGGCCTTCACATGCTTTTCGATTTCTTCCAGGATATCGTCAGCATAGGTTTCTTCTCCGGTAATGACAGACATGGAGGGAATTTCTTCATTGTTTACAACAAGCGTTCCATCTTCCTTCAGATAATCCAGCGCACGCAGCGCTTCCATTTTCTCGAAGGAGACAATGATATCTGCCTTCCCCTTTTCGATAACCGGAGACATCACCTTTTCGCCGTAGCGTACCTGTGAGGAAACGCTTCCTCCTCTCTGGGACATTCCGTGAATCTCACTCATCTTTACATCATAGCCTGCTTCCATGAGGCCGTTTGTCAGAATTTTGCTGGCAAGAATGGTACCCTGACCGCCCACACCTACTAATAAAATGCTTTTTGTCATGGCCTTAATCCTCCTTCACAATCGCATCCTTCGGGCATACCTGTGTGCAGACATCACAGCCTACGCACTGCGCACGATGAATGGTAACTTTTTTAGCTGCTTTATCATAGGACATCGCCGGACACCCTGCCTTCAGACAGAGCTTACAGCCGATGCATTTGTCTGTATCCACTTTGTTTTTTGTGGCAAAAAGGCTGTCAAATTCACTTTTGTCCTCCTTGGAGAACCTCTTTAAGACACAGGGCCAGCGCGTAATGATCACCGAAGGCTCATCCAATGCCAGACATTCATCCAGTGTATCATCTACCTGCTTAAGATTATTCGGATCGATGACAAATACATGCTTTACGCCGATCGCGCGCACCAAATCCTCAATCCTGATCAGAGTTGTCTCTTCTCCCTTCGCCGTATAGCCCGTCCCCGGATTTTCCTGATGTCCGGTCATACCTGTGATACGGTTGTCCAGAATAATGTTCACTGTGTTACTCTTATTATAGACAGTATTGATCAGGGAGTTGATACCCGTATGGAAGAATGTGGAATCTCCCAGAACCGTCACAACCCTGCGGCTGCTTCCCTGTGCCTGAAAAGCTCTCTGTGCCCCGTGTCCAAGGCTGATGCTGGCACCCATGCAAACGGTGGAATCCATAGCATTGTAAGGCTTGCCCGCCGCCAGCGTGTAGCAGCCAATGTCGCCGCTGATCATAATATCCCTGCGTTTTCCAAGACGATAGAACAGGCCTCTGTGCGGACACCCTGCACAGAAGGCAGGCGCACGGCCGATCAGCTTACTCCTGTCAAATTCAATGATTTTATTTGGGGTTCCGGTTACACAGGCACGGATCACATCCGGCGTCATTTCGCCGTATGCAGGGAATAATTCCTTGCCGATGCAGTCGCAGCCCTGCTGTTTCACAAACTCCTCAATATACGGATCGTTCTCCTCCAGAATATAAACCTTATCTACCCTGGAACAAAACTCCTTAATCAGACTTGCCGGAAGCGGGTTCGTAAAGCCGAGCTTTAAGTACGATGCGCTTTCTTTGAACACCTCTTTTGCATAATAGTAGCAGATGCCGGATGCAATAACGCCAATCCTGGTATCGCCCATTTCCATGCGGTTAAAAGGACTGGTCTCGCTGTACGCAGCCAGTCTGTCCATTCGTTCCTCCAGTTTTATGCGGAGATTTCTTGCAATTGCCGGAAGACATACATATTTAGCCGGATTCTTCTGCCACTCTTTCGCTTCTGTTTCTTTTCTGTCATTCAGCTCCACAATGGATTTGGAATGACAGACGCGGGTCGTCATACGGATAATAAAAGGAGTATCATATTTTTCGCCCAATTCATAGGCAGCCTTCACCATGTCAATGCATTCCTGGCTGTCAGAAGGCTCCAGCATAGCGATTTTTGCGGCTTTTGCATAATTCCTGTTGTCCTGCTCATTTTGAGAGGAGAACATTCCGGGCTCATCTGCAGTAATGATCACATTTCCTCCGTTTACTCCCATATAAGACCAGGTAAACATCGGGTCTGCAGCCACGTTCATGCCCACATGCTTCATGGACACCATGCTGCGCAGCCCTGCTACAGAAGCACCAATGGCAGACTCCATAGCTACCTTTTCATTCGGTGCCCATTCTGCATAAATTTCTTTATATGTAGAAAGATTTTCCAGGATTTCCGTACTTGGGGTTCCCGGGTATGCGGATGCATAAGCAACTCCGGCTTCATATGCCCCTCTGGCGATTGCCTCATCGCCGGTCATCAATTTCCTCATAAGTTACCTCCTCTGATAGTCCTGTTAATATCTAATTGTAACCCTTACCGGGCTGTCGTGTCAACGCATTTATGCGGTGATGCGTGTACTTCAGAAGAACCGGAACCGCAAAAAAAGAACCGGGTTCCTCACTCAGGAGGATTCCCGGTTCTCTGCATGTTTTTGCATCCCACGGTAACAACAAATCCTTTTTCGTCCGACAGATTTTTTATCTCAAAGATCAGATCCTCAAAATACAAAAGCAGGCACCTTGCATACGTATTGGCGATTCCCATTTCCCCGATTTCCATCTCAACGGGCATTGCCCTCTCCAAAATCTCCTTGCGGACCTCCGACAGCTTTTCGTATATTTCTTCAAGAGCCTCCTGTCTGATACCGGAACCATTATCACGCACCTCTATAATCCAGCGGTCGTCCAGCACCTTCCCTGTCAGTGAGATATGCATCTGTACATCCGTGTCATGGAATCCATGCTTTACACTGTTTTCCACCAACTGCTGCAGCGTCATTTTGGGGATAATTTCCTTGCCGATCCGCCTGTCGATATCCATACTTACCACCAGGCGATCCTCATATCTGGCCTTCAGGAGATAGAAATAGCTGTTCAGATATTCTATTTCCTTCTCCACCGGTGCATAGCGCTCCTTATTATTCGTAGAATAGCGGAGCATATTTCCCAGAGAACCGCACATCTCACAAATCACTTCATCATTGTCCATTACTGCATGGGACGAAATAATATTCAGGACGTTATAAACGAAATGCGGATTTACCTGAGTCTGAAGCGTATCAAACTGAGCCTGAAGCTGAAGCATTGCGGCCTTTTTCTCATTCTGCATGGCCGTATTCAGCCGGGCTGTCATAGTCTGAAAGGAGTGGATCAATTCCTGAAATTCATCCGAAGCGCCGGCCTCCTCCAGGCTCCAATTATCCTGCAGATTCTCAATATTCGTGCTTTCCACCACCTTTTGCAGGCGCTTCATAGGTCTGGTCAGAATATTCGAGAAGATAATAATAAAGATCAGACTGGTTCCAAACACTGCCATTGCGGCAAAGAACGAAAAGATAAAGATGCGCCTCTTTCCTCCCTCCAACAGGCTTTCCTGCTTATAAGCCAGAACAGTCAAATCAAACTGCTTTGATGACGCTTTTGCATAAATATCACCGCTCTCAGTCAAAACCGTATCTTCCTCAAGGTCTTTGAAGATTTTATGCTCCTTGTCCGTCAGTTCTTCCCCATAGTCTTTATCGCTGGCATAGAGAAGGCTTCCTCCATTTACAATCAGCAGAAACCGGATATCCTCATCGGATTTTTCCAGCAGCTCCAGACTGTCCATGCGGTTCTCAACCTCCAAAAAACCCATGTCTTCTCCCCTCAGCGCCTTTACCAGAGAAAAGACAGAGACATTGCTGCGATCTCCCCATGTATCCAAATGAGCGGTCACGATCACAGGCTTACCCGAAGCCTCCGTCACATCATCCAGATATGGGATATCTTCCAGCCGAAAGTCCGTATTCAGCCTGCTGCTCGGCATCTCCTTAGCGGCATCCGGTGTATATATGGCACTGCTTGCCAGGAAGGATTTTTCATTAAAAAACACCGTCCTGTAAGAATTCTTCATAATGTAGGATGTGGATATTCCCACCCGGATGGTAGATTCTGCTTCCCTTTTATAAACGGATACCGTCTCCTCAGGCGTCTGCGCCAACAGCGTAATACTGTCAAGCATAGAAGCGTTTGAAAGAATATACTGCATAATTGCGTCCATTCTTCCCAGGCATTCCTCCATCTGGCTGACATAAGACTTTGCGGAAATCAGAAGATTTCTTTTCTGGCTTTCTGTCTCATACCGGAGGCTGTTCTGCCCTACGACCACTCCCAGCGCCAGACTGACCAAGAAGGCAACCAGTGTGTATGCGAGAATCATTCTGCTTCGGAATTTCATACTGTTAACCTTTTACGGAGCCCGCAACCATACCGTCCACAATTCTTTTATTGAAAATCAGGAACAGAATCAGCATGGGAATCGTAATTGCAATAATATCCGCAAAAAGCAGGTTATAGCTGTTTGCAAGCTGTCCCTTGTAATTATACAACGTAAGCTGGACCGTCGTGTTCTCGGCTCCCGGCAGGAAATACAGAGGATTGGTAAAATCATTAAAGGTCTGTACGCCCACCAGAATAACCAGTGTTGCCTGAATGGGCTTCAGCAACGGAAAAATAATATTCCGGAAAATCTGCCATCTGCTGCATCCGTCAATTCTGGCGGCCTCCTCCAGCTCCACGGGAATGGAGGCCATATATCCTCTGTACAGCATAATTGCAAAAGGCGTCTGCAGCGCGATTTCAATCATAACCATAGAAAACATGGTTTTATAGATGTGCATCCTCTGGAGCATATGGATCGTGGGAAGGATTGCTGCCGGAATCATCAGGCCGAGCATGATCACCGCCTGGATTCCGTTTACTATTTTGTCATGCCTTCTCTGAATTACATATCCCGCCATCGCCGCGGTCACCAGCAGTCCAAGTACCGTAAAGAGCGTCAGGATTCCGCTGTTCTTAAATGCGGTAACCAACTGATAATTTCCATGCCGGAAAACCTCAAGATAGTTTTCAAAATGCAGCTCCTCGGGCCAGCTAATGGACAGCCTGTTTGCTTCCGCCTTTGATTTTATGGACTGTACAAACATAAAATAGAAGGGAATAAGAAAAATAACTGTTGTAACGGCAACTCCGAGGATATCTCCGAGGAGAAGCAGTCTTTTTTGTTTTTTCATTATTGAATAGCCTCCTCTCTCTTATTCAGGAAGTGCTGCAGCGGAAAAGCAATTGCGGAAATCAAAATCAGCATCACTACATTTCCTGCTGTGGAAAGTCCATAGAAACCGGCTGCATACTGTTTGTAAATAACAGAAGCCAGAACGTCTGTTGAAAAGCCCGGGCCGCCGCCTGTCATTGACCAGATCAGGTCGAAGGAGCGCAGTCCGCCGATCAAAGAAAGAATAATGATCGAATTCTGGGAAGGAGCCACCAGCGGAAGCGTAATACATTTCAGCTTCTGCCATCCGGTCGCCCCGTCAATAGATGCCGCCTCATAATAGGTCTTATCAATGGACTGGATACCTGCAATATAAATAACTACGGAAATAGAAAGCCCCTTCCATACATCTGTCAGAATAATACTGAAAAGAGCCAGATTCGGATTGCCCAGAAAATCTACAGGCGTACCGCCCAACGCCTGAATAACCACATTCAGAAGTCCCTTGGTAGGATGCATCATGTAGGAAAATGCAAGGCCGACAGCCATCATGGAAACCAGATTCGGGAAGAAAACGGCGGAACGGATGAAGTTCTTTGTTCTAATCTTACTGGTCAGGAAAATGGCAATAAAAAATGCAAGGATTACCTTCAGGGCACTGGTTCCGAATGCATAAATCAGCGTATGTACTACGGAGGAGCTCATGGCTTTTTCTGAAAAGAAGAGCTTATAGTTATCAAGTCCGCAGAATGACGCAGTATCAAAATTCCATACGGTCAGGCTGTAATACAGGGATGAAATAATCGGCCACAGAAAAAAGATGCCGAAGATGATCAATGATGGAGCAAGAAACCAGAGGGGATACAGGCTTTTTTCCTTTTTGGTTTTCATATTCGAACCTCCTATAAAGTATTGAGGTTGTGACTGGTATTGGCCACAACCTCTCCTGTTTGAGACTATCTATTTCCCGATAGCCCCATATGATCGTTTTTTATTCCCAATCGTAGCCCAACTGAACTGCAGATTTCTTGCAGTCTTCATCATAAGAGGCTGCGGCTTCCTCGCCTGACATCTGACCAAGGCCGACGGCAGTAGTAAGCTGTTCACAGGTAGTTCCCTTAATCGGGGACTGATACTCAAGTGCAGGAGTAGTCTTTCCATCGTCAAAATACTGCTGCATGTCTACACGTACCGCACTGCATACGGACTCCGGAAGCTCATAGCCCTTGATGCAGGAGGGTCCGTTTGCACCATAGGTTTCAAAATACATATCCATAGTCTCTTCTTCATAATAGAATTCAAGGAATGCCTTAACCGCATCGATATTTGAGCTGTCCTTGCTTACATACCAGCTCATCGGCTCCCATACGGTAAGTCCGTGGTTTTCCGCGTCATCCCCTGGAATACCAAATACACCGATATCGTCCGGATTCTCTGCCTCTGCAATAATCAGAGGAAGCTGCTGAGTCAGAATGAACCAGTGAGTAGCCTCGCCTGTTGCAATCGCCAGGTTTCCGTCTACAACAGTTGCCGCGGATTTGTCGGCATTCAAAAAGTCTACAAGGTCTTCATATTTTTTCCAGCTTTCGGTTGCTTCTGCAACATCCGCATATTTTGCAGTTCCATTCGTATAGTCTTCTCCAAAGGTCGGGTTATCAGCTACAACATTATAATAATCGCCCAGGAACAGAACCTGTGTCGCCCATGTCTCACCGCCCGTAAAGTAAACAGGAGTCTTTCCTGCATCTGCAAGCGCCTGACAATTTGCCACAAATTCATCCCATGTATGTGGAACCTCCAGATTCAGTTCTTCATAATCCGGCTTGTAATAAATAACCGCGCCAGCCTGTGTGGAAGACTGCGGAGCGCCATAGATGGCATCATCAATGGTAACGGAGCTTAAAAACGCATCGTCAAATTTTTCTACGATATCCCAGTCGGAAATATCAAGGAAACCGCGGGACGGATTCAGATCATACAGCTTGGAGCCTGAATTGTAAGCCATAAAGTCAGGAAGGTCGCCGGATGCCATTCTCGTCTTAATGATGTTATCTCCCTCGCTGCCGCCAGGGTTGATCTCAACCTGAAATTCCATGCCCAGCTTCTCGGTCGCCGCTTCCATAACGGCCTGTGTTCCCTCATTGTACTCTGCGTTTCCTGCCCACACGGTAAGGGTAACGCCTTCATACGGTTTTTCTTCGTCTGCCATTACGGCAGCAGCCGGAATCATAGTTGCCGCCATTACGCCCGCAAGTACCGCGAATAAAACTTTTTTCTTCATAAAATCCTCCTTTTACTGTTCTTTTTTCGTTTTTAATCATTTATATCTTACCTTCTGAAAAACGAAAAGTACATGGAGGATTCAAAACAAAACTATTAAAAATCTGAAACTATTCATTGAGATAATCCGCCGGGGATTTTCCCGTATAAGCATGAAAAATCCGGCTGAAATAGAACTGATCCCGATACCCCACCAGCTCTGCAATGTCTTTGACAAACAGTTCCTTGTTTTCCTTCATCAGTGACTTGGCCCGCTCCATGCGGATTCCCGTCAAATACTGGTTATAGGTCTGTCCGGTATATTTACGGAACAATCTGCTCATGTAAGCCTGTGAAATAGCAAACAAATCCGACAGCTCCTGTAAGGACAGCGGCTCTGACAAATGTTCTTTTAAATATTTTTCAATATTCCTGAAAAATTCGAAAGAGTCCACCTTGAGTTTTTCCTTCTCCCAGCCTCCATCTGAGCGAAACAGGAGGGTCTGCAGGTTTTGCCACAGCATCTCCATGCTGGTAGCGTAATAAAAAATGTCCTCCAGTTGATATTCGCTCTCTATCAGAGATTCCTCATCTCCTGTGTGAATCCGGATAAAATTCAATATCCGCCTGGCGGAATGCTCCAGCCAGAGCTGTGGCCGGCGTTCTTTCTCCCACTGAGCAAACGCCTTCGCGATACTTTTCCGCAATTGGTCATACCGCCCCTTTTTTGCGTATTGCTCCAGCTCCTGCAAAAAGCCGGAAAGCTCTGTCGTGTCCGGCGCCGCAAGCCTCTGTGAAAGAATTTGCTTTTTATCCAAATCGACAGTCTGGGAAAACCCGACCGTGCTTAAATTATTCAGCCAGTAATATAAATCCCGGATTTTTCCGGAAATCTCTGATACGGAAAAGGCTTTGCCATAATACAAAAGCGTAGTGTAGGAGCCTTCTGTTTTCTGACGGAGCTCCACCTTGGTCATATAATCAATAAGAGACTTTCCTCCAAGCATCTCCCTGGGAATCAAAAACAGCTCTTCCATATTATCCCGGCCGTACACCGAATATGTCTCGTCTATCGTTCCGTACAGCTCCGGCTCCTTTCCCGGGGAATACCTTCTCGGCAGTCCGTTTTCTCTTAAAAGAGCGGCATAAAACTCTTTATATGGAAAGAACTTGTGGATTTCCTCCTGTGTAACGGATTCCCCCATACACATCTTCCGAAAAATCCCATTCCTTCTGTTATAGTAAAATATCTTCAGCTTTTCTTTAACATTTTTCATGGTGGGCAGCATCTGGGACGGAACGATGGGCTTTGTCAGATAATCAAGCACACCGTTTCTAATGGCATCGCGGACATATTCGAAATCCTGATAGCCGCTGATAATGACAAAGCAAAGATCAGGCATCATGCTCCCGGCCCTCTTTACCAGCTCCAGTCCGCTCATCAGAGGCATGGCAATATCCGTCAAAACCAGGTCCGGTACGGTTTCCCGGAGTACATCCAGCGCTCTCTCCCCGTTTTCGGCAGTACCCACTACTTTAAACTCCGGACAGTGTGCTTCTATGATGCGGCAGATGGCCTTCACCGCCATTGGTTCGTCATCCACCACTACCACTTTATAGATATTTCCGATCAATCCCATTGCCACCCTTTCCGCTTATGATTCAACAGCCCGAAGAAGCCTGTCAATCTTTGCCTGCTGATCATAAGGCACGTTGGTAAACGGCCCGTTCATCAGCTCCTGCAGCGTATATAATTCATCATAAAACGGCATTTCCTTCACAAAAGAAAAGTACTCCTTGTCCAGCACCTTCCTTGCACCTTCACAAGCCATCAACTCTTCCATCGGAGAATCAATGGAGTATATCCTGCGGCAAGGCACCGCCGGTTCATAGCAAAACGCATAAGAGCCTGCTGCCGCAGTGACTTCCACATGTCTGCCTGCCTGTACTATGGAGAGAACTCCGTCGTTGCCTTTTGCCTGACGGGAAATTACTTCTGCCTGCGCGTCCGGAAGCACAATCACCGCCTCCGTGTCAAACGGCACCAAAACCTCGATCTTCAGATTCCTGCCCTCGATAGCCCATGCACTCTTAATTCTTCCCGCCGCAGAGCGCAGGGACGCTTTTGCCCAACTGATTTGATAATTGGGGGCCGGAGCAATCCTGAATTTCTTAAAGCCCGGTGCTTCCTCACACGGCTGGATTCCAAGCATGTTGCGGTACATCCATTCTACAATGGAGCCGTAAGAATAATGATTCAGGGAGTTCATTCCCGTACCGCTTATTTTTCCATCCGGCATTACGGAATTCCAGCGTTCCCATATCGTAGTGGCGCCCATGAGAATCTCATACAGCCATCCCGGAAATCCCTTTTCCAGCAGAAGCCTGTATGCAATGTCATTCATACCGTTTAGAGACAATACAGGGCACAGATACGGGGTACCTACAAATCCTGTATTGAGATGATATTTATTCTTCTTCATAATTTCCAAAAGTCCCGCACATGTTCTTTCGTAAGCAAAATCCGGTGTAAGCTTCATATAAAGAACCACAACATGCGCAGTCATGGTATTTACACACAGCCGCCCTGTGGGAGTGAAATACTCATTGATAAAGGCATCGCGTATTTTTTCCGCAAGGTCCCCATAGTATACCGCGTCTTCCTTTTTTCCAAGAATGTTGGCTGTTTTTGCCACAATACCGGTGGAATAGTAATAATAACCGGAGCTGATCAAAAACGGGTCTGTTGCCCCGTATACGCCGCCCTCAACATTGCCGTCCAGTGCAAGCCAGTCCGCATAGTGGAAGCCGCTCTGCCACAGATATTTATTGCCGTATTTTTCATCCTCCCGGCGCATATAATCAACCCAGCCCTTCATACTGTCGTATTGACGGCTGAGAATTCCTTTATCTCCATAGTGCAGGTATACATTCCACGGAATGATCGTCGCCGCATCTCCCCATGCGGTGGAGGCGTCTCCGGGATAATTCGCCACGGGAACAACATCCGGTACACTGCCGTTTAATTTCATCTGTTCTGCATAAACGTCCCTGCCGAACTTCGTATAGAATGCATAGGTATCCATATTAAAGCAGGCGGTTCCACTGAAAATCTGCGCATCTCCTGTCCAGCCATATCTCTCGTCTCTCTGAGGGCAGTCCGTAGGAACATCCAGGAAGTTGCCCTTCTGTCCCCATTTTGCATTGTGGAACAACTGATTTACCAATGGATCAGAGGTTTCAATATGTCCCAGCTCCTCCATCTCGGAATGGATGACAAGACCTGTGAAATCCTCCGGATTAAGGCTGCCTTCCCAGCCTACGACATTTACATAACGAAAGCCGTAGAAGGTAAAATGCTGCCTTACCTCACGCTCTGTTCCATCTGAAATATAGGTAAACTCCGCCTTTGCCGTACGAAGGTTTTCATTATAGAAATTATTGTCCTGCAGAATCTCGCCGAACTGGAAGAACAGCTTTGTCCCCTTTGGCGCACTGCATCGGAAGCTCAGCCAGCCCACCATATTCTGCCCCATATCCAGGACTGTCTCCCCTGCGGGAGTGTGCAGTACCTCCACAGGCTTGATGTTCTCATGGATTGTAATTGGAGGACTGAGGCGCGGGCTGAGCTTTTTCTTATCCAGATCAATTACTTCTGTTCCGAATACCTCACTTGTATCCAGTGTTGTGTCGTAGATTTCGCCCGGATAAATACCGCTGTACACAACCCGGCTCTTCCGTGCCCCCCAGGAGGTATCCGTACAGATTACCTCCTTCCCGCCGTCCTCATAAGTAATATGAAGCTCTGCAATGGCAGCAAGGCGGTCGCCATAGTTTTCGTATTTTTGCCGCAGGCCATACCAGCCTTTATACCAGCCGTCACCCAAAGCAATTTCAATCTGGTTTTCGCCGGGGACAAGCGCCAGCTCGTATGTCTGGTACTGAATCCATGTGTCAAAATCGCAGAGCCCCGGAAGCAGAACCTCATCTCCCTGCTTCTGCCCGTTCAGATACAGCTCGTAAACACCAAGGCCGACCATATACATCCTGGCTTTTTTAACCGGCTTCCTGATATCTATCTTTTTCGTCAGAACGGCCTGTACCTCTTTCGGAAGAGAGGGCGTAATCCAGTCAGCCTTCCACCCGCCACCTTTCGGGGTCTCAAACCATGCAGTCTCACTTTCCCCCGTTTCTCCGTTATCTGTCCAAACCCTTACCTTCCAGTAATATCTCGTCTCCGGCTCCATAACAAAAGGCAGAACATAAGCCGTGCTTACAATATCCTCTCTTTCACCCGAATCATAAACCAGTTCTGTAAACTTATCATTTCTGGCAACCAGTACCTGCGCTTTTGCCTGGCGTTTTCCGCCTGTTTCCTCAACCACATAAGAAATTGTCGGCTCTGCCAGATCATATCCCATTGGATTCACCAGATGGTTTACCTTTAAATAATGTATCTTCATAACTGCCACCACAGGAGAAGCTGCTTTGAAGAAGCGCCGTCTCCCTTCCTTTCGTAGTAAATTTATATTTCTGCTTTGCTTATTTTCAAATTATACAAAAAATAGAAAAATATGAACATGGATATTTCAAAACATTTCAATAGAAAATTCAGTTGTGTACCCGGTTACGTAGGATAAAACAAGTAGTATAGTAAAAATCCACCGAACTTAAAATAACCGGTGGATTTTGCGTGTCCTTGTTTAATTGTCAGGCATACCATCATTGGCGCAGCAGGTGCGCCAAAAAATAGGTAATACCTTGTCAGGCATACCATCATTGGCGCAGCAAGTGCGCCAAAAAATAGGTAATAAAACTACTGCATTGATTTTACCCGATTCTCGATATTTTTATTAAAATTCAATACCTCATGTACATACTCCTCATTCATGTAAGAAGATGTGATAATAAAATCTGCTGTCGATTTATTATTCGCCATAGGAATATCATAGACCTGCGCAATACGAAGCAAAGCTTTGACATCCGGGTCGTGAGGCTGCGCTTCCAGCGGATCGGAAAAGAATACAACGAGATCGATACCGCCTTCTACGATCTTGGCGCCGATCTGCTGGTCGCCACCCAGCGGACCACTGTTATATCCCTTCACCGGAAGTCCGGTATAATCTGCAATCAGCCGTGCTGTTGTTCCTGTTCCGCAGAGGAAATGCCGCTGCAGAATCTCCTTGTTTTCGTTGCACCATTCAATCAGCTCCTGCTTTTTGCCATCATGGGCAATCAGGGCAATTCTCTTCTGCTTACCAATCGTAAATGGAATATATTCATTTTTCATTATTTACAATACCTCCTGTTCCTATTCCCTTTATACGTAGTTACTCAAGCCAAAGTTCCGGTTAGTAGCTTTTCGGAAGCCTTGTAAAACCAAGCCTCCTCTTAAGAATATATCATATGTCCGTTGATTAGAACATAGAATTTTCAAGGTTTCACAGAAATTTTACGTCTTTTTAAGATTATCTGCCTGCCTTGCTGCTTGCATTCAAAGCCTTTTTATTATATATTGTTTACATCTTGCAACTATCAATGGTATTTTTTCAGGTGCACGAACTGTAGATGCGCATTATGATAATGGGGTGTTTTATATAATTACATATACGTTATCAAACAAAATGAAACAGATTAAAATAAATCCTGATTTGGGAATATGTGGAGATTGGTCTACTTCACATGGAAAAGGCAGGATTGATAACGGTCACAATAATTCTGATGATGAAAACACTATTATTTTATGTGTTAAATTAACAAGATGGTATTCTATTTTGATAGCAAAATAGAGCATAAATTTCTCACACTCGAGACTGCTCTATTGACAAGCTACCTTAAAAAGTTTATAATAAGACCGAATTTCTAAGAAAGGGTGAGTACAGTGTTATTCGGGAAATTTTGTATTGAAAATAGCTCCGCACAATTTGAAATTTCAAAGCATTGTACGGAGCCTAAAGGACACAAGAACATTTACGCTTAGGTTTACTCCAACATACTGATAGTTTGGAGTTTTGTTCGTGTGTTCATAGTTTTATTTTGATGTTTAGGCAGTAGACAATGTTTTGTCTGCTGCCTTTTGTTTATGGCGATTGCTTTTTGAGCAGAGGGCGCACTTTATCGTGTTTCCCTCTGCTTTTTTACGTTTAAGAAAGGAATTTGACAAAATGAAAGAAGAACAAAACTTGACAACAGGAAGTGTACCAAAAAAGCTCATTATGTTTGCGCTTCCTTTGTTGTTAGCGAACTTGCTGCAATCTTTTTACAGTATTGTTGATATGCTTGTTGTCGGAAATGTTGTCGGTGAAACAGGGCTTGCAGCAATCAGTAATGCGTCTATGATAAGTTTTATTATCAATTCTATTTGTATTGGTGTTACTATGGGGGGCACTGTTTTAATCGCCCAATATAAAGGAGCCAACGACGAACAGGCTCAAATCGAAACAGTAGGAACATTATTGGGCATATCTCTTGCGGCTTCACTTATTGTCACTATCGGGGGACTGCTTGTATATAGACCTCTTTTTCAAGTTTTGAACGTTCCTGCGGTTTCTATGCGAGAAGCCTGCGAATATATGAAAATCATTTGCTATGGTACCGTATTCGTATTTGGTTACAACGCTGTATGTTCCATTATGAAGGGGTTTGGAGATTCTAAAAGTCCTCTCTACTTCATAACGATTGCAACGATTGTAAATGTCTTTCTGGACTTGATTTTAGTAGGCCTGCTTGATATGGGAACCGCAGGTGCCGCTTATGCAACGACATTTTCACAGGGCACCTCACTTTTGGTTTCCATCATTCATCTGAAAAGGAAAAACTTTATCTTTGATTTTAAGTTGAAGCACTTTGTTATAAAATCAGATAAATTGGTGGCTGTTTTGAAAATTGGACTACCTACCGCCATTCAAATGGTAGTCGTCAACATCTCTTATCTTTTGATTACAGGTATGCTCAATAATTTTGGTGTATCAGTTGCCGCTGCATCCGGTGTTGGACTTAAAATCAATACATTCGCGGGTATGCCCTGTTGGGCAATCGGACAAGCTGTAACTGCCATGGCAGGCCAAAATATGGGAGCAAATGACATAGAGCGTGTAAAAAAGACAACAAAAACCGGACTACGTTTGAATGTGCTTATTACTTTTATCGTCGTTGTAATCGTACAATTATTTGCGGAACAAATCATCACGCTATTTGAACCAGAAAGTCCTGAGGTCATTAAGGACGGAATATTGTACCTAAGAATATGTTGTGGAATAAACAGTCTGATTTATGCAGCTATGTACACATTTGACTCCTTTGCTATCGGCATTGGAACAGCGAATATCGCTATGGTAAATGCTCTTTTAGACGCAGTATTTGTCCGGCTTCCTGTAAGTTGGCTGTTAGCTTTTGTGGTTAATATTGGATTTTCAGGCGTATATATCGGACAAGCAGTTTCTCCGATATTACCTGCGGCAGTTGGTTTACTATACTTCAAAAATAAAGTATGGGAAAAGAAAAAGCTAATACCTCATATAGACAAGGGGATACAGCTATAAAACAAGTGGAATGGCTGCTATGCCCTATATGCCGCAATAAAACTCGTATCAAAATACGGGAAGATACAGAACTAAAAAATTTTCATCTTTATGACGCCCTGACGCCAATAGAAACGGCGGCTAAAAGGTGACAAGACCTCCGCCCCCGTATATAACGTATCACAACAAACAGCGCAGTCCCAATAAGACTGCGCTGCTGACGTTTCATATTTTTATTCTTTTACACTCAACCGCACCAATGCTCTGTGGAGCTTTGCTTCTGCTATTTTATATTCACGGTCCGTCAAACCGCCCTTGGACAACAGCTCCTCTGCGTTCTTTTTCGCTTTTGCCGCTCTTTCTGCATCAATGTCTTCCTGCCACTCCCAGGTAGTCGCCAGCAGGCGGCAGGTTCCGTTCATCATGGAAAGCATCCCCCCGATACAGGCGGCTTCCCGTCTTGTACCATCCTCCAGCACAACATGGGCTTCCCCCATACCAAGAGCCGTACAGAAATTACAATGTCCGGCAAGAACAGCTAAATCACCTGTAATGCTTCTGCAGACAATGCGCTCCACTTCACCTTCAAACAGCAGGCCGTCCGGTGTACCGATACGTAATGGGAAGGTCTTCATAGACAGCCTCCTTTACTGATTCTTTGCTTTTTCAAAAACTTCGTCAATGGATCCGGCAAACAGGAAGCAGCTCTCCGGAACCTCATCACACTCGCCGTTTAAGATCATCCTGAAGCCGCGCAGAGTTTCCTTCAGCGGTACATACTGTCCGGGCATACCTGTAAACTGTTCCGCTACAGAGAAGCTCTGAGACAGAAAACGCTGCACCTTACGTGCACGGTTAACCGTCTGCTTATCCTCCTCTGACAATTCGTCCATACCCATGATGGCAATGATATCCTGAAGCTCTTTGTAACGCTGCAGTACTCTCTGCACTGCACGGGCAATTTCATAATGTTCCGTTCCTACAACCTCAGGGGAAAGAATACGGCTGGTAGAATCCAGAGGATCCACTGCCGGATAAATACCCTGGCTGGCAATATCACGGGACAATACGGTGGTAGCATCCAAATGTGAGAACGTAGTTGCCGGAGCCGGGTCCGTCAAGTCATCCGCCGGCACATAAACTGCCTGAACAGAGGTAATGGAACCTTTTCTCGTAGAAGTAATACGCTCCTGAAGGGCACCCATTTCCGTTGCCAGCGTGGGCTGGTAGCCTACGGCAGAAGGCATACGCCCCAAAAGAGCAGAAACCTCTGAACCGGCCTGTGTAAAACGGAAAATATTATCAATAAACAAAAGCACGTCCTGATTTTTTACATCGCGGAAATACTCTGCCATGGTAAGCCCGGAAAGACCTACACGCATACGTGCTCCAGGCGGCTCATTCATCTGTCCGTATACCAGGGCAGTTTTGTCGATAACTCCGCTTTCTTTCATTTCATTATAGAGGTCGTTTCCTTCACGGGTACGCTCTCCTACACCGGTAAATACGGAAAGTCCGCCATGGGCTGTCGCTACATTGTGGATCAGCTCCATGATCAGAACCGTCTTGCCGACTCCCGCACCGCCGAACAGACCGATCTTGCCGCCCTTCGCATATGGGCAGATCAAATCTACGACCTTGATTCCTGTTTCCAAAATCTCCGTTGCCGGTGTCTGCTCTTCATAAGCCGGGGCCGGACGATGAATCGGCCAGTATTCCTTCGCCTCCGGCGCCGGAAGATTATCCACCGGATCACCCAGAAGATTGAACACACGTCCCAGACATTCCTCACCTACCGGAACAGCAATCGGCTTTCCTGTATCTACGGCTTTCGTTCCCCGCACCAGACCATCGGTGGAATTCATTGCAATACAACGTACTGTATTGTCACCGATCTGCTGCGCAACTTCAGCCGTCAGCTTCACGCCTTTATTATCAATTTCTATAGCATTGAGAAGTGCAGGCAGTTCATCGTGCGCAAAGCGGATGTCCAAAACCGGACCGATGACCTGTACAACTTCGCCAGTATGTTTTTCGCTCATTCCTGAATCTCCTCTAATATGATTCTCTATATGCTTCGAATGCTCATCTTGCGCGCTATGAACACTCTCATCTGCAGCGGATACACTTTACAACCGCTGCTTATCTTTTGCCTACAAGCCTTCTGAGCCTGCAACAATCTCCGTAATTTCCTGCGTTATGCTGGCCTGACGAGCTCTGTTGTAATACAGATTCAGCTTCTCAATCATCTCCTGGGCATTGCCCGTCGCAGCCTCCATCGCCATACGTCTGGCAGCCAGCTCACTGGCAAGTCCCTCGCAGACACCGCCATAGATCAGACCTGCCAGATATTCCGGAACAATCGCATTGAATACCTCCGTACTGTCCGGCTCATATAAAATCAGCTCACGGATCCGCCCCTGTTCCTCCCCTGGCAGCTCTTCCTTTGCCATGTCGGTCAAAGGAAGCATGGAAAATACCTCCGGCTGCTGAGACAGCATAGAAACAAAATTCGTAAAACACAATTCAATATGCCCAAACGCACCTTTCTGGAATTCCGCACACAGCAGGTTTGCCATTTCGAAACAATCCGCCACAGAAATATCCGCAATCTCTGCGAATGCCTCCGTCACGCATGGAATTCCTTTCCGATGGAAATATTCGACTGCTTTTTTTCCAACAGGCAGAACCACATAATCCTTACCGGCACTCTCCGCTTCCAGACATTTGAACAGATTTGCATTGTATCCCCCTGCAAGTCCGCGGTCACCGGCAATCACAACATAACAGTATTTTTCGTTTTCTGCTTCCTTTGCATAAATGGAGGAAAAATCTGTATTGTCCTGTGCAATGTCCTGCAGTGTCTGATGAAGCTCCCGGAAATAAGGCCGGCAGGTTTCTGCACGTTCCTTTGCCTTACGCAGTTTGGAGGATGCCACAAGTTCCATTGCCTTAGTAATCTGCATGGTGCTCTGCACACTTTTAATACGCAGTTTTACCGATTTCATGTTTGCAGCCATATCGGGTCCTCCTAATCACTCTATTTCTCAGGTCTTGTATTCAAAAAGCTTTCTGTATAGGCTTCCAATACTTTTTTCAGCTTTTCTTCCGTATCCTGCTCCAATTTTCCGGTAGTACGGATCTCCTGCATAACGGCAGCTCCTTCGGAATCCGCATCCAGATGGGTGAACAGGCCGCTTTCATATGCTCTGACGTCTTCTACATCTACCCTGGATAAAATGCCCTTGGTAACTGCATAAAGAATTGCCACCTGTTTTTCAACAGGAACCGGTGCGTTCTGGCTCTGCTTCAGAACCTCCACAATGCGGGCACCCTGTTCCAGACGAGACTTGGTATCAGCATCCAGATCAGAACCGAACTGCGCAAAGCTCTGCAGCTCACGGTACTGGGAGTAAATCAGCTTCAAAGTTCCGGCAACCTTTTTCATTGCCTTGATCTGGGCATTTCCACCAACTCGGGATACGGAAATACCAGGGTTAACAGCCGGCATAACACCGGAATGGAACAGTTCTGTTTCCAGGAAAATCTGACCATCTGTAATAGAAATAACATTGGTCGGAATATATGCAGATACGTCTCCGGCCTGCGTCTCAATGAGCGGCAGCGCAGTCAGAGAACCGCCTCCATGCTCCTCATCCAGCTTTGCTGCACGCTCCAGAAGTCTGGAATGCAGATAGAAAACATCTCCGGGATACGCCTCACGTCCGGGCGGGCGGCGAATCAAAAGAGAAAGTGCACGATAGGCAACTGCATGCTTACTCAGATCATCATAGATAATCAGCACATGTCTGCCTTTGTTCATAAAATATTCGCCCATTGCACATCCGGAATACGGTGCAATGTACTGCAGCGGACTTGCTTCAGAAGCAGTTGCTGCTACCACGATGGTATAATCCATAGCGCCGCTCCTGGTAAGGTTCTCTACCAGAGTCGCTACGGTAGAACGTTTCTGTCCGATAGCCACATAAATACAGATAACATCCTGGCCCTTCTGGTTGATAATGGTATCTACAGCCAGAGTTGTTTTGCCTGTCTGCCGGTCTCCGATGATCAGCTCGCGCTGTCCGCGTCCGATCGGTACCATGGAGTCAATTGCCTTGATACCTGTCTGAAGCGGCTCGTGTACAGACTTTCTTTCACAGATACCAGGTGCCGGGCTTTCGATTGCCCGATATTCATCCGTCACAATAGGGCCTGCACCATCGATAGGCTGTCCCAGTGCATTTACAACACGACCGATCATACCTTCTCCAACAGGTACGGACACAACCTTGCCTGTACGCTTTACAGTCTGGCCCTCACCAATATTCTCATCGGAACCAAATAATACAATGGACACGCTGTTTTCTTCCAGGTTCTGCGCCATACCAAAGCTGCCATCCTCAAACTCCAGCAGTTCTCCGGCCATACAGTTTACAAGGCCGCTGGCTCTGGCAATTCCATCACCTACCATCAAAATGGTTCCTGTTTCATTCTGCTGAATCGCATTCTCATAGTATTTAATCTGGCTGCGGATGACTTTGGATATTTCTTCAGGTTTTAATTGCATGTTTCCATTCCCATCCTTTAAACTATTATTTCAGCGAGACAATGCTTCATACAGGAAGCATCACCTACATCACCGTTTCTTTCATTCTTTGTGAAATACCCGACAGGCGGCTCTGCACCGTTCCATCAAGCTGTTTTCCTTCCAACTCCACACGCAGACCTGCCAGTACGGAAGCATCTGTCTTCTGAATCAGGGAAACCTGTTTCCCGCTGATTTTTTCCAGCTTTTCTTTTAAAGCTGCCATCTGCTCCGCATTCAAAGCAACCGCACTGGTCACGACTGCCTCTGCAATTCCATGATCTGCATTGTAGCGCCGTGTAAATTCCTCGCAGCATCCCGCAAATTCCATTAGAATGTTCCGTTCACACAGCAATTTCAAAAAATTCACCAAATACTGCTCTGCCTGCCCGCCAAATGCAGTCTCTATCAGTCCGATCCTTTCCTGCTTCGGAATGGACGGTTCGCCAAGAAGCTTCAGATAATCCGGATTTTCACGGAACATCTTCCGGATTTCCGGCATTTGCTGCATCATCGCGTCTGTGAGCTGTTCTTCGGCAGCCAGGTCGTATAAGCTGTCTCCGTAAATCCTGGCAGTCTGAGTCATGATGCCTCACCTACATTCGCAATAAATTCATCAATTAGTTTCGCATGGTCTTCTTCACAGATTTCACGCTCAATTACTTTTCCGGCTATCTCCATGGCCATACCGCCAATTTCATCTTTAATCTCATTGACAGCTTTTCTCTTTTCCTGCGCAATATCGCTTTCAGCCTTTGCCTTCATGTCGGCCGCCTGCCGGGAAGCCTCCCGGAGCATCTGCTCACTCTGGACGGCAGCAGTTTTCTGCGCTGTTGCCAGAATTTCGTTTGCCTTGCTCCTGGCCTCCAGCATATTCTGCTCATATTCCGTCCTGATCGCATGTGCTTCATCCTTCGCCTTTTGGGCATCACGGATTTCTGCATCTGCCATAGCCCTGCGCTTCTCCAGCATCGCATTGATCGGCTTAAATAAGAAGCGCTTAATAAGATAAACCTGGATAAAAAGGTTGCAAATCTGTGCAATGAATGTCCACGGCACAATTCCAACTAATTCCTGTACATCCATGGTTCTAACCTCCTGTCCTTCAATCCTGCAGCATGGTAACAGCATTAGCCCAGGAAGTTCATGAACATGCCAGGCGCTACGAAAATAAGCAGCAGGCCGGTTACAAAACCATAAATACCCGTGGTTTCTGCAATCGCACAGCCAAGAAGCATGGTGGAAGTAACATCACCTTTACATTCCGGCTGACGCCCGATTGCCTCCAAAGCCTTCGCTACCGCATTACCTTCACCGATACCAGGTCCAATACCTGCAATCAGAGAACATCCCGCACCAATCGCACATCCTGCCAGCGCAATACCTTTTGCCAGTAACTGAAATTCCATAATAAAATCCTCCTGTCATCATTTTGGTTTTTCTTTTTGTTTATTTTTCGATTGCATGCTCTGTCCATACAATTCCAAAAATCCTTTTAATTCCTAGCCTTCCGCCGCATTGGCGATATACATGGTTGTCAGCATACAGAAGATAAACGCCTGCATGCATCCTGAGAACCAGTCAAAATAAACCGACAATACTGCAGGAACACCCACATCAAGTATCGGTATCTGCGCCAGCAGATCTCCCACAACGCCCGGAATCAATCCCAACAGTGCGGAGCTGGCCACGGCCAGGGCTCCATAGAGCAGCGCATTGATTACCACACCGGAAAGAATATTTCCGAAATGACGGCATGCCATACTGATCGGAGTTGCCAGCTCAGACAGAATATTGAACGGCGTCAGAACCGGAATCGGCTGAGTGAACCCTTTCAGATATCCACCTACACCGCCTGCCTTGATCTTCTGGCTGGTAATCATGATAAACACCACGATTGCCCAGGCGGCTTCCGTAGACAGATCCGCTGTCGGACTTCGGAGTCCAACCAGGCTGATCAGATTCGATACCACACTGGTTGCAAACAGTGCCGCAACAAACGGAATGAAATAGCGGAATTTTTCTCCCATATTGCCTGTCACAAAGCCGTTTGCTTTTTCCACCAGAAGCTCGGCTACCGCCTGTCTCCTGGAAATATTCTCGACCTTTAAGTCCCGCGTCAGCCAGATACACAGTCCTGTAATCAGCAGCATGACGATCCAGCTCACGATCATCGTTTCACTGATCTGCAGCTTTCCCAGTACCGGAAAATCAAAGGGCAGCGTATAAAAGACTTTCGCTCCTGATATATCTAATTCCATTTATTTCCACCTCCCATCCGGCTGAATTTATATATCACTTTTTTATGATTCCCACTAGCTTAATTCCCACTCCCGGAAACAGGAGAGGCGCGATCCCCGCCGCAAACTGGAAGCAGGGTGCCACAATGGCAAGAATCACCCATAACATCTGAAGCAGCATCCTCTGAGAATAGCTGGCTTTCATTTTCAGCCTTGCCGCATCCTCATCTGTGCCGGAGGCCACCTTCTGCACGGTAAGACCCATAAGAAAAAAATTCAGTACAGCGACCAAACCGCCGCCGATTCCTCCTAAAAACACCGTATAATCGAGAGGTATCTTCCCCGGCATCACCGCATGAAGCACCACAAATACCACCCACATAAGTACAACGCCGACAAAGGTAATGACAGCCACCCTGGTTGTTTCTTTTTTGACTGCCGGCTGAACATCATTCAAAAAACCGCTCATTGCAATTCCTTTCTTCCCTTTCTTTTTTATAAATGTCTGTTAAAGGATACTTTTGATTTTTTCTTTTGCTTTTTTTGCCGGTGAGTGACGGACACATACAACTTATAAGCCACCATGCCGGAACCTCCCAAACCCAGAAAAAATCCCGGTATGTAAATCCAGCCTCCCAGGCCGAAACGGGAAGTCAGCCACCAGCAAAGCGCAAGACAGAGCAGCAGGGGCGTTATAAAAGAAAGACCGAACTGTGTCAGCATTGTGATGTTTTTAAAAATGCCTGCCCAATCCTTCATATTCCCTCTCCTTCATACGTTATGCAAATCTATCTGCATTCTATCATTTCACACAGTCAAATTTTAGCATATCTACAAAAAAATTACAATATGTTTGTGCAAAATATCAACAAAGTTTTTGTATTAATCTAAATATTTTTGTATCAAATTCTTTTTCCAGTTTCTTACTATCATGACACATGACAGGTATTTTTATTCAGGAATAAACAGAACCGGCAAATAACCGGCTCTGCATCTCTCTTATTCACTATATATGTAATTGCTGTAGTTTGGATCATCCAGATTCTCCAATTCGATCCATACCGGCTCAAACAGCACTGTCTTCTTAATTTCCGGTCTTTTATCCTTGGATACCGTTGCCTGAATCGCTGTCAGTACTGTCTGATATCCCATAAAATGCGGCTCCTGAGAAACCACGCCGATTTCCTCTCCTGCCCGGATTGCCTCAACCTGCCGGCTGGTAGCGTCCACGCCGATCATTGCCGACGGATGCACCTCTTCATCCTTTTCCATATCCAAATATATCTCCGCAACATCCGCATTCGTGCAGAATACGCCATCCAGTTTCGGATATTTCTCAAGGACTTCCTGCATAGCTGCTTCCATATCATCCACCTGGTCCGCATATACCACTTCCAAAACCTCAATATCTGTATAATTGGAAATCATATCCAGGAATCCCTCTGTACGGTTTTTTGCACTTTCGGTCTTTTCCTGGGCAGAAAATACTGCGACCTTTCCCATTTTTCCAAGCACTCTTGCCAATCGATAGGCAGCAATTTCACCTACGCGCACATTATTCGTTGCCCGGAATGCCTTGATCAGCTTCGCATCGCTGACATTGGAATCAAACATTACTACCGGGATTCCATTCTCCTTTGCAGCTTCAAGCTGCGCCTGACAGGAGTTCATGTCACCTACAGACAAACACAGCACATCCGGATTCTCAGCAATTACGGCGTCAATGATATTGATCTGCTCCTCCACCTTCTGCTCGTCATCCGGGCCCTCAAAGGTCATGGTGATCTGTTCATCCTTCTCATAGCCGTAAGCCACATTCACGGCCTTCACCGCATCCTCCATGCCCTTACGGACCATATCCCAGAATTCCCCCCTGGTATTTTTGCTTACAACTGCTATCCTGGCTCCTGCCTGGATGGGAATTGAAGTATCTATTTCTATAAGGCCTGTTTCCTCCTCCTCTGGTTCGCCGGTTTTTGCCTGTTCCTCCTCCAGCACCTCTGCCACAAGAGGCTCTATAGCTTCTTCGACCTTTTCTCTTTGACAGCCGGAAAATACAGTGCTTACCGCAATCAGGCCTACCGCCACAGTTACTGCTTTTTTCATCTCTGACGCTCCTCTTCCATTACACAGTTAAAACTCAAATATGCCACTTTTTTCATTATACACTTTTTCTGCATGTCGTCCATAGATTTCATACTTTTTTCATTTTTTCGCGGTCAATCCCATACATCCCACTCCTTTCCGATCTCATATATTGTTGAAAAAGACAACGGTCCTAAAATCACACCCCAGCCGCCGTATAGAAAAATCCCGGTATATACGGACGCCAGTACCATGATCGGTGATATTCCCAGCTTACCGCCCAGCAGACGGGGTTCCAGAAATTCGCGCAAAAGGCTGGTGACAATATCCAGCAGTACACAGCCTGCCGCAACTGAAGCATTTCCCCGAAGCAAAAATACCACCGCAGCCGGGTACAGAAATGTTCCTGTTCCAATCAGAGGCAAAGCATCCAGGGCTCCCAGAACGATCCCAAGTATCAGGAAATAAGGACTTTTCATAAACCAAAAGCCCAACGTACATACGGCCGCTACCAGCGCCATAATCACAAGCTGAGCTTTTAAATAAGTGACACTTGTCTTTTTCAGCCTGCGTACCACCCGTCTGGTTCCCACCAGCCAGGAATAATCCCATATTTTCTTCCTTATATTCTCCATATCCCCCATGATCAAAACGGCAGAAATGAAGGCAACGACTACTCCGGAGCCCCAGATCATGATTTTTGAAACACCGGCAAAAACCTTGGTAAGCGTCTTCGGGCTTATTGCGGAAATCAGGCTTTCCTTCATCCCCTCCATGTGCGTCAGCAAATAACGCCTGCTGTCTTCCCGGGCCACTCCTGTCGTATCCTCGATCAGAATACAGCACTTATCCAGAAGCAGCATACACCAGCGCTGCAGCACAGGGAAATGAGAAACCGCTGTTTTAAGCTGAACCAGTATTTCAGAAGCACCAAGATACAGCAAATATCCCACAACGCAAAAAAACAGAACCAGCAGTATGGTTCCCGCAAAGCTTTTTCGGATTTTTGTCTTTTTTTCTATTTTCACGGCAGCCGGATAAATCCATGCAGCAAGCATCCAGGCCGCCAAAAAAGGGATTGTCACAGGCAGTAAATAACGGTATCCCGCATATACGCCTGCCACAATCCCCACAATCATGCATCTTCTTTTCCATTCCATATGCAAATGTATTCACCATACCTTGTTTTTTGGATAGTATGGAGGATTTTGCAGTTATTTATTCGTTAAATTTATTCTGACGCTGATTCATACAGCCGCTTATTGATCTATATCAAAGCCCTCAAACGCCTGTCCGTTCGGAGAAACATCAAATTTCATTTTTTCTCCTGTCCCCGGATGCAGAAATGCAAGTGCAGACGAGCAAAGCCCCAATGGCAGATTCACGTTTTCCTCCAAATTATATTTCCGGTCGCCAATCAGCGGCATCCCCGCGTGAGCCATCTGCACACGGATCTGGTGATGACGGCCTGTTTCCAAACAGATATGAGCCAGATTCCGCCGTCTGCTCTGAAAGCGCTCATCCGGAATTTCCTGAAGTATCTGATAGGAAAGCCGCGCCCTTTTTGCACCCGGTGTATTTTCCTGCACCACCTGTGAAGTATTTGTCCTTCCATCCTTTTTCAAATAATCCTCCAGCACTCCCGCTCTTTGGACGGGTCTCCCGGAGACAACTGCCAGATATTGTTTACATACCTTTCCGGAAGAGATTTGGCTGCTCAATTTCTTCGCTGCTCCGGGTGTTTTTGCAAATACAAGCAGCCCTTCTACCGGCTGATCCAGACGGTGCACCACACCCAGATACGGCATTTTGCCCGGACAGCCGGGAGCAAGGTAATTCTTCAGAGCGCTTTCCATGTCCATAACTCCGCATCTGGCATTCTGCACTGCAAGTCCGGCCGGTTTATGGCAGACCAGAATTTCGGAATCTTCATATATGATCGTTTCCTCAATATTACTGTTATTCATAAGCCTTCTCCTTTTAAGGAAAGTATAGCGTAAGAAGAATGCTTCAGCAAGAAAATAATTTCTTCCCATACCGCCCAACGGACCTTCGCCTGTATCACCTATGGCAGAATTATTTACTCACAAAAAAGACGGTCATCACTTTTTACTTTCATTTCAAAAATGATGACCGTCTTAAAATTCTTCGTTATTCAATTTTTATTTTCCTCTTCGTTCTTTTGAAAAACTATTTTCGTTTCGTTTCTTTTTAATAATTGGAACTTTGTCATGCGTATATAACGAATTCCAATTCTCTTTATTCAGTTTTTATGGATTCCTTATATATTTACATATCCTTTTTATTTCCTGCTCATAAACGATATGATTTATGTATCACTCGATTTATTTAGAAAGTTGATAGATTTTAAATTATAATTTCACGGATTATAATTCGTTCATTGAAGAAATAACGGATATACGTTTTTTGTTCCCTAAATAATTTCAAACTCAACTTCTTAAATCTGAAACCACTTATCGCTTACAAAAAAGTTCTTTGTTTATTTCTTCTTCTCTTAATATCTTTTGCAGGAAGATATTCTTCTGATGCAAAGCTTCAATTCATATCCTAAAGTTTCTAATATGGATTTCAAATATCTTTCTTATTTGTCTTCAAAATACTTTGGAGCTCTTCCTCCAAACGAACTTCTAAAATAAGCAGTTATACCTTTTTGAAAATATTTCTTTACACATTTCCAAAAATCTTTGTATCAGGTTTGTGATAGTTATTCAATATGAGTAATCGTTTCTATATACCTTGGATACTGTGTCCTTTTCTTTTCCTCTTATATCAGGGATTAACTGAATTATGGTTTTCTATATATCTTTGTATCAGGTCTTTCTTGCAGGAAATCCGATTCCTATCACTTTCTCATATTGATGATTATCCGGTTACGTTCCCACTGGAATCACCTTAACCTTTCTCTCTTTATTTCATCCTTTTCATGTAGCATTTATACTATGAATTGAATGATTGTCTGTTTATAATTGCCTGTTTGTTTTGATGTGATTATAATACCACTACGCTTTTAATTTGTCAACACATTTTTTAATTATTTTTCCCAAAAATTATTTTTTATATTTTTACTTTGTATTAAAACTGTTATTTATTTATATTTTTTATTAATTTCTGATAATTTATTCTTTTACGAAAAATCCTATAAAAAAGAATTCGGCACGAAGTGCTTTGTATATCCTGGGAATTCTACTTAAATATACAACAATATGGAGTATTATCCTGTGATATAAAAAAATTGAGACTGGTATAACCTGTACCAGTCTCAGTTCTATTTATCTTCTGTTATAATTGATCAGACAGCCTTTCAGAATAATCTCTCTCTCATCATCTGTCAGTTCTCCAAGAGTCACCTCAAACTCCTTCAGACCTGCTTCCTTCACCACATAGCCCTTGATGGCATCTGCCTTTTCTTCCACAGCCTTACGGATTTCCGGAAACAGAAGGTAATCTCCGTTCTGAAACGGAAGCTCGCCCTCCGGTATCAAAAACGGAAGCATCCCCCAATTGATCAGGTTTGAGCGATAACGTTTGGTGGCATATTCATTGGCAATATTCGCCCAGCCGCCGAGAACCTTCTGACAGGAAGCAGCCTGTTCACGTGCAGAGCCATCACCGGGTTTTACTGCAAATATGGTGCTTCCCACACCAAGGCTGCCCTCCCCGACCTCCGGGAACTTTGTATGGATCACATCCAGTACAGGCTTCAGCTCCGGCAGGGCATCCATGGGACAGGAACCGTTCTGGATTGCCTGCTGGGCTTTCTGCACTTCTTTTGCACGGCCCACATATGCCGGATCCTTTCTGGAAAGAGTAAACTCTGCCAGCCCCAATGGATTGGAACGGAAGGAAGAGGTTTCTCCGGAAGGAATCAATTCATCTGTAGTCGTAACCGGATCATGAATCTCAGAAACCACCTTCAGCACCAGATTCTCCGCAAGTGCCGCCATCGCAGGCCAGTCTTTGATATTCGGACCAAACTGAATCTCCACGCTTTCATCAGCCACGCCCCTGCTGTCAAAAATACGATTTTCATAAATGGTCTTATCAAAGAAGTATTTCTGGTTTGTATAAGCTCCGGCATACTCCTCAGCGGAGGTAAGGAAGCCTTTGTTTGCCGCAGTTGCCGCGATAGAACGGGCATCCATCAACGCAACCGAAGAAATCTGTCCATTCTGAATTTTGGAGCCCTCACGGTTCGGGAAGTTTCTCGTCGTATGCCGGATACTGAATGCATTGTTCGCAGGAGTATCACCGGCGCCGAAGCACGGACCACAGAAGGCAGTCTTCACAACCGCACCAGCAGCAAGCAGATCAGCCAGAACACCGTTCTTCGCCAGTTCCATATAGATGGGTGTACTTGCCGGATATACGCTCAGCGTAAAGGCATCCGCACCGATGCTTGCCCCTTTCAGAATATCTGCTGCCGCACAGATATTTTCGAACCCGCCTCCTGCACAGCCTGCAATGATTCCCTGATCTACATAAAGCCTGCCATCTGCTACCTTATCTCTCAATGTAAACGGAATCTTGCCATCCAGACTAATCTGCGCCTTTTTTTCCACGTCTGCAAGAATATCATCCAGATTTGCCTTCAGCTCATCAATTGTATAGGTATTACTTGGATGGAAAGGCATGGCGATCATTGGCTTAATCTCACTTAAGTCAATTTCCACACAGCCGTCATAGTATGCCACATCGCCCGGCTGAAGCTTCTTATAATCTTCACTTCTGCCGTGGATTGCATAAAATTCTTCAATCTTATCATCTGTCTGCCAGATAGAAGACAGGCAGGTAGTCTCTGTAGTCATTACGTCCACACCGATACGGAAATCCGCACTCAGCTTCGCAACACCTGGTCCTACGAACTCCATAACTTTATTCTTGACATAGCCGTTTGCAAATACCTCTCCGATAATTGCCAGGGCAACATCCTGTGGCCCCACACCCGGACGAGGCTCACCCTTCAGATAAATGGCAACCACTCCCGGCATATTGATATCATAAGTCTGGGAAAGAAGCTGCTTCACAAGCTCCGGTCCGCCCTCTCCCATAGCCATGGTTCCAAGCGCACCGTAACGGGTATGGCTGTCTGACCCGAGGATCATTTTTCCG
>URVB01000006.1 GCA_900551075.1 uncultured Blautia sp. | reverse complement strand
ATCGGTCCTTATGTAGAAAATGCGGATGAATTTCCGGAGAGAATGAATCTGCAGATCTGCCGCAAGATTGATACCGGAACTCTGGATATTGAGATATGGGAGCGCGGTTCGGGTTATACCAAAGCTTCCGGAACAGGAAGCTGTGCGGCTGCGATTGCTGCTTATCGTCTTGGTTTGGTGGAGAACCGTGTGAATGTGAATCAGCCGGGTGGTATGATCCAGATCGATATCCGGGATGATGGAACCATGTATATGACAGGCAGTGTAGGCTACATTGCGGATGTGCGCGTGGCGGAGAGCTTTTTCTCCTGACAGAAAAAATTCAAAAGAACCTCCTGGAGGACGCGGGACAGCGGCTCCGGGAGGTTTTTTTAGATTCAGTTTGTATTTTCTTTTCTAATATGCTATTGTATACAGTGAGTACGCTTCGGATATTAAAACGGGGCGCAGGTGGATAATTTCAACCGAATGATTATGGAAAGAAGGTGAAGCTGTGGTTGAATTAGATCAGTTCAAGAGCATTCTTGGCACCTATACGGAACCATTAGTGGAAGTGAGGGATTCACTTTGACCTGGCTAATAAGGAGCAGCGGGTTGAAGAATTAGAGCGCGAAATGGAAGCGCCTGATTTCTGGGATGATGCAGAAAAATCCCAGATGAAAATGAAGGAATTAAAAAATCTAAAGGATGACATGGAGACTTATCAAAATCTGATGACACAGATGGAAGATATGGAAACCATGATTGAAATGGGTTATGAAGAAAACGATCCGGATTTGATTCCGGAAATTCAGGAGATGCTGGATGCATTTGAAAGGGATTTTGACAATATACGCGTCAAAACACTGTTGTCGGGTGAATACGACAGCGAAAACGCCATCATCAAGCTGAACGCCGGCGCCGGCGGAACAGAGGCCTGTGATTGGTGCGGTATGCTGTATCGTATGTACAGCCGCTGGGTGGACAGCAAGGGCTTTAGTATGGAAGTGCTGGATTATCTGGATGGTGACGAGGCAGGCATCAAGTCTGTAACCTTCCAGGTAAACGGCGAAAATGCGTACGGTTATCTGAAATCCGAGAAGGGCGTCCATCGTCTTGTGCGTATCTCTCCGTTCAATGCGGCCGGCAAACGCCAGACCTCCTTTGTGTCCTGCGATGTAATGCCGGATATCAAAAAGGACCTGGATGTAGAGATCAATGACGAGGATATCCGCATTGATACCTATCGAAGCAGCGGTGCGGGCGGCCAGCACATCAACAAAACCTCGTCGGCTATCCGTATTACGCACTTTCCGACAGGAATTGTGGTACAATGTCAGAATGAGCGTTCTCAGCATATGAATAAGGATAAGGCCATGCAGATGCTGAAGGCGAAGCTGTTTTTGCTGAAGCAGCAGGAGGCAGAAGCCAAGCTTTCCGGTATCCGCGGCGAGGTGACGGAGATTGGCTGGGGAAATCAGATACGTTCTTATGTTATGCAGCCATATACTATGGTAAAGGATCATCGGACGAATGAGGAGACCGGAAATGTGGATGCTGTCATGGATGGTGGAATCGATCTTTTTATTAATGCATACCTCAAGTGGATCGCTCTTTCCAAAAAGGCAGAGTAATCGGAAGTTTCCATTTATGAACAGAAAAAAGGCTTGCAGAGTTTTCGGAGGTGTGATAACATATCCCTCATAGGAGAACAAGTGTCTTTGAGAAACGGACGCCTGGCTGGGCGCCCGACATCTGCAGGTCATCTGCAAAAGGATGGGAAACCGCGAAATGGATAGGAAGAGGGACATGGAAAAACCAACAGAAAAGAAGAAATATTTTGTAGTGAGGGAACGGGCAGTGCCGGAGGTTCTGCTAAGGGTTGTGCAGGCGAAGAAGCTGCTGGCTTCAGGCAAGGTCATGACTGTGCAGGAGGCAGCCGAGCAGACCGGGATCAGCCGCAGTTCCTTCTATAAATATAAGGATGATATTTTTCCTTTTCATGAAGAGGCAAAAGGAAAAACAATTACATTCATTATTCAGATGGATGATGAGCCGGGGCTTTTGTCTAATGTGCTTCAGACGATTGCGCGTTTTCATGGCAACATCCTTACGATTCACCAGAGCATTCCTATTAACGGAGTTGCCACACTTACCTTGAGTGTGGACATTCTTCCGGGCGAGGGGGATGCGGAGGCAATGGTGGAGGTGATTGAACAGAGTGAGGGCATCCATTATCTGAAAATTTTAGGCAGGGAGTAAAATACACATGATAAATGTAGCAGTATTAGGATACGGTACCGTGGGAAGCGGTGTGGTTGAGGTTATCAATACAAACCACAAGAGCATCAACAAACGTGCCGGTGAGGAAATTCATATTAAATATGTTTTGGATCTGAGGGATTTTCCGGGAGATCCGGTACAGGAGGTTCTGGTCCATGATTATGAGATCATTGCAAATGATCCGGAAGTGGATATTGTTGTAGAAGTTATGGGCGGCATTGAGCCGGCATATACATTTGTAAAACGTGCATTGGAATCCGGGAAGAGTGTCTGCACTTCCAATAAGGCACTGGTGGCTAAGCATAGTCCGGAGCTTATGGAAATTGCACGGGAGAAAGACATCAACTTCCTGTTTGAGGCAAGCTGCGGAGGCGGTATTCCGATTATCCGTGCGCTGAACTCTTCTCTGACAGCGGATGAGATTGACGAGATCACAGGTATTCTGAACGGAACCACCAACTATATGCTGTATAAGATGAGCACCGAAGGCTCCGCCTTTGATGAGGTTCTGAAGGAAGCACAGGCCAAAGGATATGCAGAAGCGGATCCTACGGCGGATGTGGAGGGCTATGATGCCTGCCGTAAGATCGCAATCCTGTCTTCTTTGGCGTATGGCAGATTTTTGAATTATGAGAATATTTATACAGAGGGAATTACGAAAATCACACCGGAGGATATGGAATATGCCAGGGAATTGGGCATGACCATTAAGCTTCTGGCAACCAGCCGTAAGGTTGGTGATGGTGCTTTTTATGCTATGGTAGCACCCTTTTTGCTGGGACAGAACAGTCCTCTGTACAGTGTCAATGATGTGTTCAACAGTGTATTTGTACACGGAAATGTTTTGGGAGACGCGATGTTCTATGGAAGCGGTGCAGGTAAGCTGCCGACTGCAAGTGCGGTGGTTGCGGACGTTGTGGACGAGGCGAAGCATCTTCACAGAAATATCATGACGAACTGGACCAGCAGACCTCTTGATTTAATGGAAATGGATGAGGTTGAGGGAAGGTTTTTCGTCAGAGTGAAGGGCATTACGGTAGAGGAAGCGGAAGCCGCCTTCGGCAAGGTGGAAATCGTGAATCTGAAGAGCCTGCCGGGTGAGTTTGCATTTATTACTTCCTGTATGAAGCAGGGAGCATATGCGGAGAAGGTTAAGGGACTGAATGGAAGCGTTTTGACTATGATTCGTGTAAAGGATTAAAATACAGGGGACCGGAATTCCGGTCCCTCCGTTCATACGGAAGAGTAGAGGAGATCATTATGAAATATGTGGTAATTTTAGGAGATGGAATGGCGGACTGGCCGTTAGAGGAGTTAAACGGCGGTACACCGCTTTCCAGTGCCAGAACTCCTTTTTTGGATGCTCTTGCAAAGCAGTCCGAGATTGGAACTGTGGCAACGATTCCGGAAGGCATGGCGCCGGGAAGCGATACCGCAAACTTATCGGTTATGGGATATAATCCGGAGAAATATTATACTGGCCGTTCCCCGCTTGAAGCTTTGAGTATCGGTGTACCTATGAAGGAAAGCGATGTGGCGTACCGCTTAAACATCGTGACGCTTACAGAGGAGGATGCACCGTATGAGGAGCAGGTGATCCTGGATCACAGTGCTGATGAAATCAGTACGGAGGATGCGGATATTCTTCTGAAGGCTGTATGCAAGGAGCTGGAAAATAAGACCTATCGTTTTTATACGGGTACCAGCTACCGCCACTGTATGATCTGGGACAAAGGAGAGGTGCTGGAGCTGACGCCGCCCCATGATGTCCTGATGCAGAGGGTTGGACAGTATCTGCCCAAGGACGAAGTGCTCCGTTATATGCAGAAGAGAAGCTATGAGATTCTGAAAGACCATCCTCTGAATCTGGAGAGAAAGGCAAAGGGCTTAAATCCGGCAAACAGCTTCTGGTTCTGGGGGGCAGGTACGAAACCGATCCTTACCTCCTTTGAGGAAATTTACCACAAAAAGGGCGTGATGATTTCAGCGGTAGACCTTTTGAAGGGAATTGCTGTGGGAGCGGAAATGGACCGCATAATGGTAGAAGGTGCGAACGGCGGTCTTCATACCAACTACGAAGGGAAAGCGCAGGCAGCGGTGGACGCGTTGACGGGGCAGGGCTATGAGTTTGCCTATATTCATGTGGAGGCACCGGATGAAATGGGGCATCAGGGCAGCATTGACAAGAAAATCCAGGCAATCGAATATCTGGATGAAAGAGTCATCCGCCTTGTAAAAGAAGGGCTGGATGCAAAGGGTGAGGACTACCGGATGCTGATTCTCCCGGATCACCCGACGCCTATCAGGGTTCGTACCCATGTAGCAGAGCCGGTTCCATATCTTTTGTATGACAGTACCGTGTCTCAGGAGCATACGTGGCATTACAATGAGAAAGAAGCTTTGGAGAGCGGTGTCAGGATAGAGCATGGCTGGGACCTGCTGGGATATCTTTTTTCAAAATGAACGGCGGAGAAGCATGGCTGAAAGGCTGTGGTTCAGTAGTGCATATTTTATACGCGGGGAGGTAGCTATGTTAATCGTAAAAAAATTTGGCGGTACCTCTGTGGCAAACAAGGAGCGTATGTTTCATGTTGCCGGCAGATGTATTGAGGAGTACAAAAAGGGTAATGATGTGGTGGTTGTTTTATCCGCAATGGGAAAATATACGGATGAACTGATCGCCATGGCGCAGGATATGAATGAAAAGCCCCCGAAAAGAGAAATGGATATGCTTTTTACCATTGGAGAGCAGATGTCCGTTGCGCTGATGGCTATGGTTATGAATAAGCTGGGAGTCCCGGCTGTCTCTCTGAATGCTTTTCAGGTAGCTATGCATACGACCAGCGTTCATGGAAATGCCCGTTTGAAAAGGATCGATAAGGAACGCATCAGACGTGAGCTGGATGGGCGCAAAATTGTAATTGTGACAGGCTTCCAGGGAATTAATAAATATGATGATTATACAACGCTTGGACGCGGCGGCTCGGATACGACGGCAGTTGCACTGGCAGCGGCGCTTCATGCGGATGCATGCGAAATTTACACGGATGTGGATGGTGTTTATACGGCTGACCCGCGCAAGGTTCCGACAGCCAGAAAGCTGAAGGAGATTACCTATGACGAAATGCTGGATTTGGCCACCCTGGGAGCAGGAGTGCTTCATAACCGTTCTGTGGAAATGGCGAAGAAATACGGCGTGCCGCTGGTGGTACGCTCCAGTCTGAATACAAGTGAAGGAACCGTCGTAAAGGAGGAAGTGACTGTGGAAAGAATGTTGATCAGCGGTGTTGCATTGGATACGGAGGCCGTTCGAATTGCGGTGATCGGCTTAAAGGATGTACCGGGAATGGCGTTTAAGCTGTTTGATACGCTTGCAAAGAAGAATATCAATGTAGATGTCATTCTGCAGTCTATCGGACGTGCCGGAACAAAGGACATTTCCTTTACGGTTGACGGCAATGATCTGGATGATGCGGTGGCAGTTTTGGAAGCAAATCAGGCACGTCTTGGTTATAAGGAGCTTCATTCAGAGAGAAACATTGCGAAGCTTTCTATTGTAGGAGCAGGTATGATGAGCAACCCGGGCGTTGCTGCCAGAATGTTTGAAAGCCTGTATAATGAGGGCGTGAATATCAATATGATTTCTACTTCAGAAATTCGTGTAACGGTTTTGATCAATGAAAAGGACGGAGTAAGAGCTATGAATGCAGTACATGATGCATTCAATCTGGCTGAGTAAGAAAGCGAAGGCATATACAGAGCCTGTGCGGAACTATTTGGAAACAGGCGGCACAAGAGGAGAGAAACATGAGTAGAGACAGACGGGAATGGAAGGCTTATGCCAGAGAGAAGCTTCGTGGACGTTATTACACGGCAATTCTTGGTATGCTGGCAGTTGCAGGAATTTCTTTTTTGGGAAGTATGGGGGCTTCCATATTGTTTCGGGGAAATTCCCTTTATGCATTGGTGATGAGTCAGGTTTTTTTGTTTATTTTAACACTGATCATGACGGTATTTACTGCCGGTCTTTCCTATATGTATCTGAATATGGCCAGAGGATACGATTATTCTCTGATGGATTTGTTTTACCTGTTTCGGAATCATCCGGACAGGGTAATCGTTGCCGGGTTTGTGTTGTCTCTGATTTCGCTGGTGACATCCATTCCCTACTATTACGTGAATTATATGACAGAACCGGGCAATACCATGGAAGAGCAGGTTTTGTGGCTGTGGAAATGTATGGGGCTTTTGGTTTTGTCCCTGGTACTGGAAACAGTTCTTACCCTTCCGTTTGTACTGGTTTACTATATACTTGCAGATAACAGGGAAACCGGCGGCATGGAGGCATTAAAGATCAGTGCACGGATGATGAAGGGGCATAAGCTGAAATTTCTTCTTTTAAAGATCAGTTTTATCCCGTGGATGCTTTTGTCAGTCTTTACCCTTTATATTGGGCTGCTTTGGCTGCTTCCTTATATGGACATGGCCGCTGTTATTTTTTATATGGATTTGAAAGGCGATTTGGAGCAGGAGGCTATAGAGGAGCTTCCGGTATATGAAAAGGCAGTAAAGGATGATTATAATTCGGAGGCATAGAAATATTCTGTGAAGAGTCCGCTTGCGGGCTCTTCCGTTATGTGGGAAAGAGAAATTATTGGAGGTAAACATGGATATTATTCAGGTGATTACAAAAGAACTGCAGGTACAGAAATGGCAGGT
This sequence comes from uncultured Blautia sp., assembly GCA_900551075.1. Taxonomy (GTDB): domain Bacteria; phylum Bacillota; class Clostridia; order Lachnospirales; family Lachnospiraceae; genus Blautia_A. The sequence continues at coordinate 142,140 of URVB01000006.1, read as the reverse complement.
GGAGGCGGCCGTCAGGCTGATCGATGAGGGCAATACCATTCCTTTTATTTCCCGTTACCGAAAGGAGGCGACCGGCTCCCTGAATGATGAGCAGTTGAGAACGCTCCATGAGAGATTGCTGTATCTGAGAAACCTGGAGGAAAAGAAGGCTCAGGTACTGAGCAGTATTGAGGAGCAGGACAAGCTGACACCGGAGCTGAAAACACAGATTCTGGAAGCGCAGACACTTGTTGTGGTAGAGGATTTATACCGTCCTTATCGGCCGAAGCGCCGTACACGTGCCACCATTGCCAAGGAAAAGGGGCTGGAGCCGCTTGCCGGTATCATTATGCTGCAGATGACGGCAAAACCGCTGGAGGAAGAGGCAAAGCCATTTTTATCTGAGGAAAAGGATGTGCCGACTGTGGAAGCCGCGTTGAGCGGCGCTAAGGATATCATAGCCGAGTATATTTCAGATGAGGCAGATTACCGGATGTATATTCGAAATCTGACAGTACAGAAGGGAAGCGTCAGCTCAGCGGCTAAGAAAGAGGATGAGGCTTCCGTTTATGAGATGTACTATGAGTTTGAAGAGCCCATCAGGAAGCTGGCAGGACATCGTGTGTTGGCATTGAACCGTGGAGAAAAAGAAAAATTTCTGACCGTGAAAGTGAATGCCCCGGAGGAGGATATCCTGCGCTACCTGGAGCGTCAGGTGATTACCAGGGAGAATTCTTATACAACCCCTGTTCTGAGGGAGGTAGCGGAGGACAGCTATAAGCGTCTGATTGCGCCTGCGATTGAGAGGGAAATCCGAAATGATCTGACAGAGCAGGCTGAGGACGGCGCGATTCATGTATTCGGCAAAAACCTGGAGCAGCTTCTTATGCAGCCCCCGATTGTGGGGAAGGTAGTTCTTGGCTGGGACCCGGCGTTCCGTACAGGGTGTAAGCTGGCGGTCGTGGACGAAACAGGAAAGGTACTGGATACAACAGTCATTTATCCCACTGCTCCCACAAACGATGCAAAGATCAGAGCTGCCAGGGAAACGCTCAAAAAACTGATCAAAAAATATGGGATTTCTCTGATTTCCGTAGGAAACGGTACAGCTTCCAGGGAGTCAGAGCAGATTATCGTGGAGCTTCTTAAAGAAATTCCCCAAAAGGTGCAGTATGTGATCACCAATGAAGCAGGTGCTTCTGTTTATTCTGCAAGTAAGCTGGCTACGGAGGAATTTCCGAATTTTGATGTGGGACAGAGAAGTGCGGCGTCCATTGCGAGACGCCTTCAGGATCCGCTTGCAGAGCTTGTAAAAATTGCCCCGCAGTCCATTGGCGTGGGTCAGTATCAGCATGATATGAACCAGAAGAAGCTGGGAGAGGCACTTGGCGGAGTAGTAGAGGATTGTGTGAATAAGGTTGGAGTGGACCTGAATACTGCATCTGCGTCCCTTCTGGAATATATTTCCGGCATCAGTAAGACGATTGCCAAAAATATTGTAGCTTACCGTGAGGAAAACGGCAGGTTTGCAAGCCGCAGGGAGCTTCTCAAGGTAGCAAAGCTCGGGCCTAAGGCATATGAGCAGTGTGCAGGCTTTACCCGTATCATTGACGGCAAAAACCCTCTGGACGCAACCAGTGTTCATCCGGAGAGCTATGAAGCTGCAACAAAGCTGCTTGCTAAGCTCGGTTATCAGCCCGGGGACATTATCAGCGGTAAGCTGGCCGGCATTTCCCGGCAGATTCGCGATTATAAAAAGCTGGCAGCAGAGCTTAAGGTCGGAGAGATCACGCTCCGGGATATTGTGAAGGAGCTGGAGAAGCCGGCCCGTGACCCTCGTGACGAAATGCCGAAGCCGATTCTGCGTACGGACGTATTGGATATGAAAGACCTGAAGGAAGGGATGCTTCTGAAGGGTACGGTCAGAAATGTCATTGATTTCGGCGCCTTTGTGGATATTGGTGTTCATCAGGATGGTCTGGTGCATATTTCAGAGATGAGTGAAAAATTCATCAGGCATCCTCTGGAGGCAGTTAGTGTGGGTGATGTTGTGGATGTCCGTGTACTTGGGGTAGATTTAAAAAAGAAGCGAATCAGCTTGTCCATGAAAGGAACCGGGAAGTAAGAGAATTTATGAAGAGCCTGTTATCAATAACAGAAGCTGCACCATTATGGCAGCAGCTTCTGCTTCTTTATCTGGGTGTAATAAATGTGACGGCACTGGTCAGCTATGGACTGGATAAATTTTATGCATGCCGGAATAAATGGCGTATTCCGGAAAGAAGGCTGCTTCTTCTGGCCGCTGCCGGCGGCTCTGTGGGAGCGCTTCTCGGCATGTGTGTGTTCCGCCATAAAATTCGGAAATGGAAATTCCGTATTTTGGTTCCGCTGTTTACGGCAGTACATATTGGGAGCTTGGGTTATTTGTTCTGGTTTTGGGGCTCCCAGCAGCTTCTATAATATCTGTCCGCATTTTTCCAGTTTATGACATGGAACCAGTCGTCAATATAGTCTGCCCGCAGATTATAATGTTTCAAATAATAAGCGTGCTCCCACACGTCTATATTCAGTATCGGGCACATGTTAAGCGTCAGGGGAGTATCCTGATTCGGTGTTGTGATGATTCTGAGCGTGCCTGCCGCATCCAGTACAAGCCAGGCGTAGCCGGAGCCGAATACGGACAGTGCTGCCGCCTTTAGCTGTTTCTGAAAGTTTTCCAGACTTCCGAAGGCGTTTATGATCGCTTCGTATAGGGAGCCTTCGGGATGCGACAGCTCCGGCTTTGTAAGATTTGCGAAATAGAGCCAATGGCTGTAAACGCCGCCCCCGTTGTTTTTTACAGAAGTCTGGATGTCCTCCGGGAGACTTGGTACGTTTACCAGAAGCTCTTCCAGTGACCAGTCCTGAAACTGCGGGTATTTGCTCAAAGCACTGTTCAGATTATCGATATAAGTCTGCAGATGCTTATTGTGGTGCAGTTCCATGGTTTTTGCGTCAATGTAAGGTTCCATGGCATTGTATGCATAGGGCAGCGGCACATTGACAAAGGGATAATGCTCGTTCATGCAAAATGTCCGTTTTTTCTTAATATATGCAGCAGACAGGGAATTTATCCGAGCAATGCGGAGTCATTTGTGAATTGCTGACCGCTTGCTTTTTCAAACTGATCCAGAAGATTTCTGACAGTCAGTTTTTTCTTTTCCTCCCCTTCGATGTCCAGGATAATCCTTCCCTCCATCATCATGATCAGCCGGTTGCCGTGTGTGATAGCATCCTGCATATTATGTGTGATCATCATGGTGGTCAAATGGTCACGGTTGATAATCATTTCTGTAATTTCCAGAACCTTCGCTGCTGTTTTCGGATCAAGAGCTGCTGTGTGCTCATCCAGAAGAAGGAGCTTTGGTTTCCGGAGCGTAGCCATAAGAAGGGTCAGTGCCTGGCGCTGTCCCCCGGAGAGAAGGCCGACCTTGGAAGTGAGACGGTCCTCCAGTCCGAGACTGAGAACCTTCAGAAGCTCACGGTATTCTTCCCGTTCCTGTTTGGTAATCCCGGAACGGAGGAAACGGGATTTGCCGCGGCGTCTGGCAAGGGCCAGGTTTTCCTCAATTCCCATGGTAGCGGCAGTTCCGTTCATCGGGTCCTGAAAAACACGGCCAAGATATGCGGCGCGTTTGTGTTCGGATAACTTTGTAACATCGTTTCCGTCTATAAGAATCTGGCCTTCATCTACCAGCCATGTACCTGCTACGGCATTCAGCATAGTGGATTTGCCGGCGCCGTTTCCGCCGATGACCGTTACAAAATCGCCTTCCTTCAGGGTTAAAGAAAGCCCGTTCAATGCCAGCTTCTCATTTATGGTTCCGGGATTAAAGGTTTTATAAATATTTTTCAGCTCAAGCATTCGTATTCCCTCCCCGTTTTACTGGTTTCAAAAAATACTTGCTTTTCCAGTAAGGAACCGCAAGGAAAACTGCAACCACAAGTGCAGACAGCATTTTCAGCAAATCGGTATCAATTCCAAGCCAGATGACGGTCTGGAGTACCAGATAGTACAAAATGGAACCGAGCACAACGCTGATCAGGCGGAGCGCAAAATTCCGGAAAATCCGTCCGAAAACAGCTTCCCCGATAATCACTGCCGCCAAACCGATGACAATAGCTCCGCGGCCCATATTCACGTCGGCAAAGCCCTGATACTGTGCCAGAAAAGCACTGGAAAAGGCCACAAGTCCGTTGGAAAGCATCAGTCCCAGGACTTTGCTGATGTCCGTATTGATGCCCTGTGCACGGGACATATTAGGGTTGCAGCCGGTAGCACGCAGTGCACAGCCCAGCTCTGTTCCAAAAAACCAGTAAAGTATGGCAGTTACAATGACAATGACAATGGCTACGATTAAAATGGTATTCTGAGCGATGGGAACATTTTTGATATAACGCAGGGAAACCAGGAGATCATACTTATCAACGTTGATTGCCTGGTTTGCCTTTCCCATAATCTTTAAATTTACAGAGTACAGGGCAAGCTGTGTTAAGATACCGGCAAGAATAGCCGGGATGCCCATAACGGTATGAAAGATTCCTGTGACCAGTCCGGCCAGCATACCTGCTCCGGTGGCTGCCAGCATTGCTACCCAGACATTGCATCCGCAAAGCATCAGCATAATGCATACGGCGCCGCCGGTACACATGGTACCATCTACGGTTAGATCGGCAATGTCCAGAATTCGGAAGGTCAGATATACGCCGATTGCCATGATTCCCCAGATCAGACCCTGGGCGGCCGCTCCCGGCAGTGCGTTGATTAAGCTTGTAATATCCATTCGTATTCCTCCTGATGAATAACGAACAGCGAGAAAGGCACACCTTTCCCGCTATTCGTGCAAATATCGCAGATATCGTTAAGATTTTAAGTTGATGTTCTTTTTATTCAGCGGCTTCTTCGGAAGCTTCTTCAGCGCCGATTGCTGTATAGTCATCCGGAATTTCAATGCCCAGCTCTTTGCAGATATCAGCATTATATTTCTTTGTAAAGTTCGGTGCATATTCAACCGGCATGTTAGAGATGTCTTCTCCGTCGGCCAGAATACGTGCAGCCATTTCGCCGGTAGCAACACCGAGATCATAGTAGCTGATGGAAAGCGTAGCAACACCGCAGCCCTGGCAGATGCCCTCTTCACCTGTGATTACAGGTACCTGTTCCGGAAGGCAGATGTTGTTGATGATTTCTGTATTGGAAGCAACTGTGTTGTCGGTCGGTACATAAATTACGTCGCTTTCGGAAGCGGCAGTGGTAGCAACGGAGGAAAGGTCATTAGAGTCAGAGAATGCATAAAATTTACAGGTGTAACCCATTTCCTCGAGGGCAGCTTTCACAGTATCTACCTGATACTGGGAGTTTGCTTCGGCAGAGCAGTACAGAAGACCTACGTTCTTTGCATCCGGGAATAATTCATTGAGCATGGCAGCCTGGTCCTGAAGCGGAGCAAGGTCAGAAGTACCGGAAATATTACCGCCTACGGTACCATCAAAATCCTGCAGCTCCAGTGCAACGCCATATTCAGTGACAGAGGTTCCGAGAATCGGAATCTCATTGGTTCCTGCTGCGGCTGCCTGTAATGCAGGTGTTGCATTTGCAAGGATTAAATCTACACCATCAGATACAAAGCTGTTGATAATAGTGGAACAGGTGTTGGAATCACCCTGTGCGTTCTGCTCATTGAAGGTAACTTTGTCTCCTAATTTTTCAGTCAGGGCATCCTTAAAGCCCTGGGTTGCGGCATCCAGGGCATCATGCTGTACGAGCTGGCAGATACCTACGGTCCAGGAATCCTTTTCTTCTGCTGCACTTACATTGACTGCGCCCATGCCCATAATCATGGATGCGGAAAGAACGGTTGCTAAAATCTGCTTTTTCATTTTATAGTCCTCCTAATAATCGAATAATTAAATCGCCCAAATCGGGTAATTGAATCAACTTCTGAATTATAGCGCTTTAAAGCGCGGAAGTCAATAGGACAGGTAAAAAAACTCTTGTTATTTATCTGCGGAAGCTTTATAATGTTTCTACAATAAAAGAAAATTCTTCGGGGCAGGGTGACTGATTTGCATTTGGATATCGGAATTCCCTACCGGCGGGATAGTCCGCGAGCCGTTTCTACGGTTGATTTGGTGAAATTCCAAAACCGACAGTAAAGTCTGGATGAGAGAAGAACAACGCTTATTTCATACGTACCATTGCCCCGGAAGCAAAAAGGGAGAGAACAGTATGAGTGAACAGGTATTAAGAAATGGGAATGTTATGGAGCGGAGCCGTACAAGAACCATTACACAGATTGCAATGCTTGGTGCGGTAGCAGGTGTATTGATGAATTTTGAATTTCCGATTCCTTTTCTGGCCCCTTCTTTTTATCAGTTGGATTTTTCGGAAATTCCTGTTTTAGTAGGAACATTTGCTATGGGACCGGTGGCGGGTATGCTCATTGAGCTTGTCAAAATTCTCTTACATCTGGTGACGAAGGGAACGATGACCGCTGGTGTGGGAGATGCCGCAAATTTCCTGTTTGGATGTGCCTATGTAGTTCCGGCAGGCCTGCTTTACCGCTATCGTCATGTTAAGAGCAGGAAGCATGCACTCGCAGGTATGGCGGCAGGCACGGCACTGACAACTATTTTGGCATGCTTTATGAATGCATTTGTACTGCTTCCGGCATATGGCAAAGCATTTGAGATGCCGGTAGAAGCGTTTATCGAAATGGGTTCGGCCGTACACAGCTCCGTAAATAGTCTTCTTGGCTTTGTGGCGCTGATCATTGTACCGTTTAATTTGTTTAAATATATCCTGACATCAGTGATTGTCTTTTTTATATATAAAAGAATCCGGGTGGTGTTAAAAGGGGATTGATCTTTCGGAAAGTGAATGAGAAAGAGTCTTCTGTATCGCAGGAGATCCATGAGGAAGTATAGTTTGGATTCTGTACAGCCGGCGTGAACAACTCACGCCGGTTTTCCTGTACCTGCGGACAGCTCCGGCATTTAAGAAACCTGTGGTCAACATTTGTTGAAAACGTTGTCTAAACGTATAGTTGTTAATAATATACAAAAATAAAACAAAAAAATAGTATATATTGAACGAAATAACATTTGTTTGTAAGAATACATTGACAAACAGTAAAAAGGACAGTACTATTTACTTGAAAGTAAGAAAACGTTTGCAAATCACAATAGGAGGAAAACAAAATGATGAAGAAAACTTTAAGTATGATTCTTGCACTTGCGACAACGGTATCTATGATGTCTGTATGTTCGACTGTTATGGCAGACGATGGAGTTACACTTGCAGTGGTGGGACCGATGACCGGTGACAATGCGGAGTATGGCAAAGTATTTAAGACTGCTGCACAGATTGCAGTGGACGAGTGGAATGAGAACGGCGGTGTTCTTGGACAGGAGATTACCATCGTTGATTATGACGATGCGAATCAGTCTGAGCAGGCTGCATCTATTGCGGAAAAGCTGGTAGGCGATGACGCTGTTTCCGCAGTAATGGGTCATTTCTCTTCAGGAGTGGCAATGACAGCGGCTGAGATTTATCAGGATGAAGGACTTGCACTTATCAACGGTTCTGCAGCACATATGGATTTTGCAAAAATCGGGGACTGTATCTACAGAAACAATGCAATTTATACAACAGATGCAAATACAATGCTTCAGATCATGGAATATCTCGGTGTGCAGAAATTTGGTATTCTGAATCCGAACAGCGACGCCGGTATTGCGGTTCAGACGGCTATTCAGGATATGATCGCGGAATATGGCGATTCCTATGCACCTGAACTTGTACTTTGTGAACTGTACGAAGATGGTACAGTTGACTTTTCCGCAACTATTTCCAAATTTGAAGAGGCCGGTGTAGAAGCGGTATATTCATCCGGTGCATATGCACAGGCAGCTCCGTTTATCAGTCAGTATCGTGAGAAGAATCCGGATGTAGCCTTCGTTCTTTCCGCAGGCTGTTTCTCACAGGAGTTTCTGGAGCTTGCAGACGATTCTGCAGAGGGTGTTGTACTTGGAACATCTTTCTTCTATGGCAGTGAAGATGAAAATGTAAAGAACTTTACAGAGAAGTTTGTAGAAGCTTATGGAGCAAACCCGAATACCTTCGCAGGCCAGATTTATGACGCGGCTTATGCAATCCTCTATGCTATGGAAGCCGGCGGAGGCACGGACAGAGAAACTGTAATCGAAAACCTTCCGGCTACGGATTTCCAGGGTGTTACCGGAAAGATTACCTTTGACGAAGAAGGTAACTGCCTGAAACAGCAGGTTCTTCTTGAAATCAAAGATGGCGATTATTATGAAATTCCGGATGTCCTGTTGAGCCAGACAGACTGGGAAGCAAGCAAGGGCATTGAGTAAGAAAAGTAGTCTTCGATTCGGATACGGCTTTACATAAGCAGTATGAGGGATCGAACAGATGCGGGACGGCAGCCGGAGATGGATTTGCCGGTATGCCGTCCTTCTTTGTATAAAACTTGAGGTGACAGTATGATACTTGAACAGATTATTAACGGAATAATGCTGGGAATGATTTATGCACTGATCGCCGTTGGATATTCGCTTGTATTCGGTATACTCGGACTTCTGAACATGGCACACGGTGCAATCTATATGTTTGGCGCTCATATGGCGCTGTTTGCAGTATCGCTGAAATGGGGCCTTCCGGCGGCATTTCTGTTTGCAATTATCACGACGGGAATTCTTGCAATGCTGATGGACAGCGTGATTCTTGCACCGCTGCGTGCGAAGAAGGCGCCGAACATTACATGCCTGATTTCGGTAATTGGTGTTTCCTACATTATTGAAAACATGATGATGATCTTCTTTGATACAACAAAGAAGCCATTTCCGAAGCTGTTTAATTTCGGAAATGTGAAGATTTTTGGAGCCACTGTAACAAGCTCGCAGATTTGTATGTTTCTGATTGCCCTTGCGTTCCTGCTGCTTCTGACACTGATCGTCAATAAGACAAAGATCGGACTTGCCATGCGTGCGGCAAGAGAGAATCCGAAGGCAGCCAATATGATGGGAATCGATGTAAGAAAGATTGTAACCTTTACATTCTTCCTGAGCGGCATGTGTGCAGCCGTGGCAGGCGTGCTTGTATCGGGTTACTATGAACTTGTTTACACCACGATGGGTTCGGAGGCAGGCCTGAAAGGCTTCTCTGCGGCTGTACTTGGCGGTATCGGTGTGCTGTATGGTTCGGTGGTCGGTGGTGTAATCATCGGTGTTGCAGAGGCACTTGCAGTAGCAGCATTCGGAGGAAGCTTCCGAAGCGCGACGGCATATATTATTCTGTTTCTTGTTCTTCTGATCCGCCCGTCGGGTCTGTTCGGCAAAGATAACATTGATAAGGTATAAGGAGGGAAAGTATGAAATTTTACGACAAAATGGTCGATTGGGTCCTGAAACACAAGAAGATTGCGATCCCGGTGACCTATCTTGTACTTGCGCTTGTCCCTCTTGTCATTCGGGATCAGTATATTATCCGTGTGCTCTGCCTGATTGGTATTTATTCTATTCTGGGAATGAGCCTGAATCTGATTGCAGGTTATATGGGGCAGACGTCGATGGGACATGCGGCGTTGTACCTGCTCGGAGGATATTTCTCAGGACTGCTTGGTTCAAAGCTTGGCCTTCCGTTCTGGTTTACGATGGTTACCGGTATTCTTGGCGGAGCATTTGGCGGATTGGTACTCGGTCTTGCGACGATGAAGCTGTCTGGTTCATACCTTGCAGTTATTACTTTGGCATTCAGTAAGGTTGTTGAGATGATCGTCCTGAATTGGAACTCAGTTACAAACGGGCCGCTCGGTGTGCGCGGCATTCCCAAACCGGAACTGTTCGGATGGGAATTCAAAACTTCCAACGGAGGTTTTTACTGGCTGATGCTGGTGCTTGTTTCGATTGCAATCCTTGTCAGCCTTCATGTGGTTAACTCCAAGTTCGGCCGTGCAATCCGCGCGATCAAAGAGGATGAGCTTGCTGCAAAGCTTATGGGTGTGAATACAGCATTTTATAAGGTACAGACGATCATGCTCTCAGGAGCGCTTGCGGGTATGGCCGGCGCGTATTACGCATCGCTGAACCGGTATATTGATGCAAACACATTCAATTTTAATGTTTCTATGACGATTCTTTGTATCGTAATCTTTGGCGGACTTGGTTCCATCCCGGGCATGATTCTCGGCTCCGTGCTGCTGATTTCCTTCCCGGAGATACTGCGTTCTCTTGCGGACTATCGGTTTGTTGTGTACGGACTGCTTCTTATCTTTATGATGCGTTTCAGACCGCAGGGGCTTCTTGGCGGATTGAGTAAACGTCCATATGCACTGCCCAAAGGCGTATCAGGGTCTGAGGCGGTGTCGGGGACGAAAGGAAAGCAGGTGGAATAATGGCATTGTTGGAGGTAAACGGAATTACAAAGGTCTTTGGCGGACTTGTTGCCGTTGAGAACGTAGATTTTAAGGTAAACCAGGGCGAGATTGTCAGTATTATCGGACCGAACGGTGCCGGAAAGACAACTGTTTTCAATATGCTGACCGGAGTATATAAGGTTAATAAGGGTACGGTCAGGTTTGATGGCCGGGAGATTCAGAACAAGGAGCCAAGAGAGATCGTAAAGGCGGGAATTGCAAGAACCTTCCAGAATATCCGTCTTTTCCCGACGATGCGCGTAATCGAAAACGTGCTGGTCGGAGAGCACATCAATGTAAACTACGGATTTCTTGATCTGATATTTAAGACGCGGAAATATCGTGAAGAGGAGAAAGCTGCCGCAAAGAGAGCAATCGGGCTGCTGGAGTCACTTGGCCTTGGTGATCAGATAGACAATTATGCAAGGAATCTTCCGTATGGTATGCAGAGAAAGCTGGAAATTGCAAGGGCGATCGCAACGAATGCGAAGCTGATTATTCTCGATGAGCCGGCTGCCGGCATGAATCCGCAGGAGTCAGAGGAACTGAAAGAGTTTATTCTGAAGCTGCGCGATATGGGGCAGACGATCCTGCTGATCGAGCACGACATGAGCGTTGTTATGAACATTTCGGACAGAATCTACGTAATCGACCACGGCAGGAAGATTGCGGAAGGTCTCCCGGCTGAAATTGCCAGAAATGAGCAGGTAATCCGGGCATATCTCGGAAGCGGAGGAGTACATGATGCAGAAAAAGAAAATGCTTGAGATTAAAGATTTACATACGTATTACGGGAGCATTCACGCACTGAAGGGAATCAGCCTTGAGGTTAATGAAAATGAGATCGTGACGCTGATCGGATCAAACGGCGCCGGTAAAAGCACAACACTCAGCAGTATTACGGGAATTGTTCCGGCAGCGACCGGAAGTATCATTTTTGAAGGGAAAGAAATATCAAAAATGAAGCCGTCCGATATCACAAAGCTTGGTATCGGAGTGTCTCCGGAAGGAAGAGAAGTATTCGGAGGCTTAAGCGTTGAAGATAATCTGCGAATCGGTGCCTATACACGTAAGGACAAAAAAGAAATTGCTGATTTGTATCAGGAAGTATATGAACTGTTCCCCCGTCTTGCAGAACGGAAAAAGCAGTCGGCGGGAACACTTTCCGGCGGTGAGCAGCAGATGCTTGCCATTGGCCGGGCCATGATGAGCAGGCCGAAGCTGCTGCTTCTGGACGAGCCCTCGATGGGTCTTGCACCGAATCTTGTGGAACTGATCTTTGAACTGATTCAGAAGATCAATAAGAGAGGAACAACCGTTCTGCTGATTGAACAAAATGCAAATATGGCACTGCAGATTGCAGACCGCGGCTATGTTCTTGAAACAGGAAATGTTACAATGACAGATGATGCAAATAAACTGCTTGCGAATGATGACGTGCGTAAGGCATATCTTGGTTCCGTATAATGAGGGGCTTCCTGCCTGTGCAAAATATGAAGAGTGGAGGATATTTAAATGCTGAAGACAGAAAAAACAGAGGAAAGAGCAATGTACAACAAAAAGGACACATATACCTATGAGGAGGTCAGACCGATGATCGAGGCTGCCCTGGAGGACCGTGCAAGATATCTGGCTTTTTTCTATAAGGTGATGCCGAGAGAACTGTTTGATCTGTATGCAAAACGTGCGCTGTATGCATATGGAGAATACAAGGCAAACGGACTTGGGGCGGGAAAAGGCCATGAAGGTGACCCGCAGGGGCTTGCTGATTTTCTTGTAGGCTGCAACAGCGTTGCAAACACACTTGCAGTGGGAAATCAGGTAATCGACAAGACAGACGATTATACAACAGTCAGAATGGAAGGAAAATGTGCGCTTGTCCAGGGCTGGGAAAAAATGGGGCTGTCTCCGGAAGAGGTAGAGTATTTGTGTGATATTGCAAGCTACGGTGACTATGGCCATGCAGAGGCGCTTAAACTGAATGGAGAGTGGCTTTGCACAAGCGCTCAGAAAGATTGTGATTTCTGTGATTTTAAGATTACAAAATTCACCAAAAAGACAGAAGTGTAACAAAGTTCTTTTTCAGAGGATGCGTGTATGGATAATAGACCCAATATAAAAAGTGTGGCGGAACTGGCCGGGGTAAGTATTTCAACCGTTTCAAGAGTACTGAACCAGTCCGCTTCCGTAAGTGATGAGCTCAGGGAGAAGGTAATGAGAGCAATCAGCGAAACAGGCTACAGCATCAGCCCGATTGCGAGCTCTCTGAAGACTACCAGAAGGAATCAGATGGCGATTGTTATACCATCCCTGCGTCAGACCTACTATACGGATATTATTAAGGGAATCAGTGATTTCTGTTATGAGCGGGGCGTACTGCCGGTTATTCTTGAGTCATCAGGCGAGCCGGTGAAGGAACGGCGTATTATTAAGAATCTTGAGAAGCAGTGGTTGGATGGTATCATTTTTATCCCCACCAAGCAGGGAGGACAGAAGGAGTACGAGGTGCTTGCTCCGGATTTGAGCCAGCTTTCAAAAAATAAAAAGCAGATACCGGTGGTACTGCTGGAATCCGATGGATTAAATGCTTCACTGGATTGTGTCAGAGTTGATTACCGGTATGCGTTTGCTATGCTTGCCAGTCATCTGATAGAGACCGGACACAGAAAAATTGCTTATCTGTGCGGCCAGAAAGATGCGGCGATGTATAAAGTAAGCCTGGAAGGCATACGGGGAGTACTGGATGAGGAGCATTGCACGCTGCCGGAGGAAAATATAATGGATAGCGGCTTCACGGTGCTGGAGGGATATCATGCGATGAACACACTGCTGGATCGAGGGGTGAGTGTTGACGGTGTGATCTGTGCCAATGATCAGATGGCATCAGGTGCACTCTGGGCATGCCGTGAACGGGAAATCCGCATTCCGCAGGAAATTGCGCTTGTCGGTTTTGGAGGCGTTGCTCTCTCCAGCGTGACAAGTCCGTCAATTACGACGATGATTGTACCCCGGTATGAACTGGGCTACAGAGCGGCGGAGCTGATGTTTCAGCAGATAGACGGCGTACGCATGCAGGCCAGGACGCTGGAATTAAGACCGTATCTTTCTGTACGGGAGTCAACACTTAAAACGGCGGTTAAGACGCTTGAAATGATGTTCACAAACTGAGGCGGCAATGTGTATGTGTATATTTATGTGGGCGGCTTTTGCGTGAGGAAACGGACTTGAAAACAGGAGGATATTATGGAACGGAATGAGAAATTTTATCAGGATATAGTGAAAATACTTGAGGAAGAGCTGGTTCCGGCAATGGGCTGTACAGAGCCGATCGCGATTGCATATGGCGCTTCCAGATGCCGCGATTTGCTGGGCGCCGTACCGGAGAAGATACGGATACAGGCCAGTGGTTCGATTATCAAAAATGTAAAGTCGGTAGTTGTACCGAATACGGGTTATATGAAGGGAATTGAAGCGGCAGCGGCAGCCGGGGTTGTTGCAGGCGTCACAGACAGAATGCTTGAGGTAATCAGTGAGGTCAGCGAGGAGCAGAGAAGCGGGATTGCACGCTATCTGGACGAGCATGAGGTCAAGGTGGAGTTTCTGGATCAGGGAAATGTCTTTGATATTCTTATTACAGAAACATGCGGGGAGCACACGGCAAAGCTCCGAATCGTGAATCACCATACAAATATTGTTATGGAGGAGAAGGATGGGACAGTTCTCAAAGAGGTGCCGTTTGAGGCAGATGAAGAGACCGCTCTGACGGACAGAAGCTTTTTGACGGTTGAGAGAATCTGGGATTTTACTGAGACGTGTGATGTTGCAGATGTGAAGGAACTGCTGAATAGGCAGATTGCATTCAATATGGCAATTGCAGAAGAAGGAATGAAAAATTCGTGGGGTGCGAATATTGGTTCCATAGTACTGGAAATGGAAGATGATAAGGTAAATCACAAGGCCGTTGCAATGGCTGCAGCCGGTTCGGATGCCCGCATGAATGGCTGTGAGCTTCCGGTAATTATCAACTCAGGATCCGGAAATCAGGGGATAACCTGTTCCGTACCGGTTATTGTATATGCACGTGCACTTGGTGCTCCTGAGGAGAAAATGTACCGTGCACTTGTACTCTCAAACCTGATTACAATCTATCAGAAAACAGGAATCGGACGTCTGTCAGCATTCTGCGGAGCCGTATGTGCCGGTGTTGCGTCAGGGGCAGGTATCTGTTATCTTAAGGGCGGTACGCTCAGGGAGGTAGATCATACACTTGTAAACGGCCTCAGCATTGTTTCGGGAATCGTCTGTGACGGGGCAAAGGCATCGTGTGCTGCAAAGATTGCTTTTTCTGTCAATGCAGGTCTGATGGGGTATGAAATGTATCATCATGGTCAGCAGTTCCGCAAAGGTGACGGCATCGTTGGACCAAGTGTGGATGAGACCATTTCCAATGTCGGCCGTCTTGGCAAGGAAGGAATGAAAGAAACAAATAAAGAAATTCTGAAAATCATGGTTGGTGAATAAAAATCCGCAGAGAAAGAGGGCCTATACATGGACAATAGTGAAAGAAATTATCAAATTGCAAAAGAAATTTATGGTGAGATGGGAGTAGACACCGATGCTGTTTTGAAGAAACTGGATGAAGTGCCGATTTCCGTACATTGCTGGCAGATAGATGACCTGCAGGGGTTTGAATTCCCGGAAGCGGAAATGAGCGGAGGCATTGCTGCAACCGGTAATGCCCCGGGCAAAGCGCGTAATCCGGAGGAATTTATGACAAACCTGAATCAGGCGCTTGATTTAATTCCCGGACATACAAAGCTTGCGCTTCACGCTGTTTATATGAATAAGCACGGCAAAAACATCGAACGTAATGAAATCGGGCCTGGAGAGTTTGTTGAGTGGGTTGATTTTGCTAAGGAACGGAAGATCGGGCTTGATTTTAATCCGACTTACTTTTCACATCCGGATTTTGACAGCAATTCAACATTGACGAATCCGGACGAAGGAATTCGACGTTTCTGGATCGAGCATGGTATTGCATGCCGAAAAATCGGTGATTATTTCGGAAGAGAGCTCGGTGAAAAATGTATTACAAACCATTGGATCGGTGACGGAAGCAAGGACATTGTGGTTGACAAACTGACGCCGCGTCTGATTCTGAAGGATTCTCTTGACCGGATTTTTGCCGAAAAGCTGGAGTACAATATTGATTCCTGTGAATCCAAGGTATTTGGCCTTGGAAGTGAATCCTATGTACCCGGCTCTCATGAATTCTATACGGAGTATGCGGCACATACCGGCAACTGTATTGTATGTATGGATGCAGGACACTTCCATCCCACGGAGACAATCGGACCCAAATTTTCCAGTTATCTTGCATTTGATGACGAAATTCAGCTTCACGTATCAAGACCGGTCAGATGGGATTCGGACCATGTAGTGATTCTGGATGATGCGACAAAGGAAATCATGGAAGAAATTGCAGCATACGATGCATACGATAAAGTACATATCGGTACGGATTATTTTGACGCATCTATGAATCGTATAGCGGCAACAGCGATCGGCGCACGGTCTGCCCGCAAGGCGCTGATGCTTGCGATGCTTCGTCCCACAGAGGAGCTTAAACGCCTTGAACGCGAAGGAAACACAACAAAACGCCTTGCGCTTCTTGAGGAAACCAAAATGCTTCCTGCAGGACTTGTCTGGGATTATTACTGCGAGACAAAAGGTGTTGCGGGAAGAGAGTGGATCAGAAGTCTTTCTACAAAATAAGTTTAGAGAAGAAATGGAGAAAAAACATGAATAAAATAATGATACCGAATACAGAACTGAAGGTGTCGCAGATGGGGCTCGGAACGGTAGACGCAGGCGTACGTTGGGGAAAAGAGGCTGCAGACGCGGATGCAATGTTTGGAACCTTTGTGGAGCAGGGAGGAAACCTCATCGACTGTGCGCGTGTTTATGCGGATTGGGTGGTTCTTGACGGACGCCAGGAGGTAGCCCGCGCTGAGCGTGTGACGGGAGACTGGCTTAAGAGAACCGGAAACCGTGACAAAATCGTTCTTATGACAAAGGGCGGGCATCCGGTATATACACATCCGGATATGGATCTGCATATCAACCGCTGCACAAGGCCTGAAATGAGAGGAGATCTTGAGGCATCTCTGCGTACACTTCGTACAGACTATATTGATATTTATTTCTATCATCGTGATGACCCGGGAATTCCGGTTGAGGATATGGTGGAAACGATGCAGGACTTTGTACGCGAGGGCAAAATCCGTTATTTTGCGGTATCTAACTGGTCGGCAGAGCGCCAGAGAGCCGCAGTAGCATACTGCAGGAAAATGGGTTACCGCGGGCCTGTTGCAGATCAGGCACTTTTGAATCTTGGATCAAAATATATGAACCCGCTTCCGGATGATACACTTGTTTATGTCAAAGATGCTCTGTATGATTATCACAAAGAAGAGCCGGATACCCTGATGATGCCATATATGGGGAATGCAGGCGGATTCTTCCATATCTATGCAGCCAAAGGAAAAGAGGGTGTGCTGGGCCAGCCGTATGCGACAGAGCGTAATTTTGTTATGGCAGAGCGTGTTTCTGAGCTTACAAAGAAATACAATTGTGCAGTTACGAATATTGTACTCGGTTATTTTACACAGGAAGCATTCCCCTGTGTTCCGTTATATGGTCCGATGAATGTGGCATCTGTTGTTGAAGCTGCAAAGACGTTTGATATTCAGTTCGATAAAGAGGACTATGTATTTTAACATGATGCCGGAAGAGCAATAAGGTTCGGAGCAGACAGCGAAGTGGGACAAAGCAATTGAGTAGTGCAAAAGTAAATGAGGAAGAGTCTTCTGTATTGCAGAAGGCTCTTTTTGTGCTATAATGGATAAGCGGTAAAAGCGGACCGGGTTTTTCCGGTGCTGCTGTCTGCCGGAGGAGAAATTTTAGATGAGCTGTTGCTGCTCTGTAAGAAGGCAGTACATTGGCATAAGGAAGAGATAAGGAGATTTTAATATGGGGCAGATTCATAGTGTTGAAAAATTAACGGATAATAAATATGTGAATTTATACAGTGTGAAGGCGACCAGTATACATAATACCCCGGTGTCCTATTTTGTCGCGTCCAGGGCAAAGAGTATTGGTGAGATGAAGCTGAAAACCAGGAAAAATACCCCGGATGGAGTGATCATTTACAGCATATACGGAGAAAAGAAAGACAAGGTGGTTTTGGTACGGCAGTATCGTTATACTCTGGATGATTATATTTATGAATTTCCGGCAGGTCTGGTGGAGCCGGGAGAGGATTTCCACGAGGGCGCAGTCAGAGAATTGTATGAAGAAACAGGGCTGACTCTCACGCCGCTGAAGGTGGATACTGCCTATGAAAAGCCATATTTCACCACAATTGGAATGACGGACGAATCCTGCGCAACGGTTTATGGCTATGCAGGCGGTGAGATCAGTAAGGCTGCCCAGGAGGACAGCGAGGAAATTGAGGTAGTCCTTGCAGACCGGGAAGAGGTGAAGCGGATTCTCCGGGAAGAAAATGTAGCAATCATGTGCGCCTATATGCTGATGCATTTTTTGGAGGATGAAGAACCTTTTGGATTTTTGAAACATATTGCCGGCCGCGATCCTGCATGATTAAAAGAGACAATCAGTTAATAAAATAGAGTAAATGGAAAATTAAGGGGATACCTATGGCCGACCAGAAAATTGATAATCTTTTGAATCTTGCGCTGGATTCCACTGCGGAGGAACGGGAAAAATCATGGAATCTGAATGTGGGTTATGATGAAGAGCTGCAGCTTTGGGATGTGATTGTAAAATACAGCGGAGAAGAAGCCGGACTTTATGGAGAGGGGATTACGGTGGTGCCGCTGCTTGGCGGATATGCGATTGTTACACTTCCGGAAAGTTTGCTGGAGACGTACTCAGAAAGGCCGCAGGTGGAATTTGTGGAAAAACCGAAGCGGCTGTATTTCAGCGATTTCCAGGCAAATACGGCGAGCTGTATTCGCTCCGTGCAGAACGGCAGCGTATTGCCGGGAAATGGGGGCAGAGGGCTTTCCGGACGGGGAATTCTTATGGGAGTTGTAGACTCCGGGGTAGATTACCGGCATCCGGATTTTCGCAATGAGGACGGGACTACCAGAATTCTGAGTCTGTGGGATCAGAGTGGAATTGCGGATGAGGCTCAGTCCCGAAGACCGCCTCAGGGATATTCACTGGGCGTGGAATATACAAAGGAGATGATTGATTCTGCGCTTGCACTCCCGGCTGCACAAGGATACCAGATTGTGCCGGAAAGAGATTTCAGCGGGCACGGTACGTCTGTTCTGGGGGTTGCGGCAGGCAACGGTCTGGCATCTAATGGTGTAAACAGAGGCGTTGCATATGAGAGCGACATCATTGTTGTGAAGCTGGGAATTCCCAGGGAAAATTCTTTTCCCAGGACGACTGAGCTCATACAGGGAATTGATTATCTGGTACGGCAGGCTCAGGCCCTTGGCAGGCCAATGGTGATCAATCTGAGCTTTGGAAATAATTATGGTTCCCACCGGGGGGATTCTCTTCTGGAAAATTACATTGATAACGTTGCGAATGTGGGAAGAATCGTCTTTTGTACCGGAACGGGAAATAACGGCAATGACAATCTGCATACCGGAGGCAGAGTAGAGAACGGAGAAATGCAGGAAATTGAGCTGGGGGTCAGTCCTTATGAGCCGGTTTTAAATGTGCAATTGTGGAAGTCCTATGCGGATGAGATGGAAGTTTATGTGGAAAGTCCGGCGGGGGTGCGGATTGGGCCTCTATATGAAGAACTTGGCCCTCAGAGGCATCGTACCGGAGAGACGGAACTGTTGATTTATTACGGCAAGCCCGGACCCTTTCAGGTGACACAGGAAATTTATATCGATTTTATCCCGAGAGGAAATTATATTGACAGCGGCGTTTGGAAGATCATTCTTCGGGGACGCAATATCAAAGAGGGAGAATATTATCTCTGGCTTCCGGGAGGCGGGGCCCTGAATCCCAATACGGGATTTTTCCTGCCGCAGGCACAGGGAACTCTGACGATTCCCTCCACAGCGGCAAGGACGATTACCGTAGGAGCATATGATTCACGTCTGAATGCCTATGCGGATTTTTCGGGGAGAGGAAGTGTGAGTCTGGTTTACCGGAAGCCGGATCTGGCAGCTCCCGGCGTAGACATCACAGCTCCGGTTCCGGGCGGCAGCTATGCTTCCGTGACAGGTACCTCCTTTGCAACACCTTTTGTCAGCGGCGCAGCAGCTCTGCTAATGGAGTGGGGAATTGTACGGGGAAACGATCCGTTTTTGTATGGGGAGAAGGTAAAGGCATATCTGCGGAGAGGGGCGAAGCCGCTGCCGGCGTTTGGCCGGTATCCGAATGAAGAGATCGGGTATGGGGTGTTGTGTCTTAAAGATAGTATTCCAATATAAATAGTATAATTGGGGAACTTTTAGAGTATAATATGATTAAAAAGTTCCCTATACCATTATTGAAATATAGGGGACTTTTTGGTAATATATATAATACAGAAGTTCCCTATAAAGGAGTAAGAAAATGGCAGCCAATTTTTCGGAGATACAGGAATTATTACAGCAGAGAGCTGATTATCAGGCACGGTTAAATCTTTTTCCTTACGATGGAAATCCAGAGATTAAAGAACAGAGTGGAAATAAATATTTATATATACGAAAACGTGTTGCTGGAAAACTGACATCTACTTATGTGGATGTTTATTCAGATGAGCTGTACCAATTACTTTTACGTAATGCAAGAGAATTGAGAGAGTTAAATAAGAACATCCGACGTATTAATAAGGCTTTAGCAGAGTTTGGATATGAGGGGAAACAACTTCCTAAGAGGGTAGTTGAAAATCTCGAATTTGCCAGAGTGAATATGAAGGTGAATATCTATGATCAGGCAGTCTTGGAAGGTGTGGCGACTTCATTTCCGCAGACAGAAGATATCATAGAAAATGGAAAAATTAATGGTGTGTCGGCAACAGATGTACAGAAAATTTTAAATTTGAAACATGCATGGGAATTTATTCTTGATCCGGATGTAATACAAAGTGAGTCTGATTATTATATGGTTTGTCATATTGCAAGACTTGTAAATGAAGGCTTTTTTTATGATGGTGGTAGAATCAGAGGAGTGCCGGTAACCATCGGAGGGTCCAGTTATATACCGCCGCTTCCAGTTGAATCAATGGTAAGAGAACAGATTGCGCAGATAACCAGACAACAGAAAGATGTGTTGGATATAGCAATAGAATTATGTCTATATTGTATGAAAACGCAGATATTTCTTGATGGCAATAAGAGGGCATCTGTCATATTTGCGAATCATTACCTGATAGCACATGGAATGGGCTTTCTGGTTATTCCGGAAAAGGAGGTGCCGGAGTTTAAAAGGCTTCTTGTTGCATTTTATGAGGGAGAGGATATCTCTGTAATTACTAATTTTATGAAAGAAAAATGTTGGAAAACTTTTTAATGAGATGATGTGAGAGGATAAGAGAATGGAAATTTACGATTAAAGAAGATAATTTTAGATATAGTGGAAAATCAGTTGAAGGACAATGATCCGCCTGTTACAAAACTGGCATATCAGAAGCTGCTTGATGCGGATTATTCTATGCGGGAGGCAAAAGAAAAAATTGGCGCTGTTGTTTTAACGGAGATTTATGATGTGCTGAAAGAAAATCAGCCCTATGATGAGAAACGTTTTGCGCGGGCTTTAGAGGAGTTGGTTCGGCAAAGTATAGATTTTGAAGATGCTCATACAATTCCCACTGAGTGGGACGAATGGGATGAACTTGTGCAGTATGGATATGAGGTACAGGATATGTCGAATAATGAATCGCTGATCGCTTACTGGTGGAAAGCCTGGGAAATATTTAAACAGATCATCAATCGAAGAAAAGATGAGCGTCAGCGGATTAATGGAAGAACAGGATTATTGCTATCCGATAGATGCCTGGCTGCAGGATTTTGAAATGGAACTGGGGAATGCCGGAGAGCATGAGAGACGAATGGAGTTTTGTCATGCTGTGCTGGATTTGTTGGACTGGACATATGACGGCAGCAGCAATTTCTTTTCGGCAATCGGTGAAGAATTATATGCTGTAGGAAAATGCAAAGAGGGAAAAGAGTGGTTTGAAAACTGGCTGAAGAAAGAGCCGCAAAATGAGAATGCATGGAATGTATTCAGCTGGTGCGTGCAGGAAGAGAAGGGGGCAGAAGAGGCATATAAGCTAATCCGGAAACAGGTAATAGGTATTCCATGTACCATTCATAACAGTTTGCTATTTGAAAGAGCGAAAATTCTGGCAGAGCATTTACAGATATCAGAGGACTTGAAATGGATTGAATCACAGCAGAAGTATTTTTCAGAATCTATGGAAGCAGCGGATTATTATAACGATTCATATGATGATTTTATGATGTCGGTCCAGCAGCCAATAGTGAAAGATAAGAAAATTTATCCGAATGATCTATGTCCATGCGGAAGCGGTAAGAAGTACAAAAAGTGTTGTGGGAAAAAATAACGGATATACTACGATTAGAGAAACAGGCGGTTCCAGTAAAACTGCCTGTTTCGTGCTTGTAGCAATAGCGTAACATCCGCAGGCATAGTTAAATTGCAATCAGAAGGAAAAGAAGAAATGTACTTTGGTAAAGAATGTGGGCAGACAGCTCCGGTTCCGCATGTTAAATGATAGGTAATGAAAAGCGTCAGAGCTTTTGCGGCGATAGAGAGGAGCTGCCCGGTTAAATGACAAAGAAGCATTGCCCTGTAAATGCACCAATAAGAGGGAAAGTGCATTGGTGTCTGATTTTCTTTTATTATGGGAGTCGGGAAAGTAATGGCATCTAAGCCCCAAATGGCTTAGGTGCTTTTTTTGCCCCAAAACCGGAGATGAGCAAAGTGAACATTAAAAAAGTGGATGACAAGCAAATGATCATTCAAAAGGAAATCCTGGATTCTTGACAGCTAATTAGAATTAGTCTATAATAAAGCTAATTTAAATTAGCCAAAGGAGACTTGCTATATGACAACAAAGGAAAAAATACTGTCAGAGGCTTTGACTTTATTTTCGGAAAAAGGCTATAGTGATGTGTATGTCGGTGATATAGCGGCAGCAGTGGGAATTAAAGCGCCGTCATTGTATAAACACTTTAAAAGTAAACAGGACATTTTCAGTGCAATATTGGAAGAATTAAAACTGAGTTATGATGAACAGGCTGCGAAATTGAAACTGAGTGACGGAGATGCCGATAAAGATGCGCATGTCTTTTCTGTTGCTTCTGAAGATACGCTGGTGACAATGGGGAAAGAACTGTTTTTGTATTTTCTGCACAATGATAAAGTGCAGAAATTCCGGAAAATGCTTACCCTGGAGCAATTCCGCAATTCGGAACTTGCAGAGCTTTTTTCAAAACAGTATGTTGACGCTCCTCTGTCTTATCAGGCGGCAGTCCTGGCAGGGGTTTCTGCGAACGGTTTACTGATGAAAGAAGACGAGAAAATAATGGCATTGCATTTTTACGCACCAATTTTTCTGTTATTGACGATGTGTGACCGAGAGCCGGACCGTGAAAGTGAGGCTTTGCTGATGATTGAACGTCATATCAGGCAATTCAATAAAATATACGAAGGGGACAGATGGTCATGAAAATTGTACTTATACACGGTCAGAATCATAAGGGCAGTTCTTATCATATCGGCAGACTGCTTGCGGAACAATTTACAGAAAGTGAAGTAAGTGAGTTTTTCCTGCCGAGAGATTTAGAACACTTTTGCATTGGGTGTTATAACTGTATTGAGGATGAGGAAAAGTGTCCTTTTTATTCAGATAAGAAACGAATTATGGAAAAGGTAGAAATTGCGGATTTGCTGATTTTTACGACACCGACTTATTGCATGCGGGCATCCGCCCCTATGAAAGCATTTATTGACCTGACATTTACATATTGGATGTCGCATAAGCCAAGAGCCTGTATGTTCTCAAAAAAAGCTGTTGTGATTTCGACAGCGGCAGGCAAAGGTACGAAAACGGCAATAAAGGATATTACAGATGCACTTTTCTATTGGGGCGTTCCTTATGTGAAAAGCTATGGTATAGCCGTCCAGGCTATGAATTGGGAAATGGTTTCGGCAAAGAAAAAAGAGATTATAAAAAAGAATATTGCCAGGCTGGTAAAATTGCTTTCAGCGAAATCAGAGGTGCGTGTGGGTATGAAAACAAAATTTATGTTTTATATTATGCGAATGATGCAAAAAAAAGGTTTGGGCTCAAGCCCAACGGAAAAGGAATATTGGCAGCGTAACGGTTGGCTGGATAATAAACGGCCGTGGCTGCAATGATAAAACTTCCCTCTCTATGATTCGAAGTGTAAGCGGAAAGCAGGATGTTAAGATGATGAGTGGCGCACAGTATTTAGCTGTGACGCCATTTTTTAGGTGGTTCATGTTTCCTGCAGTCGTCGCAGGTCTGCAGCCAGTTGATTTTCCATTCAAAATGTACATGCGTACATAGTGTTTTCGGGGATGCCCGACTCAGCGGCGGCTTTTGCCCCGCCGAGTTTTTTTGCCATTGCAGTTGCCTCCTTATTTTTCTTTGATTATACATCAAATCCTTGAGTATAAAGTGTCAACTAAAATGATACAACATCAGAGTTGCAGCACAGATACATGTCAATAAAAAGCAAAATATAGATGGGACGGAACAGACTTTAGTGCCATCTCCTGAGGCTCCTGAGTGTGAAGAACGGAATGGTATGTACTGCAGTAAATCAGACTATCATTGACTTTTTAGAGCAAAAGTGGAGCGATTCATACATATTGCACAATAATTGATTAATAAATTTAAATAAAATATAGAAAAGAAAAAGATCGAGTGGAAGGTGTTGACAGAAAAGGGGAAAGTGTATATTATAAAATCATAAAATATTTGTGGTAACAGGATATTAAATAGATAAAATGTACATATATATCCTGAAATAACCATAAATATTTTTTAGGGCAAATTGATTAAAAATTTTAATTAAAAAGAGGAGGAACAAGAAATGAAGTTTTTTTTGGACAGTGCAAGGATCGAGGAGATCAAAGAGGCTTACAACACCTTTGGCATTGATGGCGTAACCACCAATCCAAGACACATCATGGTAAGCGGAAAGCCATTCCTGACAGTAATCAGGGAGCTGGCGGATTGGGTGAAGGAGGAAGGGATGAAAGGTTATGAGAAATTCCCGATTTCTGTGGAAATCAATCCACACCTGGATGATGCTGATCAAATGGTTGCAGAAGGAAAGAAAATCGCAGCAATGAGCTCTAACTTTGTAATCAAAATTCCATGTACGGAGGCTGGAGTATCTGCGGCAAGAAGACTGGAAAAAGAAGGCATCCGCACAAACGTAACGCTGGTATTTTCTCCATCTCAGGCACTCTGTCCGGGAAGAAACGGCTCCTTGTTCGTATCTCCGTTCATTGGCTGGAAAGAGGCTAATGGCGAAGACTGCAAGGCATATATTCAGGATATTGTTAATATTTACAAGAATTACGGCTTTTACGGAAAGACTCAGATTATCTGTGCTGCAATCCGTACTCCAAAGCAGATTGCAGACTGTGCAGTTGCGGGTGCCGATATTGTTACTACCGGTCTTGCCGTATACAAAGACTGCATGAAGCATGCGTATACTGCCCAGGGTCTTGAAACCTTCACAAACGCCTGGGATAATACTGTAACAGAATAAAAGCGGCTGCCGGCGGTATGCGGCCAGCCTGATTTTTCATAATGGAAAGGGAGAGAACAATCAATGAAAATCGGATTTATCGGCCTGGGAATTATGGGCGAAGCAATGAGCGGGAACATCGTGAAGAAACATGATGATAAGGTATATGTATTTGATTTTGTAAAAGCTAAGGTAGAGCTTCTTGCATCAAAAGGCGCTGTTCCCTGCGGAAGTTCTGTACAGGTAGCGGAAAATGCAGATATAATAATTACAATGGTTCCGAAGTCTGAACATTCCATGTCTGTATATAAAGAAATCCTGAACGTATTAAACGAAACAAAGCTCTGCATTGACATGAGTACCATTGATCCATCTGTTTCTGTGGAAATCGCCAAAATGGTAAAAGAAACAGGCGCACAGTTTGTTGACGCACCGGTTGTAAAATCAAAGCCGGCTGCCATTGCCGGAAAGCTGGGAATTTACGTGGGCGGCGAGGAAGCTGCCTGCGAAAAGGCACTTCCCATTCTGGCTTATATGGGCGAAAACATCATCCGCATGGGCGATAATGGAAAGGGACTGGTAATGAAAATCTGTCATAATGCTCTGGTTTCTCAGATTCAGAACGGTGTAAATGAAACCTACACACTGGCACAGAAATATGGCATTGATATGGACAGCTATGCTACTGCAATTTCTTATGGCGGCGGTCAGAATTTCTATCTGGATTCCAAGTCGGAGCCTATTAAAAATGAAGATTATACCACGGCATTTTCCATTGAAAACATGTATAAGGACGTAAACATTTGCATGAGTCTTGCAAAGGAAAGCGGACTTGAGATGCCTGGTGAAGCAGCTGCAAAATCTGTATATGACCTGGCAATGGAGCGTGGCTATGGAAAAGAGGATTTTTGTGCGACTGTAAAGATAGTACGCGACAGATAATTGCACCGGAAGGGAATGACAGAACATGAACATTGATATTTTAAGAGAGAAAAATGATGTGGAAATTTACAGCGTCAAGGATGAGATTTTCCAAAGCTACGGACGTATCGTCAAGGGCTATGATTTCACAGACATGATCCGCTACATGGAAGAAAATACCGATATTCCCCAAGCCGGAAACTGCTATTTCCCGTCTGTTCCGGAGCTGGAACAGACGGAGGCAGCAGCGCAGGTGCAAAATACACTGTATGGTGGAATGCCAATTCAGATCGGGTATTGTAATGGGAGAAACACCACCTGCAACGGTTTTGAGTACCATAAGGGAAGCGAAATAAATATTGCAGTTACAGATTTTATGCTGGTTCTCGGACATACCTGGGAAATCAGCGGCAATACTTATCACCCTTGGAATGCCAGAGTATTCTTTGTTGAAAAAGGTACAGCAATCGAAATGTACCAGACAACCTTACATCTTTCTCCGTGCAGAGTTACAGATGTAGGATTTAAGGATATCGTTATACTCCCCAAAGGAACCAATACACCACTGGAAAATCAAAAAGGGAAATTTGAAAACGAAGATGTGCTTTTGCTTCAGAAAAATAAATGGGTGATTGCGCATCCCCAGAGAGAACCGCTTATCAGACAGGGCGCTCATCCGGGGGTCACCGGAGAAAATAAAGAGCTTTTTTATTAAAAAAGTCAAAACTTTTCTCTTACTGACATCCCATCGGAAATACAAATACGCCAATACCCATATTCCGATGGAGATGCCGGTGAAAATATTATTTTCGTACTTATTTTAGCACAATTGAGAGAAAGAAAAAATCGTAAAAATACACAAAATCAGGAGGGCAAAATGGCACATTTAGGTTTTACTTTAATAACTTTTATCCTTTTTACAGTGTTTGTAGCTGTAATTTCAGGAAAAATCGTAAAAGACTCTGATGACCAGAAAACTGCAAAGGGGTATTTCCTTGCAGGAAGCGGACTGAGCGGAACGTTTATTGCCGGTTCCATGCTTCTGACAAACCTTTCCGCAGAAAACCTGGTAGGTCTTTCGGGACAGTCTTATGCAGCAAACATGTCCGGTATGGCATGGGAAGCAACTGCAGTAATTGCAACCATCGTAATGGCATTCGTATTCCTGCCCCTGTACCTGAAAAAAGGTTATACCACCCTTCCGGAATTCATGGAAGAAAGATACGGTGTAGGCGTCAGAAGGCTGGTATCTATCCTGTTCCTGTTAGGCTATCTTGTAGTTGGTATTCCGGTTTGTCTTTATGCCGGCGCTATTGCTTTTAATCAGATTTTTGATCTTGGCGCTGTATTTGGAATCAGCGATGGTATGGCACTGACCATTCTCATCGTACTGGTAGGTATCATCGGCGCATTATATGCAGTCCTTGGCGGTATGCGCGCGGTTGCAGTTTCTGATACCATCAACGGTATTCTCCTGGTAATTGGTTCTTTAATGGTAGTGGTATTTGGCTTCATTGCAGTTGGAAAATTAAACGGAGGCGGCTTCCTTGCCGGTATTCAGGATGTCGTAAATTTTAATCCGGAGAAACTGAACGCCATCGGGGGAAAAACAGATCCCGTACCGTTTGCCTGCATTTTCACTGGCATGCTTCTTGCAAACCTGTTTTACTGGGGAACAAACCAGGTTCTGATTCAGAGAGCATTAGGCGCTGCAAGCTTAAAAGAAGGACAGAAAGGTGTGCTGATTTCCGGTTTCCTGAAAATGATGGTTCCGCTGCTTTTGGTTTTTCCCGGTGTAATTGCAGCAAGACTGGTTCCGGGTCTGGAAAGCAAAGACTATGCATATCCGACTCTGGTTGCAAGGTCTCTGCCCTGGCCGGTGGTCGGACTTTTCTGTGCGGCATTATTCGGCTCCATTATTTCCACATATAACTCTTTCCTGAATGCGGCCAGCACTGTATTTATGGTTGACATTTACAAACCGGTTTTCAGACCGGACCTTGGTGAAGAAGAGACCGTTAAATTTGCAAAGAAAATCGGATGGGGATTTGCAGCTTTCGCGATTATTTTTACTCCGTTTTTAGATGTATTAAGCACAGGACTTTATGATTTTGGACGAAGCTTTACCGGATTTTATAACATTCCCATTATCACCATGGTTCTGGTCGGAATGTTCTCCAGGAAAGGTTCCAGGCTTGGTGCATACTGTGCAACTGCTTTCCATGTTGTATTCTATGCCTGCTATAAATTTATTTTCGCTAAAATTGACAGCCCTTTTACAAATGCCGTTGAAAGCATCAACTACATGCATATTTATGCGATTTCCTTTATTATCATGCTGATCATTATTCTTGTATGCAGCAAAATTGCTCCGAATACAAAAGTATTTGATAAGGGTGCGGCCAGAGGAGATGGCTATGATATGACTCCCTGGAATCACGGAAAGGGCTTTGCGGTATGGCTTGTATCTGTTCTGGTTTATGAGTATTTCATGTTCTCTCCGGCAGGGCTTGCCGCTGAAAACAGAAACATTGCCCTGATTCTTGGGGTGACTGCTGCATTGATTGTAGTGTCCGTTGTGATTTTTACCAAAGAGATGAGCAAAAAAGCGAAACAGTAAGAAAAATAATAATTACAGACAATGAGGAGGATGCCGACATGCAGGTGACCACAGGTGAAAACCATTTTTTATTAACACATAACGGAAAAACAATCCTGGAGCATTCTTCCGCCAGTCCTATGATTTACGTAGGGCTGGGCAGAGAAGAGGTGGATATGTACAGAGGAAACTTTAAAATTACAGATTATGTTACGGAACGGTATCCTCTCAGGATTACAGAAATAAAAGAGACAGAAAACAGTCTTTGCCTTGTTTTCGGGGATAAGCTGGAAGCCGCAGTAAAGACGGAGGGGACTCTGGCAGTTATTGCTTTTGCCCGGAAGGATCCCCGGATCAACCGCTTCTGGTTCCGGACAGCGGCAGATAAAGACGAGAAATGTTACGGCTGCGGTGAGCAGATGTCCTATTTTAATCTGCGGGGACGCAATTTCCCCATCTGGACCTCCGAGCCTGGTGTTGGCCGTGATAAAACAACTTATGTAACATGGCGCTCCGACGTGGAAAACAAAGCAGGCGGTGATTATTATAATACGAATTATCCTCAGCCCACCTTTGTTTCCACAAAGAAATATTATCTTCATGTGGATTCTACCGCTTATGCGGATTTTGATTTCCGTAATGTGGATTTCCACGAACTTCAGATATGGGAGGTGCCGGCACAGATTCGTATTGAGGCAGCAGACAGCTATACCGAACTGCTGGAGAAAATTACCGCTTATTTCGGAAGACAGCCGGAGCTGCCGGACTGGGTCTACAATGGTCTGATCATCGGCGTACAGGGAGGAAATGAGCGTTCCTTCGGACTTCTTGACAAAACACTGGAAAAGGGAATTAAGGTTTCCGGAATCTGGTGTCAGGACTGGTGCGGAAAACGGGTAACTTCCTTTGGAAAAAGGCTCCAGTGGGACTGGAAGTTTCATCAGGAAATGTACCCCGGCCTGCCTGAAAAAATCAGGGAAATCAAGAAAAAGAATATCCGTTTCCTTGGATACGTGAACCCTTATCTTGTCAATGACGGTGCCCTCTACCAGGAAGGCAGGGAAAAAGGATATTTTGCCACAAAATCCGACGGCAGTGAGTATCTGGTGGATTTCGGAGAATTTTACTGCGGCGTTGTAGACCTTACAAATCCGGATGCCTACCGTTGGTTTAAGGATGATGTCATCCGTAAATATACCATAGATATTGGAATAGACGGATGGATGGCTGACTTCGGAGAGTATCTTCCAACCGGTGACATCAAACTGCACAGTGGACTTTCTCCCATGATCGAGCATAACCACTGGCCGGTTCTGTGGGCGAAATGTAATTATGAAGCTGTGAAGGAAGCCGGAAAGCTGGGCGAGATTGTTTACTTTATGCGCGCCGGCGGTGCGGGAACCCAGAAATACTGCACTCTGCTGTGGGCAGGAGACCAGTCGGTGGATTTTACCATCCACGATGGACTGGCAACGGTAATTTGTGCGGCTTTGAGCTCCGGTATGACAGGCTGCGGATTAACACACAGCGACATTGGAGGATATACCTCCTTGTTTGATAATACAAGGACAAAGGAACTGTTTTTAAGATGGGCGGAAATGGCAATGTTTACTCCGGTTATGCGTACCCATGAGGGAAACAGACCGGAAACCAATTTCCAATACTATGATGATGAAGATGCCATGGAACAGCTTGCACGCCTGGTAGATATTTACACCATGCTTGCCCCATATACAAAAGCTCTTGTAAAAGAGAATTCTCTCACCGGTCTTCCTGTGCAGCGCCCTCTTTTTGTCCACTATGAGGAGGATGAAAAAGCCTATGATATCCAGTATCAGTACCTTTTAGGACGGGATATGCTGGTGGCGCCGGTATACCGGGAAGATGTCCATGAATGGGAGGTTTATCTTCCCTCGGATAACTGGGTACATTTATGGACCGGAAAAGAATATAAAGGCGGAAATGTTACAGTGTCCGCTGAAATGGGATATACTCCCGCTTTTTATCGGAAGGACAGCAGCTTTGCAGACATCTTTGAAGAAATCCGCAAGAAATATGGGGAATAACAGATGAGAGAAATTTTGTTTTACATTGTGATATTGCTCACAAACATTATTCAGGGAATTACAGGCTTTGCGGGGACAATCCTCGCAATGCCTCCCGGAATTATGCTGGTTGGGTTTGATGTGGCAAAGCCTGTTCTGAATACCCTGGGGCTTCTGGCGGGAATTTATGTATTTGTGTCTTTCCGCAAAAATGTTGTCTGGAAAGAATTAAAAAAAATTGTAATTGTCATGGCAGTTGGTATGGCAGCGGGAATGGCAGTCAAAAGCTTTTTTGCCGGAAATGAAAGCGTCCTGTATAAGCTTCTGGGGCTTTTTGTAATCCTGCTGGCGGTAAACGGATTTTATAAGCTCTTCAGGCCCCGGAAGGAAGAAACTGCGATGTCACCGGTTAAATCCTGTGGACTTTTGCTTGGTTCAGGGGTTGCTCATGGAATGTTTGTGTCAGGAGGTCCCTTGCTGATTGGATATTTGTCTAAAACCATCAAAGATAAGGTGAGCTTTCGGGCAACCATCTCCACTGTCTGGATTATACTTAACGGCATCATTTTAATTGATGATATACAAAGCGGTCTGTGGACGGCAGGCCTTGTAAGGACACAGATGATTTCCATTCCCTTTTTGATTGCCGGTATGGCGATTGGAACCTGGCTTTATAAACGAATGAGCCAACTGTTGTTTATGAAACTGACCTATGTTCTTCTGTTCATTGCAGGAATCAGTTTATTGATGAAGTAACAGCCGGACAAAAAAGGGTAAATCAAAAATGAAAGGAATTGTGGATATTATGAGAAAAGCATTTATCTGCCCGACTAAATATGTTCAGGGCGAGGACGAAATTTTAAATCTTGGATATTTTGTAAAAACCTTCGGCGATTCCGCACTGCTCATTGCACATCCGGATGATGTGAACCGTGTAAAGGCAAAACTGGATGCAACCGCAGAAAAATTTGGCATCCGTTTTGTAGAAAGCGGTTTTCATGGAGAGTGCTCCAGACCTGAGGTGGCAAGACTTCAGCAGCTTGCAATGAAAACAAACTGCTGCTGTACAATAGGCCTTGGAGGCGGAAAAGCAATCGATACTGCAAAATGTGTGGCAGAGGGCGATGCTCTGATTATTGTTCCTACCATTGCTGCCACGGACGCGCCGACCAGCCACTCCGCTGTTTTATATACACAGGAAGGAGCGTTTGACGACTATGCGTATTTTAAACAGAGTCCCAGTGTCATTCTGATTGACACCACAGTAATCGCAAACGCACCGGTCCGCTTTCTGGTATCCGGTATGGGCGATGCCCTGTCCACTTATTTTGAGGCACGTGCAAATGTAAAATCCTTTACAAAGGTGAATGCGGGACTTCCCTGCGGCTGCAGAGAAGGATTATGCGGGGAGGCCAAGGGAACAAAAGCGGCCTTTGCTCTTGCCACACTGTGCTATGAGTCACTGCTGGAGGATGGTGTAAAGGCTAAAATGGCCTGTGAAAACAATACAGTTACCCCTGCTCTGGAAAACATTGTGGAGACGAATATCCTTCTTTCCGGTCTTGGCTTTGAAAGCGGCGGACTTGCAGCCGCGCATGCCATCCATGACGGACTGACAATTCTGGAAGGAACTCACAAATATTTCCATGGAGAAAAGGTGGCTTTTGGTACCCTGGCACAGCTTGCTCTTGAAAATGCTCCGATGGAAGAAATCCTCCAGGTTCTGGAGTTCTGCAAAGCAGTGGGACTGCCGGTATGCCTCGAGGATATTGGGGTAGATACAATCGCGGATGAGGAGCTGCATGAGGTGGCGGTGAAAGCCTGCATTTTGGAGGAATCCATCCATGCAATGCCTTTCCCGGTTACTGCAGAAAGCGTTGCAGCAGCTATTAAAACAGCAGATACTATTGGTAAAAGCTTTAAGCAGGGACTTCTGTAAAGCACTGTCGTAACAGGAAAGGTAAGCTGGATATGAAAAAAATTATGAATCAGCCGGAAACGGTGGTCATTGAAATGTGCAACGGAATTGCCATGGCCCATCCGGAGCTTGAATTTGTTCAGAAATACAAGGTGATCAAAAAGAAAGAAATCAACAAAAGTAAGGTAAGCCTGATCGGAGGAGGCGGAAGTGGCCATGAGCCTGCCCATGCAGGATTTGTGGGAGCGGGAATGCTGGATGCAGCAGTGTGCGGGGATGTGTTTGCATCTCCTTCCCAGGTCCAGGTGTACCAGGCTATCAGAGAAACCGCCGGTGAGAAAGGCGTTCTCCTGATTATCAAAAACTACAGCGGCGATATGATGAACTTTAAAAACGCCGCATATCTGGCGGGTGAAGACGGAATCCAGGTGGATTATGTAAAGGTGGACGATGACATTGCGGTCCGGGACAGTCTTTATACAGTAGGACGAAGAGGTGTTGCGGGAACCGTTCTGGTACATAAGGTGGCAGGTGCTGCTTCTGAGCTGGGATATGGCCTTGCTCAGGTAAAAGAAGCGGCAGAAAATGCCATCGCAAATGTGCGGAGCATTGGTTTTGCATTTAGCTCCTGTACTGTTCCGGCCAAAGGAACTCCTACCTTTGCAATCGGCGGGGATGAAATGGAGTATGGCGTGGGGATTCACGGAGAGCCGGGAATCCGGAGGGAAAAAATCATTTCCGCAGATGCACTGGCTCAGAGAATGGTGGATTCCCTGACGGAAGAGCTGAAAGTACAGCCGGAGGAGGAAGTGACACTTCTGGTAAATGGCTTTGGCAGCACCCCGCTTATGGAACTGTACCTTTTAAATAATGCTGTAACACGTGTTCTGGCAGAAAAACAGATTAAGGTTTACAGAACTTTTGTTGGCAACTATATGACCAGCATTGATATGCTCGGAGCATCTGTCACTTTGATGAAAATGAACGATCAGTTGAAACTGCTCATGGATTTGGAGAGCCAGGCACCGGCCTTCAGGGTTCAGGGTCATGTAGACAGCATTCCTTATGTGAACATGCGGGCATCCAGTGAGGAAAATAAAGAAGCGGATTATAATGTTGTCACTGACCGGGCAGCAGCGGCAGTGGCGGAGAATCAGGTGACTCTGGAGAACATTGTCTATATCGTGGAAAAAATGAGCGAGTGCATAATTAAAAATGAGGTTCCTTTCTGCGAGCTTGACTCCCATGCAGGAGACGGAGATTTTGGAATGAGCGTTGCAAAAGGCTTTAAGCAACTGAAACGCCAGTGGAATGAGATGATTCGTGACAGCAAAAATACCATCGGTGAGTTTTTGGGTGCCTGCTCTATGGTCATTATGGAATACTGTGGCGGTGCATCCGGACCTGTCTGGGGCTCTGCCTTCCGTGCGGCCGGAAAATATGCCGGTGATAAAACAGTACTTACTGCAATAGAATTTGCAGAAATGATGCAGGCAGCGGTAAAAGGAATTCAGGCAACGGGGGAACGTTCCTTTGGAAGAGGAGCCGTTGTGGGAGATAAAACCCTGATCGATGCTCTGGTTCCCTGTGCAGACACATGGACAAAATGTGCCGGTGAGGATACGGAAATTCTGAATATTTTTAAAGAGGCGGCAAAAGCGGCAGCAGAAGGAGCAAAAGCGACAGAGACTATCGTTGCCAGAATGGGAAGAGCCGGAACAGCAGGGGAGAGAAGCATTGGTTATCCCGATGCGGGAGCTTATGCACTGGGTGTTATTTTTACGGAAATTGCCCGGGCATTGTATGAAGCATAAAAATAAAAGGACTGGATGATGTCGGACAGTGAAATGCCCATCATCTCCATATAATGAATAGCAGGAGGAACTACATATGACAGAATTTCAAGCAGCTTATATTCCTATAGGAGTACCTACCTTCCACCTGGAAAGCGCTCAGAAGGAATTTGAAAAGTCCGTTGATTTATTAAAGGGACTGGATAAAAATGTTGCAGTACCGGAAAAAATGCTTCTTTCCATTCCGGATATGGAGGCTTTTTTGGACACAATTACACCGGACCTTATGATTGTACAGAACATTACATTTGCAAACTCAGCTTATATCAGCGCTGCAAGGAAGCGTTTTGATTGCCCGGTACTTTTATGGACCTTACGGGAACCGGTAATTGATGGAGGCCGCCTTCGTCTGAATTCTCTGACGGGAGCTTATTCTGCGGGAAACGCAATGATGTTCTTTAAGGATGGAAATTTTGAATATATTTTCGGCTCTCCCACAGAGGAAACGGTCAGGAGAAAAACAGAGGCTGTTATAAAAGCTGCCAAATTGAAAAAAACTCTGCGCAGAATGAAGCTGGTTTCCGTTGGACATACTCCGGAAGGCTTCGGCTTTGGCCGTTCCATGGACCTGGATATGCTCGGCGTGTTTGGCGTGACACTGGAATCGATAGAGGCACGTCAGCTTATTGAGAAAGCAAAAGCCTGCACAGAGGAGGAATGTGCTCCTTATCTGGAGGAGTTTAAAAGCAAAACAAAAGGATATGAGAATATACCTGAAAATAATCTGAAAGCATTTGCCGGTATCTATAAGGCGTATAAGGATTATGTAACAGAAAACCATGTAGGAGCCTTATCCTCCAGATGCTGGCCGGATTTCTTTGTTGAGTATGGAACACCGGTTTGTGCAGTTCTGGCAATGCTGAATGATATGGGAGTTGCAGCAGGCTGTGAGGCTGATACAAATGGTGCCCTGTCCATGTTTATGGGAATGCAGCTTACACAGAAACCGGTGTTCTTCGGAGATCCGGTTTCTCTGGATGAGGCGGAAAACACCATTACCTTCTGGCACTGTGGTACAGCGGCATGCTCTCTTGCATCAGAAAAGACCGGAGCTCAGATTGGCGTTCACCCAAACCGGAAAATTGGTCCCACCATGGAATTCGGATGTAAACCGGCGGAAAGAGTAACGGTATTCCGTGTCGGAAAAAAAGCGGACGGTTCTTTCCGTTTCTTCCTCCTGCCCGGAAAGGCCCTGGACAAGCCGAAACAGTTTTGTGGAACCTCTGTGGTCGTGGAAACTCAAAATCCGGCGAAGGAAATCGTAAACCAAAGTGTGCGGGATGGCTGGGA
Organism: uncultured Blautia sp.; assembly: GCA_900551075.1. GTDB lineage: Bacteria > Bacillota > Clostridia > Lachnospirales > Lachnospiraceae > Blautia_A. The sequence goes on along the minus strand of URVB01000006.1, from coordinate 106,268 downwards.
ACCGCATTTTGTGGTGATTTACGGTGATGTAATGGAAGAGCTGAAGGTTCTTGGAAATATGCTTGGAATTGAGACCGTTGAATATTAATTGGGATAGAATGATTTATTAATTTAATTAAAATGGAAGGCAGAAAAAACCTGAATATAATAGGATTTCTGCCTTTCTTTTTAAATTTTGCAGGAATTTTAGTATAAGAAATTAAATAATTATGATATACTATAAGAAGCTTGAAATTGGAGGGAGCGAACGGAGGCTGGATATGACAAAATCGGGAATCAGTCTGGAAAATGTCAAGATTAATAATAAAGCGGCAATTCTGGAAATTTTAAATAAAAAAGGGGAAATGCCCCGTAAGGATATTGCAGCAGAACTGAAGCTGACGCCGGCAGCAGTTACCCTGCTGTGTACAGAGCTTCTGGAGGATGGAATACTCCTGGAAAAAGGAGAAATGCAGGAAGAGAAGCGGGCAGGGCGAAGAAAAGTCTTAATTGATATTAATTATGATTATAAATACATTGTAGCGGTAAACATTGAAACCATGAATACCTATGTGACAATCACCAATCTCAAGGGGCACAGGATCAGTCAGAGAAGCCTGAATACAGATTCCGCCATGGAACCGGAGGAATTCCTCAGGCGGATTGCCAGTGAATGCAAGGCTCTTTTGTGGGAGTGTGAGAAAAACTCTTCTCAGGTACTGGGAATGGGAATCTGCCTTCCGGGGATTGTGAACCGTAAGGAGGGAATCAGCGAAGATACTTACAGCATTTGGCGCAGAGCTGTTCCGGTTAAAAAAATCATGGAAACATATATGAACTGCCCGGTTATCGTAGAAAATAATATCAAAGCCTTTGCGGAAGGGGAGCTGCTTTATGGAATGGGAAAAACAGAAGAAAATCTTTTGTTTTTAAAATGGGGACCTGGTGTCGGCTCGGCTATGGTTATCGGCAATCAGGTATATGAAGGCGCCGGCCGTAAAGCAGCAGAAATCGGACATTATATTTTGGAATCCGGACAGAAAAAATGCCTGTGCGGAAGAACGGGATGTCTGGAAACGGAGGTTTCCATCACTGCCGTTACGGAAAAATTAAAGGCAGTGTATTCCAAAGAGAGTACACCGGAGCTTTACCGGGCAACGCATGGAGATATTCAGGCGCTGACCGGAGAATTTGTTTATGAAATGGTAGAAAATACATCGAAGGAATATAGCATTAGGAACACGGATGCGGCGGCCCGGGTATTTGATGAGTGTATAGCTGCCATGGCCAGGGTCTTTGTAAACGTTCTTACCGTTATGGCACCGGACCGTGCAATTCTCTTTGGCTGCATGCTGGAAAATGACAAAATAAGAAAACGGTTTTTGGAAATCTGCCGTTTTTATGATAAAAGATATGATGAAAATTATATGGCGAAATCTGTTTTGAGTAAGCAAATAACATATATCGGTGCAGCGACTCTGGTGGCCCGCGAGTATTTTTTTAACTTCGGGTACAGCGATTGAGAAACGGTAGTATGCTGATGCATAGCATCACCATGTGTCTGGTGGCACTTTCTGAGGCAGGCAGCTCTGTATGAGCTGTCTGTTTTGCATCCGCAGAGAAAAAATGAAAAAACAGGTTGAATAATGGTTGGCTTTTATGTATAATATGGTTCATATAATAACTATAATAATTTAGTAAAATATAAAATAAATACAATGACAAAGGGAACAGGAAGGACAAATATGACAAAACTTTTTATTAATCCATTGAGAAAACAGAGCAAAATTAACAAAGAAATTTACGGACATTTTTCCGAGCATCTGGGGAGATGCATTTATGAGGGTATCTACGTGGGAGAAAATTCACCCATTCCCAACAAAAACGGAATGCGTACAGATGTAGTAGAAGCGCTGAAGCATATCAGGGTTCCGGTTCTCCGCTGGCCGGGAGGGTGCTTTGCAGATGAATATCACTGGAAGGATGGCATCGGTCCCCGAGAGAACCGTAAAAAAATGATTAACACACATTGGGGCGGTGTGATAGAGGATAACAGCTTTGGCACCCATGAGTTTTTTGAGCTTTGCGAACAGCTTGGATGTGAAGCCTATGTAAACGGCAATCTGGGAAGCGGAACCGTGCAGGAAATGTCCGAATGGGTAGAGTATATTACGTTTGACGGTGTTTCTCCTATGGCTGACCTTCGTGCAAAGAACGGCCATGAAAAGCCATGGAAGCTGGATTTTTTTGGCATTGGTAATGAGAACTGGGGCTGCGGCGGAAATATGAACCCTGATTATTATGCGAACGAATACCGCCGTTACCAGACCTACGTGCGTAACTATAACCCGGAACACCCTGTGAAGAAAATCTGCTGCGGGGCAAATGTAGATGATTACGAATGGACCTCGGATGTTCTGAAAACCTGTTTCCATCATTGCAAGGAAAATCCACATGGAAATATGGATGGCCTTTCTCTGCATTATTATGTACATCCGGAGGGATGGGAAATCAAGGGAAGCGCTACGGACTTTGATGACAGGGTATGGTATAAGAGTCTGCATAAAGCACTGTTTATGGAAGAATTAATTGAACGTCACGGACATATTATGGACGAATACGATCCTGAGAAAAAAATCGGCATGATTGTGGATGAGTGGGGCGCATGGTACAACGTAGAGCCCGGAACGAACCCGGGATTCCTTTACCAGCAGAATACCATGAGGGATGCGCTGATAGCAGGCATAACCCTGAATATTTTTAACAAGCACAGCGACAGAGTGAAGATGGCAAACCTTGCCCAGATTGTCAATGTACTGCAGTCCGTAATTCTCACAGAGGGCGCAGATATGGTTCTTACACCTACCTATCATGTATTTGACATGTACAAGTATCATCAGGATGCACAGCTTCTTGACAGCTATATTGAAACAAAAACCATTGGTGCGGAAGAGGAATGGAAGGTTGTAAACCTCACAGAATCCGTATCGGCAGGGGAGGACGGAGCCATTCATATTACGTTGACAAATCTGTCGCTTGATGAGGATTATTTGGTTGATACAATTCTGACGGATTATCAGGTAAAAGAGGTTTTTGGAGAAATCGTACATGGAGCGATGACAGACATGAATACATTTGAGAGGCCTGACAGTGTGCGTGTGGAAGCCTTTAAAGATGTGGAGATTACTGACCGGGGAATATCTTTTACAATTCCGCGCTGCAGTGTGCTGCATCTGACCGTAAAATAGGATATATGGGGAGGACTCAATGGGCAGGGAACTTCGTGTATGCAGAAAATGTCTGCCCGGGCAGGAAAAGGAGGCAGCTTATTTTGAAAAGCTTACCCGGTATATCCAACGGATGGATGAGTCGGTGAAGGTGGATCAGAGGACCTATGAGAGCAGACTTGCCGTTTGTGCAGAATGTGAGAAACAGTTAAATGGCATGTGCCGGCTGTGCGGATGCTTTGTAGAGCTGCGTGCGGCACAGAGGGCACGCAAATGTCCGGATATTCCGGCAAGGTGGAAGGGAACAGAGAATGAAAACGGGCATTCAGAACCGTGTCCGGGCAGAAAAGAAAAAACCGGCTGAGAGCCGGGATGTACGGAGAATAAAAAAGTGCAAAAAGTGCCGCAGTGCAGTCGAACAGAGGCTGTGACTGCGGCGTTTTCTGTATATCACGTGTTGGAAGAGTAGTGGACTTTTACCTTGATATCCTGGTTGTAGTTACCGAAGTTTTTTCCAAAAAGAGTGAGGCCGCCTACATTCTGTGCGGGCTCGAGAACCTGGAAACGAAGGACAATGTCATTCTGGGCCGTAAATGCAAGCTGCTGCGTATTTACCTCGGAAATTTTCAGCCCGTCAATGAAGGTACCGTGCTTGTCAATGACGAGCATTTTCAGCAGGCCATACTGGTTCCAGTTGGGAAACCACCAGTCAGGTGTGAACATACCGTGAACGTCACCGAAATCTCCCGGGCTTGTCCAGGTGCCGATCTTCGTACCGTTAAGCAGAAATGTGATATCTGACGGCCAGTCGCTGTTGACACCCGGCGCTTCACTGCTGATTTCAAAGGAAATTGTCAGGCGGTCAATCCTGCTGTTGGATGGGAGCATATTGGGAATGCGGTAGTCAATAAAGCCCTTGCCGAACCAGAGTATCTGTGCGTCCATATGGCTTGGGTGGGCAAAATAACGGGGGTCATCAACTTCACCGATAAGCTGTTTTGTAGTAGAAAGTCCGCAGGTAGGATAAATAGAATAATTAAAGTAATCGCCAATGGGAATATCTATGGAATAGCTGTTTTCTGACTGGCTCTCACTGTTGGCTGCGATATCCACCAGAATCTTATCTACATTAATGCGGCATACCTTCTGGTTGCCGTGGCCGGAATGCTCGGGAAGAATGGCTAAAATGCCTGTCTCCTCCAGCTTCTTTACGTGGCTGGTAAGAGCACCGTTGGTGATGCCCAGGCTGGATGCCAGTTCGTTCATGTTCATTTCGTTATGTTCCAGTAAAATTCTGATAAGGCGGATGCGCAGCTCGGAACCAAGTGCCTTAAAAACAGGAACTGCCTGTTCCAGACTTTTGATATAGAGCATGGAAACTCTCCTTTCGTATGAGTTGAACTGAAAATTATTATAACTAATCTTAAAAAAAAGTGCAATGATATGTTGATATTTTTCTCAAAGTGCGATATTATTTATCGGAATAAAAAGTAATTTATAGATATCTAAATTATATTTGGAGGAAATAAAAATGGAAAAGGAATTGAATTACAACAAACCATGGATTCTGCAGAGGGCAGATCCTTATATATACCGCCATACGGACGGAAATTACTATTTCACGGCATCTGTACCTGCTTATGACAGAATCGTGCTCAGGAGAAGTGAGACGCTGGCAGGGCTCCGTAAGGCAGAGGAGGTAACCGTCTGGACAAAGCATCCGGAGGGAATTATGAGTGAGCACATCTGGGCCCCGGAGCTTCATTATCTGGACGGCAAATGGTATATCTATTATGCCGGCGGCGATAAGGATGATGTATGGGAGATTCGTCCGTACGTGCTGGAATGTGCAGATGGAGATCCGTTGACGGGAAACTGGGTGGAAAAAGGAAAAATGCAGAGAGCAGAAGGAGATGTATTTTCCTTTGAGGCGTTCTCTCTGGATGCTACTGTTTTTGAGTGCCGGGGCAGGAGATATTATGTATGGTCGGAGAAGGTCAGCGTCGGTCCCCAGATTGCCAACCTGTATATTGCGGAAATGGAAACACCCTGTAAGCTTAAGACAATCCAGATGCTTCTGACAACACCGGATTATGATTGGGAACGTGTAGGCTTCTGGGTGAACGAAGGGCCTGCTGTGATTCACCATGACGGAAAAATTTATCTCACCTATTCCGCATCCGAGACAGGCGCAGCCTACTGCATGGGTATGCTTACGGCATCTGAAGACGCGGATCTGCTTGACCCGCGTTCCTGGACCAAGGAGCGCTATCCTGTGCTTTGTACAGATGCTGAGAGCAAAATTTATGGACCGGGACACAACTCCTTTACTACGGATGAAGAGGGGAATCCGGTGATGGTTTACCACGCAAGAACAGAAGAAAAAATAGAGGGTAATCCCCTCTATAACCCGAATCGTCATGCCATGCTGATGAAAATCCGCTGGGATGCGGAAACAGGAAAGCCGGTTTTTTCTTATGAAGAGTAAGAAACGTTAAACGAGAGGGCTGTAGCTGAAGGTAACCTGTATACCCTGATTGCAATCTCCGAAGCCGCTTCCGAAGAGGGTGCAGCCATTAGGATTAGCTGCGTCCGGAAGAACAGAAAAACGGAATTTAAGGACGGACTGGTCCGTAAAGGCAAGCTGGTCGATGGTGACATCGGACAGCTTGTCTTTGTCTATAAAGGTTCCCTGATGATTGATGGTAAGCTTTTTCAGAAGGCCGTACTGATTCATGAAGGAAAACCACCAGTCGGGATTTAACCGTCCCCTGCGGCTGCCGTAATCGCCGGGGCTTATCCAGGTGCCCAGAGTAGTGCCGTTAATGGAAAATGTGATATCGGAAGGCCAGTCGTCATTATAGTTGGGGCATTCGGAGCTTATCTCGAAGGAAAGAGACAGGCTTTCAATTTTGCTGCGGCCGGGAATAAAGTTTGGCAGGACATATTCCAGATATCCGGTGGTGAACCAGATGATTTTTGCGTGATAGCGGCTGGGGTGTCCGAAATACCGGGGTTCGTCAGGCTGTCCGATAAAACTGAAGGAAGTGGCCAGACCACAGGTAGGCGCTACAGAAAAATCCGTAAAATTACCAACAGGGATTTCAGCGCTGTAAACGTGGGAGCCGTACTCGTCTCCGGGGATATCGATGATAAGCTGCTTTGCGTCTGTGTCTGCGAAGCAGCACTTCTGGACGCCATGAGCCATGGGCTTGTCCAAAATGCAGATAAGGCCGCACTCCTTCAAAAGAGTAATATGAGGAGAAAGGGTGGTGACAGGCATACCAAGTGCTTGTGCAATTTGCTTAAGGTTCAGTCCTTCCTGGCTCTGGATAAGACGGAAAATTTTAATCCGTATCTCGGAGCCGAGAGCCTTAAACAGAGGCAGGCCATTTTTTAAATCGTAAACAGGCATAAAAAAACTCCTTTTATGAAAATAAAAACTAAAGATGAATGTTTAGAAAAACACGTATTAATAAAAATATTATAATAAATTTCATAAAAAAAATCAAGAAAAATACATGTTTTATAAGCAAAATGACGGTGCTGCAAAAAGATATTTATTTTAGTAATTACTAAAATAATAAAAATAAATCAAAAATATATTGACAAAAATTAAAGAAAATCATATAATATGAACATAAATCGGTAAAAAAAATGTGCAAAATCACCATAATTTTGTGACGGCAGCATTTGTTTATGAAAACTCGAATTAATTATGCGGAAGCTTGTACAGATTTAACCGGAGAAGCAAACAAACAAAACCAAGGAGGTAAAAGTTATGAAAACAAAAAAATGTTTGCGTTATTGATGGCTGGTACTATGGCCGTGTCTGCCATGGGAATGGCAGTGAACGTGCATGCCGAAGAAGAAACAGAGGGTGAGGCTACTGCGGTTACTACAGTAGGACCGGAAGACGGAACGAAATTCGAGCTGTGGTCATTTGTAGATTTACATAACGATTTCTATGCAAAAATGGTTGACCAGTGGAACGAGGAAAATCCGGACAAACAGATTCAGGTTACTTTCAGTACCTATCCATATGGAGATATGCACAACAAACTTATGATGTCCCTTCAGGCAGGGGAAGGCGCCCCTGATATGTGTGATATTGAAATTGGTCAGTTCCCGAACTATACGGGCGAAGACTGCCCGCTGTATTCTTTGAATGATGCCCTTGCGCCATACGCGGATGATCTGGTACAGTCCAGACTTGAAGTTTACTCCAGAGCAGACGGTACCCGTGTAGGAATTCCTACCCATGTAGGTGCAACTGTTATGTACTGGAATGCGGAAATCATGGATGAATACGGACTTGATTACAAATCCGTTAAGACGTGGGATGATTACACCAGGCTTGGCGAGGAGCTCAAAGAAGCTTCTAACGGAGAGGTTTACCTTACTTCCGTAGATACGGCAGGTGTTGACTGGATGTGGATTGCAATGGCTGAGTACGGGGAAGACTGGACAGGTGGTCCGGAAGGGGAAGTAAACGTACAGCTTGATTCTGTTAAACAGATGATGACCATGCAGCAGCAGTGGCTGGACGATGGTATTGCAATGATTTCTACAGATGGACATACCGATACGGATGGATGCCGCGTTCCGATAGCAGAAGGCAAGATTGCATCCTTCCCGAAGGCTATGTGGTATATGAGCCGTTTTACAGGATATGAAAATATGAAAACCCTGGAAGGCAAATACGACATTACTACCTGCCCTGTATTTGAGGAAGGCCAGAAGTGCTCAGTTGGTATCGGCGGAACAGTTACAGTTGTAACAAACGAGTGTGAGAATCCGGAACTCGCTGCTGAATGGCTTGCATGGGCGAAATGTTCCAAAGAAGGTGAAAAACACATCTGGAACGATCTCGGATTTGATGTATGTAACACAGCTTTGTGGTCAGATGAAGAATTTGCTTATAACGAAGATAACATTTACAACACATTCTTCCGTTGTAAACCGTATGAAGTTCTGAACGAGCTTGCAGAAGCAGATGCAATCGGAACCGTTTATACAACAAGTGCATCCCCGACAATCAATGACTATATGTGTACAACAACTCTGAATGAAGTTTTTGAGGAGGGCATGGATGTAGAAGAAGCTCTTTTGGAAGCACAGGATGCCATTGAGATGGATATAGACTAATTACAACCGGAAATAAACAGTGTGGGTGACACGCTGGCCGACGCAGGATGAAACAGGAGAAGGGGATGTCGCACAGAGATCGGAAAATCGCATGTGTGGCAGCCCCGTTCTCAGTTTTACATGGAAATTCTGTAATGAATTAGGAAGGAGTTTGTTGTGAACAAAGCTAAAAAAATGCTGTATTCCCAGAAAATTGCGCCTTATGTATTCGTACTTCCGTTTATATTAAGCCTGCTTATTTTCTGGTTATATCCGCTGATAAGCGGTATTACAATGAGTTTTCAGAAGGTTTCTTTCGGATCAGAAACCTGGATCGGATTGGATAATTATACAAAGCTTGCAGGTGACAAGTTCTTCAGGATTGCAGTATTCAACAGTGTAGAATATATGGTGCTTACACTGCTTCTCATGGTGCCCTTCCCGATGCTTCTTGCGGTTCTCATGGAGAGTCGTCTGACTAAGGCGAAAGGCGTATGGAAGGTTATCATGTATATTCCGGCACTGACATCTGTAGTTATTTCGGGTTTGTTATTCCGCCTGATGTTTTCAGAGGGGGATAATGGCCAGATGAATGTGCTGTTACATATGTTCGGCCAGTCAAGCTTCGCATGGCTGAAAACGAAAACCACAGGGTGGATTGCCCTTCTGCTGCTATGCGTGTGGAGATGGACCGGTGTAAATATGCTGTATTATGTGTCCGGTTTGAAATCCATTGACACTGCAATTTATGAATCCGGTGAGATTGACGGTGCAAACGGCTGGCAGAAGTTCTGGCATCTGACCCTGCCTCTTCTGAAACCAACCACGATTTATGTTGTGACAATTTCCGTATTTGCAGGTCTGTCCATGTTCCTTGAGAGCTTCATGCTGTGGAACGGGAATTCTTCACCGAAGAATATCGGTCTTACGATTGTAGGATACCTGTATAAGAGGGGCATTGAAAAGAACGATATGGGTTATGCATGTGCAGTGGGCGTGGTTCTTATGGTAATTGCTCTGGTAATTAATTTTATACAGTTGTTGGCTACTGGAACCTTCAGTTTCAAAAAGAAGGAGGATTAGTGAAATGGCAAAACCTGCAAATACTACCAAAACCATGGAATCTAACCATAAAATAGCAAGTTGTCTGTCAACAGGGTTGTTTGTTCTTCTGTGCGGATTAATTGCATTTCCGCTGATTGCCGGACTGCTTGGCTCTTTCCGGCCGGGCTCCAGGCTGGTATCAGAGGGTATGTCCCTGGATTTAAAATCTCCTCTGTCTCTGGCTAATTATAAGTATCTGTTCGCAATGTTTATTCCGGGCTCGAATTCTACCGCAGTGGTAGATTCAAGGAAATACTTTATGTGGTACAAGAACAGCCTTATACTGACACTGACAACAGTTGTGCTGACATTGCTGGTTTGTTACTTTATTGCATATGGTCTGACTATGTACAAGTTCAGGCTCCGGGAATTTTTGTTTTTCATGGTTATTGCAACCATGTCCGTGCCCTTTGAGATTCTGATGCTTCCTCTTTATAAGGAAGTTACAACTCTTGGCCTGATTAACACAAATCCCGGTGTTTTCCTTCCGGGGCTGTGTGCCGCCGGTACCATATTCTTCTTCCGGCAGTATATGACAAGCCTGCCCAGGGAATTGCTGGATGCAGCACGTGTGGACGGATGTACGGAATACGGTATCAGCCTGAAGATTATGATGCCTATTACCAAGCCGGCCTTTGCTTCCCAGGCGATCCTGTGTGCAATGGGCTCCTGGAACAATATGCTGTGGCCGATGATGGTTTTCCGCGACACTGATAAATTTACCTTGCAGATTGGTTTAAATACCCTTCTGACACCTTATGGAAATAACTATGACCTGTTGATTGCAGGTTCTATGTTCGGAATTGTGCCGATCCTCATCATCTACCTGTTTTTTAACCGGTATCTGGTAGAGGGTATGACATCAGGAGCTGTCAAAGGATAACCCGTCAGTTCCACAATCATATTACTCTGCCGATACAGCCAGTCCGTAAATGTTTAAAATTCATGATCGGGATAGGGTGTTGGAAACCTGTAACGGGATGCTGATTTTTGATGACGGAAAATCGCTTTTGTAAATCATGTCTGTGTTACATTTTGTCTATATTTAATATAATTCTGTGCATAGACTATGAAATAATCATTGGTGTATATTAAGAAATTATCGGTATTAACCATAAAGTATTTGAAACAAAAGAGGAGGAGGCCATGAAAATCCGCATACAGGTGAACAGCTTCAAATCCAGGTGGAGTTCCATGACAGGTCAGAGCTTGTAGTAAACCGCAGCGGAAATCAACTGCGTATTGTCTGCAGGGAACCGGCACATTATTACAGGGGACTGAACCGGGCATTGCATCATCTGAAAGAGAGCACCTATGAAAATAAAGAAAACGTTTCTTTTGAAAGAAGCGGCTATATGCTGGACTGTTCCAGAAATGCCGTATTTACGGTGGAAAAGGTAAAATCCATTATCCGCCTTCTGGCAAAGCTGGGCATGAATGTGCTTATGCTTTACACGGAGGATACCTATGAAGTGCCGGGTGATCCCTATTTTGGTGCTTACCGGGGACGCTACAGCCAGGATTATCCGGCTGGAGAGTACACGCAGAAGGCTTCGTTCTTTCCTGGATGGAGAAGTCAGCCGTTTGGAAGAACTGGAAGCAGAAAGACTTCCATACTTTGGCGGGGATATGGACAAAAGGGAAAACCGTTGGAGCCGGATAGTTAGTGGGTCAGATTTGATTGATACGATTTAGCCATGTTAAACAGGCAGAAAAACTAAATATTTACCAAAATACGCCAGCGCCTTTTGACAGGCAGCCGGCGTATTTTTTTCCGTCGGGAATAACGCAGCCCATTGGAGACGATGGCAAAGTACGCTTCAAAAATATTCTTCCGGGCGTGTATCTGTTGGTGCAGGACACGGCGGCACAGGGATACAACAGGACTGCCCCGTTTTTGGTGAGTCTTCCATATATGGAGGCTGGAAGCTATTGCTACAGTGTGGATGCCAGCCCGAAGGTCACGGTACGTTGCCGCAGAATCGCGGCAGAATGAGTGCGGCATTTGAGCATAATGTATATTTTTGTGTAAAAATGTTGGTTTGGGCTAGATAATATGGCTAATTTGTGTTATATTAAACACGTATTAATTGCAGAACTAAGTTATTTGTTTACTGTTGTTTTTTCTTCAAAGTGCGGAGGTGGGAAAAACAGCAAAAACAGATAAGCACAAGGTTTATGAATCAATTTTATAAGGAAGGTGAGCAATTGGAAAACTATACCAAGTATAAGTTGAAAAGTAACGATGAACTGGTGTCATTATTAGCCGGTAAAGATAACCTGTTCATTGTTGCTTGTAACAAGTGCTTCAAGGAATTTGAAACCGTTGACGAACCAGATTGCGGCGAGTTTGAGGAAATCGCTGCCGAACACGGAAAAACGGTTACAGGCAGTGCAAGGGTTGATTTTTTGTGCAACAAAACTCAAACTGAAAAAAAATTACAGGATATGATTCCGGAAGGTACGGAAAATGTATTTGTAATTTCCTGCGGACTGGGAATTCAAACAGTTGCGGATTTCGCGGAAAAGCCCGTATATGCGGCCAGCAATTCGCTTAATTATACGGGACATCACGGCATGGCGCTGACGAAGCGAAGCTGTGACGCGTGTGCACAATGCTATCTGAATATAACAGGTGGAGTCTGTCCTATCGTTGATTGCTCAAAGAGTCTGGTCAACGGACAATGCGGAGGCGCGAAGAACGGAAAATGTGAAGTGGACAGTAATAAAGACTGTGCCTGGGAAAAAATACATAAAAGGCTGGAAAAACAGGGCCGTATTTCTGAGTTTTTGGATCAGCCTATTCAGGTGCGGGATTACTCAAAGGTTAATGTCAGGTTTATTAATGATTATGTGAAATCAATTCGGGAAAACAGACTTGAGGGTTATTACGGCGGTGTTCATCCGTCAGAGCGTAAAGAATTTACCGAACATCTTGCGCTGGAGAGATTTCCGGACCCGGAAGTTGTGGTGATTCCGTTGTCGATGCACGCAGGCGCTCCGGCAAACCCTGTTGTGCAGGTGGGAGACACCGTAAAAGTGGGCCAGAAGATCGGCGAAGCGGCAGCCTTTATCAGCAGTCCGGTTCATTCCAGCGTCAGTGGAACCGTAATCGCGATTGAGCCGCGTCTTCATGCGACGAGAGGCGAATGTATGGCCGTAGTCATTCAGTCGGATGGAAAAAATACTCTGCACGAATCCGTAAAGCCCAACAAGGACCTTGATAGTCTGACACCAGACGAAATTGTCGACATTGTCCGCCAGGCCGGAATTGTTGGTATGGGCGGCGCCGGTTTCCCCACATCCGTAAAATTAAAGCCTGCTAAGCCGGTGGATACTATTTTGTTGAATGGCTGTGAGTGTGAGCCGCTTTTGACCGCAGACCACAGGGTGCTCTTAGAATTTGCCGATGATGTGATCTTCGGGCTCAGGGCCGTGATCAAAACAGTAGGTGCCCAAAAGGGTCTCATTGTAATTGAGGATAATAAACAGGATGCCATTGAATTGCTGCAGGCCAAGACTGCGGATATCAGTGATATAGACGTTGTTGTGGCCAAGACAAAATATCCGCAGGGAGCTGAGAAGATGCTGATCAGGCGTGTGACCGGAAAACAGGTGCCGTCAGGCGGTCTTCCGGCAGATGTAGGCTGCGTTGTGAGCAATATCAGCACCGTAAAGGCTATTTCCGATGCAATTCAGACAGGTATGCCTTTAATTGAACGTGTTGTGACCGTGACTGGCGAAAGGATTAAGAAGCCGGGCAATTATATTGTGAAGATCGGCACCAATACAAAAGAGCTGATCGACTACTGCGGCGGCATAACAGGTGATGATGTTACCGTTAAGGCAGGCGGACCAATGATGGGATTTGACCTTCCTGATGTAAATGTGCCTATCATGAAGGGGTCCAATGGAATCATTGCCATTGACACCGACCATACGGAAGAACAGCCGTGCATCAAATGCGGACGCTGCGTAGATGTGTGTCCTATGGAGCTTTCTCCGTTGTATTTCGCAAAATATGCGGATGAGCAGAACTGGCAGGGCATGAAGGATAAAAATGTCATGGATTGCGTTGAGTGCAGGTGCTGTGAGTACATCTGTTCCTCCAAGATTCCGTTAGTCAGCAGGATTAAAGCCGGAAAAAATGCAATAAGGGGGATGAAGTGATATGTTAATTACCCAATTAAAAGCAAAGGAAACGATCGTATCGCTGGCAGATGGAAAAAAGGTTTTTATTATTAACTGCCAGGGATGCAAGGAAGTCCATTTTCCGGAAAAGGAAGCCGCAGAGCTTCAGAAGGAGCTGGGAGCTTCCGGGAATGTGACTGGAATTATTACAACTGATTATATCTGTAATCCCGAAAATATGAAGCTGCGCCTCCAAAAGCATATGAGCGAGATTGAAGATGCCGACGTGGTACTGGTATTTTCATGTGGCGTCGGAGTGCAGACAGTTGCCGGGTATCTGGAGGATAAAAGGGTGTGTGCAGCATGTGACACCTACCCGTTGCCGGGATTCCAGGGAGTGACACCGTTAGAATACGATTGCGGTCAATGCGGTGAATGTTACCTGAATTTAACCGGGGGGATTTGCCCGATTACTGCTTGTTCCAAGAGCCTGGTCAACGGACAGTGCGGCGGCTCTAAAAACGGCAAATGCGAAGTGGACAGTGAAATGGAATGCGGCTGGGAACGTATCTATAGACGGCTTGAAAAGTTAGGACGTCTGGATGTATTAAAATGCCCGACACAGGTGCGTAATTACGCAACAGATGAAGAAGTGTCCAAATAAGAAAACTGTAAAAATTTATAAGTCTATAAGGAGTAGGAGTAAAGTATAATGAAAATTACGGAAGCATTTGAACGTGGTGAATTTGTAGTTACTGCGGAAGTAGGTCCGCCAAAAGGATTTCATATTGAACATATGCTGGAGGAAGCGAAGACTTATCTGAGCGGCATTACGGCGGTTAACGTGACGGATAATCAGTCCTCTGTTATGCGTCTTGGTTCTCTGGCAACCTGTAAGGCTCTGAAGGACGAAGGGCTGACACCTATTTTCCAGATGACCTGTCGTGACAGAAACCGTATCGCACTGGAGTCAGATCTTTTGAGTGCGGCGCTGTTCGGAATCGAGAACCTGCTGCTTTTAACAGGAGACCATACCAGGCTTGGCGATCATCCGCAGGCAAAGCCTGTCTTTGATCTGGATTCCGTCTCTCTGATTCATGCGGTAAAGCAGTTGGAGTCAGGCGTAGACCTTGGCGGGAATGAGCTGGTTGGCGAGCCGCCTAAGTTTGCTAAGGGAGCAGTTGTATCCCCATGCAGTGATTCTGTTGACGTTCAGCTTGCAAAGATGGAAAGAAAGGTTGCCGCAGGTGCAGAGTATTTCCAGACACAGGCTGTTTACGAGCCGGAGAAATTTATTCAGTTTATGGAGAAGGCAAAACAGTTCGGCAAGCCGGTTCAGTTGGGAATCGTCATTCCGAAATCCGTTGGAATGTGCAGATACATGAATGCAAATGTTGCAGGTATCCATATTCCGGAGGAAATGATCAATGAGCTGAAAGCGGATAAGGAAAAAACCAAAGCCGGTATCACCGGTGTGGAAATTGCCGCACGTATTATCAGAGAATGTAAGCCGTATTGCCAGGGCGTACATATTATGGCGATGGGCTGGGAGTCAAAAGTACCGGCTCTTCTTGAGCAGGCCGGAATTTGACAGGCTGCGATCGCAGCTGCCGGGTTAATCCCCTGCATGGTTCTGAATTTTCAAGTGACCGAAAGCTGTTTATGCTTTCGGTCACTTTTTGCACTTGACTTGCCTGGATATGTTCTATATAATAAAAGCACTTATTAAAATACTTTTAAAATGGAGATAGAAAATGAAAGACAAGTATACGATCGGATTGGATTACGGAACTTTGTCCGGGCGCGGCGTGTTGGTGCGCTGCAGGGACGGATATGTTGCAGCCGATGCAGCAAAGGAATATGCGCATGGTGTTATGACTGAGTTTCTGCCGGATGGCACAACTGTGCTGCCGGATGCGTGGTGTCTGGAATATCCGGGCGACTATCTGGAGGTGCTGGATGAGGTTGTGCCCAGGCTTCTTCGGGAGAGCGGGATTGAGAAGGAGGACATTATCGGAATCGGAATCGATTTTACAGCCTGTACCATGTTATCTGTAGATGAAAATGCAGCCCCTTTATGCGAAAAGGAAGAGTTTGTCCACAGAAGAAACGCATATGCAAAATTGTGGAAGCATCATGGCGCACAGAAACAGGCTGATAGGGTTAATCGGCTGCTTGAGGAATCCGGACTGGAGGACAGCCCCAGGTTTGGGGGGAAAATATCTCCGGAGCTGCTGATTCCCAAGGTGATGGAAATTCTGGAGGAGGATCCGGAAATCTACCGCTGTGCGGATGAGATTCTGGAGGCCGGCGACTGGCTTACAAGAGTACTGACCGGTTCCCATAAAAGAAGCTGCTCCATGGCTGGCTATAAAGCATGGTGGAACTGCCGGGATGGTTACATGGATAAAGCATTTCTGAAAAAATTAGACCCGGAGCTGGAGAGTTTTACGGAGGAAAAGGCACCGGGAGAAATATGCGGCATAGGAGAACCTGTAGGATATTTGTCACAGGAATGGGCAAAGCGTCTTGGACTGTCTGAGGGAATCGCGGTCGCCCCTGCAATTATTGACTCTCACGCAGGCGTACCGGGAGGCTGTCTTGGAAATGAGAAGCAGCTTATGCTGGTATTGGGGACCTCCAGTGTCATGGTAGGGCTAAGCAGCAGTCCCTTTTCGGAAAAAGGAATCTGCGGAGGTGTGAAGGATGCCATTGTTCCCGGTTACTATGCCCTGGAATCCGGTCTTGCTTCGGTAGGAGATCTTTTTGGGTGGTTTGCCAATGGTTTTACCTGCGGGGCTTATGAAAAAGAGGCAAAAAAGGAAGGAATCAGCGTACATGCTCTTTTAAGCAATAAGGCAGAAAGGCTGAAGCCCGGACAGAGCGGCCTTCTTGCCCTGGACTGGTGGAATGGAAATAAGACTCCCTTTGTGGATGGAGGGCTTACAGGCGCATTAATCGGTATGACCCTGAATACAAAGCCGGAGGAAATCTACCGTGCCCTGATTGAAGCGACCGCCTTCGGAACGAGACGGATTGTGGAGCTGTATGAAAAAGGCGGGGTTCAGATTGAAGAAGTCATTGCCAGCGGAGGTATTGCCATGAAAAATGAAATGCTGATGCAGATTTATGCCGATGTTCTCGGCAAAAAGATTAAAATAGCAGCCAGTGATCAGGCGGCGGCTCTGGGCTCTGCCATCTATGCGGCTCTGGCGGCAGGGGAGGAAAGGGGCGGCTATGCTTCCTACTGGATGGCAGTGGAAAATATGAGCAGTGTAAAAGACAGGACCTTTCTTCCCAGGGAAGAAAATCTGAAAAAATATGAAAAATTATATGGTACATACTGTGCGTTTAGCGGTATAATGGGGGAAGAAAGCCGGGATTTGCTTCAGGGCTTAAGAGATATGAAATAAGATATTGGGTATGGAGTAGAATATGGGTTTAAACAATATTGAAGTAAAAAGAGTAAACAGAAATAATCTTCTGCGATATATGCTGAAGGCAGATCAGATATCAAAGAGCAATGCTGCCCGGGAACTGCATTTAAGCATTCCTACGGTGACCCAGTGCCTGAATGATCTTCTGGCAGTGGGGCTTGCACAGGAAGTAGGCTCTATGGAATCCATTGGGGGAAGGAAGTCTGCGGCATACCGGTGCGTGAAGGATGCGAAGTGCGCCATTGGAGTAGATATTACCAGAAGTCATGTGAATATTGTGGTAATTAATCTTGCCCTTGATCTGCTGTACTCCAAGAGAGTCAATATGCGGCTGTATGATGAGCCTGCGTCCTACGGGGAACTGAAAGCCATCATTGACCGCTCTGTCCGTGAAAGCGGAATTGACGTCTCTTCCATATTAGGACTTGGAATTTCCCTGCCTGCCATTATTGACGGTACGGGGAAGAAGATTTTCGGAATGCATGAGGAGATGGAAATCAGCTATGATCTGTATGAAATTGTAGAAAAATGGTTTCCTTTTCCTGTCTTTATGCAAAATGATGCGGACAGCGCCGGGTGTGCGGAAATTAAGGTGCGGAATTCCTTAAAAAATACGGTCTATTTTTTTGTCAGTATGTCCGTGGGCGGCGCAGTGATGATTAACGGGAAGCCGATATACGGAAGAGTCTGGCGTGCAGGGGAATTCGGTCACATGACACTGGTTCCCGGCGGAGAAAAATGCTACTGCGGACGCAGCGGCTGTGTAAATACCTATTGCTCTACCAATCTTTTATCTGAGCTTACGGGAGGAAATCTTTCGGAATTTTTCCGCTGTGTTGAGGAGGGGAATAAGGAATGCGTGGAAGTCTGGGAGAAATATATGGATTCGCTGGCGCTGGCTTTGCATAACCTGATTGCAGCCTTTGATATGGAAGTCATTATCGGAGGCTATCTTGGACAGTATATCGGTCCCTATATGGGGCAGTTGGAAAGCAGAATCCGGAAAATGGACTCCTATCTGCCGGATATCCGGTTCATCCAGCCTGCAGTCCTGAAATACGAAGCCTCTGCCATAGGCGCAGCCGGGGTATTTGTAGAAAGGTATCTGGAACGTATCTGAAAAAATTGAGATTGGGAATTGTAGATAATGAAAGACCATCATTTTTGTAGAAATTATACGAAATGATGGTTTTTTTATTTTTCCTATTTACAACCTTGTTAATGTATGGTATAAAATAAACTGTATTTTAAAAGATATTTAAAAAGTATTTAAAAGACATGCTATAAAACAGTAAAAGGGGAGATGAAGGGACATGGAAACAATGAAAAGCGCTGTCTTTTACGGAAAGCGTGACATTCGGGTAGAGGAACTGGAAATCCCAAGGATCGGTCCGCAGGAGGTTCTGATTAAAGTAATGGCCTGCGGCGTGTGTGGCTCAGATGTACATATTTACGAAGGAGATCAGGGATCAACCGCTACGGTTCCGCCGCTTATCCAGGGCCATGAGTTTTCGGGCATTATCGTGGAGACGGGAAGCGAAGTCCGTAACTGTAAGGCTGGTGACCGAGTTTGTGTAGACCCTGCTGACAACTGCAATGAATGCTATTACTGTGCATCCGGAATGATGGGGCATTGTGAGCACATGGGTGCAATCGGAACAAACCAAAACGGCGGTTTTTCCCAGTATTGCAGGGTAAAGGCGAAGCTTGTCCATCATCTGGCGGATGACGTAACCTTCGTTCAGGGAGCGATGGCAGAGCCGCTGGCCTGCTGTATTAACGGCGCAGACCGCAGCGATATCAAGGTAAGTGACAATGTAGTGGTATACGGCGGAGGAATGATAGGACTTCTTCTACTCCAGCTTGCAAAATTAAAGGGAGCCGGCAAGGTGGTTCTGGTGGAGCCGGTAGAAGAGAAGCGACAGGCTGCAAAAAAGCTTGGAGCCAGCCTGACTATTAACCCTGTGGAACAGAATGTGAAGGAAACGCTGCTTGCCAATGGAATCAGGCATGTTCAGGTAGTGATTGAAACCTGCGGATTGAAGAGCACTTCCGAGGAGGCAATCGAAATCGCAGACAGAAGGGGAACGGTTCTGTTGTTTGCGGTTACGGCAGTAGAATCTGTTATTCAGTTAAAAACCTATGAGTTATTCCGGAAGGAGCTTACCGTGAAGGGGTCTTACTGCAGCCCTTATGATATGGGAAGAGCAGTAGATCTGATTAACGCACACCGCATTGATGTAACAAGTATGCTGGGAGGAAAGGAGCCTCTTGAAAGACTGGCAGACATCCTGAGCAGTCCGGAAATGAGAGCAAAAGGGAAATATGTGATTCTCCCAAACGGAGAGACGGATTCAGATTTGGTAAGGAACCATGCAGCGAAGCTGTAAATATAAAAGAAAAAAGGAGAATGAAACATGAAAACAGGAACAAAGGCATTTGTAGGGCTATTGGCAGCAACAACCGCAATGGGAATCGGAACAGTATCCGTACAGGCAAAGGATTTGAAGATCGGCTTTGCAGTTCAGACCTTAAGCAATCAGGTATGGGCACAGCAGGCAGAGGAAATCCAGAAACGTGCAAAGGAAGACGGCAACGAGGTTACAGTGGTAGAATGTAAGGAAAATGCAAATACCCAGATTGACCAGCTTGAGAATTTCATTACTGCGGGTACCGATTTAATCATCGTACAGCCTCAGGATGCGGATGCAATCGAAGAAATCTGCAAAGAAGCACGTGATGCAGGCATTAAGGTTGTGTGCTGGGACGATGAAATGGAAAATTCCGACATTAACTGGATTATTAAGAACTATGATCTGGGTGTTGAAATTGGTACACAGGCAGCAAACTGGATTAATGAGAAATTTGATGACGGTGCCTGTGAAGTGGCAGTTTTGGGATATCCTCAGACTCCGATTTTGTTAGAGAGAGAAAACGGTATCCTGGACTCTCTGAAAGAGCTTGCGCCAAACGCAAAGGTTGTAGCAAACCAGCCGGCTATTGATACAACAGAGGGCTTAAATGCTATGGAAACCATTCTTCAGGCAAACCCGGATGTAAAAGTAGTATGCTGCATCGGCGGCGGAGGAGCTGCCGGTGCAAACGAAGCATTCAAGGGCTTCTACGGCAGCGAGGTACCGGATGAGGCCGGTATTTTCTCCACAGACCTTACGGACGAAGCGGTGGCTTCCATGCAGAACGGCGAATTTAACCGTATGGTTGTTGCTATCACCGGCAACGCATACGTATGCGGCGACACTGTTTACGACCTGGCTGTTGAATGTGCGGAAGGCAAAGAGATGGAGCAGAACGTATACAGAGATCTTGTTCCGGTAACTATTGATAATCTTGAGGAAATGCTTCCTGAAAAATAAAAGTATCGGAGAGGTGCGCATCAGGCGATAAGCGCCTGGTGCGCACCTTTTTACAAACATATGGAAAAAGGTTGAAAGGGGGAAAAAAATGAAATCAGATGAGAATATTTTGGAATTAAAAAATATTTCTAAATATTACCCCGGTGTCAGGGCATTAAAGAATGTATCCTTAACTATTCGAAAAGGCGAGATACATGCACTTGTAGGCGAAAACGGAGCCGGAAAATCCACCCTTATTAAAACATGCAGCGGAGCTATTGAGCCCACAGAGGGTACAATTACGGTAAACGGAAAAACCTTCAGGGCTATGACACCTAAGCTGTCGGAACAAAACGGAATTGGTGTTATTTATCAGGAGTTCAACTTAGTGGGCGGCCTGTCGGTCGCAGAAAATATTTTCCTTGGAAGGGCAATTCGAAAAGGAATTGTTGTAGATCAGAAAGCAATGGAGGCAGAGGCCAAAAAGATTCTGGATTCTCTCCATATTCATATTAGTCCCAAAACAATGGTTAAGAATCTGAGTGTTGGCTATCAGCAGATGGTAGAAATCTCCAAGGCAATGTCCCAGGATGCCCAGGTTCTGATTATGGATGAACCTTCGGCTCCGCTGACCAATGCAGAGGTGGAGAACATGTTTGCAGTGGTAGATTTGCTGAAGAAAAAAGGTGTATCTATTATTTATATTTCTCATCGTCTGGAGGAAATCTTCCGCCTGTCCGACAGGGTAACCGTGCTTCGTGACGGCGAATATGTTACAACGCTGAACACTCATGAAACGAATGAGGATGAGCTGGTGAAATACATGGTGGGACGTAAGCTTACCGAAATTTACCCTGCGCGAAAACCGGATTCCATTAAGGATGAGGTGCTTTTCGAAGCGGTAGATGTGTGCGGAAACGGAGATAAGAATATTTCTCTGAAAATTCATAAGGGAGAGGTATTGGGTCTGGGCGGCCTTGTCGGAGCCGGACGTACCGAGTTTGCAGAGATGATGTTCGGTATGAAGCAAAAAACAGCCGGAAAATTCTTTTGGAAGGGAAAGGAAATCAATCCGAAATCCCCCAGGGAAGCAATCGGCATAGGAATCGGCCTGGTACCGGAGGACAGAAAAGCAAAGGGCGCTCTTTTGGAGCTCAGCATTCAGGAAAATATTAATATGCCCATATACCCCCGTATATCCAGGTGCAGTGTCATTGATAACAAGAAAGAGAAGGGGATGGCAAAGAGATTCCGGAAGGAAATTTCAATCAAAACCCCGAATCTGGCTCAAAAGGTAAAGAACTTAAGCGGCGGTAACCAGCAGAAGGTAATTCTGGCCAAATGGCTGGCAGCGGATTCCGAGCTTCTTATATTTGATGAACCGACAAGAGGTATCGATGTAGGTGCAAAGCAGGAAATCTACACATTGATTAATACGCTGGTCGAACAGGGGAAAGCAGTTCTGATGATATCTTCGGAAATGGAAGAGCTAATGGGTATGTCAGACCGCATTATCATTCTGGCGGAGGGACGTGCCGGCGGTGAGCTTCAAAAGAACGAATTTAATCAGGAAACGATTATGAAATTCGCTTCCAGGGAAAGGTAGGATTGAGAATATGAAAAAAACAATGGATGTTGTAAAGAGCAGGGCGATTTGGGTGTTCCTGTTCCTGATGTTCGTTTTCTTCTCTGTGATGAGCAGTAACTTCCTGACAATGCGGAATTTGTTGAATGTAGCAAAGCAGGTATCTATTTTCGGTATTGCTTCGGTGGGAATGACCTATGTTATATTACTTGGAGGGATTGACCTGGCAACAGGCTCCATCATTTCCTTTGTCAACATTGTAGCAGCGTATTTTATGGTGAATTTGGGATGGAATCCATTTATTGCAATTGTTTTATCCCTGATTATCAGTACAGCCATTGGTTTTTTAAACGGCTTCATTATTGCAGAGGTAAAAATGCCTGCGCTGATTGTAACATTTGCATCCCAGACAATTTTTGCGGGGCTTGCATATATCATTTGTAACGGTACTCCGATTTCACGTTTTCCGGACTCTTTTTTGGCAATCGGACAGGGATATGCAGGGTTTATTCCGGTTCCGGTTATCATTATGGCTTTATGTTTTGCAGCCGGCACATTTATTTTGGTAAAAACCTACTTTGGACGTTACTTCTATGCACTGGGCGGCAACGAAGAGGCAGCAGAGCTTTCCGGTATTCAGGTAAAGAAGATTAAATATCTTGTATATGCTCTGTCCGGCCTGTTTGCCGGAATTGCGGGCCTTGTTATGCTTGCAAGGGCAAATACCGGTCAGCCGAATGCAGGTCTTGGATATGAATTTGATGTTATTACCTGTGTTGTCCTGGGCGGTGTCAGTGTAAACGGCGGTTCCGGGAAAATGTCCAATGTTATTGCCGGTGTGCTGATTATCGGCGTATTGAGCAATGGTATGGTGCTTCTGAACGTAAGCTCCTACATGCAGATGGTAATTAAGGGCATTATCCTGCTTTTGGCAGTTGGTTCCGACTGCATACAGCAGCAGAAATTATTAAATGTAAAGAGTGCAGCGTAAATGCGAATTCAGAGAGAAAAGAGGCAAGCAGATATGGAAGGGAAAATGAAGGTTGCCATTATGACAGATGTGGCAAAGATTGAATTGACAGAAAGAGAAATTCCTGCGCCAAAGGCTGACGAGGTTCTCGTAAAAGTGGAATATGTAGGCGTATGCGGTTCTGACCTGCACTATTATGAAGCCGGTGCGATTGGAGTAAATGTTGTAAAGCCGCCGTTTGTGCTGGGACATGAGGCAGGCGGTACCGTTGTAGAAGTGGGAGAAAACGTGACCCATCTGAAGGCCGGGGACAAGGTTGCCCTGGAGCCGGGCAAGACCTGCGGCAAATGTGAATTCTGCAGGACCGGAAGATACAATCTCTGCCCGGATGTTATTTTCTTTGCCACACCTCCTGTTGATGGAGTTTTTCAGGAATATGTGGCCCATGAGGCAGGACTCTGCTTCAAGATTCCGGATAACATGGATACCATGGAGGCCGCATTAATCGAGCCGCTGGCAGTGGGCTTCCATGCAGCAAGACAGGGCAATGCAAAGGCCGGTATGACTGCAGCGGTGACAGGAGCCGGCTGTATCGGACTGGTTACTATGATGGCGTTGAGGGCAATGGGCGTTTCCCGGGTTATTGCAGTCGATGTGATGCCGAAACGGCTGGAAAAGGCTTTGGAGCTTGGGGCAACGAATGTGATTAACGGACAGGAGCAGAATACGGTAGCGGAACTTCTGAAGCTTACAAACGGTATGGGTCCGGATCTGATCATCGAAACCGCAGGAGCTGAGATTACAACCCGTCAGGCAATTCAGGCTGTAAAAAAAGGCGGTACGATTGTTCTGGTTGGCTATTCCCCGTCCGGAGAAATGTCATTGCCTATGAGCCTTGCTCTTGACAAAGAAATTACATTTAAAACCGTTTTCCGTTACCGCCATATTTACCCAATGGCAATCGAGGCGGTTGCTTCAGGCCGTGTAAATCTGAAGGGAATCGTAACAGATGTATTTATGTTGGATGATATTCAGAATGCAATGGATCAGAGTGTAAAGAATAAGGCCGATATTGTAAAATCCGTTATAAAGATTGCAGATTAGTCTTAAATATTTACTTGTTTGCTTAGACAGAGGCCGAAAGATATGTTATTATATTTGAAAAGAAAAGCAGGATAATGTGATGTTAAGGAGTTTTTCATTATGGGGCAGATCGGAGTAAACAGAGACAATCAGAAGAGGATCAACAGGGGGCTGGTATTAAAGCTGATTGCTACCTCGCAGTGCTCTTCAAGAATAGATCTGTCTAATTCGATGGGGTTGACTAAAACAGCAATTTCCCAGATTACCAGTGAATTAATTACAAAGGACTATCTTGTGGAAACTCATAAGCAGACGGAGTCCGGGGTGGGGAGAAATCCCATTGGTCTGGGGATTTCTCCGAAAGGACCGCGATTTGTGGGTGTACTTATTTCGCGTACCAACTGTCAGGCTGTCCTTTGTGATATGCAGCTAAAGATTCTGAAATTTGAGAAAGCAGACCACTGTTTTGAACAAAAAGAGGACCTGATTGAGGCCATGTTCCAGGTAGTGGATAAAGTACTTATGGGTGAAGAAAACGTAATTGCTATTGGGGCAGCATCTATCGGGCCGGTTAATATAAAAGAGGGAAAGATTTGCAGTCCATATTTTTTCCACGGCATATCCAATATTCCTGTCAGACAATTACTGGAAGAGCGCTATAAGATGCCGGTATATTTTGATCATGACAATCAAAGCGCGGTGTTGGCAGAGCAGTTGTATGGAAATGGGAGCGGATATCAGGATGTGCTGCTGGTCAGCGTAGGTATTGGTGTGGGCTGTGGCATTCTTGTGGGAGGCAGACGCGTACACAGCTATTTGGGATATGCCCCGGAGATAGGTCACATATCGATTGCATACGATGGAAAAAAATGCATTTGCGGCAATAGGGGGTGTCTGGAGCGATACATCAACAAGGAAGAAATCACAAATGAGTTTCGCGAAGCTACCGGGTTAAAGCTGGAGTATAAGGATTTCTGCGCAATGAGGAATAATCCGAAGGTGGAGGAGATTATGAAAGGCGTGGCTGATAAGCTGGCAATAGCTATTGCCAGTACACTGAATATTATGAATTCCCAGATAGTATTGTTATGTGGTGCCTGCATCGACTGGCAGGAAAAAGACATGAAACGAATAGAAAAGCTGATTAATGAGAAACATTTTAATAATAAATTCGGTGCAGTGATTCCGGTTCGCAAAGCCTTTTTTGAGGAAAGGGTGCATGTAATCGGAGCGGCCGCTAATGCAGTTAACCGGGTGTTTAGTGGAGATTTGCTGTAAAAGTGCCTACAGCAGCCGGTTCGGGATATGCTTGTGAGTCCGGGATATTATAAAACGCATGAGTAAAATTGGATAGAAGAGAAGTGAAAGAGTAGGAATTATTTTATTCTTTTGCTTCTTTTTTTTATTGGGTTTATATGTAAATAGGGACGATTAGTTGAATGTGCACAAAAAAAGAATGCAGAATTTATGTATATGTGCAAAATGTCAAATAGTATATTGACTTTACTAATTGACGGTGCTAAGATTGACCAGTAAAGGAAGCGATTTTGTCAGGGAAGGGTGTAATTAACGAAATAAAGGAGTAAGGAGTTAAGGTATGACAGACGTGTACAGCTTAGGAGAGATGGTAATAGATTTTATTCCGGGAAGTGAACCTGCCAGCTATATTAGAAAGGCGGGCGGAGCGCCGGCAAATGTTGCGATTGCTGTTGCAAAGAATGGGCTGCAGGCCAGTATGTGCTGTAAGGTGGGAGATGATGACTTTGGTCATTTTTTATTAAATACGCTTGCAAAATACCATGTGACACCGGCAAGTCCGGAGCTATGTAAGGAAGCTGTTACGACAATGGCGTTTGTATCTCTGGCGGCAGATGGTGAGCGCGTGTTTACCTTTGCCAGAAAGCCGGGAGCGGATATGTTCCTGTCAGAGGAAGAGGTAAGGGATGAGGATTTGGAGAATTCTGTGATTATTCATGCAGGCTCCTGTTCCCTTTCAGCCCCGATGGTTGCTGGAGCTACAAGAAAGGCGTTGAGAGTAGGCCATGAAAAAGGAAAACTGATCAGCTTTGATGTAAATTACAGAAATCTGATGTGGCATAATGATTTGGATGCTTGTACGAAGGCAGTCATGGGTATTCTGCCTTATGTAGATATGTTGAAAATTTCGGAAGAGGAAGTGGAGATGCTGGGGGGAGAGGATGCCCTGCCTGAACTTATGAAGAAGAATCAGATATCCTTGTTGGTAGAGACACTTGGAAGTGAGGGTGCACAGGCATTTTTAGGGAATCAGATTATCCGTGTTCATGGAAAGAAGGTAAAAGCAGTAGATGCAACAGGCGCTGGCGATGCCTTCTGGGGCGGCTTTTTATCCTGCTTAAGATTCCATGGAGTTGCCGCAGTAAAAGATTTGACGGAGGATATCGTGAAAGATGCAATGGAATATGGAAATATATCTGGCTGCATCTGTGTGCAGAGAAAAGGTGCAATCGGATCAATCCCCACCAGAGAGCAGATTGAAGCGTATAGAGAGAAGAATGCCTAACGAGGAGGGAATATAAATATGAATTCAATTTGGGAAGAAACCTGTATTATTTCACCATCCTTAATTTGTTTGGATATGTGTAATCTGGAAAGCCAGGTCAGGATTTTGGAGCAGTCAGGCATCCGGATGCTTCATGTGGATATTCTTGACGGACATTTTAGTCCGAGTATGCCGCTTGGCCTTGATACGGTTCGTCAGCTGAGAGCAAAAACAGAGTTGCAGTTTGATTGTCATGTGATGGCCACAGAGCAGGATTACTTTGTGGATGAGCTTCTGGATATCGGAGTGGAGCAGATCGTGTTCCATGGAGAAACACAGCCTCACATTGATGGAATGCTGAACCGCATCCATGCTAAGGGGGTAAAAGCCGGCGTGGCGCTGAAGCCTGCAACATCCCTTACCGAACTGGAATATGTTATAGAAAAATGTGACACGGTTCTGCTGATGCTGATTAATCCCGGCTATGCTTTTGCAAAGGATGAAAAGCAGGTTTCATACGCAGACCAAAAGATTAGAGAACTCAGAAAAATGATAGATGCCAGAGGGCTGGATACGAAGATCGAAGCAGACGGCCGGATTTCCATTCAGAATATTCAGGATTATGGAAAACACGATGTAAATATCTTTGTTACCGGAAGTACCTGCCTGGACAAAAACGATTTGGCCGGCAGTTTTAAAAAGCTGCAGGAGCTTGTAAAAAGCATGTAAAGGAGAATTGAAATGGAATTTGAAGAAAAATATGAGAAGAGCTGTGCGGATGTATTAGGTGAATTAAAGAAAACACTTGGCTGCATTGCTCCGGACTCTCTTGAGAAGCTTGTGCAGGAAATTCTTTCGGCAGATCAGGTGTTTTTCGTAGGGGTAGGACGTGTGATGCTGGCACTGCAGTGCGTGTGCAAACGTCTGGCGCATTTGGGGATCAAGGCTCATTATGTAGGTGAAATCACAGAACCGGCCATTACAAAAAATGATTTGCTGATTGTAGGCTCCGGCTCCGGCGGCTCCCTGTTTCCGTTGGGAATTGCAAAAAAAGCAAGAGCGGCAGTTGACTGCAAAATAGTGCATGTCGGCTCCAACCCCAGGAGCGAGATGAAAGATATTTGTGATTTTATGGTACGGATTCCGGTGCGCACGAAGCTCTATTTGGATGATGAAATTGATTCTTGTCAGCCGATGACCTCCCTGTTTGAGCAAAGTGTACTTTTGCTGGGAGATATACTGGCAATGATGATTATTGAAGAAAGAAATCCGGATATGAAGTCTTTGTGGCAATATCATGCAAACCTGGAGTAAAGAGGAGGAAAACTTGAAGAAGCAGGAATTAATGAAATATGTGGGCAGCATGCAGCAGGTAGCATATGTCCGTAAGGTTACTTATCAGGAGGGCAGGGCCAAAGGGCTGAAGGCATACGAAGTTAAAAACGGGTGTCTTACTTACGAATTGATGGCAGATAAATGTCTTGATATTAGTTCGGTTTCCTATAAGGGAATCAATATGAATTTCCTTTCAAAACCAGGGCTTCAGGGGCAAAATCATTACGATACCAATGGAGAAGAGGCCATTCGGAGTATTATGTGCGGCTTTCTGTTTACCTCCGGGCTGGAAAATATCTGTGTACCCTGTACCATCGATGGAGTGGACTATCCAATGCATGGCCGAATGCGAACCACACCGGCAGAACATTTATGTGCAGACGCAGTCTGGAAAGAGGAGGGATATTGTCTGAGCGTAAAAGGCGAAATGCGGGAGGCGGCACTGTTTGGGGAAAATCTCGTTTTGCGCAGAGAGGTCAGCAGTGTTTATGGCAGCAAAACGATTACGATAACAGATGAAATTGAAAATGAGGCATATCGTGATGAACCCATGATGCTTTTATATCATATCAATATGGGATATCCTTTCCTGAATGAGCATACGACGCTTTTCCTCCCTGCCAAAAAGGTAATTGCCAGAGATTCTGACGGACAAGGACATGAACAGAGCTACAATTCGATGGACTTTCCAAAAGAAAACGAACCGGAATACGTATTTATTCATGACCTGGAGACAGATGAGGAGGGAAATACGGAGATACTGGTCTGGAATACAGAGCTTTCTCTCGGACTCCGCATCGCATATAACACGAAGAATCTGCCTTATTTTATGGAATGGAAATCTACGGCGGCAGGGGATTATGCCATGGGATTAGAGCCGGCCAATTCCAGTGTATATGGAAGGACTTTTCATGAAAAAAATAACACGTTGCACAAGCTTAAGCCATTTCAAAAAGAAACCAATGTTCTGGAGTTTATGATTTTGGATGGGGAAGAGGAATTTAATGCTGCAGCAGCGGCGTTTAAAATGAAATTTTATAATAAAAAGGAGAAAAATAATGAAGCGTTCAGAAATTAATGCGTGTATCAAAGAATTTGAAGCGATGCTTAGGGAGTACCGGTTTGCACTTCCGCCATTTCTTAGCTTTACACCGGAGGAATGGGAAGAGAAAGGGCATGAATATGATGAAATTCGCGACAATGCTCTAGGCTGGGATATTACAGATTACGGTGAAGGCCATTTCAATACGAAGGGGCTGTATCTGATTACCCTGCGTAACGGTAATGTACATAATGATAAATACACAAAAACTTACGCGGAAAAGATTATGATGCTGAAGGAAGGACAAATTTCTCCCAACCATTTCCACTGGAATAAAATGGAGGACATTATTAACCGGGGAGGTGGAAATCTGGTATTCCGCCTCTGGAATACAACTGAGAATGGGGAGCTGGCAGATACAGATGTCCTGATCAGCCGTGATGGACGTAATTATAAGGTGAAGCCGGGAGAAGACATCATCCTGACACCGGGTGAGTCTCTTACTCTTTATCCTTATTATTATCATGAATTTACAATTCAGCCGGGGACAGGTAAGACGCTGATTGGGGAAGTTTCCATGTGCAACGATGACAACACAGATAATCGTTTCTTAGAAGCACAGGGCCGTTTTCCGACAATTGAAGAGGATGAGCCCCCATATCGTCTGCTTTGCACGGAATATCCGCCTGCAAAAGACTGAGACGGTTTACAGGGACTGCCATATGCCAGTCCTTGTTTATTTTTTCATAGGAAGGTACTTCGTTTTGTTCTAAATGACAAATGTCATATGGAATTTCTTACAAATATCATATGAAATTCCTTACAAATATCAGATGCAAAAAAATATGCATGTTGGTAAAATTCGGAATATGAAAGTTAGCAAAAGGCGGACAAAGAAAGGAGCAAATCAATGAGTGAATATGCTGTTTCTATGGAGCACATCACGAAGAGCTTCCCGGGAGTAAAAGCACTCGACAATGTACAATTACATCTGAAATCAGGAGAGGTAATGGCTTTGCTGGGTGAGAACGGCGCCGGAAAATCTACCCTGATGAAGATTCTTTCTGGCGTATACACCAGGGATTCAGGAGACATTGAAATCTTTGGAAAAAAGATACAGGGTGATTTGAATACGAAGCAGGCACAGGAGCTGGGTGTGGCTATTATCCATCAGGAGCTGAATATGTGCCAGCATCTAACTGTAGCAAATAATATGTTCCTGGGGCGCGAGATCATTAAGAACGGAAAGCTTGATACGAAGGAAATGAATCGCCAGGCAGTAGAGCAGCTAAAAAAGCTGGGTATTACAGACCTGGATCCGGATACGGTAATCGGAGATCTTCCGGTAGGACGTCAACAGATGGTGGAAATTGCCAAAGCATTGCTGATTAATGCCAAAGTACTGGTTATGGATGAGCCGTCCTCATCTCTGTCCAATGCAGAGATTGTCGAAATGTTCCGTATTGTTCATGAACTGAAAGCTATGGGGACTGCTATCGTTTACATCAGTCATCGTTTGCAGGAATTGCACCACATCGTGGATAAGGTAACAATCATGCGTGATGGTCAGTACATAACAGAAGGAAGCTTCGAAGATTTCACCATGGATCAGATTATTGCGAACATGGTTGGACGTGAGATTACGAATCAATTCCCAAGAGACAGAGTGTCGAAAGGCAAAAAAATACTTGAGGTAAAGAATCTGAAAGCGGGGCGTATGGTACGGGATATCAGCTTTGAGGTCTATGAAGGAGAGGTGTTAGGCTTTTCCGGTCTGGTAGGCGCAGGCCGAACAGAGACTATGCGTGCGATCTTTGGAGCAGACCCCAAAGAAAGCGGAGAAATAATTTTGGATGGCAAAGCTCTGACTATAAACAATCCGGAGGATGCCATTCGCCAGGGTATTGTATTGGCACCGGAGGATCGTAAGAAAGAGGGGCTTTGCACGAAACTCTCCATTCGTGACAATATTGCGCTTCCGAATCTGGATATTATCTGCGGCAGAAGCGGAAAAATCAATAAAAAGATTGAAGATGATATGATTGAGAAGGGCCGAAATTCACTGACCATTAAAATGGCTGGTCCGTTTATTCAGGCAGGCAGCCTGTCAGGAGGCAACCAGCAGAAAATTGTTGTGGCAAAATGGCTGGCAAGGGACTCCAGAGTGGTAATCTTTGACGAGCCAACCAGAGGTATCGACGTAGCAGCAAAGGCCGAGATTTATGAGATCATCAATGACCTGAAAAAGCGGGGCATTGGGGTTATTATTGTATCTTCCGAAATGCCGGAGGTCATGGGAATATCCGATCGTATTCTGGTTATGTGCAATGGAAGAATCACCGGCGAGGTGGATCCGCGTACTGTGACGGAGGAGAAAATTATGACTGCCGCGACTCAGTTTGGTGATAATGCAAGTTAGTATACTGACGTTGAGTAGTCTGATAATAATTGATTATTTCTAAAATATTAGAAATAATATAAAATTTTATAAAGGAGAAAGTCTTCTATGAATAAGAAAAAAAGCATCATGTCCACTCCCGGTATGGGCGCGGTAATTACGGCATTTGTGGGTGTAGTTATCCTGATGGCCGTATTTACGGTTATGAATACGAATTTTATATCAAAAAACAACCTGATGAATCTGACACGTTCTATTTGCCCGTACCTGATGGTAGGTATTGGACAGGGTATCGTATGTATCACCGGTAACATTGATCTTTCCATTGGTTCTGTGTTAGGTATGTCAGCAATGATTTCTGCAACGCTTATCTGCAATGGCGTTAATCCAATCGTTGCTCTGATTGTTGACCTGGTTGCATGTCTGGCAGTCGGAGTCATTAACGGTGTCCTGGTAGGGAAATTTAAACTTCCGCCTTTTATTGGTACGCTGGGAACTATGACCATTTGCCGTGGTGTGGCACAGATGGTAAACAACAACTACAATACCGGTGATGTTGGCAGCGGTTCTCTGACTATGGCTATCCGGCAGATATTTTATTATGGCAGGGCAGGGATCATCTATTATGTTGTAATTGTTTCTCTGATCATCTGGTTTCTTTTTAATTATATATTGAGTTACACTCGTACAGGCCGTCATATTTATGCAATTGGTTCAAACGTAGATGCAGCCCGTCTTTCCGGCGTTAACGTATTTAAGACAACCACAACTGCTTATATGATTTCAGCATTCTGCTCGTTTGTAGCCGGTTTGATTACTATGGCGGCAGCAGGTATGGGTTCCATGCAGGCAGGCTTAAGCTATGAGATGTATGGTGTAGCAGCAGCTGTTATTGGCGGTATTTCTACTCTGGGTGGTTCCGGGCTTCTGGTAGGCGTGATCGCAGGCGCCTCTGTCTGGGCAATTTTGCAGAATGGTCTGACTCTGGCAAATGTACCGGTAGCTATGCGTAACATTATTATCGGTATTATCGTAGTAGTATGTGTACTTCTGGATATTGCCCGCCGCAATGGTGTGAAGCTTGGCGGGAAAAAGAAAGCTTAAACTTGTGTAGAGAGGCTTCCGGCCTTTATGCAAATAAAAAATATAATATGGAGGACGAAGAAATGAAGAAAAAAATGATCGCAGCAGCTCTGGCTGCAACAATGACACTTGGTATGGGGACTGTAGCTTTCGCAGAGGAGCCGGTAGAAACAAAGATTGCACTGATTACCATGGATCAGATGGACGTACACTGGGTTCGTCTGCAGGAGGCTGCGCAGGCCAAGGTGGATGAGTACAATGAAGAGGGAAACAAAATTGAGATGACCTGGATGGCCCCGGAAACCAAAGATAACCAGCAGCAGATTGAGAAAATCGAGGCAGCTATTGCAGATAATGTAAACTACATTATAATCTCCTGTAACGATGCTACAGCGGCTAACATGCAGCTCCAGGAAGCTATGGATGCCGGAATTAAGGTAATCTACGTTGATGCTACAGCCGATCTTGAGGCTTCTGCAACATTTGCAACAGATAACTTTGCAGGTGGTGTTCAGGCTGGAGAATATATGAAAAAGGTGCTGGATGAGGCTGGTGTGAAGGAGGGCACCATTGGTATTGTAGATGCACAGGCTGGCGTAGACTCCTGCCAGGCCCGTTATGATGGCTTCGCTTCTGTATTCGAGGGAACAGACTTCGAACTGGGCGAGAGACAGTATTCTGATGGTGATAATACAAAGGCTCAGGAGCTGGCTAACACTTTGATTGCAAATGGTGTTGTAGCTATCTACGGCACCAATGATGGCGCAACGAATGGTGCAGCGGCTGCAGTAGCAGATGCAAAATCCAATGGAACAGATGTTTACTGTGTAGGTTGGGACAAATCGGATTCCAATATCGCACATGTCGAGAGTGGAGAGCTGCTTGCGTTCATGGCTCAGAACCCGAACGTGATGGGCGAGATGGCAATTGATGCTGTCGTAGCTATGGAACGCGGCGAAGAGGTTAGCAACGAAGCTGTTGATACAGGTGTTTCCACTGTTGATGCTTCCAATGTAGCCGATTTCAAATAAATAATCCTTATATGAGGAGCCGGAAGGTTCACTGAAAATATATGTTTAGGGCTGCCGAAAAACAGAATTATTTCTGGGATTTTTCGGTAGCCCATTGTGTTTTTTCTATAGACATTGTATTCTTTAAAGAAGGTGAGGCTTATGGACAGGAAAGTGGCTGCTTTTGGAATATGCGTGGCAGTGCTGGCAGCAGGAGCAGCAGGCCGTATGGCATATGAGTCCGGCAGTGGTTTAGAGCAGCAGGAGCATTTTCCCAGGCTGTTTGGCGCTGCTTATATGACAAGAAATAATCCGTTTTTTGATGTACTTCACGAATCCCTGGAGGAAGTTGTGGAAGAAAACGGAGATATTTTGATTACCAGAGATCCCTTGCAGGATCAGGAAAAACAAAATGAGCAGATTCTCGAAATGATAGATGAAGGAATCGAGCTGCTGTTTCTGAACCCTGTGGATTGGGAGCAGGTACAGCCCGCGTTGGATGCCTGCGAGGAAGCAGGTATTCCTGTTGTTAACATTGACACAAGGGTCAAAGATCAGGATGCAGTCGTGACATGTATTGAGACAGATAACTATCAGGCAGGACAGGTCTGTGCTTTGGATATGATAGATCGTCTGGAAAGTGCTAAAATTGTTATTTTAGATAATCCGGCACAGACCTCCGTTTCTGACAGAGTGCGTGGGTTCAAGGATACTATTGCAGGAAATGATAATTATCAGGTGATTTACGAAGAATCTGCTTACGGAGAACTGGAAGTGGCAGCAGAAGTCATTTCAGAATTCCTTCAGCGGGATGAAAAATTTGATGTTTTGATGTGCGGTAATGATTATACTGCACTGGGAGGATTGTCCAGTTTACAGCAATATAAAAAGGAAGACAACGTTCTGGTATATGGTATAGACGGTTCCCCGGATTTTAAGGCAATGCTGAAGCTGGGATATGTCACCGGCACAGCCTCCCAAAGTCCTAAGAGGCTTGGGAGAACCGCTGGAGAGACAGCTTATGAATATTTACAGGGAAAGGATGTGTCTTCCTATATCAGATTGCCCTGCGAATTGATTACCAAAGAAAATTTAAGTGAGTATGAGATAAATGGGTGGCAGTAATGAAGGGAAAGAGTATCCGTATATTCCAAATAGGAATATTGATTGTAAATATTGTATCAGTTATGTTTATCAGCTATTTTATATGGAGTACCACAAAGCTGATCTGCCGTCGTTATGATGCCAGCAGATTTTTGCAGGGCGTGAACGCGATTCCCTGGGATCCTCAAAAGGTTTTGTGGATGTGTGTCATTTTGCTGGGGGAATTAGTAATTACTTTTATCTTGAGGGAGACCTGCTTTTGTAATAACAGCAAAATAATCAGTGTCAGTCTGGGCGTAGATTTTATAATATCCTTTATGGTAGTTTACTTATTGAATTTTAATTATAATGGTATACTGATTATGGTATTTGCAAATCTGTTGGTATATGTGAAGGAGAGAAGGGCGCAGTTTATTCTGATGGTTCTGGCGATTGGATGCTTTTTGATTGCGGATTATAATCTGCTCTCAATAGGGTATCATTTGTATTCTATTGATGTTTATATCCAATACTATACGGCCGTTACGCAGCAGTACTGGCTGGGAATTTATAATATTTTAGTGTCTCTGAATATTGTGTTGTTTGTGGCATATTGTGTAAACCTGATTTTTGCACAAAGGGGCACCATTGATGAAGTGAATTCTCTTTATGAAGAGCTGGAGGAGGTTAATAACCAGATTCAGGAGTATGCACTTATGTCAGAAAAGATGGCAGAAACCAGGGAAAGAAATCGTCTTGCGCGTGAGATTCATGATACATTGGGTCACACCCTGACAGGTATTTCGGCTGGAATTGATGCCTGTATTGCTACAATTGATGCGTCACCGGAATTGACAAAAAAGCAGTTGGAGATGATTTCCGGGGTAACCAGGAACGGAATTAAGGAAATTCGGCGTTCTGTTAATGAGCTTCAGCCGGATGCCCTTGAACGGTTCAGCCTGGAGTATGCGATTATGAAGATGGTGACAGATATGACCGCAGTATCTGGTGCTAAGGTGCATTTTAACTGTCAGGTACAGAATTTGAAATTTGATGAAGATGAGGAGAACGCTATATACCGTGTGATTCAGGAAGGTATTACAAATGCCATCCGCCACGGAAAGGCTGAAAAGATATGGATTACCATGACGAAAGAAGATTCGGATATATTGCTGCAGATCAAGGATAATGGTATTGGCAGCAAGGAAATTAAGAGTGGATTTGGAACAAAGCATATCAAGGAAAGAATAGGTATGCTTGGAGGTACCGTAACATTTGATGGAAGCAGCGGCTTTACGGTTAATGCAAGGATTCCGATACGATGGGGTGAAGAGTATGATTAAAGTATTAGTAGCAGATGACCAGGAGCTGATTCGTGAAAGTCTGAAGATTGTATTGAACAGCAAACCGGGTATTGAGGTTACAGACACAGTTGCTAATGGTCAGGAGGTGGTACGGAGCGTTCGGCAAGAGAAGCCGGATGTGATATTGATGGATATACGTATGCCCAAAATGGATGGTGTACAATGTACTAAGATTATTAAAGATAATTATCCGGCCATAAAAATTATTATTCTGACTACATTTGATGATGATGAATATGTTTATAGTGCGCTGAAATTCGGCGCAAGCGGCTATTTGCTAAAAGGTGTCTCTATGGATGAGCTGGTAAATGCGATTGCCACGGTTCATAGTGGACGTGCTATGATTAATCCGGATATTACTACAAAAGTAGTACGCCTGTTTTCACAGATGGCACAGGCTGATTATACGATTCCGGTGGGAATTAAGGATGTGGATGATTTGACGAATACGGAATGGAAGGTGATTGCCGAAGTGGGAAAGGGCACCAGCAATCGTGAAATCTCGGAGGCATTGAATTTGTCGGAGGGAACTGTGAGAAATTATCTGAGTGCTATCCTGAACAAACTGGATTTGCGGGACCGCACTCAGCTTGCCATATGGGCCGTTCA
Organism: uncultured Blautia sp.; assembly: GCA_900551075.1. GTDB lineage: Bacteria > Bacillota > Clostridia > Lachnospirales > Lachnospiraceae > Blautia_A. Next base: position 69,827 of record URVB01000006.1, on the reverse strand, counting down.
GACGGGCATAGGTCAGAAGAAAATCTGACAGAATGAATAAGATTTGCAAATGTGGTCTGAACTTGAGTATAGGAAAAGAGCAATGACAGACAGATGAGGAAAGAGAATGAGTCATAAAAAATATGCGGCGGCAGTTGGTATAATCCTGATGGCGGTTTTGGCCGGAGGGGTATTTTGGGGGTGGCGGAAGGAAGAGACGATTCTGGAGCTGGGTATGTTTACGGGAAGCAATTGGGATGTGGATAGTACCAACAGCTTTGTGATTATGGATAAGGCAATAGCGGACTTTGAAGATAGTCATCCAGGGATAAAAATTCACTATTCCAGCGGTATTTTGAAGGAGGACTATGGGGAATGGTGTGCCGGGAAGCTTCTCGAGGGGAAGCTTCCGGATGTATTTATGGTGCTGGATACAGATTTTAGCCAGTATTGTTCCCTGGGAGCTTTGAAAAATCTGGATGAATTAATTGAACGGGATACGGGGTTTGACGAAGCTGACTATTTTGCTACAGCGCTGAATAGCGGGAAGCATCAGGGGAGCCAGTATGCATTGCCTTATGAGGTGGTACCAACCTTATTATTTGTGAATAAATCTCTGCTGGCGGAGGAAAATATAAAGATGCCGAATCAGGATTGGACCTGGGACGATATGTATGAAATCTGCAAAAAGGTTACTAAGGATACGGATGGGGATGGATTGCCGGATCAGTTTGGAGCTTATAATTATAACTGGAAGTATGTGGTGAATACCAGCGGTGCGCATATTATTTCTGATAACAGCCAGGATGTAAATTTTACCAGCCAGGAGGTTTATGATGCCCTGTGCTTTACGAAGAAGATATATGATTTGAATCTGGGTCAGAAGGTGACACAGGATGATTTTAATAATGGACGTGTGGCATTTATGCCTCTGACTTTTGCGGAATACCGAACCTATAAGACTTATCCTTATAGAATAAAGAAGTACTCTACTTTTCAGTGGGATTGCACTACTTTTCCGGCAGGAAAGAACGGCGGGAATACATCGGAGGTAGATGCATTGCTGATAGGTATGAGTGCTCATACCAAACATGAGAAGCTGGCGTGGGAATTTTTGAAGCAGCTGACCTATGAGCGGGAAATGCAGATGGATATTTTCCGTTATTCCCAGGGAGTTTCCGCACTCAAAGATGTAACCATGTCAGAGGAAGCGGCAGCCATTGTCCAGGAAGATATGGATGAAGGCGAACGTGTTATTGACAGTAATCTGCTGGGAGAGGTTATAGAGAGTGGAACGATTGCGCCTCGATTTATCAAGTATGACCATGTAATTAATCTTGCGGATAATGAGATATCCAGGATGCTGGAGGAAGATAAAAATATAGACAGTACCATGAAGATATTCCAGCGGACAATCAGCAGTTATCTGAAGCAATAACTGAGAAGCTGCGTCTTCGCGTTTTAAAAAGGATTAATTTAATTTCAAACCAATATTATGAACAAGGAGGAAAGAAAAAGTGATTCAGTTACCAAAAAATTTTGAAACCTATGCAGATGCCAGAAAAGCAGGGTTCCTGCGGATGAAGGAATTGAAAGAATCAGGAAAGCGTGTGGTGGGCATTTTCTGTTCTTTTGTACCAACGGAACTGATTGAAGCAGCAGGGGGAACGGCGGTACCCCTTTGCGCCACCAGTGAAGAACCCATTTCCGCAGCCGAGACGAACCTTCCTAAAAATCTCTGTCCGCTGATTAAGGCAAGCTATGGCTTCGCACTTACGGATACCTGTCCGTATTTTTACTTTTCCGATTTTATCGTGGGAGAGACAACCTGCGATGGTAAGAAAAAGATGTTTGAGCTGATGAATGACATTAAAGATACTTATGTGATGCAGCTTCCTTCCTATAGGGATGAGGCTTCTCAGGCTGCCTGGGAGCATGAAATTCACCGCTTTTGGAAAAAGCTGGAGGATTTTTACGATATTACTATTTCCGAAGAGGACGTAAAAAAGGCTATTTGTTTGAAAAACCGCGAAAGAGAAGTGATGCTCCGGTTCCTGGAGCTGGGGAAATTAAATCCGGCGCCCATTTCCGGCTATGAAATGGGAACCAGATTGGACAGTCTGGGCTTCAACCCTGATATGGAACAGCGGTGTGAAATCATAGAAGAAAGAATCCGGGAGGTATGGAAAGACTGGGAAGAGAATTATAAAGGTAAGCCGTCCAACCGTCCGAGAATTCTGGTTACGGGATGCCCCAACAGCGGTGTTCGTGACAAAACAATTAAGGCCATAGAGGAGCTGGGAGCGGATGTGGTTGCTTTTGACTGCTGCAACGGTACCCGTGAGAAGATAGAAAAGGTGGATGAAAATCTGCCTGTGGCAAAAGCTCTTGCAAAAAAATACCTGAATATCAATTGCTCTGTTATGAGCCCAAATCAGGCACGTATGGATTATATCAGCGATATGATTGATGAATATCAGGTGGACGGTGTCCTGGAACTGATTCTCTGTGCCTGTCATACATATTCCATAGAGTCTTACCATGTGAAAAGGACTGCTGTGGCGAAAAATGTTCCCTATTTAAAAATTGAGACAGATTATTCCAGGGCAGACAGCGGACAGATCAATACGAGACTGGAAGCTTTTCTGGAAACGATAGGGCAATACAAGAAAGGCTGATGCGAAAACTATGCTAAGAGAAAAAAGGCCGTATATGGTTTTGACTTTTTCTACAACTACGAGCGCTATGGCAATGGAAAAATGGTGCAGGAAGGAGCGCATTCCGGGCCGGCTGATTCCTGTTCCAAGAGAAATCACTGCCGGATGCGGGCTTGCATGGCGGATGACAGTGGAAGAATACGGGAAATATGAAGCCAGGATTTCCGGACTGGGGATTGACATTGAACGAAAGGCAGAATTAAATTTATAGAATTTAAAAGAAACGGGAACCAAAATCCCCGCAGAGACAAATATTGCTGAAGGGTGTAATTACGATGAATTATATAGGAATTGATATTGGCTCCACATGCGCGAAGCTGGTGGTGATGAACAAAAAGAAAGAACCGGTTTATAAATCAGTGCAGCCTACCGGCTGGAGCAGCGTGGATACGGCTGAAGCTATCCGGAAGAAATTAGAGGGGCGGGGAATCAGACTTACGGAATCCAGGTGTGTGGCCACGGGTTACGGAAGAGTGTCCGTGCCCTATGCGGACAAAACCGTTACGGAGATCACCTGCCACGCCAGGGGCGCCTGCTGGCTTTATGACAGGAAGGATATGACGGTCATTGATATCGGCGGGCAGGATACAAAGATTATTTTGTTAGAAGCGGGGAGGGTAAAGGATTTTGCCATGAATGACAAGTGTTCTGCCGGAACCGGACGCTTTTTGGAGGTCATGGCAAATACCATGGCCTTAAGGCCGGACGAGCTGTGTGAACTGGCGAGAAGGGGAAGAAATGTAAAAATCAGTTCCATGTGTACCGTTTTTGCGGAATCCGAGGTTATCAGCCTGATTGGAAGCGGTGAGAAAAAAGAAAATATAGCCTATGCTGTGGTAAATTCCATTGCGGATAAGGTGGCCTCCCAATGCGGAAGGCTGAACGTGGGAGGAGAAGAGGTGTTTCTCACCGGCGGCTTGTGCGAATGCGGTTATTTACAGGAGGTTTTACAGGAGAAGCTTCGGGGAAGGATAATCACAGTGCCGGACAGCAGATATGCGGGAGCAATTGGCGCAGCGCTCTGCAGTATGGCCCTGTGATTGGATGGGCAGGAGAGAAATCGATGATTTATTTTGACAATGCGGCAACAACCATGAGAAAACCACAGGAAGTGGCTGATGCGATGCTTATGGCTTTAAATTCTATGGGAAATGCCGGAAGAGGTGTTCATGAAGCGGCACTGGATGCAGCGAGAAATATTTTTGAAGTGCGGGAGCTTCTGACAGATTTTTTTCATGGGGAGAATCCTGAGAGAATTGCATTCACCGCCAATTCTACGGAGAGCCTGAATATTGCCATAAAAGGGAGCCTTGATCCCGGCGATCATGTGATCACTACGGTTTTGGAGCATAACTCAGTTTTAAGACCGCTCTATGAAATGGAGGAAAAGGGGGTGGAGGTTACAATTCTGCCCTGTGATTCCCTTGGAATGATTGCTTATGGGGACTTTGAAAAAGAAATCCGGCCGAATACAAAAGCGATTATCTGTACCCATGGATCAAATCTGACAGGAAATCTGATCGATATAAAAAGGGTGGGAGAGATTGCCCGGAGGCATTCCCTTCTCTTTATTGTGGATGCTTCTCAGACGGCAGGTGTTTTTGACATTGATGTACAAAGGATGCATATTGATATACTCTGCTTTACCGGTCATAAAAGTATGCTGGGACCGCAGGGAACCGGAGGGATTTATGTGAGAGAGGGCCTTTCCATCCGCCCATTGAAGTCCGGAGGCAGCGGTGTGAAAACATATGAGAAGAGACACCCGCAGAAGATGCCCACAGCTCTTGAGGCCGGAACCTTAAACGGGCATGGACTGGCCGGGCTTGGCGGTGCGGTTGCTTACCTGAACAGAATGGGTGTTGCTTCCATTCGTGAAACGGAACAGCGGCTTATGGAACGTTTTTACAGGGGAGTGAGGGAGATTCCCGGAGTACAGATATATGGTGATTTCCGTTCTATGGACCGCTGTCCCATCGTGTCCTTAAATATTGGAGCTTATGATTCCGCGGAGGTTGGGGATGCCCTGTTTGTGGATTATGGAATTGCCGCCCGGTCAGGCGCCCACTGTGCTCCGCTAATGCACCAGGCCCTGGGAACCGCCAGTCGCGGCGCTGTCCGGTTCAGTTTTTCTCATTATAATACGGAAGAGGAAATTGATATGGGAATCAGGGCTGTCAGGGAACTGGCGCAATAGAGAAGCGAGTAAGAAACTACTATTGACATTACAATTCATAGAACGTATAATGGCATTGTAACAACAAGAGTTACGACGGCTTTCGGAAGTGGCCAGCCGATTGCTGTATCGAACTCGCCATTCGTATAATTGAGGAGGATGTTATAATGAGTAATTACGGCAAAATCAGTGTACCAAATGAGGAAAGGGTAGAGCTTCATGACCGGATTGGGTTAACAGGCGCAGAAGTCAGCATCAATCATTTACCAGCAGGAGCCGGCGTTCCTTTCGTTCATTCCCATAAACAGAATGAAGAAATCTATGTTGTGCTGTCCGGCCGGGGGAAGGCGGTCGTAGACGGTGAAGAGATTGAATTGGCAACCGGAGACTGGATGCGCATTGCGCCGGAAGGAAAGAGACAGTTCTTTGCAGCAGAAGACAGCGCAATTAGTTTTGCATGTATTCAGGTCAAAGCAGGTTCTCTTGAAGGCTATACTATGACGGATGCTATTGTATAAGTGATTTTTATGTGCCCGGCAGCTTTTTGTGAAGCTGCCGGGCACTTTTGACAGAATGGCGGGGCTGCGGACTCCGTGCGGAGATGCCGGTGCATCTGTCTGGCGGTGGATCATGAGTGCGCAGGCCGGTGTTTGTTGTTATACCGTATAGACTTTAATATCATGCTCCCTGTAATAATCAAGATACTTCGGATTGATTGATTTGTTGGTAATGATATTTGGAATGTCATCCATATTACAAAGGTGAGTAAATGTGCGCCGGTCATATTTTCCGTCATTGGCCAGCAAATATATCTGTCTGCTGTTTTTCAGCAGGTGATTATACAGAGGAAGCTGGGTCCGGTTAATGATGGAATATCCGTTATTGAGATCGACGCCGTCTACAGTGAAAAAAACTTTGTCAAAATAATATTTTTCCAGACTTTGTATTGTATATTCATCCAGAGTTTCGATGTGATTCTGTCCTGCATGGATCGTGCCGCCGAGAAGCAGGATAGAGAAATGCGGGTTGGAAGCAAGCTCGATCACAGCAGTGATATTGGTGGTTACGATCGTGATATTTTCTTTATTGTTTTCGTTCAGGTATTTGCACAGCAGATTGCATGTCATACCTGCACCGACAAAAAGGATATCATTGGAATTAATAAACTCTACTGCTTTTCTGGCAATGATATCTTTATAAGAGAAAAAAGTATCGGCCTCCGGAGGGAAGCCGGGCTGTATCTGGGGAACAGAATGAATCGTTTCAACATCAATACTCTGAGCGCCGCCGTGTGTTTTCCTTATAAGTCCCTGCCGGTCCATCAAATTCAAATCTCTTCTGAGCGTGGCCAGAGATGCGTTGGTCAGATCGCTGAGACATTTTGTGGTTGCCACATGATTAGCAGATAGATAATCGAGAATTATTTTTTGTCGTTCAAGTGCCAGCATAAAGTTCCTCCAAAAACAGTGTATAACATATTTTTCATTTATAATATATCTTATCAAAAGATGAAAAACAAGATGATTGCAGATTATTTTACTTTGCTTTTTCAATTTTTACGAGACGGCTGGTACCGAGCCGGGATGCGCCAAGTGCAAGGAACTTTTCTCCGTCGTCAAAAGAGGAAATGCCTCCGGCGGCCTTGATCCTGACATCAGGGCCAACATGGGCTGCAAATAGTCTGATATCCTCGAAGGTTGCACCGGCAGTTGAAAAACCGGTGGATGTCTTGATGAAATCCGCTTTTGCCTCTGTCACCAGCTCGCACATCCTGATCTTTTCTTCAGCTGTTAAAAGGCAGGTTTCAATAATTACTTTCAGTATCTTGTCTTTGCAGACTTCCTTTATCTGAGAGATTTCATTGCGTACATAAGCATAATCGTGATCCTTTAAGGCTCCGATATGAATGACCATATCGATCTCGTCGGCACCGTTTGCCAGTGCATCCCTGGTTTCGAACAGCTTTGTCTCGAGGGTATGGTTGCCGTTTGGAAAACCGATGACTGTGCATATGGCCATTTTGTTCCCTACGTATTCCTTTGCCCTTTTTACATAACCGGGCGGGATGCAGACGGAAGCGGTCTGGTATTTTACGGCATCATCACAGAGGTTCCTGATCTGTTCCCATGTAGAGGTCTGAGCCAGTAATGTGTGGTCTACTTTTGATAAAATTTCTTTATGTGTCATGATAGCTCCTTTCTCTTTTACAGTTCAGTACAAGACTGCTGTATTTCATAAAATGATAGTTTCCGTAATGAAAAGAAGATGTGTTTTACAGCCTTTGGCTGAATTCCAGCTTCTCGTGGTTGGGGCCGAGAATAGTAAAATAGCGGACACCGTTGTTGTAGAAGGGAAGATATGTAATCTGGCCTTCTAATGACTGATAACCAAGAGAAGATACGTAATCATATGCGCATTGAATGTCAGATACATCTAAAGCAATATGATCGATTGCACCGTTTTTCATTGCGGCATGCTCGGAATAATATGTTTCAATGACGCAGCTTCCGCATTTGAGAAAAACCGTGGAGTCTGTTTCACTTTTTTTGATACTCCAATCAATCTGAAAGCCAAATTGCTGATAAAACTGCACCGTGTTCTCCAACTGTTCGGTTGGAAGGCCGATGTGCGACAGCCCGGTAAATAACTGTGGTTTGTTGTTCATAAGCAGATACCTCTTTCTGAGAATAATGAACACCTTATCAGGCCTGCCGCTGTTGGAGCGGCGGGTAAGCCGAATGACAGGTGATGGGAGAACCGGAGCAATGGCAATAAAAATGTCGGATTACTGCGGTTCCCTGTATTGAATTATACGTGAAAGAATGTTGTGTGTCAATAGGGAGTGATTGAAAATGATTTTTTTGCGTGATTGAAAATGATTATAAGTAAAAAACTGGTAAGAAATGGAAACGGATAATAAAAATAAATATCATAATAAAGCAAAAAACAGTTGAAAAAGCAATAAATATGTGATAGTATGAGGACACAAGGGAGGATGATGCAGAAACAAGTCTCGAAACAATCAAAAACGATCAAAAATAAATCATAGAGCTGTTTTTGCGTTATTTCCTTGAAAACAAAAGAGGCGCAGAGCTAAAAAACCGAAGGCTCTGCCGAGGGTAGCAAAAACAAGGAGGAAAAAAGAATGCAGAAAAAAACGAAAAAAAGAATGATGGCACTTGTCGGGACAGGAATATTGGCATCATGCTCGTTGGGGGCAATGAACGTACAGGCGGATGACAGCTTTTCCATTGGATTTGCACTGAGAACGGCAAACGGTTCTTATTATGCTTCTATCGGTGATATTGTAAAAGAAACCTGTGACGAACTGGGATGGGAATGTACAATTCTTGATGCAGATAACGATACGACAAAAGAGCTGGAGAATATGGAATCTCTGGCAGCCTCCGGCGTAGACCTGATTTTCCTCGACTGCGTAGACCCAAGTGCGGCAACAGCGAGCCAGCAGGCAGCATTTGATGCCGGTATTCCGGTGATCAATCTGGATTCAGGCGTAGATGACATGAGTATGCAGGTAACGACTGTTTATTCGGATAATGAGCAGAACGGATTGGCGGCCGGCCGCTATTATGCAGCGACACTGGATGATGACTATGAAATCAGTGCAATTCTTTTGAGCGGAAATACCGGTTCCATTGCAGGTACGCAGAGACGGGATGGCCTGATGGCCGGTATCATAATGGAACGTACCGGATGCAGCGAAGAGGAAGCATGGACAGCAGCAGAAGGAATGGAAGAATCTCTTGTAAGCTCCGGTAAGGCAGTGAACGAGGATGCCAAATTTACAATCACCGGTCAGGGCTGGGGCAACTGGACAATTGACGAGGGGCTTGTTGCGGCAGAGGACCTGATTACTGCAAACCCGGATGTAAATCTGGTAATGGGCGAAAATGATCCGATGCTGATCGGTGCTCTGACAGCCCTCGACAATGCGGGTATTACATATGGAACAGCGGGAACCGTAAAGCTGATCAGTGCTGCTGATGGAAGCAAGGATGGATATGACTGCATCAAAGAAGGCAAGATCATGGCAATCGGCGAAAACAGTCCGGCTAAAATTGCAGAGCTTGGAATGGAGATCGCTCAGGACATTCTGGTTAATGGAACAGATCCGGACAGCTATGAGGATATCACAATGACAGAAGCCGTTGCAGTTACCATTGATAATGTTGACGAACATTATGATTATGGTTTCTGATCCGATTGACCGTATGCTCAGAGAATGGGCCGGTAAAAATTGATCGGGGATTATGGCAGGCAGATATCTGCGTATCTGCCCGGGCTTGCGGGCAGAAGCAGAGCCTGCCGTAAGGATGCGCAGGGATTCGGAGTGGAATGAGGCCGTTTTGCAGACCCGAATCCTGTGCCGGGACTCGCGGGCGGGTCCTGAATCCAATGCTTCAGGATAGGATAACTGAAACATTGTACAAAATTTAGGATAGAGGTGAAAATATGGAGCAGACACAATATCGTTTGGAAATGCGGAATATCAGTAAGCAGTTTGGCGGTATTCGGGCATTGAATGATGTTACTGTGAGGGTAAAGCCGGGAGAAATTCACTCTCTGATCGGTGAGAATGGAGCCGGGAAATCTACTCTGATCAAAATTCTGTCCGGAGCGTATATAAAGGATGCCGGGACGGTTTGCATAGATGGCAAACAGGTCAATATAACCTCGCCCCTGGATGCAAAACAGCTCGGGATTGCGGTGATCTACCAGGAATTTATGCTTGCACCGGACCTGACTGTTGCGGAAAACATATTTATTGACCGGCTGGCTTGGAATGGAAAATTCATTAACTGGAAAAAACTGAGAAGTGAAGCAAAAGAGAAGCTGGAAGAGCTTGGGTTTGGAAATATTCGTCTGGAAGAAAAGGTCCGAAACCTGAGTGTGGCCCATCAGCAGGTCGTGGAGATCTGTAAATGTCTGACGAGAAATGCCACAATTCTGGTGCTGGATGAGCCTACGGCAGTATTGACTGTCGCGGAGATAGAAAAGCTGTTTCGCCTGATACGTCTGCTGAAGGAAAAGGGTGTAAGTATTATATTTGTATCGCACCATATGAATGAGATATTTGAATTGAGTGATTCGTTCACAGTATTAAAGGACGGCTGCTTTGTAAACAGCGGTCAGGTAAAGGATGTAAGCAACGATGATCTGATCCGTATGATGATCGGAAGAGAATTGACGCAGATGTTTCCGGCACGCCGCGCAGAGATTGGGGAGGTCGTGTTAAAGGTAGAGCATCTGAATGTAGAAAATAAAATACAGGATGTCAGCTTTGAAGTCCGGGCCGGAGAGGTACTTGGTTTTTCCGGATTGGTGGGTTCCGGAAGAACGGAAGTCATGCGCGCCATATTCGGAGCTGATAAAAAGACATCAGGAACGGTGGTTTTTATGGGAGAGCAGGTTGATTTTAAGGAACCGAAGGATGCGGTCGATAAGGGCTTCGGGTATCTTTCCGAAAACAGAAAGACCATGGGCCTTCTGGTAAATCAGAGCATCCGCATCAATACAACGCTGGCTTCTATGAAGAAAATTACAGAAAAGGGATTTATCAAACATAAAGAAGAAAAAGAATACGTAAAAAAGCTTCTTGCTCAAATGTCTACCAAGTATGGTTCGATTGAAAAGAATGTGAACAGCTTAAGCGGCGGTAATCAGCAGAAGATCAGCTTTGCAAAATGGGTATCCGCAGATTGTAAATGCATTGTTTTCGATGAACCGACCCGTGGCGTTGATGTTGGAGCAAAAGTAGAAATATATGAAATTATAAACGAGCTGGCCGGACAGGGCGTTGCGGTGATTGTGATCTCATCGGAAATGACAGAGATTATCGGAATGTGTGACAGGACCTATGTGATGTCCCGGGGAAGAATTACCGGAGAGATCAGCAGGGAAGAGCTGAATGAGGATGTAATTATAAAGCTGGCAATGAAGGAGGAGAGCAAGAAATGAAAAACGAACGAAGGGTGAGCCGTTTTCTTCTTGATAACAATACCTATATTATATTTTTGGCATTATTTCTGGTTTGCTGTCTTATTTCGGATAAGTTTTTCTCTTATCTGAATTTAAGAAATATTCTGCTGCAGCAGACAGCACCGATTCTGGTTGCGTTAGGTATGCTGATGGTTATTTTGACGGGCGGCATTGATTTGTCCGTTGGATCCGTTATGGCGTTTGGTTCTTCTCTGACGGCGGTTTTGACTGCAAAATATGAGATTCCCTGGATGCTGTCGATTGTCATTGCCCTGGCTGTCGGTCTTATTTTCGGAACTTTTACGGGTATCCTGGTTGCGTATCTGAAATTCCAGGGCTTTGTAGCATCCCTGGCAGTTATGACAATTGCAAGAGGTGCGGCTTATACGATCACAAATGCAACTCCGGTCAATCTGAAAAGCGGAACCCTCAATACACTGACATCCAGGCAGTTTGGGTACCCGATCATTCTTATTATGCTGGTTCTGGTCGTGATTTTTGTTGTTGTTCAAAACTATACGGCATACGGAAGGATCGTCATTGCGTCAGGAAGCAACAGCGAGGCTGTGAAATTATCCGGAATCCGTGTGAAGCGTTACCTGCTGTCCGTGTATATGCTGAGTGCGGTGCTTTCTACTCTGGCAGGTATTTTTGTGGCAGCACGGTCTAATGTGGGAAATTCTACGATCGGAGAAGGACAGGAGCTGGATGCGATCGCGGCCTGTGTAATCGGCGGAGCAAGTCTGGCGGGCGGTAAAGGCTCCGTGACAAAGACCGTGATAGGCGCCCTGACGCTGGCGTTGATCGGAAACATCATGAACCTGCTTGCAGTACCGGCATATCCGCAGCGTATTATCAAGGGATTTATTATCATCGTTGCTGTTCTTCTGCAGGTAATGACTGACAAGGATCAGGATTAAAGCAGGCCGGGACAGCAAAACAGAAGGAATAAAAAATGCATCCGGACAGACGGGAAGGGAGAAAAACAATGAAAGCTGCTCGATTTTATGAAAAAAGAAAACTGGTGGTAGAGGAAGTGCCGGTAAGGGAACCGGGGGATACCGAGGTTGTGATCAAAATAAAGTACTGCGGCATATGCGGAACAGATGTACATATTTTTGAAGGAGAGAAGGGGTCCGCAGAGGTTAATCCGCCTGTTACACTGGGACATGAGCTTTCGGGAGATGTGGAATGTGTAGGGGCTGCGGTGCGTAGCTTCAAAAAGGGCGACAGGGTGTCTGTGGATCCGAATTCTTACTGCGGCAAGTGTTATTTCTGTGCAAATGGAAAAAAGCATCTCTGTACGGCTATGAAGGGCCTGGGGACAGCGGTTGATGGCGGATTTGCCGAATATATTACAGTGCCGGAAGAAACCGTATATCCGGTCGCAGAGAATGTAAGCTATGAAGCAGCGGCGATGACAGAGCCGGTTTCCTGCTGCCTGCATGGTTTTGATATGACCGGAATTCATATGGGAGACACTGTGATGATCGTGGGTACCGGAAATATCGGCCTGATCATGGTACAGCTTGCGCGTCATGCAGGTGCGGATAAGATCATAGCAGTGGAGCCCGATGGCGGGCGGAGAGAAAAAGCCGTCAAAATGGGAGCCGATTTTGGCATTGATCCGCTGACAGATGATACGGATGCCGTTTTGAAGGAGCATGGAATTGTAAACGTTGATAAAGTGATAGAATGTGCCGGGCGTACCTCGACGGCGGAATACTCCGTTCAGTATGCAGGCAGAGGGGCGACGGTCATGCTGTTTGGTCTGACCGGGCCGGATGAGGTTATGAAACTGAAGCCGTTTGAGGTGTTCCAAAAGGAACTGACCATTAAGGGCTCCTTTGTGAATCCGGATACCTTTGAACGTGCAGGAAGACTGCTGGGTGCAGGGATCATCAAAACAGAGGAAATAATTACGGATATTATTGACCTGAAAGACATACAGAATGTTTTTGAGACAAGATTATATGCAAAGCGTGGAAAAGTACTGATTAAATGTACCTGATCATTTGCGGGAATATGCACAATAAATAGTTAGGAGATGTAATATGTCTGAGTATTCTAAATTTTCGAGAGGCTGGTGCTCACCGGAACGATATGTGCAGGGGCCTGGAGAATTTGATAATCTGAAATTCTATACAGATAAATTTGGAACAGATGCAGCGGCATTTATCGATGGGTTTTTATTTGACGCTTATACGGAACGTCTGCAAAGAATATATGGAGACAATTGTATCAGGACAAGGGCATTTTGCGGGGAAGTGACGGAGAGGCTGATTGCCGCCGAAGCGGATGCTTTGAAAGCGCAGATGCCGGACGTTGTGCTCGGCATAGGAGGGGGCAGGACGATTGACGTGGCAAAGGCTGTGGGTACCAGGCTGGGAAAGCCGTTTATCGCAGTTCCGACAATTGCGGCAACTGATGCGCCGTCCAGTTCGTTATCTGTCATTTACAGGGAAGACGGGACACACGCAGGAGAGTTCTTTTATGACCACAGCCCGAGCGTGCTGGTGGTGGACAGCCGCATCATTGCAGAAGCTCCGGTAAGGTTCCTGGTCTCCGGGATGGGGGATGCTCTGGCAACGCTGATTGAGGCAGAGTCTACAAGAAAATCAAATACGCCGAATCTTGTTTATCACAAAAACGGCGGACATAAGCAGACGCTGGCAGGGCAGGCGATTGCAAAAGCATGCTATGAATCTCTGATGAAGTATGGAGTTCTGGCAAAACAGGCATGTGAGCGGCATGTGGTGACAGAGGCACTGGAGAATATCATCGAAACGAATATATTATTGAGCGGCCTTGGATTTGAAAATAATGCGACATCCGGGGCACATTCCATTAATGACGGTCTGACTTCCCTGGAAAACGGCAGCAGGACGATGCATGGTGAAAAGGTGGCATTTGGTTGTATCGTACAGTTGATTGCGGAAAATGCACCGAAGGAATATCTGGATGAAGTCGTTTCCTTCTGTCTCAGCGTTGGACTTCCTGTCTGCCTTGAGGATTTGTATATTGAGCCCACGGAAGAAAATATCAGAAGGGCGGCAGAAGCTTCTATGCACAGCAATTGGAGCAATATGCCGTTTGATGTGGATGCAGAGCTGGTCTATGCCGCAATTGCGGCAGCGGATGCATATGGAAGCGCCTTAAAAAAACAGAAGCCGTGAGACGTTGATCGGACTTGCAGTATGAGAACAGATGGGGTGACAGTTATGGAATTTATAAATCGTGAAGCGCATTTATTAGCAATACAAATACGTAAGAATATTCTTCGGGCGATTGCTTCAAAAGGAAGCGGTCATGTAGGCGGCTCTCTTTCAATTGCGGATACACTGGCGGTTCTTTACAGCGGCGTGATGAATATTGACCCGAAGAATCCGGGCAAAAAGGACAGAGATTACATTGTAATGTCCAAGGGACACTGTGGTCCAGCCATGTATGCTGCACTGGCCGCAAAGGGCTACTTTCCGGAAAATGAGCTGGAAACATTAAATAAAAATAATACAATTCTGCCAAGCCATACAGATCGTATGAAAACACCCGGCGTGGATATGACGACCGGTTCTCTGGGGCAGGGGGCTTCCCTTGCGGCAGGCGCGGCGTTTGCGGACAAATTGGATGGGAAAGACAATTATACTTATCTGATTCTTGGAGATGGCGAGCTGGATGAAGGGCAGGTCTGGGAATCGGCTCTGTTTGCATCGCATCAGCATCTGTCAAATTTGATCACATTTGTGGATGCCAACGGAAAGCAATTGGATGGGACCACGGATCAGGTTTGTAAATTGGGCAGCATAGAAGAAAAATTTCAATCCTTTGGCTATCATGTAATATCCGTTGGTGATGGAAATGACACAACACAGATCTGTGAGGCAATTATGGAGGCGAAACAGGAAAAGGAGATGCCTTCTGTGATTATTCTTCATACGATCAAGGGGGCCGGCGTAAAAAAATATGCGGAAATGGATAACTGTCATTCTACAACTGTGAAAACGGATGAACTGGAGCAGTTCTACGAAGAGCTTGACCGGCAGGCAGAAAAGGTGTGAGGTAAAGAATATGGATGAACTGAGAAAAGTATTTGCTGAAACGTTGGCTGAGCTGATGCGGAAAAACCGGGATGTTGTGTATCTGGAGGCGGATCTGGCAGGAGCGATCGGAACCACGGCACTGTTTCGGGATTTTCCGGGGCAGGCATTTGATATGGGAATTATGGAAGCAAATATGGTTGGCGTGGGAGCCGGAATGTCTGTAAAAGGAAAGGTTCCGTTTATGCATAGCTTTGGAACCTTTGCATCGCGAAGATGCGCAGATCAGACGTTCCTTTCCGGATGCTATAATCATGCCAATATCAAGATTGTAGGCTCTGATCCGGGTATCAGCGCAGAGAGCAACGGAGGTACACACATGCCTTTTGAGGATGTCGGAATCTATCGGACATTTCCCGGAATGACTATTTTGGATGTGGCTGAGCCGTATTTGCTCAGGACCGTTTTAGAACAGATGGCGGAAACATACGGAATGATGTATCTGCGTTTTCCGAGAAAAGAAAAGGGCAGCTATTATAAAGGCACGGAAGAACTGACGATTGGGAAAGGCGCCGTTGTCAGAGAGGGCACGGACGCGGCGGTCATTGCGTCGGGGATTGAAGTAAAGGAAGCGTTGAAAGCGGCGGAAGTATTGGAGGAAAAAGGGCTTTCTGTCCGGGTTGTGGATATGTTTACAATCAAACCTCTGGATGAAGAACTGGTGCTTTCCTGCGCAGAAGAGACAGGGGCCGTTGTGGCTGCCGAAAATCATAACAAAATCGGGGGCCTTGGTTCTGCGGTGGCGGAGGCGCTTCTGGAACAGATGCCGGTGCCGTTTAAGAGGGTAGGGGTTCCGGATTGTTTTGGCGAAGTAGGAGATAAAAGGTTCCTGTCAGAAAAATTCGGTATTTCTGCGGCAGATATTGTCTCTGCTGCTGAGGAAGTGATAAAGAGGAAATAAGCTATGGACTGTTTTATGGGAATTGATCTCGGGACATCCAGCGTGAAAGTGCTGGTGGCAGATAAGCACGGGAAAACAATGGGAATAGGTCAAAGCGGTTACGGGGTGCTGATACCGGAGACCGGCTGGGCAGAGCAGAATCCGCAGGTATGGTGGAGCTGTACCAGGCAGGCGATTTCGCAGGCGATGCAGAAGTCGGGCGTCTGCGCAGAAGAAATAAAGGGAATCGGATTTTCGGGGCAGATGCATGGTCTTGTGGCGCTTGACCGTGACAGGAAACCGGTCGGTATGTCCATGATACATCTTGACCAGAGATCTCTTCTGGAAAAACAGGAGATTTATGAGACGGCGGCGGAGCTGTTATCGGAAGAATTGCTGAATCAGCCCGGGGCAGGGATGCTGATCTGCTCACTGCTGTGGATAAAACATCATAAACCGGACATATATGATAAAGTGCGGTATGTTATGGCTCCCAAGGATTATATTCGTTACCTGATGACGGGCGTCATCTGTACGGATTACAGTGATGCGGCGGCTACACTTGCATTTTCTGTCAGAAACCGCAGATGGTGTACGGAACTGATCAAACGGCTGGGGCTGAAAACGGATATCTGGCCGCCGGTACAGGAGGCGGGCGAACCGGCGGGAACGGTGACGGCCGCTGCAGCAGCAGAAACTGGACTTGCAGCCGGAACCGGTATTGTAACAGGGGCAGGTGACTGTGCGGCTGCCATGATCGGGAATGCAGTGGTGGAGGAAGGGATAGTGACCTGTAACATCGGTACTGCTTCCCAGCTTGCAGTGATCACAGCCGGGCCTGTTTATGATGAAGGTATGCAGTGCCAGCTCTGGTGCCACGCGATACCCCGCATGTGGTTATATCAGGGAGGAGCCCTGAATGGGGGTAATACGTTAAGCTGGCTGAAACATAAGGTGCTGAAGGAACAGCGGTCCTTTGCCGAGTTGGATCAGGAAATTGCGCAGGTGCCGGCTGGAAGTGAGGGCCTTATCTTTTTGCCTTATCTGGCTGGTGAGAGAACGCCTTTCAATGATCCGCAGGCGAGAGGGGTATATTTTGGCCTGGGAATGAAACACGATCAGGCGTGTATTGTCCGGGCGGCTATGGAGGGTGTGATGTATAACCTGAAAGAATGTAAAAAGATTTTTGACCGCATGCAGATTCCTCAGAAAAAGCTGATTGCCTCCGGCGGCGGGTCCAAAGGTACAACGTGGAGGCAGATTCAGGCAGATATGCTGGATATGCCGGTTTATACCACACGGACTGAAGAGGAAGCCTGCCTTGGCGCGGCGATATTGGCTGCTGTCGGTACCGGCGCTTACAGCAGTGTTTATGAAGCCTGCCGGGAAACTGTGACACTGGATGAACAGGTGACGGAGCCGATTAGGGAGCACGTAAGGTATTATCAGGAGAAGCAGGCCGTATTCTGTGAGCTGTATCAGCAGGTGAAGGAATTGTATAAAAAAATATAGAGAAGTGCGGCAAACAGCAGATTATGCCGGTTTTAAAGGAGTAAATCCATTAAGACCGGCATTTTCGCGTTTGAAAAATGCGGGAAAACGTTGCTATTATAAAGAATAGTTGGTACAATGAAACACAAATTACGATTGTCAGGAGGGAGTTTTTTGAATAAAATATTAAAAGCGCTTCTTTTTCTTGGGGTGCTCATGATGCTTCCCTGCATGGTATCCGCAGCAAAAGAGGATGCTTCGGTTTTTGCGAGCGAGGAAGGCCAGGGAATGCTAAAGGCGCCCGGAGGTACGGAGGAAGAGGATGTCTCAGGCTCGTCCGGTGAATCCGGCAGGGTAAGCTGGGGCGCACCGAATCAGGGTACAGCCGCCCGGGAAATCGATCCGGGGAAGCTGACCGTGGCGATCGATCCGGGGCATCAGGGCGATTGGGTGGATATGAGCGCCCAGGAGCCGATGGCACCTGGTTCAAAGCAGACGAAGGCGAAGGCAACGACCGGAACCCAGGGGAAGTTTACCGGTATACCGGAATATGAAGTGAATCTTAAGGTATCTCTTGCACTTCGGGAGGAACTTGAGGCCAGAGGATACCAGGTGGTGATGACAAGAGAGGACAATGATACGGCGATCAGCAACAAGGAGCGTGCGGAGCTTGCAACCAGTGCCAACGCAGATATTACAGTGCGTATTCATGCAAATGGAGATAACAGCTCCTTGGCGGCGGGAGCGCTGACTATGGCGCCGACCTCTTCAAACGCATATCTGTCACAGGATATCATTGAGAAGAGCAACCTTCTTGCGGACAGTATCATTGAGAATTATTGCGCTGCAACGGGACTTGAAAATCTGGGTGTGATATCAGCGGATAATATGACGGGAACCAACTGGAGTACTGTACCTGTGGCAATTCTGGAAATGGGCTTTATGAGCAATAAGGGTGACGATGAATATATCACGGACAGCAAGAATCATCCTGCGATGGTAATGGGAATTGCAGATGGGATCGATGCGTACTTCAGTATCGTTCAGTCTGAGGAAACAGAAGGCGGAGAAGCTGAAAGACCGTAAGCAGCATATCGGTATGTGTCAGGAATACAGGAACCATAAAGGAGCAGAGAGGAGAACGATTATGAAAAGATGGGAAGAGAATATCCGGAAGGTGATTCCATATACACCCGGTGAACAGCCGGACCAGCCGGATATGATCAAATTAAACACAAATGAAAACCCTTATCCGCCCGCGCCGGGTGTAGAGAAAGTCCTGCGTGAGCTGGATGCGGATACCCTGCGGCTCTATCCGGACCCGGCAGCGGGGGGGCTGGTGAGCGCAATCGCGGATTTTTACCGGCTGAAGGAAGAGCAGGTGTTTGTAGGCGTTGGTTCGGATGACGTGCTTGCGATGAGCTTTCTGACGTTCTTTAATGGAAAGAAACCGATTTTATTTCCGGATATTACATATTCGTTCTATGATGTATGGGCGGATTTGTTCCGTATTCCGTATGAACGCCCTGCCCTGGATGAACATTTTTGCATTAAGAAAGAAGATTATTTCTGCGAAAACGGAGGCATTGTTTTCCCGAATCCCAATGCCCCAACAGGCGTCGAGCTTCCTCTTGGCGATGTTGAGGAGATTATTGCGAAAAATCAGGATGTCATTGTGATCGTGGATGAGGCATATGTGGATTTTGGTGCAAAATCGGTATTGCCATTGATTGAAAAGTATGATAATCTTCTGGTGGTTCAGACTTTCTCCAAGTCCAGGTCTATGGCAGGAATGCGCATCGGTTTTGCCTGCGGCAGTCCGGTGCTTATCAAATATCTCAATGATGTAAAATATTCCTTCAATTCTTATACAATGGACCGCACTGCTCTTGCGGCGGGTGTGGCATCTGTGAAAGATTCGGCATATTTCCGGGAAACCTGCCGTAAAATTATAGATACCAGGGAATGGACAAAGCGTGAGTTAAGGGCTCTGGGATTTTCTTTTGAGGACTCGAAGGCAAACTTTATTTTTGCTGCTCATGAGACATGTACGGCGGAGGAATTGTTTCAGGCACTCCGCGGGCAGCATATTTATGTACGCTACTTCCCCAAGGGAAGGATTGATAATCACCTTCGTATCACGATTGGTACAAGGGAGGAAATGGAGAAATTTCTTGCTTTCCTGAAAATATATTTAAGTAATCGTTAGGAGGTACTATGGAAGTACTGGTACAGTGGTTTACAGAAAATTTGTCACCATATATTTCTGCTGAGGCAGTCGTTTTTATTATTTCTATGATTCCGATCCTGGAATTGCGAGGCGGCCTGCTGGCGGCAAGCCTGCTTAAGATCGCACCGCTAAAAGCAATTCCGATCTGCATTATTGGAAATATTATTCCAATTCCGTTTATTTTGCTGTTTATCCGTCAGATTTTTAAGCTGATGAAGAAGACAAAGATTTTTTGCGGACTGATCGAAAAATTGGAAAACCGTGCAATGGGTAAAAGTGATAACATTAGAAAATATGAATTTTGGGGACTTCTGCTGTTTGTAGGTATTCCACTTCCCGGAACAGGTGCCTGGACAGGCGCCCTGATTGCTTCGCTTCTGGATATTGATGTCAAAAAGTCCTCCCTGGCAATTCTCTGCGGAATTTTTATGGCTTCTGTTATCATGTATATTTTATCCTATGTGGTAGTGGGAAATGTAGTTAGCTGATTGTGCCAAATCCGGGCGGCACACGGAAATGTGCAATCCGGATTTTGCTGCAAAAGAGTCACGGTTCCCTTGTGGACACACTGAAAAAAATGTGTTAGAATATATTTTAAAGTTATATCAACAGATGCGGTATGCATATTTGCAAAAGAAAAAGACGGTCGAGAAGGCTTCTGTTGGATACTGTTTACAGGCAATAAGATGTGTCGTGTGTTTTTTTGTCATGAGTGAACAGTAACTGCTTCTGATGTTCATGTCTATTCAGACAGGGTATCCCGTAGATGGAAACATAAAATAGAAATATGAGGAAATTATTATGAGAGAAAAGTATGAGACATTGTCTCTGGTGGTTTTGAAGGATTTAGCAAAAGCCAGGGGCCTGAGAGGTATTTCCACTTTAAGAAAACCGGATTTGATTGAACGTTTGCTGGAGGCGGATGAAAAAGAAAATGCGCAGAAAAAATCCGCCGCGGTGGAACCGGAGGCAACAAGGGCTGCAAAGGAAGAAAATGAAGCGAGGGCACCAAAAGATATAAAAGAGGTTAAGGAAATAAAAGATGTAAAAGATGTAAAAGAAGTAAAAGAAACCCGCAGGAATCATACATATAAGGTTCCCTCTGAAGCTGTGCAACTGGACAGTGGAGAAAAAGCAAACGGTATCCTGGAGGTGCTTCCGGATGGATATGGGTTTATCCGTTGTGAAAATTATCTGCCGGGAGAAAATGATATTTATGTATCGCCCTCCCAGATTCGCCGCTTTAATTTAAAAACCGGAGATATCATTCAGGGAAATATCCGTATTAAGACCCAGGGCGAGAAATTCAGTGCACTGCTGTACGTAACATCTATCAATGGATTTCATCCAAGTGAAGGGCAGCGCAGATATAATTTTGAGGATATGACGCCGATTTTTCCGAATGAGCGTCTGGTACTGGAACGCCCGGGCGGAACTATTGCCATGCGTATTGTGGATATGCTGAGCCCTATTGGTAAGGGCCAGAGAGGTATGATCGTGTCTCCGCCAAAGGCTGGAAAGACTACGCTTTTAAAGGATGTGGCAAAGTCCATTCTGCGGAACAATCCATCTATGCATCTGATCATTCTTTTGATCGACGAACGTCCTGAGGAGGTTACGGATATTAAGGAAGCTATTCAGGGACCGAATGTAGAAGTTATTTATTCTACCTTTGATGAGCTTCCGGAGCATCATAAACGCGTTTCTGAGATGGTGGTGGAACGTGCCCGCCGTCTCGTAGAGCATAAAAAAGACGTGACGATCCTTCTTGATTCCATTACCAGGCTTGCAAGGGCATATAACTTAAGCATTCCGCCAAGCGGGAGAACCTTGTCGGGAGGGCTTGATCCTGCGGCGCTGCATATGCCGAAGCGGTTCTTTGGCGCTGCCAGAAATATGCGTGAGGGAGGCAGCCTGACGATTCTTGCTACAGCGCTTGTGGATACGGGCAGTAAGATGGACGATGTCATTTATGAGGAATTCAAGGGAACCGGAAATATGGAGCTGGTGCTTGACCGGAAGCTGCAGGAAAAACGTGTATTTCCGGCGATTGACATCCAGAAATCCGGTACCAGAAGGGAAGACCTTTTGCTGACCAGGGAAGAGCAGGAGGCTGTTTACAATATGCGTAAGGCTCTGAACAGCATGAAGTCCGATGAGGCTGTGGAGCAGATTCTGAATATGTTCTCCAGAACCAGGACAAATGCAGAATTTGTGCAGATGGCCAAAAAACAGAAATTTTTATAAACAGCTTGCATTTGTGCCTTGGTTATGCTATAATCAGAAAGCTGTTTAATAGTGAAATTCGTCAAATAAATACGAATAGAAAATAGAATGCATATAGAGAGGTGAAAATCATGAGAGAAGGTATCCATCCGAATTATCATCAGGCGACTGTAACCTGCAACTGCGGAAACACATTTACCACAGGTTCTACAAAATCCGATATTCACGTAGAAATCTGCTCCAAATGCCATCCGTTCTACACAGGTCAGCAGAAGGCTGCTCAGGCTCGTGGACGTATCGATAAGTTTAATAGAAAATACGGCTTGAACAAATAATCAGACAAATATAGGAACGTGAGAACAGGTTGAGGTTGGGAAATCTCAACCTTTCTTTGCTATATACGAACATAGCAGGGGGTGCGTTCTGCCTTACAGAATTTAGGAGAATGATATGAAATCATCCAATATCGGCGGCCAGGCAGTTATGGAGGGTATTATGATGCGGCACAGGGACAAATATTCCATTGCTGTCCGCCGACCGGATAAAGAAATAGAATTAAAGGTAGAAGATTACAAATGCATTTTTGGAAATGCCAAATTTCTGAAAAAACCGGTCATCCGGGGTGTCGTCAGCTTTGTGGATTCTCTGGTGGCAGGTACCAAATGCCTGATGTACTCCGCAGAGATTGCAGGGGACGAAGAGGATGAGGAGGAAGCTGCCCGGAATGCCGCACTGACCGAGGAAGAGCGGGCGGCCAAAAAGGAAAAAGAGGATAAGCAGTTCAAATGGCTTCTGTATATTACGGTGGCAGTTTCCATTGTGGTTTCCATTGGCGCGTTCATGCTGCTTCCCTATGTTCTGGCAAGCCTGTGCAAAAAAGCAGGAGCGTCAGAGTTTCTCGTAACAGTAGTGGAGGCATTTGTGAAGCTGGCGCTGTTTATGGGATATATGCTGCTGATCTCCAGAATGAAGGATATTCAGCGGACCTTTATGTACCATGGCGCTGAACATAAGTGCATCAACTGCGTAGAGCATGGACTTCCGCTGACTGTGGAAAATGTTATGAACAGTTCCCGCCAGCATAAGCGCTGCGGTACCAGCTTTTTGTTTTTGGTCATGCTGGTCAGCATTGTGCTTCATTTCATATTTGTGCTGGTGCCCTTTTATTGGGTACGGCTGTTCGGCCGTCTTTTGATGGTTCCGGTGGTTTCCGGAATATCCTTTGAGATCATCCAGTGGGCAGGCAGGACAGACAGCAAATTTGCAAGCATCATGAGCAAGCCGGGACTGGCCATGCAGAAGCTGACCACCAAGGAGCCGACTCCGGATATGGCAGAGGTTGCGATCAAGGCAGTAGAGGCTGTTTTTGACTGGAAAGCATATCTGCGGGAGGAATTCGGCGTGGAGATTGAGGAAACAGAAGATGAGAACCTTTGAGGCTCTTTTAAAAGAAGGAACAGGCATTCTGGAAAAATCCGGGAATCAGGAGGCCGGGCTGGACGCCTGGCTCCTTCTGGAATATACGATAAATAAAAACCGTGCCTGGTATTACGCCCATATGGGAGCTCCGGCGGCGGAACAGGAAGCGGACAGGTATCTGAAGCTGTGCAGGCGCCGTGCCCGGCATATTCCCCTTCAGCATTTGACACAACAGGCGTTTTTTATGGGTTATGAATTTTATGTGGATGAGCATGTGCTGATTCCAAGGCAGGATACGGAAATTCTGGCGGAGGAAGCGCTCCGGTGTCTGAAGGAGTTGGAGAGCCCGAGGATTTTGGACATGTGTACGGGGTCCGGCTGCATTCTGTTAAGTATTTTGGCAGAAAAACAAGGCTGCACAGGCATTGGGGCCGATATTTCCCCGGAGGCGCTGGCCGTGGCAAAGAGGAATGCAGTGAGCCTGGGCGTACAGAAACGGGCAGTATTTGCAGAAAGCGACATATTTACCGGGAAGTATTTTCAGGAAAAGGATGGAAAAGAACCCGGGAAGTATGATATTCTTATCTCGAATCCACCTTATATTCCAACAGGGGAAATGCAGGGATTGATGGAGGAGGTACGCCTCCATGATCCCGGGCTTGCTTTGGATGGACGGGAAGATGGTCTGTATTTTTACCGTGTCATAACCGCGCAGTCAAGAAGGTATCTGAAACCAGGCGGCTGGCTGCTGTATGAGATCGGCTGCAGCCAGGGGGCAAAAGTGTCAGATATGATGAAGGCGGTAGGTTTCCAAAGAGTTGCCGTGAAGCAGGATCTGTCAGGGCTGGATCGTGTGGTTATGGGCCAAAGTCCGGCGGAAATTTAGAGGAAGTCAGGAGGAATACCATGTTTGATAAATTAGAGGATATTCTCATACGCTTTGATGAGGTGCTCAATGAGCTGGGGGAACCGGGGGTTACGGACAACCAGGAGCATTTTCAGCGGCTGATGAAGGAACAGAGCGAATTGCAGCCGATCGTGGATGCATATAAGGAATATAAGAAGAATAAAGAAACCATTGAGGACAGTCTTTTCATGCTGGAAGAGGAAAAGGACGAGGAAATGAGGGAAATGCTTAAGGAAGAGCTCTCTGATGCTAAGAAGCGCGTGGAGGAACTGGAGCATGAGATCAAGATTCTGCTTCTTCCCAGGGACCCGAATGACAGCAAAAACGTTATCGTGGAAATCCGTGCAGGCGCCGGAGGCGATGAGGCGGCCCTGTTTGCGGCAGAGATTTATCGAATGTATGTAAAATATGCGGAATCTTTACGCTGGAAAACAGAGATGCTGAGTTTGAATGAGAACGGTATCGGCGGATTCAAGGAAGTGACGTTTATGATTCAGGGAAACGGTGCGTATTCGCGTCTGAAGTATGAGAGCGGCGTACATCGTGTACAGCGTGTGCCTGAGACAGAATCAGGGGGAAGGATTCATACCTCTACCTGCACAGTGGCAATTATGCCCGAGGCAGAGGAAATTGATTTCCAACTGGATATGAATGACTGCAAATTTGACGTATTCCGTGCATCCGGAAACGGAGGGCAGTGTGTCAATACGACAGACTCAGCAGTCCGTCTGACTCATATTCCGACCGGCATTGTCATTTCCTGTCAGGATGAGAAGTCGCAGCTAAAGAACAAAGACAAGGCTTTAAAGGTACTTCGTTCCAGACTGTATGAGATGGAGCTGGCAAAGCAGCATGATGCGGAGGCAGAGGCAAGGAGGAGTCAGATTGGTACGGGAGACCGTTCCGAAAAGATCAGAACCTATAATTTCCCTCAGGGGCGTGTGACAGATCACAGGATCAAGCTGACCCTGCATCGCCTGGATGGAATTCTGAATGGAGACCTGAATGAGGTCATCGACAGTTTGATCGCGGCAGACCAGGCTGCAAAATTGGGACGTTTGCAGGATGCGGAGTAAACAAAGGGAAAGAGTGAAAGCCATTTATAAGAAAGATAAAGAGATCACAACGGAGGAAGGTATTTATGAAGAAGACCGCTTTGGTAATTATGGCAGCCGGTATTGGCAGCCGTTTTGGAAAAGGAATCAAGCAGCTCGCCCCGGTGGGACCAAATGGAGAGATCATCATGGATTATTCGATTCACGATGCGCTGGAAGCAGGATTTAATAAGGTTGTGTTTATTATCAGGAAGGATCTGGAGGATGAATTCCGGAGGGTAATCGGGAACAGAATCGAAAAGATTACAGAGGTTGTCTATGCGTATCAGTCTTTGGAGGATCTGCCGGAGGGCTTTAAAAGGCCCGAGGGACGTACGAAGCCATGGGGAACCGGTCAGGCGGTTCTGGCAGCAAGGAAGGTTCTTTTTGAGCCGTTTGCAGTCATCAATGCGGATGACTACTATGGCAAGGAAGCTTATGTGAATGTGCATGATTATCTGATACAGGAGGAGCCTCAGGATGAAAAGCTGCATATCTGCATGGCAGGATTCCGCCTTGGAAATACGTTAAGTAAAAACGGAAGTGTAACAAGAGGTATCTGTCATATTCAGGAGGGTGCACTGACCGGCATCACTGAGACACATAATATTTATAAAACAGAGACAGGCGCAGAGGAACGGGATGAGGATGGCACTGTCCGTGAGCTGGATGTGAAAAGCCTGGTTTCCATGAATATGTGGGGACTGACACCCGCATTTATGGATACTCTGGAAAAAGGATTCACAGAATTTTTGGGAAATCTGAATCCGGAGGACGTGAAGAAGGAATATCTGCTTCCGGAGGTAATTGATCGTTTGATCAAAGCGGATCAGGCTAAAGTAGATGTGCTGGATACAAAGGATACCTGGTTTGGTGTTACTTATCAGGAGGATAAGGCATCTGTTATGTCGGCATTCCGGGCGCTGATTGAAGCAGGCGTATATCCCTCCGGTCTTTATTAATAAAAAGCGAGGAGAATGTTATGGGAAAATATTTTGGAACCGACGGCTTTCGCGGGGAAGCAAATGTAAAGCTGACAGTAGATCACGCATTTAAGGTAGGGCGTTATGTAGGCTGGTATTACGGTCGTGACCACAAGGCGAAGATCGTAATCGGAAAGGATACCAGAAGAAGCAGCTACATGTTTGAGTATGCACTGGTTGCCGGACTGACTGCATCAGGAGCAGACGCTTATCTTCTCCATGTTACCACAACTCCAAGCGTATCCTATGCAGTGCGCACCGAAGATTTTGACTGCGGAATTATGATTTCCGCAAGCCACAATCCATTCTATGATAATGGAATCAAACTTCTGAATGGAAATGGACAAAAAATTGAAGCTGCGATCGAAGCAAGAATTGAGGCATATCTGGATGGAGAAATCGAGGAGCTTCCTCTGGCAACCAAAGAGGATATCGGACGTACCGTAGATTTTGCATCCGGACGCAACCGTTATATCGGATACCTGATTTCTATTCCATGCCGCGACTTTAAAAATATTAAGGTCGGCCTGGACTGTTCAAACGGAAGCTCCTCTGCGATCGCGAAGAGTGTATTTGACGCATTGAGGGCAAAAACCTATGTCATCAACAACGATCCGGATGGAACGAATATTAATACGAACTGCGGGTCTACACATATTGAGGTCCTTCAGAGGTTTGTCGTAGAGAATGGCCTGGATGTGGGTTTTGCCTACGATGGAGATGCGGACCGCTGTATTGCTGTAGATCACAGGGGAAATGTGATTGATGGGGATAAAATCATGTATGTCTGCGGAAAATATTTAAGAGAGCAGGGCAGACTGAATGGAAATACCGTTGTAACAACAGTAATGTCCAATATGGGGCTTTATAAGGCTCTGGAAAGAGAGGGCATGCGCTATGAGCAGACGGCAGTAGGTGATAAGTATGTGGCAGAAAACATGCTGGAAAATAACTACAGCATCGGCGGAGAACAATCCGGCCATGTGATTTTCAGCCGCTATGCAGCAACCGGAGATGGGATTTTGACGTCTCTAATGGTTATGGAAGCTTGCGTAGAGAAAAAGGCAACGCTCTGTGATCTGGCAAAGGAAATGAAGGTATATCCGCAGCTTCTCAGAAATGTCCGTGTAGCAGACAAAAAACAGGCAAGAGAGAATCCGAGGGTAGTGGAAGCCGTGGAAGCCGCTGCACGGGCATTGGGGAATGACGGACGCATTCTGGTAAGAGAGAGCGGTACAGAGCCGGTGATCCGCGTTATGGTGGAAGCAGGAACCGATGATCTCTGCCGGAAGCATGTAGGCAATGTGATTGACGTAATGGAAGCCGAAGGGCTGATCGTAGGATAAAGGATACGCATGAAAAACAGAAGAACAGCATGGATTTTGGCGGTCTGTATGGGAGCTGCCCTGATGGCAGGCTGCAGCGGTGAAAACAGGGAAATATATGAACAGGCAGGCAAGGATCTGGAGCAGGGAAGCTATGAGTATGCCATATCGGGATACGAGGCTTCTGCCGCCAATGGATATAAGCCGGCAGAATCTTATAGAGGTGCCGGACTTGCCAGCCTTCGTCTCGGCAATTATGAGGCAGCTATTTCAGCCTTTACCAATGCCCTGAACTGCGAAAAGGTTGGAAAGGCCCTGCGGCAGGATATTCTGTCATACAGGGCCTCTGCGGAGTTGAAAGCAGGTCTTTTGGATGATGCTATGGCAGATTGTCAGTCGCTGGCAGAGATTGGGTCCATGAATGCGGATACCTATTATCTCACGGGCAGGGTTGCTCTTGCCATGGATTCCTATGATGAGGCTGCGTCCAATTTTGCGCAGGCATATGCGGAGGATTCGGTTTATGACAGGGCAATTCAGATTTATGAGGCTTATCTGGAACGGGATATGGAGGCGGATGGTACCCGGTATTTGGAGGCGGCGCTTCAGACAGAACCGAAAAGCGCAGAGGATTACTGCGACAGAGGCCTTGTCTACTACTACATGGAAGACTATGCCAGTGCACAGGAGGAGCTGATTGAAGCATCCAATAAGGACAGCGCGGAAGCGCTTCTGCTTTTAGGAACGGTTTATCTTGCCCAGAAGGATGTTTCCAATGCCCGTTCCATGTATCAGGAGTATGTGGCCAGGGAGGAAACGTCGGCAAAGGGCTATAATGGCCTGGCGCTGTGTGATATGGAAGAGGGAAATTATGAAAGTGCTCTGACGCACATTGCCAATGGTCTTCCACATGCCTCTACGGAGGAGATGAAAGATCTTCTGTTTAATGAAATGGTCATCTATGAAAGGCAGCTCGATTTTGTGACTGCACAGCAGAAGGCCGGGGAATATCTGGAAATGTTTCCGGAGGATGAGGAGGCAGCCAGAGAGCTTGAATTTTTAAAGACCCGTACCGGAAACGATGCGGCTTTTGGAACAGGAGAAGAGAGTACTTCCCAGGATGCAATCCCTCAAACCCAGGAGGAATAACATGCAGTTTTATGACTTTGAAGAAATAGAAGAACGGGTAATTCTGGTTGGCGTCCAAACGGACGATGGGGAGGATGCCGGGGAATCCCTGGAGGAACTGGAGGAGCTTGCCGGGACGGCCGGGGCGGTGACGGTAGGAAAAACGATTCAGAACCGGGAAGCAGTACACCCTGGTACCTATATCGGCAAAGGAAAAATTGAAGAGGTGCGTTCCCTGGTGCTGGCTATGGATGCCACAGGTGTGATCTGTGATGATGAGCTTTCGCCTGCGCAGCTAAACAATCTGGAGAAAGAGCTGGATTTAAAGGTTATGGATCGGACGCTGCTGATTCTGGATATTTTTGCGAAACGTGCAGTCACAAGCGAAGGAAAAATCCAGGTGGAGCTGGCGCAGCTACGTTATCGGGCGGCACGTCTGGTCGGTCTTCGCGCGTCTTTGTCAAGACTGGGCGGAGGAATCGGAACAAGAGGACCGGGAGAAAAGAAACTGGAATCTGACCGTCGTCTGATCCGGACCAGGATTACGGCACTAAAAGAAGAGCTTGCACAGGTAGAGAAGCACAGGGAGCTCATTCGCTCCAAGCGTGTGCGCAAAAATATGAAGACTGCTGCAATTGTGGGGTATACCAATGCAGGGAAGTCCACATTGCTGAACGCTTTGACAGGCGCAGAGGTCTTATCGGAGGATAAGCTGTTTGCAACCCTTGACCCGACAACACGGCTTCTGACACTGGCAGAGGGACAGCAGATACTGCTTACAGATACGGTAGGATTTATCCGTAAGCTTCCCCACCATCTGGTGGAAGCGTTTAAGAGTACTCTGGAGGAAGCGAAATATGCAGATTATATTATCCATGTAGTAGATGCCTCCAATCCCCAGGCTGAGCAGCAGATGCATGTTGTCTATGAGACGCTGCGGCAGTTGGGGGCTTCGGGAAAAAAGGTCATTACACTTCTGAATAAACAGGATCTGGCCGGAACAGGACAGCTTCGGGATTTCCGTGCGGATTATACGCTGAAGGTTTCCGCAAAAACAGGACTGGGATTGGATGCGCTCAAAGAGACGCTTTCCGGAATCCTGTCAGAAGACCAGATTTATATTGAGCGGTTGTTTCCGTATCAGGAGGCCGGGAAAATCCGGCTCATCCGGGAATATGGACAGCTTTTGTCCGAGGAATATACGGAGAACGGAATTTCCGTCAAAGCCAGAGTTCCTGTGGAAATCTATAAAAAGGTTGACTGAGGGAGGCCGGAAGGCTCCGGAAATAAAAGGAAAACGGATAAAAATCATATAATTTTATAACGGGTAAGGAAACACCATGTAGTGCGTTGATATAAAAATCAACACAATATGTGGTGTTTTTGTGTTGACGTACGGATAAGAGTCTGCTACAATAGACCTACAGCTTTGCAGGAGACAATTATTTGAAGTAGAGGGAGGCATTTGCGTATATGTTTCAGGTAGTCAAACGAGATGGGGAAATTGCGGATTTTAAGATGGCTAAGATCACGGCCGCTATTGATAAGGCATTTATTGCAAAAGAAAAAAATTACAGCAGCGATATGATCGACCTTCTGGGGCTTCGTGTTACCTCTGATTTTCAGAATAAGATTAAAGACAATCAGGTGACTGTGGAGGATATCCAGGATAGTGTGGAGAATGTTTTGATCCAGGCCGGTTATGCGGATGTTGCCAAGGCTTATATTCTGTACCGTAAACAGAGAGAAAAGGTCCGTAATATGAAATCCACGATTCTGGATTATAAAGAAGTTGTGAACAGCTATGTAAAGGTAGAGGACTGGCGGGTAAAAGAAAATTCCACAGTCACCTATTCCGTGGGCGGTCTTATCTTAAGCAATTCCGGTGCAGTGACCGCAAATTACTGGTTGTCGGAGATTTATGATGATGAGATTGCGGATGCGCACAGAAATGCGGACATCCATATCCATGATCTGTCCATGCTGACCGGGTATTGTGCGGGCTGGTCCCTGAAGCAGTTGATTAAGGAGGGACTCGGCGGTATTGAGGGAAAAATCACCTCTGCTCCGGCCAGGCATTTGAGTGTGCTCTGTAACCAGATGGTGAATTTTCTCGGAATCATGCAGAATGAATGGGCAGGAGCCCAGGCATTTTCTTCCTTTGATACGTATCTGGCGCCTTTTGTAAAGGCAGATAACCTGACGTATCCGGAGGTAAAAAAATGTATTGAATCCTTTATTTACGGTGTGAACACACCGAGCCGCTGGGGAACCCAGGCGCCGTTTTCAAATATTACTCTGGACTGGACCGTACCGGATGATCTGGCAGAGCTTCCTGCGATCGTAGGCGGAAAAGAAATGGATTTCAAATATAAGGACTGCAAGAAGGAAATGGATATGGTCAATAAGGCATTTATTGAGACCATGATCGAGGGAGATGCCAATGGCCGCGGCTTCCAGTATCCGATTCCGACCTATTCCATTACCAGTGAATTTGACTGGTCAGATACGGAGAATAACCGGCTTTTGTTTGAAATGACAGCGAAATACGGAACCCCTTATTTTTCCAATTATATCAACAGTGATATGAAGCCGAGCGATATCCGCAGCATGTGCTGCAGGCTCCGTCTGGACCTGCGTGAGCTGCGCAAAAAGAGCGGAGGCTTCTTTGGGTCAGGAGAGAGCACAGGTTCTGTAGGTGTGGTTACGATCAATATGCCGAGAATCGCATATCTTTCCAAAACACCGGAGGAATTTTACCGCAGGCTGGATCATATGATGGATATTTCCGCAAGGTCTTTGCATATCAAGAGAACGGTGATCTCCAGGCTTTTGGAGGAGGGTCTGTATCCGTATACGAAGAGATATTTAGGCAGCTTCGGCAATCATTTTTCTACCATCGGACTGATCGGAATGAACGAGGTCGGTCTGAATGCACGCTGGCTTGGATGTGATATGACAGATGAACGTACACAGAAATTCACAAAAGAAGTACTGGAGCATATGCGCAGCCGTCTTTCCGACTATCAGGAGGAATATGAGGGAGAGCTGTTTAATCTGGAAGCAACCCCGGCAGAATCCACTACCTACCGTCTTGCAAAACACGACAGAAAGCGCTGGCCGCAAATCCGCACGGCAGGCAGCAAGGGGGATACGCCGTATTATACCAACAGCTCTCATCTGCCTGTAGAATTCAGCTCTGATATTTTTGATGCTTTGGATATTCAGGATGAATTACAGACATTGTATACCTCAGGTACCGTATTCCACGGTTTCCTCGGAGAGAAGCTGCCGGATTGGAAAGCGGCTGCATCTCTGGTTCGTAAGATTGCAGAGAATTATAAGCTTCCGTATTATACGATTTCTCCCACCTATTCTGTCTGCCGGGAGCATGGATATCTGAGCGGTGAGCACTTCACCTGTCCGAAATGCGGGAAGCCGGCAGAGGTTTACAGCCGTATCACCGGATACTACCGTCCGGTACAGAACTGGAACGACGGTAAGGCACAGGAGTATAAGAACCGTACGTTGTATGACATCACCCATTCTGAGCTTAAGAAGGTGCATACCAGTGTTGTGACCCTGACGGATGATGATGTGGAAGTAAAGCCTGTAAAAGCCCATAAATACCTGTTTACGACCAGCACCTGTCCGAATTGCCGGATGGCCAGGAAGATGCTGGAAGGAGAAGAGCTGGAGATTATAGATGCAGAGAAGAACCCGGAGATGGCAAGACAGTTCGGTATCATGCAGGCGCCGACTTTGGTGATCACGGATGGGGAGCATCTGAAAAAATATGTGAATGCTTCCAACATTCAGAGATATGTAGATGAAGAATTATAAGTGTTACCTGTCGTTCGGCGCACCTGCTGCGCCAATGGCGGTATGCCTGACAGCTAATAAGAGAAACGTGTCTGACGTGTTCGGAAATTCCGGAGCCGGGTTTTCGGGCACGTTTTCGGGTAGGTGAGAGAATGAAAAATATAGCAGATTTGCATATACATTCCAGATTTTCACGGGCAACCAGTAAGGAGGGTGATCCGGAGCATCTGGATTTATGGGCGAGAAAAAAAGGAATCTCAATCGTGGGAACCGGAGATTTTACGCATCCTGCATGGCGGGAGGAGCTTTTAGAGAAGCTGGTTCCTGCGGAGGACGGGCTGTATAGATTGAAGGAGGACTGTGTTCTGGAGGAGACCAGGAGTTTTGGAGGAGCTGCGCCCCGGTTTGTTGTTTCCGGTGAGATCAGCTCTATTTACAAAAAGAACGGAAAAACCAGAAAGGTGCACAACGTAATCCTTCTTCCCGGGCTTGAGGATGCCGAAAGGCTCTCCGGGAGGCTCGAAGAGATTGGAAATATCCATTCGGATGGTCGTCCGATCCTGAGACTGGACTGCAGGGATTTGCTGGAACTCATGCTGGAAACCTGCCCGAATGGAATGCTGATCCCAGCGCATATCTGGACTCCGCATTTTTCTCTTTTTGGGGCGTTTTCCGGCTTTGATGCCATAGAGGAATGTTTTGAGGATATGACGCCTTATGTTTATGCGCTGGAAACGGGACTGTCCTCAGATCCGCCGATGAACTGGCGGCTGTCTGCCCTGGATCGTTTTCGGCTTGTATCCAATTCCGATGCACACTCGCCGGCAAAGCTCGGGCGTGAGGCAAATCTTCTGGATATAGAGCTTTCTTATCAGGGACTTTTGAGGGCGCTTCAAGAAGGGGAGGGGCTTGACGGTACGATTGAATTTTTTCCGGAGGAAGGAAAATACCATTATGATGGACACCGTAACTGTCATCTTTGTTTGAGCCCGAAAGAGACAGAGGCATATGGCGGCAAATGTCCTGTCTGCGGCAGAAAAATTACCATTGGAGTGGAACACAGAATTTTACAGCTTGCAGACCGTGAGGAAGGCTGCCGGAAGAAAAACGGGAAGCCCTTTGAACGCATGGTGCCCCTTCCTGAAGTGATTGCAGCTTCTACCGGACGTTCCGCGGCAAGCAGGAAGGTACAGGCACAGTATGAGGAAATCCTTAAAAGACTCGGACCGGAATTTGAGGTTTTGCGGGAAATTCCTGTGGAGGACATCCGTAAGGCAGGCGGAGCTTTGGTTGCCGAAGGGATTCGCCGGCTGCGTGAGGGAAAGGTGGAGTGCAGGCCGGGATTTGATGGGGAATATGGAACCATTAAGCTTTAAATTAAGCGTATATCTGGAAAACTCAAGCTTTAAATTTGGAAAACTTGTTGACAGGTGTGCATAAAATATGGTATAAGTAATTCTAATAAGAAAAACCGTTGAGGATGAGTAAGTATCTCTTAGGGATCTGATTCCAGAGAGCTGCAGTTGGTGGAAAGCAGTATCAGTGATAAGGGAGAATGGGCTTCTGAGGGCGAGCAGAAGATAGTATGTAAGCCGGAGAGAACACTCCGTTATCAAATTCAGCATATGTCAGTATGCGCTGAGTGGGTATCTGATACCAAGCCGGGTGGCACCGCAGGAGTTTTACTCTTGTCCCTGCAATGAATTGTTGTGGGAGACAGGGGTATTTTTTTATGAAAAAACTTCTTTTCCCACAGAGAATGCCGGAATCCCGCAAGAGAGGAGGGCATATGAAATTGGCTGCAAGCCGGACAGATGAAAGGAGAGAATTTATTATGAGCGAAACAACAAAAATCCCTTACAAAATTTATCTGGAAGAACAGGAAATGCCGAAGGAATGGTATAATGTACGTGCAGATATGAAGAACAAACCGGCGCCTCTTTTGAATCCGGGAACTCTTAAGCCAATGACAGCAGAAGAGCTGGGCGGCGTGTTCTGTGAGGAGCTGGTCAGGCAGGAGCTGGATAATGACAATGCATATATTCCGATTCCGGAGGAAATCAGAGATTTCTATAAAATGTACCGCCCGTCCCCTCTGGTTCGTGCATATTGTCTGGAGAAGAAGCTTCAGACTCCTGCAAAGATTTATTATAAATTCGAAGGAAATAACACAAGCGGAAGCCACAAGCTGAATTCTGCGATTGCGCAGGCATATTACGCAAAGAAGCAGGGTCTAAAGGGCGTAACAACAGAAACAGGAGCCGGCCAGTGGGGGACTGCCCTTTCCATGGCATGTGCGTATCTGGAACTGGACTGCCGTGTATATATGGTAAAATGCTCCTATGAGCAGAAGCCTTTCCGCCGTGAAGTTATGAGGACCTACGGTGCAC
The DNA here is from genome assembly GCA_900551075.1 of uncultured Blautia sp. Taxonomy (GTDB): domain Bacteria; phylum Bacillota; class Clostridia; order Lachnospirales; family Lachnospiraceae; genus Blautia_A. Next base: position 34,963 of record URVB01000006.1, on the reverse strand, counting down.
AGGTTACACCGTCTCCTTCCGATACCACAGAGGTGGGCAGAAAGATTCTGGCAGAGCATCCGGGAACAACAGGAAGCCTTGGCTGTGCAATCTCCGAGGCAGTGGAATGTGCGGTAGGAAATGAGAGTTACCGTTATGTATTGGGAAGCGTGCTGAACCAGGTATTGCTGCATCAGTCCGTCATCGGTCTTGAGACAAAGGCCGCACTTGAAAAATATGGCATTCAGCCGGATATGATCATCGGCTGTGCAGGCGGCGGTTCCAATCTTGGAGGATTGATCTCTCCGTTTATGGGTGAAAAGCTGCGCGGAGAGAAGGATTATCGTTTTATCGCAGTAGAGCCGGCTTCCTGCCCGAGTCTGACCAGAGGAAAATATGTTTATGACTTCTGTGATACCGGTATGGTGACACCGCTTGCGAAGATGTATACGCTGGGCAGTGGATTTATTCCTTCTGCAAACCATGCAGGAGGACTGCGTTATCATGGAATGAGCTCCATTCTGTCACAGCTTTATGCGGATGGACTTATGGAGGCACGTTCCGTAGAACAGACCTCTGTTTTTGAGGCAGCCGAGATGTTTGCGAGAGTGGAGGGTATCCTTCCGGCACCGGAAAGCTCCCATGCGATTCGCGTGGCGATGGATGAGGCTGTGAAATGCAAAGAGACAGGAGAAGAGAAAACGATTGTCTTCGGCCTTACAGGAACCGGATATTTCGATATGGTTGCTTACGAGAAATACAACAATGGGGAAATGTCCGATTATATTCCCACTGATGAGGATCTTCAGATTGGATTTAACGGAATTCCGAAGTTTCCCGGAAATGAACTTTAACAGAAAGGGGCGCCGGCCCGTAAATGTCTTGGCATTTACGGGCCGGCGCCTGTTTTTAACCCTTATTCTGTGCGTCGACCAGATGCGCTGCTCCGTACATTTCCCGAAGCTTTGGTTTTTCAATCTTTCCGGTAGCGTTTCTCGGGACATCCGCGAAGAAAACCCTGCGGGGACGTTTGTACCGGGGGAGCTTCTTGCAGAAGGTGTTGACTTCTTCTTCCGTACAGTGATACCCGGGTTTCAGCGAGATGATCGCTGCGGAAATTTCCCCGAGGCGTGGATCCGGAAGTCCGATGACCGCTACATCAAGAATTGCTTCATTGGTGCGCAGGAAATCTTCGATCTGTACTGGGTAGATATTTTCTCCGCCGCTGATGATGACGTCCTTTTTGCGGTCTACCAGGAAAATAAAACCGTCCTCGTCTTCCATAGCCATATCTCCGGTGTAGAGCCAGCCATCGTGAAGCACCTCCTCTGTGGATTTCGGGTCGTTGTAATAGCAGACCATAACGCCGGGGCCTTTGACAGCCAGCTCGCCTGTTTCACCCTGCTTTACAGGATTGCCGTTTTCGTCAATGATCTTGGTTTCCCAGCCGTAGCCTGCCTGTCCGATCGCACCCACCTTATGGATGTTATCCACACCCAGATGTACACAGCCGGGACCAATGGATTCGCTGAGACCATAGTTTGTATCATATTGATGATGCGGGAAGTATTCCTTCCAATGCCTGATCAGGCTGCGCGGAACAGGCTGTGCGCCGATATGCATCAGGCGCCATTGATCAAGCTGGTACATTTCCAGTTTGATGTCACCGCTGTCCAGTGCCAGCAGAAGGTCCTGCGCCCATGGAACAAGCAGCCATACAATGGTACATTTTTCTTCGGATACGGCACGGAGGATGAATTCCGGATTCGTGCCCTTCAAAAGGACTGCTTTTCCTCCGGTCAAAAAGCTTCCGAACCAGTGCATTTTGGCACCCGTGTGATAGAGCGGAGGAATACAGAGGAACACGTCATTCTTTGTCTGGCCGTGATGATGCTGCTCTGTCTGAGCTGCATGCATCAGGGCTGTGTGCGTATGTAAAATAGCCTTCGGGAAACCGGTGGTTCCGGAAGAAAAGTAAATAGCAGCATAGTCTTCATCGGTGATGTCGATTTTCGGAGACTGGCTCGAACAGTTTGCCGTATGCATGGTATAGTCCTCTGCAAAGCCGGGGCAGTTGTCGCCTACATAATACAGGAGACGGTGTTTGCCGATTTCATCGGCAATTTCTTCCACCCGTCCGATAAATTCCGGGCCAAATACCAAAATATCCACTTCAGCCAAATCCAGACAGTATTGGATTTCCTCCGCAGAATAGCGGAAATTTAAGGGTACAGCCAAAGCTCCGGTCTTCAGGATTCCAAAATAGATCGGAAGCCATTCCAGACAGTTCATCAAAAGAATCGCTACCTTATCACCTTTTTGTACTCCCCGTTCCAGCAGCAGATTGGCAAAGCGGTTCGCCTTTTCATTAAAGACGTTCCAAGTGATTTCACGCCGGTAATAAGTTGCGCGTACCGGTTCAATAAGTTCGTATTCTTTCCAGGTGACACGTCTTGTTTCCGGCATTTCCGGATTGATTTCCACAAGGCAGACGTCTTCGCCGTACAGCCGGCAGTTTTTTTCTAAAATATCCGTAATTGGCATGGTTACCCCTTTCCGCAGCGCAAAGAGGGAGGGTGTTTTCCCAATAAACAAGAAAAGATTCTGCAATTATTTATTTTGCAGAATCAGTGCCCTCTTTGGCAAAGTATACTTACGCTTTAAAGCTTTTAATCATTAAAGTAAATATACCGAATTTATAAGGAAAAGTCAACCTTTATTTGTGAACCAGTCTAAAATAAAATTCGAAGAAAATAATTAATTTTGTAATGGCATTAGTTTTGCTTTTGGCTGGAAATTGTCCCTCGTTTCTCATCCATACTTTTTAAATTGTACTGTCTAATATATAGAGATAAGTGTCATCTAAGATTAAAAACAGAAAATTATCATTTTGTTCTAGTTTAGTATAAATAGCTTTTTCAAAATCTATGGTATATTTTGCGGCTTCTTTTGAATTTAAGGAGTTGATATATTCGTAAATTTCGTTTTTTATAGATGTGTCAATACTATCCCATTGGAATTTTTCCATCAAATCATCGGCTTTTTTATATTTACCAACAATAAATAATTGTCCATCAGCAGGAAAACCTGCTTTAGTATCTACCATACACAGACCCTCATCTGGTATAGGGAGTTCCATATTCCAATTAATATTGATAGCCTCAATCGCACTTTCATAATTATCAGATGGATTTATGAAATATATTGAAACGCCTAATATTAATACTATAGTTAAACAAATACAAATTACTATTTTTTTCATAATCTTTCCATTAATAAACCATTCTGCTTATATTCCCCAATTAATGAACCCTTTTTATCGTTATTCATTTAGGAATTCACAGCTCCTGGCTGTATCAATAATTATCCGGCTTTGCTAATATGCTATAAAGAAGTCTTTAATACAGTATATATAAAGTATAGCGAGGTGTCAACAATTATTCAATTACTACGGTTGCGTCTATCCATTTGCGGAAACGGTTCATAGGAAACGGTTTATTTATGGAAAAGTATTGACATTTTTATATAAAATGATATACTTATAAAACGTAATTTAATGGTTAAAAGCGTAAAACTTTAAAGCGTGAAAGTGAAAAAACGCACGCAGACTGAGAGAGGAGATTGAGAAATGGCTGTAAAACTGATTTTACTGATCGTATTTTTTGGGATTATGATCGCTGTTGGCGTAGTATCCCGGAAGCATGCATCCAGTGTCAATGGTTTCGTACTGGGTGGGCGGAGTGTCGGGCCCTGGCTGACGGCTTTTGCTTACGGCACCTCGTATTTTTCGGCGGTTGTATTTGTAGGATATGCAGGACAGTTTGGCTGGAAGTACGGACTTGCATCTACATGGATCGGACTTGGAAATGCCGTTTTGGGCAGTTTGCTTGCCTGGGTGGTTTTGGGAAGAAGGACCAGAATCATGACGCGTCACTTACAGGCGGCGACCATGCCGGATTTTTTTGGAAAGAGATTTGACAGCAATGCCCTGCGTATTGCGGCATCCGCTATTGTGTTTGTATTTTTGATTCCCTATACGGCATCTCTGTATAATGGACTTTCCCGTTTGTTTGGAATGTCTTTTGATATCCCTTATACGGCATGTGTTGTCCTGATGGCAACTCTTACCGGTGTTTATGTCATTCTTGGAGGATATATGGCAACTGCAATCAATGACTTCATTCAGGGTGTCATTATGATCGGCGGTATTATTGCAGTTATTGCTGCCGTATTAAATGGTCAGGGCGGATTTATGAATGCGGTGGGTGAACTGGCAAAGCTGGAAAGTGATGTTCCGGTAACATTGGGACAGCCGGGGGCTTTTACTTCCTTCTTCGGGCCGGACCCTCTGAATCTGCTGGGTGTTATCATTCTGACATCTCTGGGAACCTGGGGACTGCCGCAGATGGTACATAAATTCTATACGATTAAAAATGAAAAAGCAGTAAAAACGGGTACAATCATTTCTACCTTCTTTGCTGTGATTATTTCCGGCGGATGTTATTTCCTGGGTGGTTTTGGCCGTCTGTTTGACAGTCCCGGGATTTACAATGCAGACGGAAGCATGGCCTATGACGCGATCATTCCGGCAATGCTTTCTACTCTTCCGGACGTTTTGATCGGAATCGTGGTGATTCTGGTGCTTTCCGCATCTATGTCCACGCTTTCCTCTCTTGTACTGACCTCCAGCTCCACGCTGACACTGGATTTCATCAAGGGAAATCTGGTGAAGGACCTGAGCGAGAAGAAACAACTGTTCATTATGAGGGTGCTGATCGTATTCTTTATTGCAATTTCTGTTGTATTGGCGCTTAATCCGCCGACCTTTATCGCTCAGCTTATGGGGATTTCCTGGGGCGCACTGGCGGGGGCATTTCTGGCACCGTTTTTGTACGGCCTGTTTTGGAAAGGAACCACGAAGCTGGCAGTATGGGCAAGCTTTACAGCAGGCGTTGGAATTACGGTTGCCAATATGTTTGTCAAGTTCATTGCATCTCCGATCAATGCAGGGGCTGCAGCGATGATTGCAGGTCTGGTCATAGTTCCGGTGGTGAGTCTTCTGACACCGAAGCCTGACAGGAAGAAGACAGAGGAAATCTTCACCTGTTATGATGAGGAGGTACAGGTAAAACGGAAAACAGCTCTGCCGGAAAAAGAATAGGAACAAGGGTCTGCAGGCATCAGAGGCCGAGCAGGCGCACGGCGTTGTCGGTCAGAATCTTCTGTTTTTCTTCCGGGGTAAGGCCGAACATGGACTTCAGATTTTCTGCACAATCCTTTTGGCAGGTCCAGGGGGCATCAGTGGCGAAGAGCACCTTGTCTGCACCGTGCCGGTGTACCATACGGACAAACTGCTCTTCGGGCATATGCATAATGGAGTATGACGTATCCAGATAGACGTTTTGTCCGCAGAGCTTTTGTTCAGATTCATCATAGTGCTCGTTGTTTCCCATATGTGCGAGAACCAGCTTTGGCGGAGCGACTTCTTTTAATACACGGAGGATCATATCCGGAGAGCAAAAGGTTTCATCCGGAGTGTAGGGATCGACTCCGGTGTGTGTGGTAATGATGAGTCCAAGCTCTGAGGCGGCATAAATGACACGCATATAGTGAATATCGTCAAAGTGGAGTCCCTGATAATTTGGATGCAGTTTGATACCCCTGATGCCTTCCCTTTGAAGCAGGCGAAGCTGCTCCTTATAGTTCTCAGACATCGGATGCAGCCCTCCGAAGGAAACCAGCCCGGGGCCAAAGTCCTGGGAACAGGTTTCGTTGATATGGACTGCAAAGCGCAGGATAGAATCAAATTGATGCGGGTTGGTGACGATCGGAAGGACGATGCTGATATCCACTCCGCTTTTTTCCATGGAGGCCTTCAGTCCGTCAATGGTGCCGTTCATGCTCGGTTCCAGATGAATGACGGAGGAGAGCTTTGGGATGGCTTTTGCTGCTACTTTATCGGGGAAAATATGTGTATGAAAATCAACAATCATGAGAGAACCTCCTGTATCTTTACTATTTCATCTTATCATAGTATACTTGAAATCATCGGGAGTTTCAATTATGATAACAGGAAATAAGAGGAGAATTTATTATGATCAGACAGAACATTGTTTTTGTGGAAAATAAGGCGGGAAGCCTTCAGAGAGTGACAAAGCTTCTTGCGGAGGCAGGGATCAATATCTATGGCTTTGCCTGCTTCGATGCACCGGAATTTGCTCTTTTCCGTATGGTTTCCGATGGTGCGGAAGAGGCAGAAAAGGTATTGACAAAGAATGGTTACATGAACCGTGTGACAAACGTAATCGCGGTGGATTTGAAAGACGAGGTGGGCGGCCTGGATGAAATTCTGAAGGTTGTGGGAGAGTGTAATGTAAATTTGGACTACATCTACACCTCCTATCACAGAGGAAGTCAGGTTCCGGTTGTAATCCTTCAGTCCGAAGAAATTTTTGTCACAGAAAACGTTCTGAAGAATAATGGCTTCCGCGTACTGAACAGCGTAGACGAATTGTAGAAACCGGCCGGGAGGCAGTGCATGTACAGAATTTTTATTGTAGAAGATGATGAAGTGATTGCGGGTCTGGTGAAAAAGCATCTGGTGTCCTGGGGATATGAGGTGGACTGTGCGGAGGATTTTTCCGATGTGCTTACGGAATTTGTCAGAAGGGATCCGCAGCTTGTTTTGCTGGACCTGAAGCTGCCTTTTTACAATGGGTTCCATTGGTGCAGGGAAATCCGGAAGATATCTCAGGTACCGATCCTGTTTCTTTCTTCTGCTGCTGATAATATGAATATGGTTATGGCTATGAGCCAGGGCGCAGATGACTTTATTGCCAAGCCCTTTGATTTGAATGTGCTGGCTTTTAAGGTACAGGCAGTGCTCAGAAGAAGCTATTCCTTCGGAAAGGCGTCGGATATTCTGGAGCATAGAGGTGCTGTTCTGAATATGGGAAATACTTCTCTGACCTGGCAGGGGAAGGCTGTGGATCTGACAAAGAATGAACTGCGGATTCTTCAGATCCTTTTTGAACATGCCGGAAAGGTCGTATCCAGGGAAGCGATTATGACAAAGCTGTGGGAAAGCGACAGTTTTGTGGATGACAATACCCTGACTGTAAATATGACAAGGCTCCGCAGGAAGCTGGAGGGTGCGGGTCTGAAGGAATTTATTGTGACCAAAAAGGGTATGGGATATATGATCACGTAGGAGGTATGGATGAAATCCTTGCTGGAATATTGCAGAAGGGTCCGGAAGACAGCGCTGCTGTTTTTCCTGTGCTTTGTTATTATGGCGACGGTGCTTTTTCTGTATGACCTGCCGGTGGAGGCAGTATTTTACGGAGGGCTTCTCTGTGTGATTGCCGGTATCGTTTTCCTTTTCTTTGGGTATGTTAACTATAGAGACAGAAAGAAAAACCTGCGGGAGGTACAGAAGAATCTGCCGGTGGAGCTGCAGAGGCTGCTTCCTCCTTCTGATGAAATTGAGGCGAAATATCAGGAGCTGCTCACAGATATGAACCGGCTCCGTATGTCTGCGGAAGCTGATAAGTATCGTCTTTATGGAGAACTGACAGATTATTATACGATGTGGGTGCACCAGGTCAAAACACCGATTGCGGCGCTTCGGCTGATTTTGCAGGAGGATGCGGAAACGAACCGGACGGCTTTGGCCGAGCTGTTTAAGGTAGAACAGTATGTGGAGATGGTGCTTGGATATCTCCGTACGGAGGACATCTCCTCGGATATGAGATTTCAGGAGTGCAGCCTGGATAAAATTATCCGGGAACAGGTTCATAAATATGCGGGTATCTTTATCGGAAAGAAGCTGGCCCTGGAATACGAGGGAACAGAGGAGCGGGTGCTGACAGACCCGAAATGGCTCGGCTTTGTGATAGGTCTGGTACTATCCAATGCCCTGAAATATACAAAAACAGGGAAAATCCGTATTTTTATGTCGGAGTCCGGACCTCATACCCTGGTGATTGCGGATACGGGGATCGGTATCCGTCCGGAAGACCTGCCAAGGGTCTTTGAGAAGGGATTTACAGGATATAACGGAAGGGCGGAAGGCCGATCCACAGGAATCGGCCTGTATCTTTCCCATAAGATCATGAAAAAACTGCAGCATGAAATTTCACTGAAATCTGTTCCGGGGGAGGGGACAAGCGTGTATCTGAAGCTGGGACGGAAGGATGCGGAGCTGTTTTCATGAAAGCTTCGCATGCAGAAGAGTAATAAAAGGACGACAAACCTTACAAAATTGTCACCTGAAACGGGAAATCGTAAGCTGAATCTATGGCAGATGATTTCCTGTTTTTTTATACTGAATGTATCATAAAAGAAAAGAGGAGAGTATATGGCATTACTGGAAGTAACAAATGTAAAGAAAATCTATAGTACGCGTTTCGGTGGAAATAAGGTACAGGCGCTGTCCAATGTTTCTTTTTCGGTAGAGGAAGGAGAATTTGTGGCGATCATGGGGGAATCCGGTTCTGGTAAAACGACCCTTCTGAATATTCTGGCGTCTCTGGACAGACCGACGGAGGGAGAGGTGCTGTTGGAAGGAAAGAGTCTTGTACATCTTACAGAAAAGGAAATTTCTGCTTTCCGGAGAAGGAATCTGGGCTTTGTTTTTCAGGATTTTAACCTTTTGGATACCTTCAGCCTGAGAGATAATATTTATCTTCCGCTGGTGCTGGCAGGGGAGGATTACCGGGAAATGGCTCAGAAGGTCCGGCCTCTTGCAAAGGCGCTTCGTATCACAGAGCTTTTGGAAAAGTTCCCCTATGAGGTGTCGGGCGGGCAGAAGCAGCGGGCAGCAGTTGCAAGGGCACTGATCACGAATCCGAGAATGGTTTTGGCGGATGAACCGACCGGAGCCCTGGACTCCAAGGCTGCATCTACTCTTTTATCCATGTTTGAGGAAATCAACCAGGCAGGGCAGACGATTCTTATGGTTACTCACAGTGCACAGGCAGCCAGTCATGCATCGCGTGTGCTGTTTATCAAGGACGGGGAGGTATTTCATCAGATTTACCGCGGGGATAAAACCCGTCAGGAGATGTATCACATGATTTCTGATACCCTCACAATTCTGACGACAGGCGGTGAGGCATATGCGTAGAGGAATGTTTGCACGTCTGGCAGTCACCAATATCAAAAAGAACAGAGGAACCTATATTCCCTATATGATTACGTGTATTGCCTGTATTGCGATGCTTTATATCATGCTGTTTATTATGGCAAATCCGGGAATGGATGCCGGTATGCCGGGGAGCGGCGACGTAAAGATGATTATGTCTATGGGGATTATAGTGGTAGGAATTTTTTCTTTTATTTTTCTTTTGTACAGCAACAGCTTTCTAATGAAGAGAAGGCAGAAGGAAATCGGTCTTTATAATATTCTCGGCATGGAAAAGGGACATATCAGCAAAATGATGTTTGTGGAAACCGTGATCACATCTGTCATCAGTCTGGCAGGAGGCATTCTCCTGGGGATTTTGGGAAGCAAGCTGGCGCTGCTGCTTTTATTGAAGCTGATTCATGTTCCCGCGCAGTTTGGCTTCTATATTGCAGGTACAGGAATCGTGATCTGCCTGCTTGCCTACGGCGGGATTTTTTTTCTCATACTTTTGAATAACCTGCGCCGGGTGCATATGAGCCGTCCGATTGAACTGCTTCAGGGCAGTAACACAGGTGAACGGGAACCAGGGGCTAAGTGGCTGATTGCCCTGAGCGGCTTTATTTGTCTGGGAAGCGGCTATTATATTGCTGTGACGACGGAATCACCGCTGAAGGCCATTCCGCTGTTTTTTCTGGCAGTGCTTTTGGTTATGGCAGGAACCTATCTGGTATTTACAGCAGGAAGCATTGCAGTTCTCAAAATGCTTCGCTGGAAAAAGAGCTTTTACTATAAAATGAAGAACTTTACCAGTGTTTCCGGTATGATTTACCGAATGAAGCAGAATGCAGTGGGACTTGCCAGTATTTGCATTCTGAGTACGGGAGTGCTGCTGATGCTGTCCTCCACTGTCTGCCTGAATTTCGGTATCGAGGACGTGATGCACAATCGATATCCCTGTGACCTCAATGTCGCTGTCCGGTATGTTTCCCTTGATGAGGCCAGGAATGCAGTGAGTACGGTGCTGAATGCAGTGGAAAAGGAGCAGATTCCTTACACGAAGCTGAACCAGGAGGTTTGCATGGATATTGCCTGTGTCCTGGAGAATGGTGAGGTGGTTTTCCGGGAGCCGGAAAATATTTCAGATCTGGCGGTCGGATGCCTGTCCTTGATTCCGGCGGCAGAGTTTGCCCGTATGACAGGAGAAACGGCTGACCTGAAGGAAGGAGAAATTCTTGCATATGGAGAGACAAAAGGAGAAAACTTCCGTATCATGGGAAATGATTTCCGGGTAAAGCACTGGCTGAAGGAGTGGCCGCTGGATTCCTCCTATTCGATTTATGGGGAAATCCGCGCAATAGTCGTGACAGATGCGGATTTTTATAAGATTGATGAAATGCAGAGGGCGGCCTATGGAGATACCTATGCAAGCGGCGTTACGGCCAAAATCGGTATTGATGTGGAGGGTGACAGGGCAGCTAAAATTGCATATCGGGAAATGCTGGATGCAAATTTGACAAAGCTGAAAGAATCCGGAGCAGTTTCCGAGAATGCATGGATAGCCAATGAAAGCCGGGATGAAAATTACAGCGGGTTTTATTCCCTGTATGGCGGCCTTTTCTTCCTTGGAATCCTTCTAGGAGGGATATTCCTTATGGGTACGGCCATGATCATCTATTACAAACAGATGTCTGAGGGGTACGAGGATAAGGAACGCTTTGAAATTATGCGTAAGGTGGGAATGAGCAGAAAGGAAGTAAAATCCTCTATCCGAAGACAGATTTTAATGGTATTTTTCCTCCCCCTTCTTATGGCAGTGCTGCATATTACTATGGCATTTCCATTGATAAAAAGACTGCTGATGCTGCTTGGCATGATGAATACGAGGCTGTTTATTTTCTGTACGGCAGGAACGATTCTGGTCTTTGCTGTAGTATATGGAATCATTTACGGCATAACGGCACGTTCCTATTACAGGATTTTGGAAAAAGCAAAATGAGCAGTTCTGCTGTCGTCATCACTGAATTTTATTTGTTTGCCTATTGACTAAAGGGCGGTTTCGACTAATTCATTGAAAAATTGATCAATTCATTGATAAAATATTTACATCCTCATCTCTGCTGTGGTAATATACAGGTAAAAGTTTGATGAAAGGTGTGAATGATATGCCTACTATTACACCTATATCGGACCTGAGGAATTACGGCAGCGTGTTGGACAAGGTTTCAGCGGGATCCCCTGTTTACCTTACAAGGAACGGACGCGGGGCATACAGCATCCGGGATATGCAGGATGAAGAGAATTTCCAAAAAGCGGAGGCCATGATCCAGCTTTTGTGTGAATTAAATGCCGGAATCCGATCAGCGGAGAAAGAGGGGTGGATTTCAGAGGAAGATTTCAGAGCCCATTTCCGAAACCGCAGCAACGAGAGAGGATGAGCTATCATATACGTTATACACCTGCGGCACAAAAAGATATGGATGATGTGCGGGAGAGTGTATTGGAATCATCAAAAAGCTTTGATATAGCCGGGATATACGTTGCTGAATTCGCTGATACGGTTGCGGAAAAAAGAGAGTTTCCCGAATCAGGAATACCCTTGTACTACAGGGTACTGTTTACGGGATTCTATTCGGTTAACTTTATGGCGTACAAAGCGTTTTACAGATTGAATGCTGGTTATGTTGAAGTGATCAGAGTCATCCTTTCCAAGAGAGATTATTTGAAAATTCTATTTGGAGAAAGAGGATAACCGAACCACAATGTCAGCGGCTGAGAGCTTGTTGTGAAATATACAGAGCCTCGGCCGTTTTTGGCGAGTTTTGATTTCTGTTCACAGATAAGCGGCTCAGCAAAACAAGAAAATAGAACGGGGGATGTTCATGGACAGCGTTAGTTTCAGAAGAGGAGTGAAGGACGGAATTCCCATTGGCCTGGGATATTTTGCCGTATCGTTTACGTTTGGTATGATGGCCGTGTCCGGGGGGCTTGGCACCGGGCAGGCCGTATTGATCTCGTTGACGAATCTCACCTCGGCAGGGCAGTTTGCAGGGCTCGATATTATGATAGCAGGAGGCTCCTATTGGGAAATGGCATTGACACAACTGATTATTAATCTTCGCTATTGCCTGATGTCCTTTTCGTTGGCGCAGAAGCTGAAAAGAGATGTGCCGTGGGCGCATCGGTACGTGGTGGCATTCGGTGTTACGGATGAAATATTTGGGGTCAGTGCCAGTCAGGAAGGAAGGGTCAGTCCTTATTATAATTACGGCGCCATGTGTGTGGCGATTCCGGGCTGGACGCTGGGCACGCTCGTGGGAGGAATCTCGGGAAACCTGCTTCCGGCTTTTATGGTCAGTGCCCTGAGTGTGGCGATTTATGGGATGTTTCTGGCAGTGGTGATCCCGCCCGCCAAAAAAAGCAGGGCGGTGCTGGGAGTCGTCATCGGAGCTATGGGAGTCAGCAGTCTGTTTGAAGTTGTACCGCTGCTGAACAGGGTATCCTCTGGTTTTGTGATTATTATTACGACACTTCTGGTGGCGGGAATTGCTGCTTATTTCTGTCCGGTGGAGGAGGAAAGGGAGGAAAATGTCCATGAGGCCTAATGTTTATATTTATATTCTGGTTATGGCAGGTGTGACGTATTTGATCCGTATGCTTCCTCTGGTGCTGTTTAAGAAGGAGATCACCAGTCCCTATGTGAAATCTTTTTTGTTCTATGTACCGTATGCATGTTTGGCAGCTATGACATTTCCGGCTATTCTGACATCAACGGCCAGTATTATTTCCGGAGCCGTCGGGTTTGCAGTGGCATTGTTTGCGGCTTATAAGGAGAAGAGCCTGCTGACGGTAGCTCTTTGTGCCTGTGCTGCAGTGTTTATTGCGGAGAGGATTCTGGAGGTTGCAGTGTAAAAAATCTGTGCTGCGGTTCTGCAGCACAGACAATTATTCCTTTGTTTTTTCTGTTGTTTCACGTCGGATCAGTACAGGTGTGATCGTTTTATGGATCGGTTCTGCTAATGGAACCGGTCTTCTTTTTTTGCGTTCGTTCATCTGTGTGACCAGAAGGCTGACTGCTTCATAGGCAATTTTATTAATCTGCTGTCCCACCGTACTGATAGGGACAATGGCCTCTCTGGAAATGGTGGAGTTATCGAAGCCGATGATCAGGTAATCCTCTGGCAGACAACCGTATTTCAGAAAGAGGAGGTTTAACAGAATGCTGGCGTGGGTATCATTTGATACGAATATCCCCTTTTTTTGTCCGGGGTAGGTCTGTTCCAGTTCCTCCAGAATTTCCTTAAGCAGGTGCTGAATACGGAAATGTTCGCTTCCAAAATCCCGGAAAATGACCTGATGCTTCAGATTATGCTCCGTACAGAAATCCTCAAAGCCCAGAATACGCTTGTAGGAAGGTATAGAGGAGGGTATTTGGGAATTGATGTGTATCAGAACATCACAATGGTGCCGGGCAAGAAGACTGGTAGCCTGGTAAGCTCCCATATAGTTATCGGTATTGACGCTGCAGATATACTGGTCCTCGCGTTCAATGGCAACAATCGGAATCTGCAAATCTGCCAGCTCTTTGGAGGGAATGGTGTGGCTCAGGATGATCAGTCCCTCGATTTTGTAAGCAAGCAGCTCACGGAGATATTTTCGTTCTGTGTCCTCATGTTCATTTCCGATAAATACCAGAAATTTGTAGCCGAAGGTCTCGTAAGTCGCCAAAATCTGATTCAGCATTTCGGAATAATAGTGATGATACATATTCGGAAAAATGATTCCGATGATTTCAGTCTTTCCATTGGCAAGTATACGTGCGACTTTATTTTCATGATAATTTAAGTCGATCAGCGCTTTGGCAATAATCTCCTGATTTTCCAGGGTCAGAGAATCCGGATTGTTAAAATAACGGGAAATCGTTGTTTTTGAGAAATTGGTATATTTGGCAATGTCATTAAAGGTTACATTTTTTTTGGAAGCCATGAGAAATTCCCCCTTTTACTGTGTATGGATGTGTAAAATACTAATCCCAGTATAACAAATAATAAAAATATGGGCAAGAATAATCGGTTAAGTAACCGGTTATGTAAAAAGTGAATAAAAAACAAAGATAAATTTTAGTGTTCTTCACGAAAAGTAAATAAAGTATTGACGGAAGAAAGAAAAAGAAGTATGATGAAACCACAAAATAACCGGTAACTTTACCGGTAATGAAACCGGTAATTACCAACAAAGAAATGGAGGAAAATGGAATGAAAAAAAGAATGTTGAGCATCATAATGACATTAGCAATGGCTGCATCCGCAACCTGCGCGGTGCCGGCTGCAGTATCTGCGGCAGAACCTGTAGAGCTTACGATCTGGGTACATGAGACAGATGCTACAGATGAAGGAAAACTGTACGCAGCACTTGTTGACGAGTTCAACACCCAGTATGAGGGACAGTATCATGCGACAATCTCCCAGATTGCAAGAAGCGGCGATGCGGGCGGATATGATGACAAGATTAATGCAGCAATCTCCAATGGAGGTCTCCCGGATGTATTTACGATTGACGGTGTAACTGTTGCACAGTATGCAGATGCCGAGGCCATTCTCCCGATCAATGAATATTTTACGGAAGAAGAGCTTTCTGACTTCAACGCGTCTATCATCCAGCAGGGAACTTATGATGACCAGCTTTATACTCTGGGTGCAATGGACTCCTCTGTAGGACTTTACTACAACAAGGATATGTTTGAAGAAGCAGGTATTACTCCTGCAACAGCAGAAGCTCCATGGACACTGGCAGAGCTGGAGGACGCAGCAGCAAAATTAACTACAGATGACTGCTATGGAATTACCATGCATCTGGATGCAAAAGATGAATCTGTAATCTACTTCTTCCTGCCGCTGATCTACTCTCAGGGCTCAAATGTAATTGATGAAGATGGAGAAACAGCAGACGGGTTTTTGAACGGAGATGCTGCCAAGAATACGTTTAACTGGATCAAAGAAATGGTAGACAACGGCTATGCAAGTGCAACACCGGCAGAAAACAGCTTTGAGCTGGGACAGGCTGCTATGGACATGACTGGTTCCTGGGAACCTGGTAACCTTGCGAAATTTGATATTAACTGGGGCCTGATGCCAATGCCTGTTTATGATGAAGATTCTACTCCGGCTTCCGCCTGCGGTTCATGGAGCTTTGGAATGAGCAGTGATTGTTCGGAAGAGAAGAGAGAAGGGGCAGCAGAGCTGATTCGTTTTATGACAAGTGCAGACGCAAGTGCAAGAATGTACGAGGCAAATGCTATGCCGCCATCCAGAACATCTGCTTTTGAAGCAATCAATGAATTCAGTGAAGAACCTTTAAGCGTATTCAGCTATCAGCTTCAGAATACCGCAAAAGCAAGACCGGTATCCATCAACTATGCAGTACTCAGCAATCAGTTTGCAACCGCTTTACAGAATATCCTGACAGGAATGGATGTGGAAGAGGCGCTGGATCAGGCTGTAGAACAGTATAATTTCCAGGCGGATATTTACTAATTGACAGAAAGAACATTTGATGGGTTAATCTGCATGGCGGCTGTTCTGGCTGACAGACAGCCGTTATGCATACTCAGAAGGTTAAAGGAGAGAGGAGGACTTTCTGATGAGTGCAGCAGTGAAGAAAAAGATGACAAAAGAAAACTGGACAGGACTGGCATTTATTGCTCCGGCAGTCATTCTGTTGTTTGTTTTCCTGTTTATACCCTTTTTACTTACAGTAGGCTACAGTTTTACCAATTATAATATTCTGAAACCAGATAAAATGCAATTTGTCGGACTTGCCAACTTCCTGCGTCTGGCAAAGGATACCGTGTTTATGAAGAGTATCATCAATACCTTCGTATTCGTGATCCTGGTTGTTCCCATTCAGGTTTGTCTTGCTTTGGGACTGGCCCTGATGATCAACCGCAAATTAAAGGGAATTTCCATATACAGACTGGCATTTTTTGCACCGACGGTCTTATCCCTGGTCGTAGTTTCTATTTTGTGGACTTATATCTATAATCCTAATAATGGTCTTTTAAATTCTTTGCTGGGAAGTTTTGGAATCGGGCCGTTTAAGTTTCTAAACGATCCGTCAACGGCAATGCTGTGTATCGTAATTCTTTCCGCATGGCAGGGCTGTGGATTCCAGATGATGATCTTCCTGTCCGGCCTGCAGGATATTCCGACATATCTTTATGAGGCTGCTGCAGTGGATGGCGCTACCAAATGGCATCAGTTCTGGAACATTACAATACCGGGACTGAAAAATATCAGTGTATTTGTTTCTCTGAATATCGTGGTAAGTGCGTTCCAGCTGATCATTCAGCCAATGATGATGACCGGAGGCGGTCCGCAGAACTCTACCATGACGATTGTATATGAAATCTATCAGACTGGTTTCAAATATAATAAGATGGGTTATGGCTCTGCCATGGCGCTGGTATTTACGCTTCTTGTCCTTATTCTGACCCGGATTCAGAATAGGCTGACGAATAATAATGAAGATTAAAGGGGGACAGATAGAATGGAAAAGAAAATGTCTTTATCAAAATATTTACTTATATATATAAGCATGACTATCGTTGCCCTGATCTTTATGTTCCCGCTGATCTGGATGCTGGTTTCCTCTTTTAAGGATGATGCGATGATCTTCAGCGATATTACAAGTTTGAACGCATTTGTTCCGGGATTT
The DNA here is from genome assembly GCA_900551075.1 of uncultured Blautia sp. Classification (GTDB taxonomy): domain Bacteria; phylum Bacillota; class Clostridia; order Lachnospirales; family Lachnospiraceae; genus Blautia_A. Next base: position 18,147 of record URVB01000006.1, on the reverse strand, counting down.
AAATCCGATGTGTTCTTTAACTATAAAGAAGTAGCAAGCAGGCTTCCGCTGGTTCATGCAATGCTGAATTCCTTTAAATATATTGCTGTGATCATTGTGCTTGGTCTTATTGTCAACTCCATGGCGGGATATGCATTTGCCAGAATCGATTTTCCGAAGAAGAATCTGATTTTCTCTATTATTCTGGCCATCATGATCATTCCCGCACAAACCGTCATGTTGCCGCAGTTTTCCATTATTTATAAAATGGGTCTTGCAAACTCTTATTTGGCACTGATTCTGCCGGCTTTGGCAAGTCCTATGTACATATTCCTGTTCCGTCAGAACTTTATGGGAATACCGGAGAGTATTGAGGAAGCCGCCAAGCTGGATGGCGCAAGTGCAATGAGAACGTTCTTCCAATTGATTGTGCCGTTGGCAAAGCCGGTATATGCAACCGTTGGAATCCTGGTGTTCATTGCTTACTGGAATGATTTTGTATGGCCTGTAATGGTTATTTCCGATACCTCCAAACAGACCATCCAGATGGCGTTAAGTGCCCTGTTCAGCATTCAGCCTGTAAACTACGGCAATGTAATGGCCGGCTTGACAATCGTCACGATTCCTGTATTGATTATTTTCCTGAGTCTGCAGAAATACTACGTAGCAGGTATTGCGTCTACAGGAGCGAAAAACTAATACGACTGACAGAAGCATATATTAGGAGAAATTGTTAAATGACTAGCCAGACTTTACGTGAAGCACGCAAATATGAAGAGACTTCCGAGAAAATGATCAAAAAAGAAAATCGACCGGCCTTTCATTTATCAGCACGTACAGGCTGGTTGAATGATCCAAATGGTTTTTCCTATTATCGTGGGCAATACCATATGTTTTATCAATATCATCCATATAGTTCCCATTGGGGACCAATGCACTGGGGACATGCTGTGAGTAATGACCTTTTGCACTGGACTTATCAACCGGTTGCCCTGGCACCGGATGACCTGCATGACAGAGATGGATGCTATTCCGGAAGTTCGATAGAACTTCCGGATGGAAGACAGCTCCTGATGTATACAGGAGTTTTGAAATTGCCGCACGAAAATGGAGGAGTTACGGAGCTGCAGACCCAATGCCTTGCAGTTGGAGACGGCATGGATTACGAAAAATATCCGGGCAACCCGGTACTTGACGAAAAAGATCTGCCGGAGGGCAGCAGCAGACAGGATTTCAGGGATCCGAAAATGTGGCGCAAGGCAGATGGTACCTACCGTTGCGTTACGGGAAGCAGACTTGCGGACGGAAGCGGCCAGATTTTATTATTTTCCAGTAAGGATGGTTTTCAATGGGAATTTGAAAAAGTTCTGGTTTCCAATAACAACCGATTCGGAAAGATGTGGGAATGTCCGGACTTTTTTGAACTGGATGGTAAGTGGGTGCTGCTCACCAGCCCACAGGATATGCTGCCAAAGGGCTTTGAGTATCATAATGGAAATGGAACGCTGTGTCTGATCGGTGACTTTGACGAAGAAACCGATACCTTTACGGAACAGCAGGATCAGTCGATTGATTATGGAATTGATTTTTATGCACCGCAGACAGTACTGGCGCCGGATGGACGCAGGATCATGATCGGCTGGATGCAGAACTGGGATACCTGCGGCCTTCGTATGCCGGAACAGCTATGGTACGGCCAGATGAGCATTCCAAGAGAATTGTCCATAAAAAACAGAAGACTGTATCAGTGGCCGATCCGGGAACTGGAGGATATGAGACAAAATAAAGTTGTGTATGAAAATGTTTTATTTTCAGGAACAATCCTCCTGGAAAGGGTAAAAGGACGCAGGGTTGATATGGAATTGATCCTTCGGCCGGGAGACGAAGAACATATTTATAAGAAGTTTGCGGTTCGTTTTGCACAGGATGAGCAGTACCAGACTGCAATAAGTTTCCGCCCATATGAATCCATTTTGAAAGTCGACCGGAAATTTTCCGGTTCCAGGAGGGCGATCATTCACCAGAGAAGATGCCTTGTGAAGAGTAAGGAGGGGTATCTAAAGCTGAGACTGATTCTGGATAGCTTCAGTGTGGAAGTTTTTATAAATGATGGCGAGCAGGTTATGACGGCTACCATGTATACGGATCAGGCAGCAGACGGGATTTCGTTCTTTGCAGATGGATGTGTAAATATGGATGTGGTAAAATACGACTTGATTAAGTGAATGAAAAAGCTGTAGTCATGGAAGTGGCTGCAGCTTTTTCAAAATTACCTGGTAATGATTACTCTCCGAGGAAGGATAAGTCAATCTCTCCATCAAATACAGTAGAAGCGGGACCTGTCATGTAAATCAGGTTGTCTCTGCGATCCCAGAAGATCTGCAAATCTCCGCCCAGAAGTTTGACCGTTACGGGAGCATCCTCCTCTACGTAGCCATTCAGGACAGAAGCAACTGCCACTGCGCAGGCACCTGTTCCGCAGGCCAGCGTCTCACCGGAGCCCCGTTCCCATACGCGCATCTTAAGCGTATGATTGTCAATGACCTTGACAAATTCCGTGTTGACCCGGTCTGGGAAAACCAGATGGCTTTCAAAGAAAGGGCCTGTTTTTTCGATATCCAGGCTTTCTATATCATCCATATAAACAATGGCGTGCGGGTTCCCCATGGAAACGGCTGTGATGCGGTAGGTGGTTCCATTCACTTTGAGGGGGGCGTCGATGACCTGCTCCGTTTCAGCAACTACCGGAATCTGTCTGGCATTCAGGATCGGGGACCCCATGTTGACCTTTACCATGGAGACTTTGCCGTTTTCTACGGAGAGCTCCAGATATTTGATACCGCTTTTGGTTGCTACGCTGATGCTGGTTTTGTTAACGATACCGTAGTCGTAGGCATATTTTGCCACACAGCGGATGCCGTTGCCGCACATGGCGCCCTGGGAGCCATCCAGATTATACATATCCATTTCACAGTCCGCGATGTCAGAGGGTTTGATCAGAATCAGACCGTCCGAGCCGATGCCGAAATGTCGGTCGCTGACAAATTTTGCGACAGCGGAAGGGTCCTTGACCGTTTCCTGAAAGCAGTTGACATATACATAATCGTTTCCGATACCGTGCATTTTTGTAAATTTCATATGAACCTCCAATCAATGTTCGTTAATTGTCCTTTGGAAGCTACCAGTATACAGGAAAAATGTTATGAAAACGTGAATTCCATGAAAAAAGTTCCTGAAATTTCCATTATGTCTTTAAGACAGCAGCTCCAGAATTTCAGGAAACGGCTCCAGGCTCCGTTTCAGAATCCCCGTTATCTGTGCAATCAGGATGCCATAATTGGTAACCGGAACATTCTGGTCCTTGCAGCAGGCAATGCGGTACTTCATTTCCCGCTCGTTCAGCATGCAGCCCCCGCAGTGCACAACCATTTTATAAGAAGTGACATCGTCCGGGAATTCGGTACCGGAGGTGAAGGAAAACTCCGGCCTTTTGCCTGTGTATTCCCGAATCCATTTCGGGATTTTACAGGTACCGATATCGTCGCATTGACGGTGATGGGTACAGCCCTCGGCTATGAGGACCTTATCTCCGTCCCGAATGCTGTTCAGTGCTGCAACACCCTGAATAGAGGATGCCAGATCTCCCTTATACCGGGCAAATAAAATGGAAAAGGAAGTCAGGGCAATATCTTCGGGCGTGTCCCCCGAGACTCTGGAAAATGCCTGGCTGTCTGTGACAACTAACCGGGGCAGGATGCCCTGTGCCCGGAAATGTTCCAAAGTTTCTTTTAATTCCGTATCCCGCACCACCAGTGACAGGGCACCCCTTTCCAGAATATCCCGGATGGTCTGCTGTTGGGGCAGAATCAGGCGCCCCTTTGGTGCGGCCTTGTCAATGGGCACGACAAGAATGACAAGGTCAAGGGGATTGATTAAATCTGCTATAATTGGATATTTATGCGTATCCTCCGGTTTCAGGGCGGCAATTTTTTCTTTGAGTGCGTAGATATTGGTATGATTGGAAGCACTGACCCAGATTTCCCGGGCAGATGCAGCCAATTCCTCCTGTTTGTTCTCAGGCATCAGATCTAATTTATTGTAGACGATCAGATAGGGGATGCCTTTTTCCTGAAAGCGTCTGACCAGGGCTTCCTCTTCAGCAGTTTGTCCGAGTGTTCCATCAATGATCAGTACGGCGATGTCTGTCTTGTTTAAAACCTGATAGCTTCTTTTGACCCGAAGTGCACCGAGTTCTCCCTCGTCGTCAATACCAGGCGTATCAATGACCATGACCGGGCCCAGGGGCAGGAGCTCCATGGTTTTGTAGACAGGATCCGTGGTTGTTCCCTTTATATCGGAAACAATTGCCAGATTCTGACCGGTGACAGCATTGATCACGCTGGATTTGCCTGCATTTCTTTTTCCAAAAAAGCTAATATGTACCCGCTCAGAAGCAGGTGTCTGATTCATTCCCATATGATCCTCCTCTGCGCTTTCCTCATCTGATTTTTATTATAAAAAATTCATTCATATTATGCAAGTGCGGAATAATATTTTGACAAATATGTCAATTGGAAGTTTTATTTTTAATTTTATTGTTTTTCGTTTTGTACTTGCATAATTCAGAAAATCCGTTATAATGGATAAGGTGAATACCAATTTATAATTATGCATGTTTCTCATAGGAAGAAAGCATAAAAGAAGGAGGATTTATTATGAAAAAAGGTTTAGCAGCAATTGCATTGATCGCTTCTATGGCTGCAGCGGCTACAGTTTACGCAGCAGAACCGGCAGATGTTGAGACAGTTGCAGAGGGCAAGCTGACAGTAGCAACAAGCCCGGACTTTGCACCATATGAATTTTATTCGATTGATGAGGAGGGAAATCCTACGCTGGCAGGCTTTGATATGGATTTTGCCCAGTATATCGCAGATTATGCAGGTCTGGAGCTGGAGGTTGTTCCCATGGACTTTGATGGTGTGCTCAGCGAGCTGGCAATGGGCAATGTAGATATTGGTATGGCAGGACTTTCTCCGGATCCGGCACGTGAGGATGCCATGGCATTCTCCGATATTTATTATGAAGGCGGCCAGTCTTTTGTAACAATCAAGGACAATGCAGATAAATTCGAATCTCTTGAAGCGGCTAACAGCTCTGAGGTTTCTATCGGTGCACAGACAGGTTCCATTCAGTTGGCTCTTGCACAGGAGAATACTCCGGATGCAGATATCGTTTCTCTGCCCAAGGTGACAGATATTATTTCCGAGCTGATCAGCGGTAAGCTGGATGCTGCATTTATCGAGACAGTTGTAGCACAGAGCTACCAGAAGAATTATCCGGAGCTCGAGATCGTTACAGATGTTGACTATGATGTAGAAGGTTCTTCAATCGGTGTTGTAAAAGGAAATGAAGAACTGCTTAAGATCGTAAATGAAGCAATCGCAGCCGCAAAGGAAGATGGTTCTCTGGATCAATTTGTAGCAGAGGCTAATGAGCTTGCTGCGGGAGAAACTTATGAGGGTCTTCTGGACGCTGAGGGTAAGGTTCAGGAATAAAGACTGCATTTTAAAACTGATTTATAAAGTTGCAAAAGGGCAAGGAGTTGCTGCATGGTATTACATATGGTAAATGCGGCGGCTCCTTGTTGTTAGGTGAAAGGAGCCGTTATGGACCATTTTATTCAATTCAGCAATTTTTCGAAAATTGCGCCATATGCACAACTGTTCCGGCAGGGCCTTTTGGTTACCATCCTGCTGTCATTATTTACGGTTATGATTGGATTTTGTCTTGCCCTGATTCTTGCCCTGATGCGTATGTCAAATCTGCGGCCTCTGCGTTTTCTGGGGTATGACAGAAACGGGCTGCAGCGTGAGACGGGCGCTCTGGCGGTGATCAGCAAATTCAATCCTCTGTCGTTTTTGGCTACGGCTTATGTGGAAATCCTGCGTTCCACACCCGTGCTGGTACAGATTTTTATCATTTATTACGGTGTGTTCGGTATGATCAAGCTGCCGGCATTCCAGTTGTTCGGGTTTATTAAATTTGACCGCTTTTTTCCGGGTGTTGTGGCTCTCGGTATGAATTCCGGTGCATATCTCTGTGAAATTATCCGCTCCGGTATTCAGTCTATTGACGGCGGCCAGACAGAAGCAGCACGTTCTCTGGGCCTTTCCCAGGCACAGAACCTGCGCTATATTATTCTTCCGCAGGCTCTAAAAAATATCCTTCCGGCAATCGCCAACGAATTCGTTGTCATTATTAAGGAATCCGCGATTACATATACCATCGGTGTACAGGACATTATGTCTGCCGTAAATGCCGTAAAGGGAGCGACCTTCATTATTATAGAGCCTCTTCTGGTGGCAACAGCGGTTTATTTCTGCCTGTGCTTCCCGACCTCAAAACTCATTGCATATTTTGAAAGGAGAATGAGCCGTGGCGACAAGAGATAGTCTGATTCAGGTTACTGATTTAAAGAAGCATTATAATATGGGCGTCATTAAGGCTCTGGACGGCGTGACCACCAAGATTTATAAAGGAGATGTGGTGGTTGTGATCGGCCCCTCCGGTTCCGGTAAGTCCACCTTTCTGCGGAGCCTGAACCTGCTGGAGACTCCTACCGGCGGTTCCATTGTCTTCGATGGAATAGACATTACAAAAAAGAAATATAAGGATGAAAGCGGAAAGACCGTAAAGCTGAATATTGATAAGCTTCGTCAGAAGATGGGTATGGTATTCCAGCATTTTAATCTCTTTCCACATAAGACCATTCTGGATAATATGACACTGGCACCTGTTAAGGTAAAGGGAGTCAGCAAAGCGGAGGCAGAGGCAAAAGCCCTGGAGCTTCTGGACAGGGTAGGGCTTAAGGACCGTGCCGGCGCATATCCCATACAGCTTTCCGGCGGACAGAAGCAGCGTGTGGCGATCGTACGGGCTCTGGCCATGGAGCCGGAGGTAATGCTGTTTGATGAGCCCACATCTGCGCTGGACCCGGAAATGGTAGGGGAAGTTCTGGATGTTATGAAAGAGCTGGCAAAAGACGGAATGACCATGGTCTGCGTTACCCATGAGATGGGGTTTGCACGGGAAGTCGGAAACCGTGTGCTTTTCATGGCTGACGGCAAGCTGCTGGAAGAGGGAACTCCGGAGGACATTTTTGATCATCCGACGAATCCCCGGCTTCAGGACTTCCTTGGGAAGGTTTTATAAGAGAATGAAAACGGTGTGATAGGAGAACGGGACATGACAAAGGAAAAAGAGACTGCCATTGCAGCAATTGAGGAAAAGAAAGATAAAATTACTCATATTGCGGACCGTATCTGGGAGTATGCGGAGCTTTCCCTGCAGGAAGTAAAATCAGCGGCTCTGTATTGCCGTGAACTGGAGGAAGAAGGTTTTCAGGTGGAAAAGGGAATCTGCAACATTGATACGGCATTTTCAGCAAGCTATGGAAACGGGCGTCCGGTGATCGGTATCCTGGCGGAATACGATGCGCTTTCGGGTCTTTCCCAAAAGGCGGGAAGCCTTACACGGGAGGAGCTTGCCCTTGGCGGCTGCGGGCATGGCTGCGGTCACAATTTACTTGGAGCCGGAGCCTTTGCTGCGGCAATCGGCGTGAAGGCTTATCTGGAGTCTTTTGCAAGGCCGGGAACAGTGGTGCTTTATGGCTGTCCCGGTGAAGAGGGAGGCGCCGCAAAAGCATTTATGGCAAGAGATGGCGTGTGGAAGGAGCTGGATGCCGCATTGACCTGGCATCCGGAGGATGTAAACGAGGTTGCGACAGGCTCCTCCAATTCCTGTATTCAGGTACAGTATAAATTTACCGGAGTTGCTTCTCATGCGGCGGGAGCGCCCCAGCTTGGCCGAAGTGCTCTGGATGCGGTGGAATTGATGAATATTGGTGTGCAGTTTCTCCGAGAGCATATGGGTGATAAGGCGAGAATCCATTATGCGATTACAGATGCCGGCGGCTGCAGTCCGAACGTAGTGCAGCCGAGGGCGAGCGTGCTTTATATGGTGCGTTCCAACCATGTTGCAGAGGCAGTGAGCCTTCAGGAGCGTGTGGACAGGATCGCAGAGGGTGCGGCGTTGATGACAGATACGGCCTTTGAACGGAAATTTATTGACGGACTGGCCGATACGATCAGTAATTTCACCATTGAAAAGGTGTTGTATGAGAATTTTAAAGAACTGGGTGTTCCATCTTATACAGAGGAGGAGAATCGTTTTGCAGATCAGCTTGCGCTGACATACTCCGGAAGTGATTCCGTTCCGGGGACAGCGGCTGAATTTGATATAAATTTAAAAGAGCAGGTAAGGCTTATGCGGGAGCGGACGGGACATGCAATGAATGCGTTTCTGGCGCCTCTTTATCAGGGAGAAGCGTTTAAAGCAGGCTCCACGGATGTAGGAGATGTGAGCTGGCTGACACCTACAGGCCAGATTCATGTGGCTTCCTGGCCGAACGGCTGTCCGGGGCACAGTTGGCAGAACGTATCCTGTGACCGTACCAGTATCGGGCATAAGGCGGCTGTTCATGCAGGGAAGGTGCTGGCGGCATCGGCCATTGATCTGATGATGGAGCCGGAGCTCCTTGCTGAGGCCAGGAAGGAATTTGTAAAGAGAACGGTGGAGGGCTATACCTGCCCGATACCTGCGGATGCCGTTCCGGTAGTTCCGGATTAACCGTTTGCTTTGCATGAAGGAGAACCTGTCGTATAAATATAAAAAAGAGAAATCAGAGCCGGGTTTCTGATTTCTCTTTTTTGTGCTGAATGGTTCAAATGCAGAGAGCCCTATTGGGGGGAAGCTGCTGATTTTTTTAATTCCTTGTAGCAATATTTGATGATTTCCTTACGGGTGATGATGCCAATGAAAAATCCCTGGTCATCCACGACTGGTACATAATTCTGATTAATGGCACGGTCCAGCAGATCTTCCATATCTGCATTGGCATGAACCGGTTTGTAGGTGGCTCTGCGTGGGATTGCCATAATAGGAACATTTTCCATTGACCTGGTATCTGAAATATTCAGGCGCTTAATACCCCAGAGTAGATCTCCTTCTGAAATGGTACCGGTATATTTGCCATCCATGCTGAGAATCGGAATGCAGGAAAATTTCCGGTGTTCCATTTTTTCTACTGTTTGCCGTAGAGTTTCATCTTCAAAAATATAGGCTACTTCACTTTTGGGTGTTAAAAAAAACAAAATGTTCACAATAAATACCTCAATATACGTTTCTTGGATTCTGCTTTAATGATAGTATGCCAGTACTTTTCTGTCAATAAATGAATTATAAAATTTTTAGAAAGAATTCTTGAGGCCTTCTGCGTTTTTGGATGCCGGTCCCGGGAAAATAAGGTTGCGCGGAGAGTGAAATTATAATACAATAAACAAAGAATATACTTTGTAAATAAGGTCCGGAATACCGTTTCGGCAAGTCCGGGTCTTATTTTTTACGATGGAGAAGGGGGAAAACATGGAATTATTTAATGCAGTACTTGGTACACTCAGTGAATATCTTTATACGTATGTTCTGATTGTACTTCTGGTAGGAACCGGGATTTATTTTACGCTCAGGACAAAATTTGTCCAAATCCGCATGCTGCCGGAATCCATTCGGATATTGTCGGAGAAAAGGAATGACGATACAGGTGTCTCGTCATTCCAGGCACTGATGATCTCCACAGCGTCCAGAGTAGGAACGGGAAACATTGCAGGTGTTGCAACTGCATTGGCAGCAGGCGGAGCCGGGGCGATTTTCTGGATGTGGCTGCTGGCAATTATCGGCAGCGCATCGGCTTTTGCTGAGAGCACTTTGGCCCAAACGTACAAGATTAAAGGAGAGAAGGAATTCCGGGGAGGTCCTGCGTATTATATTCAGTATGCGCTTGGAAAGAGATGGCTTGGAATCGTATTCTCAATTCTTTTGATTGCATGTTTTGCCTTTGGGTTTAATGCATTGCAGTCCTTTAACGTAAGCTCTGCATTTGAATATTATTTCGGTGATGGCTATGCACAGACAAAGGTTCCGGCAATCATCGGAGCTTTGCTCGCTGCTGCAACAGCGGCCGTTATTTTTGGGGGTGTACATAGGATCGGAGCGATTACGTCCGGTCTGGTGCCGGTTATGGCAGCCCTGTATATTCTTTTGGGTCTTTTTATTACTTTAATCAATATTGGGAAGCTGCCGGGAATTTTTTCTTTGATCTTTTCAGAGGCTTTTGATGTACGGGCAATCACAGGCGGGTTCTCAGGTTCCTGCGTTATGCTGGGAATCAAGAGAGGTCTGTTTTCCAACGAGGCAGGCATGGGTTCTGCACCGAATGCAGGAGCTACTGCAGATGTAACCCATCCGGCAAAACAGGGTATGGTGCAGATGCTCTCCGTATTTATTGATACGATTTTAATCTGTACGACAACTGCGATGATGCTTTTGAATTACGGTGTGATCGATCCTGAACTGACGGGAATGCCGTTTGTACAGCAGGCGGTAAAATCTGCAGTAGGCGAATGGGGAATACACTTTATTACGGTTTCCATCTTTTTATTTGCGTTCAGTTCACTGGTCGGAAATTATTGTTATGCAGAGTCCAATCTGAAATTTATCAAGGACAGCAAGGTTCTTTTGACCGGATTCCGTGTTGTATGTGTAATTGTAGTGTTTGTAGGTGCGCAGGCGAATTTTGATACAGTGTGGAATTTGGCGGATGTGCTAATGGGCTTCATGGCGATTGTAAACATTATTGCGATACTTCTTTTGAGCGGAAAGGTAGTAATGCTCCTGAAGGATTATACCGGGCAGAAGCAGCAGGGAAAGGATCCGGTATTTCATCCGAAAAAGCTTGGAATTAAGAATACTACATGCTGGAAGGATTAAAATGAATAGAAGGACAGCCAGCCGGGATCGGCTGGCTGTCCTTCTTCTCTTTTCCATGGAAAAATCCGTGTCTGGTACGCCCTGTATTTTCCGAATGTTAAGAAACGGTATAAATCTTCACATCGGGCTCTGCACTCCAAAGCGGTTTCAGGCCGACAAACACATCGTTTTGGAACATTTCGCTGGAAAGGTAAGCCTGTGCGTGTTCTGCGCTGTCAAAACCGTGAAGAACCTGAACATCCTCGTCACGAATCAGCAGGTCTTTTGTTAATGCCCCTTCAATCGTGTCAAGGAACGGCTGACGGTAGTCGGTATAAACCTTTGCGGCAGCAGGACGGTTAGCATTGTCAATTTTCATTGTGATTTCAAGATAAGCGTTTACTTTCATAACTAAAAAGCCTCCTAATCTCTGGATTTGTGCTCACTGCTGAGACTGGCTCAATTATAGCAATACCGCTTTTGACCAACAAGATATAATGAAATTTATTAGTCGCTAATAAATTAAATAGTGACTTGCGGATTTAAAGCGTATTTGATATGCTTTTATCAGATGGGAGGTAAATGAAATGTACAAGCCCAAATTAGAAAAAGATATCCGCTGTCCCTTAGAATACGGGCTTGACATCTTTGGCGGCAAATGGAAATCAAGAGTGATCTGCGTTTTGGCAGAGAAAAAAACTTTAAGATACAGTGCATTACGGAAGGAAATGACAAATATAACGGATGCTGTTTTGGCATCTACATTGAAAGAGTTGATGGCAGACGGTATTATTGAACGTGCGCAATTCAACGAAATACCGCCGAGAGTCGAATATAGCCTGACGGATAAAGGCATTTCTGTTGTGCCGATCCTGCAAAGTATTTGCAGATGGTCCGGCGCATACCATAAAGAGGATAGTGAAAACACATTATTGCAATGCCAAAAATGTGATTACATCTGAAAACCGGTAAAATGAAGCATGCATGGATCCGTCACTGCACTTGCTCTTTGGGACACAATCAGACATAAGGTTGAAGCTGAAAGTAGTTTTATGGTATGATTACCCTATAAAAGCAGCAATCGCGGAATGGCAATTATAGAAAGGAGGCCAGTGATGAAAAAATGGTATGATGAAGAATATGAGTTTGAAATTGAGGTAACAGGGTTCCTTCGCGGCGCTCACACAGAGCGGTATTGCCGATGTTCCGCCTGACAGCGAAAAAACTTGGAAATGAAAACTTCTTTAAGGGAAAGTTTTTTGATCAGTAAAAAGTGAGAAAGGAAGAAGAGGCAGATATGCTTGATAAAATACCAAATATGGACGATATGACCGCCTTGATCGGGCAGTCTTTATATGACGTGTGGCAGAAGTTATGCGTTGCGATTGATGAGAAGTACGATATGGACTGCCTTTGGAACAGCGGCGGCAAGGCATGGACCTATGAATACAAATACCGAAGGGGCGGAAAAACACTCTGCGCCTTATATGCAAGGGAGAACTGCATTGGCTTTATGGTGATCCTGGGAAAGGACGAGCGGGCAAAATTTGAAGCCGGCCGAGGTGAGTATACTGAAAGCGTCCAGAAGATTTACGATGACTCAAAAACCTATCACGATGGGAAATGGCTGATGTTTGAGCCCGTTGATACATCTTTGTTCGGAGACTTCATGCAGCTATTAGCCATTAAGAGAAGGCCGAACAGGAAATAGAAGGTCGTGGAGGAGAAGATGGCGAAAAAATAGACCCGAGACAAACAAAACGGACGATGGCTTTTGAATTGTGGATGGATGCTCCGAATCCGATGGTGACATTTTTTTAAACTCGGTATTGGATTGGCATTTTTCTTTAAAGATCATAGGGCTTTTGCAATTACATATGCCCGATTACCTTATTCCTTAAGCCCATGAGTTATTTTTCGCTGCTAAGAGTAAAATGTGATACAAGTAAGTGCATATCTTGCGGTAAATGCAAACAGGTATGCCCAATGAATATTGATGTAATGGATAATTCAGGGAAAGGGAAAACGGGACAGAGGGCATTCTCTGTTATGAATGTGTAAAAAACTGTCCAAAGAATGCTTTGTAGATTATAAGAAGGATAAATTCCGTTTTGTTGGAATAAACCTTATTAGTTATCAGCGATTAGAAGGAGAATTTGTTTATGAATGAAAAATTCCCGCAAGAAGCAAAAAAGATAATGGTGAAAGATTTGGGCATGAAGCAAGACATGCGAGCCAGTCAACAGTCAAGATGAACGGTGCATAAATGTGCCGCCGTCAACAGTCCTGCCCGTCTTTGCTGATAGGTAATCAAGCTGGGAAAGCCCTGAAATGGCTTTCCCGCTCATTCCAATTTTGAGAAGAGAACACTCAAAATTAATGAGAGAAAGGGATATGACATGACTTTGCAGCAGTTAAAATATTTAGTTGCAATAGCGGAAAAAGGCTCCATTACAGAAGCTGCGAAAAGTTTGTACATTTCGCAGCCGAGTTTATCCGATTCCGTAAAGCAGATAGAGAAAGAAGTTAAATTTACAATTTTTAACAGGTGCCGCACTGGTGTTGCCCTTACAAAAGAGGGTATGGAATTTTTGGGTTATGCAAGACAAGTCGTTCAGCAAATGGAGCTGTTGGAAGCAAAATATATCAGCGATGAACCGGTAAAGCAGAGATTTTGCATATCGACACAGCATTATACTTTTACAACGAACGCTTTTGTAGAATTGATACAGCAGTTTGGACAAGAGCGTTTTGAGTTCATTTTGAATGAAACACAGACGCATCAGATTATTGAAGATGTGAGAAATCGGTTTAGTGATATTGGGATACTTTATTTGAGCAAAAATAACGAAAGTGTGTTAAGAAAGCTTTTAGAGGAAAATAATCTATGCTTTTATGAGCTTTTTTGCGCTTCACCTCATGTTTTTTTGAGCAAAGACCACCCGCTTGCCAGGCATTCTTTCTTAAAGTTAGAGGATTTATCGCCATATCCCAAATTGAGCTTTGTACAGGGAAGCTATGAATCGGCATATTTCGCGGAAGAGCTTTTTCGTAATGCTCCTGCGGAAAAAAGCATTAAGGTGAGCGATAGAGCAGCCATTGTAAATCTTATGATCGGGTTAAACGGATATACAATTTCAAGTGGGATATTTCCGAGATATTTACAGGGAGATGCAATTATTTCTGTTCCGCTCGATGAGGACGAAATTATGCGAATTGGATATATCATCAATAAGGATAAAGATCTTTCCGAATTGGGAAAGATCTACATCAAAGCATTAAAAGAGTATCAACAATAACTTGTGCATAGGAACAGCCTATGCAATAGCATAAATAAACAATATTACCTATAACATGCCTTTTCATGATACAATTTGCGAAAAGCAAGGAGGTGCGTAAATGCCTGCTTATGTTATAGGTAATTTTTTTATATATTCTGTTATCAATGCTTTCACACCGGGACCGGGCAATATTTTAGCATTGAATACAGTAACAAATTATGGTTACAAAAAAGGCAGGCCGCTTTTTTGTGGGATATTTGCAGGTTATTATGCCGTGCAAATTATTTGTGCTGTTTTTGTGTTTGGCGTAAGCACATTTTTACCGAATTTGCTGGAGGTTATGAGATACATTGGCGCTGCATATATATTTTGGCTGGCAATTCATATTGCAATCTGCCCACCGCCAGAGGGTGATATGGAAAAATCAGCTTCCTTTATGAAAGGCTTTATGCTGCAATTTGTAAATGTTAAAATTTATCTGTTTGGCATTACAGCTTTAACCGGGTACATCACGGATTACAGTACAAACCTTTGGGTACTGGTTCTATTTGAGTTGATGATTGCGACGATTGGTACAGTTGCTACATTAACATGGATCGGGATGGGAGTATTGATTCAGAAAGCCTATGCAAAGCACTACCGGCTTATCAATACGATCCTTGCATTGACTTTGCTGGAATGCGTATACGGCATTTTAGCCGGCTAAATGCAGAAATACATTACCATGGAGCGTTTAATATGACAAAGGATTGGATGCTTTGAGCGAATGTTTATCAAATGAGAGTACAGGAAATACAAATTATGAGAGATGAGGCAAAATGTCTACATGCTGGCTATAGCCTGAGGACGGTATTCCGCTTCAATTTGCTATGATACCTATGAGCTTTATGCGTAATCGTAAAGCTGATTACATACCCACAGAACGGCTCTCTAACATAGAGCATCACCAAACATCGCCGTATGATATGTCAGTTCATTCCGTAGAACTGATTCGGGACACACCGTTGCATCAGCTTCTGAAAGAGGAATCCTGTTTGGTAAACAGTTATCATCATCAGGCGGTCAGAGAACTTGCGCCAGACTTGGAGGCAATGGCATTTTCGGAGGATGGGTTAATGGAAGCTGTATATGTTCCAGAGAAAAATTTATCCGGGCGGTACAGTGGTATCCGGAATTTTCATTTAGAACAGATTCGCATAGCAGAAAAATATTCCAGACTTTTGTTGATGCGATAAGTTTAAATCTTATGGAGGAAATAGTATGCTTATCAACTTTAATGACATCCCGGAGAAAACTTTGCCGGGAATGAATGATGGAACAGGAGAAATGACAGCAAGAATGTTTATGGATGAACAAGTAAAAATCATTCCCTGTCGTATTCATGCCGGAGGTTCCATAGGCCGGCACGAACACAAAACAAGTGATGTTACTTACGGTCGTGGTAGAACGGTAAATCCCAGTCTGCTGGAATGCGTAAGAATATCCTGACAGTGTGCGATGTGGATAAGCCGTTTAGGAGGTATTATGTAAGGATTTATTCCACAAAATCAATTAAAAATAAGAATGAAAAGGAGAATTTACATGAAGTATGTGTGTACGGTTATATCGGTAGCGGACATCAGCGCCGCAAGAAAGTTTTATGAGGATTTGTTCGGATTAGAAGTCTATCAGGATTACGGAAGGAACGTCGCTTTTACCTGCGGTCTGGCGTTACAGCAGGATTTTGACTGGCTGGTAAACATACCAAAAGATAAGGTATTGAAGAAATCCAACAATGCGGAAGTCGTCTTTGAGGAACAGGATTTTGACGATTTCCTGAATAAGCTGGAAGAGTACCCGGAGATTGAATATCTGGGAGAAGTCATCGAGCATAGCTGGGGGCAGCGTGTGATTCGGTTCTACGATTTGGACGGGCATCTCATAGAGGTTGGCGAGGATATGAAAATGGTAATCAGGCGGTTTCTGAATACCGGCATGACGATGGAAGAAGTGTCCGAAAGAATGGATGTTTCCAGGGGGGATTTGGAAAAGCTGCTGAATAGTTGAAATAGGGCAACCGCAATCCCACTGGCTTTGGACAATGGGTAGTTCACGAAAATTAAAATGCGGTTATCGGCTCTTTTTCTTAGGAAAGACATGGCAACCGTTAGGGAGGTATTGCCTTATTTTTGTATATTTATTCTATTAAATGCTGTAAAAAGCCTATGATACGAAAAGTATTAAAATGTATGTGATAAATTTATTAGGTACGACTCATTAAAAAATACTAAAGAAATAAAAGTTACTATATAGACAAATTTGGTTTTCTATATCTTTTGGCTTCTTATAAGATAATGGCATTGTGCGACAAGCCGTGCAAAAAATTTTCATATATACTGTAACTATAAAAAAAGGAGGTACTGATATGTACGCATATGAAAATATTGAAATGTCATTAAATTATATTGAACAACACTTGAATGAGAAAATTGAAACAGAGAAACTAGCAAAAATTGCCTGTTTATCCACGTTTTATTACCAACGCTTATTTAAAAGACTAGTTAAGAAATCGGTTCAGGAATATATTAAACTTCGTCGTTTAGCAATGGTAATAACAGAATTAAATAACTCGGAGGAAAGAATATTAGATGTGGCTTTAAAATATGGATTTTCAGACCATGCTAATTTCACCAGAGCATTTAAAGAAGTTTATCATATTACACCCGATGAATACAGAAAGAGCGTTCCTATGTTAAATACATTTGACAAGCCAGAACTTTCTTCTCATTATGTTATGATTGATGAAAATGTCCCACTGATTGTAGGGAGTATTGTTTTGGAAATTCAAAAGAAAACATTAAAAGCAAGCGAAACGTATTTTGGCTTCGAAAAAGCAGTAAATGTTGATGAGCAGATTCCTCTTGGGGAAAGTACGGGAATTGATATTCCGGGTCAGCTATGGCGTGAATTTCATGCAAAGAAAATGCAAACCGAAAATGTCGTTTTTAACAACAATATTGAACTTGGTGTATCTCATTCGGCAAATCCGGATAAAGGAACGTTCCTTTATTTTGCAGGAGGTATGGTTTCATCAACAGATGTATGTCCTAAAAATATGGTACAACATACATTACCAGCAGGTGAGTATGTTGTATGCCGAATTGAGGCAGAATCTTTTGAAGAACTTGTTTCCACTGCTTTAAATCAAGCAAATAAGTATCTGTTTGAAACTTGGCTTCCAAACCATAAACTGGTTACAAAGCCGTTCATGGCAGAAAAATACTATAAAGAAAGTGCAGAGTTTAGTCATATGGAAATATGGGTAATTCCTGTGGAAGCAGGAAATGCTTGAAAAGGAATTATCCAGTGTCAATGGAAATGAAACAGAAAGCTTATAAAAGAGGAAGTAGTCCGTTGTGATTAATATAAAAGATATAAATTATTTATGGAAAATTTATGGTGAATTTAGATTATCTCTTTAGAAGTTCTTATATGTCGGTATAGCCCGTATTTTCGGGCTTTCCCGGCATTTCAGATATGGGGAGAAGTTCTCATATACTCTTAAAACCTCTTAGGTTTTCCCTCTCAACAGTAGTAAAAGAAGTAGTAAATCCTGCTTGCGGCTATGCAATCAGCCGTTCCATTTCAGCCTTTGCGGAAGCGAATGTAGCGTGTGCGTATAGTTCAGCGTCATGGTGATGTTAGAGTGTCCCATGATAGGGTTTACCTCCTTTCTTCGTGGTGTAAAGGACAAAGGGCTTGTCCTTCCGTCCCCTTTCGCACACTATCCGCATGGAAGAAGGTGTTTTGTTGCGCTTTTCAAACAGCTTTTTCAGAAAACTGCAAGGCGCAAAAAAGCCCATACACAAAAAATGTGAACAGGCAAAATGGCATTAAAAACCGTAATATAATGATTAGACAGTTCGTACTCATAGGCGTAATTTTCCCCGGCGGTGGACGGGCTTTTTTTAATACGTCAAAGACCGTCGCGATAAGGTAAGATAAATTGCGCAAATTGAAAAAGGGATAAAAAGAGACATGGTTT
>URVB01000005.1 GCA_900551075.1 uncultured Blautia sp. | reverse complement strand
ACTGTTCCATCGCACATTTAACAGAGAAGTTAAAACAATTCTTACTGTACGGTCTAATGAGACTATTATATCGTAAGAGTAAAGGTTTGAAAAACTTTCATTACTATTTGTGCCGCCAACTGAAAGGCGGCGGAATGGAGATTTTTATGAAAAAGAAAAATTTAAGAGTATTTTCTGCGGGAATATTATCCGCCTGTTTCATCAGCGCCTTTGCAGGCTGCGGGGAAAAAGCCCCCTACGCCGTTTATTCTGAAGCATCCAGAAAAACTTCCGAACTGGAATCTGTAGAAGCAGTCACCACAATGGACATGACTCTTTCTGCACAGGGAACGGACATGGAAATTCCAATGACTGCCAATATGAAAATGGAACGCGTAAATACAAAGGATATGAAGCTTTCCATATACACGACTATGGAAATCATGGACCAGAAGGTTGAGATGAATTCCTATTATACTGACGGATATTATTATTTGGATTCCGCAGACAGCAAAATCAAATATACCATGGATTTGGACGAAATTCAGAATCAGGTAGCTTCCACTACACTTCAGACCACGGATTTGGAGGAAGACGATTTCAAAGAAATCTCCATGGAGAAAAAAGACGACGGGCAGCTCATCACTTATACCATAAACGGCGACTCCATGACTGACATAGCCAATTCCGCCTTCGGGGCACTTTCAGAGCTGTTGGCCGGAGCAGATATGCAAATGGATATCCAGGATATCTCCGGAACTATGACAGTGAATAAAGACGGCTATGCTTCCGCCTATTTCATGCACATGCCGTTCACTATGGAAGTACAGGGGCAGGAAATGTCCATCAATATGGATATAGATGTAACCTATGCAGAGCCCGGCAAGGAGGTTTCCGCTGAGCTTCCGGATGATCTGGATACTTACGAAGAAGTAGACCTTAACGCTATCGGCGGGGCAGACGGTTCTACAGACATTACTGTGCAGGACAGCACCGAAAGTACAGCAGAAGAATAAAACACGACGGAGACATAAAGGAGAACTTCTATGGATGTACACAGCATAAGCACTCACTGTACAAGAACTGAATTTGTAGGAACGGCCGTCCTGGATACCATTGGACTTATGATTTCCGGCATTGACGATACACTGCTGATGGAATTGAAGCTCGGCACCAAATACCATGCATTGGGCCTGATCAGCTCCCGGACCGGTGCGGCAGGGCAGATCACTGCCATCGATGATGCTGTAAAAGCCACCAATACAGAAGTTCTGTCCATAGAATTGCCGAGAGATACCAAGGGCTGGGGCGGTCACGGCAGCTACATCGTTCTCGGCGGGGCAGACACCTCCGATGTCCGTCATGCCGTAGAACTGGCTCTGGAGCTCACGAACAAATACGCCGGAGAATTGTATATCAGCCAGGCAGGGCACCTGGAATTCGCATATTCGGCCAGCGCTGGTCCTGCCCTGCAAAAGGCATTCGGTGCAGCTCCCCTGGAAGCATGCGGCTTTATGGCCGGCTCTCCGGCCGCCATTGGCCTGGTTATGGCGGATACGGAAATGAAAGCTTCCGCCGTAAAAATTATCCGCTATATGACTCCAGACATCGGCACCAGCCACTCCAATGAGGTTATTCTGGCTGTTTCCGGTGATGCCGGCGCAGTCAAGGAAGCGGTTTTGGAAGCCCGCCGGATTGGTCTGGAGCTTTTGATCGCGATGGGGAGCTATCCGGAAATTCCGGGCACTCCCTATCTGTAGGGGTTTTTCAACCGTATAGGGGCTGTCGGGAAACAATTTCAGCATGACTCCCTGACGATCAGCTTCTGTTTCAGCTTAATATTCCCTATGGGAAGTCCATCATTCAGGGACTTTGTCATTCGCCATAGCTCTGCTCCCATTTCGCGCCTGTTTTGCTGAATGGTAGTCAATGGCGGCTGCACATATCCGGATATTTCCAGGTTATCGCATCCAACAATACCAAAATCACCGGGAACCTTATATCCTTTGTCCTTAAGTGCCTTGATCATTCCAATTGCAATCAGATCAGAAGATACAATATAAGCCTGAGGCAATTCCTCTTTCGGATATGTTTCTAATAATTGCAATGTATATTGATATCCCTTTTCCACATGATCCATCTGAAATACATCAGAAATAAAAACATATTTCTCATTGAATGCATATCCATATTTCCTCAATCCCATTTTGTACCCGGCAAAACGGTCACGCAAATTAACCAGGTCCAACGGTTCCGAAATAAAACCTATCGTCTTATAATTCTTTTCTTTTAAAGTTCCGACAGTCTCGACGATTACATCTATATTATCATAAGCGATGTAAGATATCCCCGGTATGTCTGACCACCTGTCCATCAGAATCACCTGTACACCTTTGTCTCTGATTGATTCAATGTATGCTTCGTCTTTGGAACCGTTCGCAAGAATAATGGTTCCCACATTATTCTGAAGAAGTCCATAAAGCTCCTTTTTTTCCTGCTCAAGCGAATACCCATAGTCCATTATGGATACCGTATAATTCTCTTTTTGTGCTTCCTCCATATATGCACTTGCAATACGCGCATAGAAACTGTTTGTCAGTCTGGGAACCAGAAAACCTACCATCTTATTCTTGTGTGTGCGCATATTCTTAGCAAGAGAATTCGGAACATAATCCAATTCCCGTATGGCCTGCCGCACCTTTTCGGCTGTTTCCGGCGTAATAGGCGCCGTACCATTGATAACATGTGACACAGTTCCTATTGTAACACCGGCCATCTTTGCCACATCCTTCATTGTTGCCCGTTTAGCTTTACTGCGTGAATACTTGCTGCCCTTCATCCTTCTCTTCACTTCATCCCGATTTATAATGTGTTTTTATTCCAAATATTATATCCCAAATCCAAAATGAAGTAAAGCAGGCATTCCCGAAAGCAGTTCTTTCCCGATCATCAACACATTTCATCCGGCTTATCCAGTAATTCTAACGGATAATTGCCAAGTTTTTTTACTTCAAATCCATTTGCTTTAAACTCTTCGTAATCAAAGGCATTCAGTTCATCAATTGCCAGCTTATGGAATTCGTAGAAATTCGGCCACCATTCATAACCACTTCCCAATTCTGCATTCAGGTATGCGTCAGCAATATCTTTTCCCATTTGCGGCGCTACATAAAATGCACCCATAGCCAAAACATTTACCCCATTGCCGGTTATGGCACGCAAAGCTGCCGGGACACTTTCCACCACACCTGCATGCACGTCGGGGCATTTGCTGGCTGCAATGTGGATTCCCATACCGGTTCCACAGAAGAGCAACGCTCTCTCAAATTCCTTTTCGGATATCTTTGCTCCAACCTTCAGCCCGATATGGTGAAACATTTCGGGGTTTTCTTCATCAGCAGATTTTACACCGATATCTGTAACCTTCCAGCCCTTTGACTTCAAATGTGCAACGACTGCTTCTTTCAATGGAAATCCTGCAAAGTCAGCGCCTACAAGAATTTCTTTGTCTTTCACCATTTTCATAATTAAGCTCCTCCTCTTTATACCTGTTTTTTCCTGAACAGCCTTATATTATTGTCTGAGAAATAATTCAGTAACATTACAAAAAGCAGTACAGCACCCCAGATGAGAGAAATGTAATAGCTGCTGATCTGCGGAAAACGGTTGATTCCCGTTTCAAGTGCTCTCACAAGAAGGATTGCCAGCAATACGCCTGTGATCTTCCCTTTGCCGCCATTCGGGCTGACGCCACCTAACACAACGATCAGAATACACTGCAGAGTATAATTTGAGCCGTAATCAGAACGGGCCGAATTGTAGTTTGCAAGCATGATCATTCCACCCAGGGCAGAACAGATACCCGAAATGATATATGTCTTAATCAGAATCAGGTCAACTTTTAAACCGCTATATTTTGCAACATTCTGGTTTGTACCTGTGAGAATCAGCTTTTTACCATAGGTAGTCTTATTCAGCATAACCGCCAGAACTGCGGCAGCCATGGCAAATATAATAAACTGTACCGGAATCCCTCCTGCGCGGTTATTAACCGCATATGCAAATTCACTGGGGAATCCGCTAATTGCACTTCCATTTGTCATAACCAGTCCAATACCGGTAAACAACTGTCCTGTCCCCAGCGTTGCCAGCATTGGCGGAATATGTACCTTTGAGATTAAAACGCCATTCAGCGCACCGGTGAACATACCAATGAGAATTGCCAGAACGAAAATGGCCGGTATCCAGTATACCGGAAGCACACCGGCTTCACCGCCAATCCTTTGCATGAGCAAAGCCATGCTGATTCCGGTCATATTTGCGATACCTACGGTAGAAAGATCGATTCCGCCGGTAATCATACATACCATTGCACCAAGAGACATAAGACCAAATTCCGGAAACTGTGCAAACATTGTTTGAAAATTGATTACTGTATAGAATTTGGAAAATTTGGTAGCAGCCATAAATGCAAACCACAGAATCATAATAATAACAAGTCTCCATGTATGTCTGTCACTATTATATATGTCTTTAAAGCTTCTCTTTTTATCCATTATGCCGCCTCCTCTCTCTTTACACCTTTCTTCACAGATGCTCTATAACTCTGCATTGCACTGACTGCCGTACCGATTACAATGAGCAAGCCTACAAATACATCTTTCCAAATAACCGGAACACCGATCAGAATCATGGAGTTTTCCACAAGGACAATCAATAATGTACCAAGGAAACAGCCTGTGAGTGTACCTTTGCCACCCACAACAGCCGTACCGCCAAGTACAACACCGGCGATAATATTCATTTCCATGCCAAGCATATTGGTGGGATGGCACTGCTGCATCATACACACACGAATAATGCCTGCAATACTGGAAATAATGCCGACAAATGTAAACAGCAGGAATTTTGTGCTCTTTACTTTAAAACCAACGGTATGAGCTGCACTGGGGTTTCCGCCGATTGCATAAATACCATGTCCAAACATTGTGAAACGAAGAACAAAGAACACAACGGCATAGACTGCAACCAGAATCAAAAATGCAGCCGGCAGCCTTGAAGAAAGTCCGCTCTGCGCATTGGTAACGGTAAGCAGTGCCGATGTCCCAAACGCCTTCATTCCCGAAGGAATTACAGCAAGCTGCTTCGAATTTAAGGTACCCTGCATAATTCCCTTAAAAATGCTGGATGTACCAAGGGTAACGATCATCGCCGGGAAATTCAGATATCCGATAAAATATCCGTTCACCATGCCAAGAATTGCACCCAATACAATTGCAGCTAAAAGCGGTACGAGAATATTTCCTTCGTAACCCGCATCCAGAAGGGCCTTTGTGGTAGCATAGGCTGTGAGAGATGCCAAAGCGGGAAAAGATACATCAAAACCACCTGTAAGAATAACAAGAAACGTACCCACCGCAAAGAGTCCTGGTACTATCATCGCAGACAGAATATCTACGATATTATTGGAAGTAAAAAACTGTCCTGACCGAATCTGAATAAGTATAGACATAGCTACAAGGATCAGGAAAATATATGTTTCATTTTGAGACATCAGTCTCTTAAACTTTTTCTGCATTATCCTTCCTCCCTTCTTACATCATCTTATCCAGAATCACTTTTTCTGAAATATCCTGCGTGCTCAGCTCGCCAGCCTTCTTACCGTTACGCAGAATCAGTACTCTGGAACAGTTCTCCATAACCTCCGGAAGGTCATCGGAAATAATAATCACTGCCATGCCTTCATTTGCAAGCCGCTGAAGGATTGCATGAATATCATGTTTGGAGCCGATATCTACACCTACTGTGGGACCATTTAAGATCAGAACGTCCGGTTTACATGCCAGCCATTTGGCAAGAACGATCCTCTGCTGGTTGCCGCCTGACAAAGTGGATGCCGCATTATCAGGGTTCGGCGTTGCGATAGCCAGCTCTTTCACCCATTTTTTCACTTCTTCTTTACACCGCGCCTGATCAATAAATGCACCCTTTCTCAAATTGTCAACCTCTGAAATAATGATATTGTCACCAATGCTCTGCGGCAGGAAAAGTCCCTCGCTCAGCCGGTCCTCCGGTACGAAACCTATTTTATTTTCCATGGCAATCCGGGGAGTCGTTAGCTCCACTTTCTTTCCGTGAATCAT
The DNA here is from genome assembly GCA_900551075.1 of uncultured Blautia sp. GTDB lineage: Bacteria > Bacillota > Clostridia > Lachnospirales > Lachnospiraceae > Blautia_A. Next base: position 149,758 of record URVB01000005.1, on the reverse strand, counting down.
GATATCTCCGGATGCAGCCGGCTGCATACCAAACAAAGACAATGCAAGCTCTGTTCTTCCGGAATCCAAAAGTCCTGTAATACCAAGAATGTCTCCGCCTCTTACCTGGAAGCTGATATCCTCATAGCTCCCATCAAGAGTAAGATTTTTTACTTCCAGAACCGGGTCCTTTGTAATGTTTTTCGGAACAAATGTTCTGTCTTCAAACTCACGGCCAGTCATATAAAACGAAAACTTCTTATCATCCAGTTCCGAAATATTTCCCGTCTTAATCAGCCTGCCGCTTCTGAACACCGTGAAACGATCTGCAATTTCAAATACTTCATCCAGTTTATGCCCTACAAAGAGAATTGCAATGCCCTGTGCTTTAAGCTGTTCAATGATGCTAAAAAGCGCTTTTACCTCTTTTTGGGTCAGGGCTGTGGTTGGTTCGTCCATAATGATCAGACGGGCATCTGCCATCAGTGCACGGCAAATGGCAACCATCTGTTTTTCTGCAACAGACAATGTACCAAGAATTGCATCCAGGTCCACTTTGAAGTCAATTTTCTTAACCGCTTCTTCTGCAATCTTTTGCATCCCTTTCTTAGTTATAAGCTTTTTTCCGGATGACAATTGGCTGTTGATGGCAAGGTTTTCACGAACAGTCAGATTTGGGAAAATCGAAAAATCCTGCGGAATAACCTGAATACCTCTTGAAATCGCATCAATTGGCGTGAATTTTGTCATTTCCTTTCCATCAAACTCAATGGTTCCGGCATCTCTATGGTATACGCCGGAAATAATTTTAATCAGTGTAGACTTACCGCATCCATTCTCGCCTGCCAGACAATGCACTTCACCCGGCTTGATTTCCAGGGCGACATTATCAAGCGCATGAACGCCCGCAAAATACTTATGTATTCCGACAGCCCGAAGCAAATATTCCCCCATGATTACCTCCTGTTTTCTTTAAGAAAGGCATCGCAGCACCGCTGCAACGCCTTTCCGGTTTTCGCCTGTTTCTAAACAATTTATTGAATTCAGAATCCGAAAGAGTCCACGTTTTCTGCATCGATCACAACCCATGCTTCACCTTCCAAAACCGTTTCACTTCCCTCACGGAATGTAAGATTTTCATAGCCTTCTACGCCAAGGTCAACCGGGCCTGCAATTTCTTCGCCGTTTAACACTTTAAGAGCAAGGCTGATCATAGCCTTACCGGCACCAGCGGGATCCCACAGTGTCAGCGATTTAACTGCACCTCTTTTAAGCAGTTCAGCGTTGTCTGCCGGCATACCTGTCCCGGATGTAAATACTTTACCTGTAAGTCCAAGCTCTTCAATAGCGCGTGCAACACCTGGTGCATCGAAAGAGGAGGTTCCCATGATACCCTTCAAATCCGGATATTTCTTAAGAAGCTCTTTTGCCACGTTATAGGCTGTGTCACCGTTGTCATGAGACTCTACACGGGGATCCTCTTCAAGAAGGGTCATGTTCGGATATGCTTCCTGTGCATGAGCAACACCTGCATCTGCCCACTCATTATGGGACGCATTTGTAACATCTGCTACCATTGTTGTATAAAGGCCATCTTCCCCCATTGCTTCCGCAAGATTATCCATAATGAACGCACCATATCCGGCATTTGAAAATGCTTCAATATCATAATCAACGTTTTCAAGACTTGCTCCTTCATGAGCAATAACAACAATGCCCGCATCTCTTGCCTGTTTCAGAACCGGCTCAAGAGAGGATGGATCTACGGGTACTACACAGATTGCATCTACGCCCTGCGCGATCAAATCACCCACCAGCTGCGCCTGTTTTGTCGCATCGATAATGTCTGTTCCTTTCTGATAAGCGTTCAAACCATTTTCCCCGGCATATTCCGTTACGCCTGTGTCCATACGAACAAACCACGGGTTTGAAGAATCCTTTGGTACAACTACGATTTCATAGTCACTGTTATCAGCAAAAGCCGTAACACCTGTAGCAGCTACTGCCATTGCACCAACAACCAATATTGCCATCATTTTTTTCATATTCATTTTTCTTTCCTCCGTATACATTTTTTGCTTCATTTACGCAGTTAAAACGTTTTAACTTTATAACAAAACCCTCCTTTCATTTCAATTTTCACTTCACCTCACTTAAATGAACAAATATCCTTTTAATTAAAACGTTTTAATTCAGTTAAAAAATATATTGCCAGATATAATCTGATAATCTGACAAATTTATAAATATCGTGCAAATTATTAAATCGTTTTAATAATTTTATAACACAAAACCATTATTGTCAATCCTCTTTTTGAAAATCTTTGCAGAAAATGCCCTGACAGCCAAATAAAACGGATGAATGTCCTCATGTACATTCATCCGCTCATTTCGTGCATTTCTTAATTCAACTGATATACATCTGCATACTGCAGCCCGAAGCTCAATGCCTCCTCATGACTGTCAAAATAGATATCCACATGTCCGTATGGAGTTCCCAAATCTTCAACCGTATATACATTTCCGTTGATCAAAAGCTGTGTACCAAAAGGAACACCTGCCATGGCTACTGTCCTGCCTGCCGACGGCATGGTGCCGCTTGCCGTTGCATTTCCCGCGGTTCCGCAGCACTGTGCACAATTGCAGTATGCAGTCAGGGTAAAGTTTCCGAGATATGTACCCTGTCCGGAATCAGAGGATGTGCTTTCTGTCTCTCCGGAAGCCTCATATGTCTGCTCCTCATAGGATTCCTGAACGTCTTCCTCTTGATTCTCTGTGCTTTCGAGAAGCTCCGATTCATCTTCCTCTTCCACAATAATATCGCTGCTTGTGGAACTGCTGGAGGACTCCATAGTATCGGTTTCCGGGTCATAAGCTTCCGCTGCCTGAATCTCCTGCCCGCTTTCATCTGACGCAGCTTCGGCTTCAGCCGAAGCTGCCTCCTGCTGTGCAGCCGCCTGTGCCGCTTCCTGCTGCTGAATCAACTCCGCAATGCTGCTGTCCGCACTGTCGATCTGTGCCATAAGAATTCCTGCTTCCTCTTCGCTTGCACTAATCTGACCGACATAAGAATAAATACTGTCATTTGTACTTGCCACCATAGCCTGCACTTCCTGCTGCTTGGCAACGCGCTCGCTCAGCAGGGTATTGATTGACGCAGTTTCTTCTTCCACCTGTGACTCCTGCTCTTTGATACTATTTCTTATTTCCTCGTATTTTTTCAGCATGTCCCTGTCATATTGGGAAATCCTGGATACATTTTCCGCCTGATTCAGAAATTCTGCAATGCTTTTGGAAGATAACAGCAGCTCCAGCATAGAGCTTCCGCCCTTTTCATACATATAGGCAATCCGGAGCTTCATGGCGTCATACTGCTTTTCTGCCTGCTTACGCGCCTTTCCCAGTTCCTCCTCTATTTTCTTCAGTTCCTCTTCCTTCTGTGCCGCTTCTATCCCAAGCTGTGCTACACTATCTGTAAGCTGGCTATACTGGGAATCCAGCTCTGCCAAATAGTTTTCCAGTTCCTGCTTCTTGGTTTCCAGACTGCTGATATTTGCTTCTGCCTGCGCAAGCTCTGCCTGCGCTGCCTGCTTCTGCGCCTGTGCCGCTGCAATCTCATCCTCTGTTGCAGCACATACGCCAGTACCCATAGACAATGTCAACACTCCGGCAAGCAGTAATGAAAAAACTTTTCTATTCTTCATAAAAAACACCTCATAACGTTTTCTGCAATCAAGTATAACATAAAAATTAAAAAAATCAACAGTTTTATTTCATTTTTGTAACAAATACGTAATATTTCCATTTTTCCCAAACCGCCGATGGGGTATTGCAGAACAAAGCGGGGTACTATTCTATGAAAAAAACGGTGCCTCCCCATGGGAAGCACCGTTCTGTTTCTCTATCCTGTTGCATGATTAAAATAAAATGACCGGTTATTATTCAGCAATTATCTCAGAAGTCTCTTCCGGTTCCTCAGCCATTACCTCCTGATACTTATCCAGAATGATCATCTGAATCCTGTCTCTTGTAGCGGAATTGATTGGATGAGCGATGTCACGGTATTCACCGTCTGTAGCCTTACGGCTTGGCATTGCTATAAACAAGCCCTTTTCTCCCTCTATCACCTTAATATCATGTACTACGAATTCATCATCAACGGTAATGGAGACAACAGCCTTCATCTTACCTTCCTTTGCAACTTTCCTCACGCGTACATCTGTAATATTCATCTTTGCTTGCCCCTTTCATTTCGCATACGTATTGCTAAATATTTGCTGAATTATAATACGTAACGCTCATTTTTCTCTACAACGATCTTCACTTCACCTTCGCCGCAGTAATAAGAATTTGCTCTGATCGTGTCCCTGCTCTCAACGATACAGTTTTCGATGTGTGTATTATCCCCCAGGTATACATCATTGAGAATCACAGAATTTTTAATCACGCAATTATTCCCAACAAATACATCCTTAAATAAAACGGAATTCTCAACCGTTCCATTAACAATGCACCCACTGGCAATGAGACTGTTCTTTACGACTGCGCCAGGATTGTATTTTGCCGGCGGAAGATCGTCAATCTTCGTTTTGATAGCCGGCTCCTGTTTAAAGAAGTAATTTCTGATTTCAGGCTCCAAAAATGCCATATTCGTTCTGTAATAAGCCTCTGCAGTAGAAATATTACTCCAATAGGAATCTATGTTATAACCGTAAATCCTCTTCAGGTTTTTATAACGAATCAGAATGTCATTGACAAAATCATTTCTGCCTTCCTGAGCAGCCTTCTCAATCAGCTCAATGAGCTGCCTTCTTCGAATTACATAGATTCCGGTAGAAATCGTATTATAAGAAGATACAACTGGTTTCTCTTCAAACTCCTCAATCCTGCAATCCTCATTCATACGGAGCACGCCAAAACGTTCCACCTCGCTCTGATCTTTGCAGATCGTACATACAACCGTAATATCCGCGCGCTTCGCAATATGGTATTCCAGAACCTTATTGTAATCCAGCTTATAAATGCCATCTCCGGAAGCAATGACCACATACGGCTCGTGGCTGTTTTTCAAAAAAGTCAGATTCTGGTAAATGGCATCTGCAGTTCCCTGATACCAGAGACTGTTCTCTTTTGTGATGGTCGGGGTAAATACATAAAGCCCACCCTGCTTTCTTCCGAAATCCCACCATTTGGAGGAGCTCAAATGCTCATTCAGGGAACGGGCATTATACTGCGTCAATACTGCCACCTTCTGGATATGGGAATTTGCCATATTGCTCAGTGCAAAGTCGATGCTCCTATAGCTTCCCGCTACAGGCATCGCAGCGATTGCTCTCTTGTTTGATAATTCTCTCATGCGGTTATTATTGCCGCCTGCCAAAATAATGCCGATTGCTCTCATGCCTTATCACCATCCTTTGCCTTAATTACCTGTCCGCTTGCCAATATACCATCAGGATAGTCTTCGGGCTTTGTTTCACCGGAAACAGCAGTATTTTTACCGATTTTTACATTATCCGGAATTATGCTCCGTTCCCCAACCGTTGCAATGCCAAATGCATAAACTGCAGGCTTTAACACATTCGGAGCCTCCTCCCCGCAGCCAAGCACAACATTCTTACCTATTACAACATCCTCTGCAATAATCGCCTTATTCATGACCGTTCCATCACCTATGGTAGAATTTCTCATGATGATGGAATCCCGTATAACGCTGCCTATGCCCACAATAACATTCGGTCCGATTACAGAGTTATGTACTTCTCCATAAATCTCTGCGCCTTCTCCGATCAGGCATCGGTCAATCACTGCATCTGCTGAAACATACTGCGGCGGAATAATATCTCCTTTTGTATAAATCCTCCAAAATTCTTCATACAGATTAAACTCCGGAATGATATCAATCAGCTCCATGTTGGCTTCCCAGTAAGAACCCAAAGTTCCTACATCCTTCCAGTATCCATTATACTCATAAGCAAACAGACGCTGTCCTCTGTCTTTACAATATGGAAGAATATGCTTTCCGAAATCACAACTGTTCTGATCCTTCAATGCAATCAGTGCCTCTTTCAGTACCTGCCAGCTAAAAATATAAATTCCCATAGAAGCCAGGTTGCTGCTCGGCTTCTCCGGCTTTTCCTCAAATTCCTGAATGCGGCTTGTCTCATCCGTAACCATAATACCGAACCGGCCGGCTTCTTCTATCGGGACCGGCATACATGCAATGGTGATATCCGCTTTATTTGCTTTATGGAAATCAAGCATAACCTCGTAATCCATCTTATAAATATGGTCCCCGGATAAAATCAGGACATAATCCGGATTGTATTGCTCCATATAGTCCAGATTCTGGAAAATTGCATTTGCCGTTCCTGTATACCATTCACTGTTCGTACTTTTTTCATAAGGAGGTAAAACAGTTACACCACCTTCATTTCTGTCCAAATCCCACGGAATACCAATTCCTATATGCGTGTTCAGGCGCAATGGCTGATACTGTGTCAAAACGCCTACCGTATCAATGCCTGAATTGATGCAATTACTTAAGGGGAAGTCGATAATGCGATATTTTCCACCGAAAGCGACTGCCGGTTTTGCGACCTTTTCTGTCAATACCCCCAGCCTGCTGCCCTGGCCGCCAGCTAAGAGCATGGCAATCATTTCTTTCTTAATCATGCAATCACCTCTTGAACATTATGTTATGATTTCATTATTATACCATACTTTACCAGATTAGTGAACATTTTTTACAATTATTTTGCCTGAATTTTGTTTTTTTTATAGTTATTGCATACGTTTTTTTTATAACAATTTTGTCTTTCCCTTTTTCATTGTCTAGTTTGTATATTTTTCGACATATTTTTGCTTTTTTCTTGTTATTTCTTCATATCTCCATACACAAAAGAAACACTTTTCATTTTTCTCTGTTGGAGGTATAATGATACCATCAAAAACCAAGGAGATTATATTATGTATCAGATAGACTTTCATACACCGCTGCATATCCATTTTATCGGTATCGGCGGAATCAGCATGAGTGGTCTGGCAAATATCCTTCTGGAAGAGAATTTCACCGTTTCCGGTTCCGATGCCAAGGAAAGCCCGCTCACCCGAAGTCTCGAGGAGAAGGGTGCCCAAATCTACTATGGACAGCGTGCTTCCAATATCACGGATTCCGTTCAGGCAGTAGTCTATACGGCAGCTATCCATCCTGATAACCCGGAGTTTGCATGTGCTGCTGAAAAGGGCATTCCCATGCTGACCCGCGCACAGCTTCTCGGACAGATCATGCGCAATTACGATACTCCTGTTGCAGTTTCGGGTACGCACGGTAAAACCACTACCACTTCTATGATTTCTCATATCCTGCTGGAGGGAAACTGTGACCCCACCATCAGCGTGGGCGGAATTCTGCCTGCCATCAGGGGCAATATCCGCGTTGGACAATCCGAAACTTTTTTAACGGAGGCGTGCGAGTATACCAACAGCTTTTTAAGCTTTTTCCCAAAAATCAGCATCATTCTGAACATGGATGCGGATCATTTGGATTTTTTTAAAGATATTGATGACATCCGTCATTCCTTCCGGCGCTTTGCCGAGCTTCTGCCTGAGGATGGCACTCTTATCATCAATGCAGATACTCCCAAATATGAGGAAATCATCGATCATCTTCCATGCCGGGTGATCACCTACGGTCTGGAAAACGCTGCTGACTATACTGCAGCGGATATTACCTATGACAGCCTTGGACATGCCGCCTTTACAGCACTCAAAAACGGATCACCCATTGGAACCTACAGCTTAAATGTACCCGGAATCCACAATGTATCGAATGCGCTTGCATCCATCGCAGTCGGGAAGCTTCTTTCCTTATCTGAAGAAGTGATTTCCAAAGGGTTGAACAGCTTCAAAGGAACTGACCGCCGTTTCCAATTTAAGGGGGAAGTAGGAGGAGTCACCATCATTGACGACTATGCACATCATCCGACGGAAATCGAGGCAACTCTCCAGGCAGCCAGGAACTATCCACACAAAAAAACCTGGTGTGTATTTCAGCCCCACACATACACCCGTACCAGGGCCCTGCTTTTGGAATTTGCCAAAGCTCTGACTCTTGCCGATCATATTGTGCTTGCAGATATTTATGCAGCCAGAGAAACCGACAACCTTGGGATTTCCTCAGAAGATCTTCAGAAACACATAGCAGATATGGGAACCCCCTGCGAATACTTTCCTACCTTTGATGAAATCGAAAACTTTTTATTAGAAAATTGTACGCAGGGCGACCTGTTGATCACTATGGGAGCCGGTGATGTTGTAAATATCGGCGAACACCTGCTCGGGAAATAAAAACAACAGCAAAATCAAAAAAACTTATACACATTCTCGAAAGCCTGTATTTATGCGGCCTCGAAGTAGTTATCCACATTATCCACATGTTTATACACATTTTTTCTGTGTACGGCATGTGGATTTTTTTCCACTTCATACACTTGACATAATTCGGCACAAATTTTACCTATAATTCTCATTTATATTACAAAATGCGCATTTTCAGAGGTTGCCTATAATTTTATGCAAAAATCGTTGTCCACATTATCCACATTATCCACATTCGATTGTGGAAACATTTCCCCGGAAAATAAGCTATTCTCATTTGAAATATCTTGTGCTATAATCCAAGTATTCCGATCTGCCAGGTGAAATATCCGGCAGACTGTTCGTTTATCTGATTAGAAAGAGGCGATACTTTATGGGTATGATCACTTTGCAGAACCCCTCCTGTTCGGAGATCACTATTTTATCAAATTCCTTCATAGACAACTATATGCCGGAGGCCAACGGAGAATTTGTCAAGGTTTACGTATACCTTTTAAGAACACTTTCCAATGCTCCGGTTTCTTTCAGCCTGGAACAAATGGCAGACCGGCTTCTCTGTACAGAAAGAGACATTCTGCGCGCACTGAAATACTGGGCCAAAATGAACCTTTTATCACTGAACTATACATCCGGCAAAAAACTCTGCGGCATTGTTCTGCTTTCTCCGGATGGGAAGTCCCGGCCGGCAGAGGAAACCGCCGCATCTGTTCAGGAAATTCCCGAGTCAGCCGGACAGGACAGCCCGGCTGAGGAAAAGTCCTCCATAGATCATCCAATCGAAAAGACAGTTTCTCTGACTCCGGACAGAGTCAAAGAGCTGAAGCAAAACGAAGATATCGTCCAGCTTCTTTACATTGCCGAACAATATCTGGGAAAAACCCTGTCTGCTACAGAAATGCAGAAAATTCTTTTTTTCTATGATGGGCTGCATTTCTCCGCTGACCTGATCGAATACCTGATTGAATACTGTGTCAGCCGCAACCACAAGAGCATGCGCTATATTGAGACAGTTGCCCTGGCATGGGCGAAGGAAGGGATTTCCACTGTCCAAATGGCCAAGGATACCACCTCCCGTTACGGCAGGGATTATTTTACAATCCTGAAATCCCTCGGCATTACGGGACGCAATCCCGTGGAGACAGAAATTTCCCTTATGGATGTCTGGATGAAAGATTACGGTTTTTCCATGGAAATCATCCAGGAAGCCTGCAGCCGTACAATTTTGCAGACAGGACAGCCAAGCTTCCAATATGCAGATAAAATCCTTGCCGGATGGAAAAAGAAAAATGTACGTCACCTGGAAGATATTCTGGTACTGGACGCCGAACACAAAAAGCGCAAAAAGGAAAAGGCCGGTTCACGCCAGACCTCTTCCTCCCCTAACCGATTCAACAATTTCCACCAGAGGGAATATGATTTTGATGAATATGAAAAACGTTTGCTGAACCAATAATTGTACATACTAAAAGGAGGACCCTGTGCCTTTACAGAATTATCAATACGATACGATTATGCGGGAATATAACCGCAGACAGGCGGAGCACCGGCATGAACTGGAGCAGCGCCGTGCAAAGGCTTATGCACAGATTCCGCGGCTCCCGGAGATTGACAGGGAGGTTGCCTCCCTGAGCGCACAGAAGGCCCGTTCTGCTTTAAGCGGCGGCATTCTGGAGCTTTGGGATCTGAAGGCTTCCATAGCCGGGCTTTCCGAAGAGCGCATCGCTCTGCTGGTGAAGCACGGCTACCCAAAAGACTATCTTGAGCTTTCTTATACCTGTCCCCTATGTCAGGACACCGGATACATCGAAAGCCAAAAGTGTATCTGCTTCAAAAAAGCAGAAATTGAACTGCTTTACGCTCAGTCAAACCTGAAAGAGATTCTCAAAAAAGAAAACTTTGAGCACTTTTCATTTGATTACTATTCTGATACAATAAAAAATGAGACGACAGGACTGTCCGCATTAGAAATGGCCAAACGTGCACATGATACCGCCCAAAATTTTGTCCGGTATTTTGATACTGAGTTCCAGAACCTGTTTTTATACGGTGACACAGGCGTGGGTAAGACCTTTCTTTCTCATTGTATCGCACGGGAGCTGCTGAATACGGCGCACTGTGTATTGTATTTTTCAGCTTTTGACCTGTTTGACCTGTTTGCGCAGTCTGCCTTTTCCAAAAAGGCGGATGACCGCTGCAGTGAAGATTTGATTTATGACTGTGATCTTTTGATCATTGATGACCTGGGAACAGAGCTTACAAACAGCTTTGTCTCTTCCCAACTGTTTTTATGTATCAACGAACGGATCATGCGCAGAAAATCAACGATTATTTCTACGAATATGAAATTGAGCGATGTTTCCGGAACATATTCCGAACGTACCTTTTCCAGAATCGCCAGCAGCTACCAAATGGTAAAGCTCATAGGAAAAGACATCCGTATACAGAAAATATTTATAGGAGGAAAATAAAAGGCATGGCACAGTTAAATACGAAAGATTTGGCTACACTTCCCGTCGGAAGACTGGGATTGATTCCTTTGCAGAGCTGCCAGGATTTAGGACAAAAGGTCAACGACTGGCTTGTACAGTGGAGAAAGGAACGAAGCCACCAGCAAATAGACTCCTTTGCATTTGAGGGATATCAGCGGGATTCCTATACCATTCAGGTACAAACTCCCCGTTTTGGTTCCGGAGAAGCAAAATGCGTGATTTCCGAGTCCGTCCGCGGAGATGATATTTATATTATGCTGGATGTCTGCAATTACAGCCTGTCCTACCGCATAGGTAAGTTTACAAATCTGATGTCGCCTGACGATCATTTCCAGGATCTGAAGCGTGTGATCGGCGCTATCGGCGGCAAGGCCCGCAGGGTCAATGTTATCATGCCTTATCTCTACGAAAGCCGCCAGAGCAAGCGTATCGGAAGAGAATCCCTGGATTGTGCAACCGCACTTCAGGAATTGACCGGCATGGGTGTGGAAAACATCATTACCTTTGATGCTCACGACTCCCGCGTACAGAATGCAACACCTCTCCATGGATTTGAAACCGTACAGCCGGCTTATCAATTCATAAAAGCACTGTTAAACCATGAAAAGGGCCTGCATCTTGATAATGAACATTTCATGATCATCAGCCCGGATGAGGGGAGCATGGGACGTGCGATTTATCTTGCCAATATTCTCGGTGTTGATATGGGTATGTATTATAAAAGACTGGATTATACAAAGACGATCAATGGACGTCATCCGATTGCCGCATATGAATTCCTCGGACCTAAGCTGGAAGGGAAGGATGTCATCCTGGTAGATGATATGATTTCCTCCGGAGATACGGTTCTGGAAATTTCCGCCCTCTTGAAGCACCGCGGTGCCGGCAGAATCTACATCTGTTCTACCTTTGGCTTATTCACGGATGGCCTGGAAAAATTCGACAAAGCACACCGGGAAGGTTTCTTTGACAAGGTACTGACTACCAACCTGGTTTATCAGACGCCTGAGCTTCTGCAGAAACCTTATTATATTTCCTGTGATATGAGCAAATACATTGCTCTCATTATTGATACACTGAACCATGACCTGTCTGTAAGCCATCTTTTGAACCCTGTAGACAGAATCAAAAAGTGTGTACGTAATTATATGGCACAGTATGATGAATAAAAATAATAATGAGTCTGCGCATACCTCGCCCGGGTATCCGCAGACTCATTATTTACGGAGCAAGGATTCCTTCCTCCTCATCGTATATAGGTCTTGGCCGGAATGCCTCCAGCATTTCCTGATACTTTTCGGCATCCTCCGGCTCACCTCTAAGCAGCCGCACCATTCTCGTCACACCCGGATACTGTCCCGGTTCAGATTTCAGCATGGCTCCCTCTCCATAAATCTTCAGAACATCACCGGTAACAAGCTTATCCGCGGACAGCACCTTTTCCTTTCCATCTTCCAGCTCATATAGCTGATCTTCAGGAATTTCTGAGGTAAACGCCCTCTCACTCCCCTTATCCTGCTGAATAAAAAGATAATCCCCGTGAGAGCCAATTTCCACATACATTGCCTTTATAGCCAGAGATTCCTCCCGGGCTTTTTCTTCCTGGGCCTGCTTTCCCACGAATATCCAGAACCCACCTGCCATTGCCAGTAAAAGGATGACCAGCAGGGTCATAATTGCCACTCTTATTTTATCCTTCATAATAATCTCCATTCTGCCTTCCATACAGCACACTGCAAATTATGAACCATGGAATCTTCCCTGCCCTAGAGGACCAGCTTTTGATAAGACAGCCCTTCTCTCTCAAGTATCTCCATTTCTCTCTTATGACAGGTGCTGATGATGATCTGGCGCTTCTCCTTATACAGCCATCGCAAAACTGCGGTAAGCCTCTCCTCATCATACATTCCGAATACATCATCCAAAATCACAGGAAATCGTTCTTCACCGCAGAGCAGTTCTCCTGCTGCCATACGCAGAGCGAAATAAATCTGCTCTATTGTTCCCCGGCTGAGGCTTTCCAGAGGCACCGCTCTCTTAGCAGTATTTACTGTCATATGAAGCTCTGCATCCATAAATACCTCACCGTATTTTCCTCCTGTAATCTCGCTTAATATCTGTGAGGTCCTCTTTCTGAGGCTCCCTCCGACCTGCTTATGGATATCGCCGGACAGCTTCTCAATCGTCTGCATTGCCAGATTTAACGCCTGTATCTCCATTTCTTCTGCCATAGGCAGATAGGAATGTTCCCCGGCATCCTGATATTCTGCCTCCAGATTTTCCAGTGCAGTCAGCTTTTCCCTCTGAATCTCCGTAAGATTTTCTCTGTCCCACTCTAATTTCTCCTGTCTGGAAACCCAGCGTGCTTTCATCTTTCTGCGTCTGCTCAGCTCCTCCGACAGCCGTACCTGCAAAATACAGCATGCCAGAATTTCCAGTTCGCCTGCAATTCCAACTGCCGCCTGTGCCAAAAACAGTCGGGGAAGCAGCCCGGCTACTGCAAAAGCTGCACATACGGCAAGCATTCCCACTGCAAGCATCACTCCTGCCAACACTCTTTTTTTCTTTTGGATCTGCCGTATCCTGCCCTCCAAAACCACTCCGCCATCTTCCTCCCCTGTCATATGAAGAGCAGATTCCCGGGCAGCTACCTGCGCCCGGCGTTCTTCCAAATCCGACAATTCCCGCCGGAGATATTCCATATTGGCGGCAAGCTTGCCCTGTTCCTTTTCCGTTTCTTTTCTGCGGCGCTCCGCCTGCACCTGATAGCCCTTCCTGGACATTTTCAACATCTGCATGGTCCGCCCCAAATCCACGGTGCCATCGCCTGTTCCCTGATAGCTTGCCATATAATTCCGGACTTCACGCACCAGATCCGGTCCCGTAACACTTTTTAGCTGCGCTACGGAAACCGTGTTTTCGTAAACAGCTTCGCTGACACCGCCGAGAATTGCATCCAGGTCCCCCTGTCCTTCATCCAGGAGCTCTCCGTCATCTTCACAGAGCAGCTCGCTCATTTGATTAGCTTTGTAAAAATTTCTGGAAATCCGGAAGTTTTTCCCCCCGTTTTCAAACCATAGGATTCCCCCATAGGCGGCCGGATAATCCCATGGCTCATAAGTGGAATATACATCTGTACGGGCAGCCCTTCCACGCTGTCTCTGTATGCCGTAGAGCATTCCCTTCAGAAAGGTATGGACAGTCGTTTTGCCGCTTTCATTTTCTCCGTAAAGAACATTGATGCCCGGCGAAAATTCCATAGTCCTGTCATGGATTTTTCCAAAATTTTTAATTGTCAAACGTTTAATTATCATATTCTTTGTCCTGCTACCTGCTTGTCTCCAATAATGCCTGCAATCCATGATACAGGGCTTTTTCTTCCACCATGGTCCTGTCTTTTCCCTGAAAATACCCAATATAATCTCCGATCAGGGTTCCGCTGTAACGCTTCTGCAGCGCCTCCAGATCATAGGCAGGACGTGATTCATCCAGCACCTCTACAATATTCCCGAAAGCCTTGAGTTTTTCGGGAAGAAGCATCAGCTCCGGCGCACGGGTTCCCTTCAGGATCACGCGGTAAATGTGCCTTCCGCCCCGTTTCATAATATCCATTTTCAGCATTTCCTCCAGGGAAAACTGCGTAGAATCTTCGCGGAGCGTCAAAACCAGATTCTGATAGGAACGACTGGCAAACGGAATAAATTTTGTCTTCACCCGTCCCTGCTCAACTCTTCCTTCTATATATCCATGGGAGCCGGAATCATTCCTGTCAATTGGTTCTAAGGCTCCCGGATATATCATTTTATCTCTCATGACTACCTGCGGCTTATGGATATGTCCAAGCGCCACATAATCAAAACCGGAGGCTGCTATCTGTTTCATATTCATCGGCATATGGCTTTCGTCGCCGCCGTGAGCCAGCAGAACATGAATCCCTTCATCTTTTCCGGGCTTCACAGTATCATACCGCGCCTCTCTGATTTCCTGACTGTGATAGCTCATACCATATACATAAACATTCATCCCCTCCGCCTTTACACAGGTCACCTTTTCCTCACGAAAGAACGTCACATTAGGTTCCCAGACAAAGGTCCGATAAAAAGAATCCTTTTTCATATAATCATGGTTTCCGGCCATGAGAAAAACCTTTGTATCGGGGATCGTGGAAAACAGATAGCTGACCTCCTTCAGCTCCCGAAGCAGCGGCTGTCGGTGGAATAAATCTCCGGCTATAAATAACAAATCCACCGGGTCCTTGCGTATAGACGCAATTAACCGGCGGAATGTTTCCCAGATTTCTTCCTCCCGCTCATGGCTCCATGGACAGCCCCTGTCCGGAGCTGCCCCCAAATGTACATCTGCAAGATGAATAAACCTTATCATTCAAAATAACTCCTTATAAATCACAGTTCTTCACCGTTCTCGGGAATGGAATAACGTCACGGATATTGCCCATGCCTGTCAGGTACATCACACAGCGCTCAAAACCAAGACCGAATCCGGAATGGCGTGTAGAACCATACTTGCGCAGATCCATATAAAAATCATAATCCTCTGCCTTTAAGCCCAGCTCATCCATACGGGTCTTCAGCTTGTCATAATCATCTTCTCTCTGGCTTCCGCCGATAATTTCACCGATCCCGGGAACCAGGCAATCCATAGCCGCTACAGTCTTATTGTCATCATTCAGTTTCATGTAAAAAGCTTTGATCTCCTTCGGATAATCCGTGACAAACACCGGTTTTTTGAAAATCTGCTCTGTCAGATAGCGCTCGTGCTCTGTCTGGAGATCGCATCCCCAAAATACCCTGTAATCAAATTTGTCATTGTTCTTTTCCAAAAGCCCAATGGCCTCCGTATAAGTTACATGACCGAACTCAGAATTCATCACATGATTCAGACGGTCCAAAAGTCCTTTATCAACAAAGGAATTAAAGAACTGCATTTCCTCCGGCGCATTCTCCAGCACATAACGGATTACATATTTCAGCATCGCTTCTGCCAAATCCATATTGTCATTCAGGTCCGCAAATGCGCATTCCGGTTCGATCATCCAAAACTCTGCTGCATGACGGGTGGTATTGGAATTTTCTGCACGGAAAGTCGGTCCGAAGGTATATACATTGCGGAAAGCCTGCGCATAGGTCTCCGCATTTAGCTGTCCGCTTACCGTCAGATTGGTCTCTTTGCCAAAGAAGTCCTGGCTGTAATCAATATTCCCCTTATCATCCAGAGGCGGACTATTCGGGTCCAGAGTTGTCACCCGGAACATCTCTCCGGCACCCTCACAGTCGCTTCCTGTAATAAGGGGCGTATGCACATAAACAAAGCCTCTCTCCTGGAAAAACTGATGAAACGCATATGCACAGAGGGAACGTACACGGAATACGGCCTGGAAGGTATTGGTCCTTGGACGCAGATGCGTCATGGTTCTTAAATACTCCATGCTGTGACGCTTCTTCTGCAATGGATAATCCGGTTCGGAAGCACCTTCTACCGTAATCTCCGCTGCCTGAATCTCAAAAGGCTGCTTCGCCTGCGGAGTTGCAACCAAAGTACCTTTCACAATGATAGCCGCACCCACATTCAGCTTGCTGATTTCTGCAAAGTTATCCATGGAATCATGATAAACAATCTGCAGTGTTTCAAAAAAGGAGCCATCATGCAGCACAATGAATCCAAAGGTTTTGGAATCACGGACACTGCGTACCCAGCCTCCCACAGTCACTTCCTTATCCAGGAACTTCTCCCGTTCTCTGTAAATTTCTTTTACGGTCGTAAGCTTCATAATCTATTCCTCTTTCCCTAGAATAATCGTTTAAGGCGAAACAGACATACAAACATCCGTTTCGCCTTATAGTATAGACTATTCCTGTGTTTCGCGCAAGGAGTAATCTGGGATAACCTTCCGATATTTTCCTTCCTGTTATTTCCTTCCTGTTATTTTCCTTCCATATTCCATTCTGTCCGGTGCTATTCCTGCCATCTAAGCACACTCTTCGGTGCAAATGCATCCGCCATATCATAGGATTCTATTCCCCTGCTGCTTACCAGATAAAATACATCTCCGATATAAATCCCCCTCAGACTCCGGTAATCGCTGTAATCCATATCGCCTTCATACAGCTCTCCTTCGGAAACCTTTATATAACGAAGAGGAACAAAGCCCTCCTCCTTATAGGAAAAGACACCGTAATAATATTGTTCTGTCAAACTGTCCTCCTGGTATATACCTGCGGTACCATTGCTGCTGCCGCTGATACCATAGGCAAATCCAAAAATGTTTTTCTCAGTATCTGCCAAAATCGCTTTATAATCAGAAAGTGCATCACAAATCCAGATATCCTTCAGAATCAGCCTATCCGTCTCCTTCACATCAGAAGGATCGCTCAAATCGAACATGGAGCATTTCAGGCCCTCCGTAACACCGGTATCCGGATCTGTTTCCCAGCCGATTCCCAAAAGCTTATTCTCCCCATAAAAGTGCAGGTATTCCGAAAATCCCGTAATCTTTAATTCTCCCAGGACCTCCGGCTTTTGCGGATCGGACAAATCTACGGAAAACAATGGATCTGTATTGCGGTAGGTTACAAAATATCCCGTCTTTCCCATAAAACGGGCCGATTTAATTTCTTCTCCTTCTGCAAGCTTCTCAAGCTTTCCTATGATCTGAAGGTCCTCATTCAGCACATACAGACTGTTCGTTCTGGAGAGGCTGCTGCCTGCGGTTTCTCCGCTGCTCTCTTCTGTCCAGGCTTCCACCGTTGCCACCAACCGCAGATTTCCTTCGTACTCATCCATAGAGAAATTGTTATTCAGGGTACCGCGTATCCTGCCTCCACAGCCGGGAGTAAAGATACCGTTTTCATATCCGAACCGCACAATATCCGTTTTGTCTTCTCCGCCGTCCCAGGCAGAAGCAGCCGCATAAACATTCTGTTCGCTGACATAAAAGGTCTCTCCTCCGCTGACCACTGCGATGCAGTCCTTTGCCTTCTCCGGCTGCGAACTCTCTATAGAAGAAGCTACCAAATAGCGCTTACCATCATACACGTTTTTCTCCGCCTTCAGCGGAAGGTAAATATCCTGATATGGAACAAATCCCTTCCCAGCCCTGGGAACATAATACTCCCTTGCCCGGGCAGTCGGTCCTGCCTGCGGAGAATAGGTCGTAAACAAATATAAATAGTCTCCGTTTTTTCTGGAGGACAAATACTCCCCGTCCTGATAAAAGCTTCCTGTTTTTTCCGGCTTGCTTCTGTCTGAAATATCATAGGTCATTACCACAGTTTTCCTCAAAGGAACGCTGTAATAGGAGCGTGGGGCAGCATCTGCCTCCGGAAGTTCCAGTTCTTCCTCATAGGTTACATAAGTCTCTTCGCTTTTGATGATCTGCAGCACATCTCCGGACACATACATTTCCAGACAATCGGAATCCGGGTCATTTTCTATGGTTCCAGCCAGCTCCATATTCTCAGCCTCTACGATCCGTAACAATCCCTCCTCATCCAAAGCATAAATATAGGTTCCATCCGTTTTGACTATATCTGCTTCATCCACGGCTTTTTCCTGGGTATTCGTCTGAGAATAACCGCTTTCTGCAGTCTCCGGGGCAGCTTCTGCATTTGTATCGGCACTTATCCGCACGCCCATTCCTGTATCTGCCGACTCTTCCGCTGCAAAATCTACCGGACTTTCAAAGGGCTGTACGTCATACGCCATGTCCACGTCTGTGGTCTGCTGTTTTTCTTCATACGCTTTGATCATATCATAAAGCGCTTCATAGCTTTCTATATGGGAAACCGTTTCCTGTACAGTCTCCTCTGCTGCCTCTGCTTCTGCATCCTGTGCAGTCTCCTCTGCTGCCTCTGCTTCCGTATCTCCCCGGGACTCCTGCACCTTTATCTCCTGCTTCTGCTTTTTCAGCAGAGGGGAAATACGGAAAGCAGCTGCCAGGAAGAGCAAGGCTGCAGCAGCCCATGCCCCATACCGCCATATCGGAATCACTTTTTTCATTTTCTTTTCCGTGATTGCTTCCGGAGGCTCTGCGGCTGCCTGTTCTTTCTTCTGCTGTGCCTCCAGCCGTTTTTGGATTTCTTCAGGAAACAAGCTCTGCGGCACCTCCGCATTCTCTGCTGAATTTTTAATCTTCTCCAATATTTTTTTATCATCCATCATTCCGCCTCCCTTCTATTTCAACAGCTCCCGCAATTTTCCCATGCCTCTGCTGATTCTGGAACGCACCGTATTGTCATTCATGTTCATCATCTTTCCGATTTCATGGCTCTTGTAGCCCCCGAACACCTTCATAGCTATCAGCATCCTGTCTTCCTCTGCAAGCTGCCCGAATACCTGACGAACCTGTGCTCCCTCCTCCATATTTTCCCCTGAAGCAAGCTGTTCGGGAAGCTCTGCCGTCTTGTCTGCATATTCCTTCAGCTTTCTCTTACATTTATTGGACAGAATTGTAAAAATCCATGCCCGAAATGCTTCCGGGTCACGGAGCTTATCCACCGATGCATAGGCATCCATAACTGCCTCTCCTGTAACATCCTCCGCATCATGCGGATTCTTTAATGTGTACAACGCAAACCTATACATATCCTGGTAGACCATCCTGTAATATTCTGCAAATATTTCCGGCCTTCTTAAATCCTCCATGCCCTCACCTCTGTTTCTTTTTTCGGCCTTTGGCCATCCCCTTTTTGGTGCACCTGTTTATTAGTGTCATTTTAACATCTGTTTGTTGCATAGAAAATAAAATTTTTATCTGCTCCAAAAGATTCGCAAAATGTCCAAAAGTAAAAGGTACTGACCGCAATTTCCAAAAACTGCAGGCAGTACCTTTCACTTTATGATTTATTACCGTATACTTTCAAAATATGCAAACAGCCCTTCTGCCAAAACCGGATCGATTACCGGTATTCCAACTTTCATCCTCCCCATGCATATCCGGCAATGGACAAACGGGGGTTTTATACTTTATCACTGATTCAGTTTTAAAATGCAGTATCTGTAAATCCGCTTATACGTCTTCGTTGTATAATGAAGTCCATCATCCCTGCCGATGTCCGTGCCGCTTATACTTGCATCTGTCCCATACCCTTCCCTGATCAGATAAGAATAGGTATCAATATACTGATATGCGGCACTGCTTCCGCTGCACAATCTCCCTTTAATAGTTGAATTAAACTTCCTTACGGTTTCTTCCGGCCGGGACTTTTTTCCGTTCGCTTTGATCAACTGGTTATTTACCGGATTCACAGACATATAATACAGCTCACAGCCTCTGCTCTTCAATTCCTTCGCAATCTCTCTCATATAAGTGATATAATTGTTGATATTGCCCAGGTCGTTGACTCCCAGATTAAAGATGACCGCCGTTTTTTTAGAGCCGCCGGTACCAACCGCCCTTTTCAGCGCTGTGTAACCATCAGATTTCAGCCAATTCAGGCCGCCTCCCTCCTTATATACAAAAGCTACCCCGTCTGTCACCTGAGAAGAAAGATTACCCAGCGTGCTGCTCATACGATGCACCCTGGAATCTCCAACAAATACGACTTTTTTGTATTTCTGCAGACTCACCTTCGGCAATTGGCCTGCGGAATAATCCGGTTCCGTATTCCTGTTAAATACAACTGCATAAAGATGCAGGGTCCTTGTGATATTTCTGACAGTATCTCCCACCTCATACGCCGGATCTACAGTCTGATACTTTGTCCTGGACCAGCCAAGCATCGTATACGGAGGAGAGCTCTGCGCACCGGGAAGCTTCAGCGAATCTCCCTTCCCAATGGAAAGCGTCTTCCAAACCGAACCATCATTTTTGTGAAGAACAACTGACACCGCCTGTTTCTGTACGGCATAAAACTTCATATTTCCGGTAACCTTATAAGCAGTTCCCGCTTTATTTGTCACCGTACTTTTATTCTTCTTTGTATTCCAGCCAAGTCCTACATATCCTTTTCGCTTCGGTACTGCGGGAAGCGTCATCTTTGAGCCCTCTTTTACCTTCTTCCGGATTGCTTTATAGGCGCTGTTGGAAGAACCATCTCCCAAATAGAAAGTAACCGTATAATATTGGATCTTTCTGCGTACTGCATACAGCTTAAGGTTCTTCGTCACTTTAATCCTTGCGCCTTCTTTATAAGAAACCTTTGTTCCCTTTTTGGTAGTAGTCCAGCCAAGATTCTCATAGCCGGTGATCTTCGGCACCTCTGGAAGAGTGATATACTGATTCTTCGTCACCTTCTGCTTCAAAGATGTATATACCTTGCTCACGCTGGTTCCGACATTATTATTAAAGGTTACTGTATAAGTGCCGACCTTTTTGCGTACTGCATAAAAAGTGATATCCTGCGTAACCCTGTAGGTTTTGCCTGCCTGATAGGAAGCAGATACCGCATTCTTTACGGTAGACCAGCCCAGGCTGATGTAGCCTCTCGCATCAGGCAGAGAAGGAAATTTGATCTGACTCCCCTTTGCCACAGTCGTACACAGAGCTTTAAACGCGCTGTTATTGTATCCTGTGGTTTCCAAAAATGTTACTTTTATGGCTGCATAACGTACCATATACAGCTTGATATCACCATTTACCTTAATTTTAGAACCAAACTCGTACTTCACAGCAGCACTTCCCCTGGTTGCTGCCCAGCCCTTATTGATATAACCGCTTCTCGGAAAATCCGGGAGAGTAACCGTACTTCCTTGTGCAACCTTCTGCGTCCGAAACATACTGGTTCCGCTGTTATTATAAAAGGATACGGTGCAAAGCACTTCTCCCTGTACTGCATACAGGGTCAATACTCCATTTTTGATATATTCCACCAGAAGATCATCCGGTGCGATGGTAATCGTATCTCCTGCATCCAGCCTCTCTTCGTCCGAAGCAGCTTTTTCCCATTTCCAACCGCTGCCATTGGCATCTTCATACCCCGGCACCACGGGAAGCTTCACCGCCTCACTTATCCTGGCAGAGACCTTCAGGTCCTCATAGATTTTTCCATTTTTGTCAGCAAAAACAATCTGAAACAAATCACCGGCAGACACCCCTGCGGAAGAAACCTCCTCCTCTTCAGAAGCCACATTCCCATGATTCTCCGAGAGCGCTTCTTCCGGGACCTCCTCTGCAATCTCCGGAATCTGCATCTCCATATCGGTATCAGGCTCCTGTGGCTGCTCAGTAAATACCTCCGGCTGCTGTCCGCTTTCCTCCGGCAAAACCGTCTCCGGCTGCTGCCCGTTTTCCTCTGGCAAAACCGCCTCCGGCTCCGCATAACTGCTCACGGAATCTCCGAAAGCGAAAACATCCTCCGACGCAGCTCCCTCTGGCGCGCCGAACTCTGCCGCCGATACATTTACCCCTGTCAGAAGCATCACTGCCGCCACCATCCAGCATAAGAATCGCTTCCTTGTCCTGTTCTTCATTGCACAATTCATAAAATCTCCTCTTAACTATTTCCACATCCTGCCTTCAAGTTATGTTAAGTATAGCCGATTTCCCTCAAACTTTCAACCAGGCAAACAAGAAAATTGTTATTTTTTTTTAATACTTTTGTAAAAATCAAGGTTCATTTCCGGCAAAAAAGGTCCCGTACTGCGTCTCACAATACGGAACCTCTTTATTTACAGGGTTTCAATAAATCTCATGAAAGCTTCCCTGCCTTTTGGCGTACATTTATATACACCGGCATCCTCCAATACATGAATGAATACAATTCCCACTTCCCTCTGCAGGATTTCATGAATATTCTCCTGATTGATATTCTCATATTTCGGAAGGAATTCCGCTACCCAGGCAGCATGTTTTTCAATCTTTTCATTGGAAGCAACATCCCTGCCTTCCAAAATATATTCCTCCAAAAGCTCCAGCTCATCCTTCAGGCGTGCCGGAAGGACTGCAAGGCCCATAACCTCGATCAGACCGATATTTTCCTTCTTAATATGATGGTACTGTGCATGAGGGTGGTAAACACCCAGCGGATGCTCTTTCGTCGTAATATTATTGCGAAGAGTCAAATCCAGTTCAAACATGTCACCAGCCTTGCGTGCGATCGGTGTGATCGTATTATGCGGTTCACCATCTGTCTCGGCAAAAATAAACGCCGCTTCATCTGTATAACCTCTCCAATTCTCCAGTACATGAGCCGCCAGATCAATCAGACGTCTCTCATCCTTATGCCGGATACGGAGCACGGAAAGAGGCCACTTCACAATACCGGCCTCCACATCCTCATAGCCCGGAACCGTCACATACCTTTCGACAGGCGCCTTCGCCATAGCAAAGGTATAGTGCCCGCCCTGGAAATGATCATGACTCAGGATCGAGCCGCCTACGATAGGAAGGTCCGCGTTGGAGCCAAGGAAATAGTGCGGAAACAGCTTCACAAAATCAAACAGCTTCACAAAAGCATTCCGCTCAATCTTCATTGGAGTGTGCCGGCTGTTGAATACAATACAGTGTTCATTGTAATACACGTAAGGCGAATACTGGAAGCCCCACGGACTATCATTGATCGTGATCGGGATAATCCTGTGATTTTCTCTTGCCGGATGATTGGCGCGCCCTGCATATCCCTCATTTTCCGGGCAGAGAAGACATTTCGGATAGCTGCCGGATTTTGCATTCTTTGCTGCTGCGATCGCCTTCGGGTCTTTTTCGGGCTTAGACAGGTTAATAGTGATATCAATATCACCGTACTCGCTTTCCACTTTCCATTTTTGATCCTTTTTCACCCGGTAACGACGGATATAATCACTGTCCTGGCTCAGCTTATAGAAATAATCGGTTGCCTTTTGGGGACTTTCCTCATATTTGTCCAGGAATTCCTTCTGAACCTGGGCCGGACGCGGCATCAGGCAATTCATCAGCTTTGTATCAAACAGGTCTTTATAAACGATGCTGTCCTCGATCAGCCCGCGTTTCACTGCTTCATCCAAAAGCTCACCGAGAACCTCTTCCAGATCAATCTCCGCAAATTCTTCTTCCGGTTCCGTATATTCATCTTCCTTAAATACATCCAACAGAAGATTAATGGTATAATTCTTTTCACATGCAGGTGTCAGTCCTGTCTCAATTCCGTACTGTACCAGTTTTCTGATGTTTTTGCTTAACATGTCCAATCCCCCTGTCCGAACCAATCACTTTATGCCAGCCTGTGCGCGCCATCTCCGATGGCTACTACATAGAATTCTGCCTCGTGACCAACTTTTTCTTTATATTGTTTGCCAATGGTTTCAATAAAGGTATCAACCGCATCATTCTTAACAATACTTACCGTGCATCCGCCGAAACCGCCTCCGGTAATACGGGAGCCGACCACGCCCGGAATCTTCCATGCCAGATCCACCAGAATATCAATTTCCTCACAGGAAACTTCATAATCATCTCTCAGAGAAACATGAGAAGCATTCATCAGCTTTCCGAAGCCTTCCACATCGTCAGCCTTCAGTGCATTCACTGCCTTTACCGCTCTCTGATTCTCATATACCGCATGTTTTGCACGCCTTTGGCATACAGGACTCTGAATTGCAGCCTTATGGGCTTCGAATTCTTCCTCTGTCAGGTCGCCCAGGGTTTTGATATCCACCACTGTCCGGAGCTCCTTCAGTGCAGCTTCACATTCATTTCTTCTGTCATTATAAGCAGAGCCCACAAGGCTGTGCTTTACCTTGCTGTTTGTGATAACGATCTTGGCATCCGGCAGCTTCACCGGTGCATATTCAAATTCCAATGTACCGGTATCCAGGAAAATCGCACAGTCCTGTTTACCCATCGCACTTGCAAACTGGTCCATGATCCCACAGTTCATTCCATTAAAATTATTTTCGGAATACTGTCCGATCAATGCCAGATCCTGCATCGTCAGTTCTTCAATCTCAAACATATCCTTCAGCATCAATCCTGTCAGCACTTCCAAGGATGCGGAGGAAGATAAACCGGAACCATTCGGGATATTTCCATAAATCAAAAAATCAATTCCAAACGGCAGTTTATATCCTCTCTTCTCAAAGGCCCACATCACACCCTTCGGATAGTTTGTCCATCCCGCCTCGTCAGACGGAACCAAATCCTCCAGGGAAGATTCCATCACTCCCAGCTTAGAAAAGTTCACAGAGTAAAAACGCAGCCTGTTATCCGCTCTCTTGCGGGCAAATCCATATGTACCAAGTGTTAATGCGCAGGGAAAAACATGTCCGCCATTATAATCTGTATGTTCTCCGATCAGATTTACTCTTCCAGGTGCAAAATAGCTTCTGATATCGCCGCCCTCACCATAAGTCTCAATAAATTTCTGCATCAGTTCATTCTGCATTTTTTATTCCTCCTTTTTCCCTATAAAAAACCAGGGTTCATCTTTACTTTATATGACAATCCGGCAAAAGTAAAGAACAGAAATGGAAATAATTCACTTAGAAAGTTGTTACATTTGCCGAAGCCTTCCGTTAATAATTAACAGCTTCAATATAACTGATAAATATATTTCCTGCCTTCTCAAACAGCTCCGTACTGTCATTCATGCCATAGGGCTTTACCTCCTGGGTAGCAGGCTCCATAATATATGTATTATACTCATCATATCCCACAATGATCACACTGGAATCACTGCCGGTTTTTGCGATGACGGGACGCTGTGCACTGATCTCATAGAGCACACTGTCCAGTGAGCAGCCGGAGAGGTCAATGACCGTCCCCGCCTCTCCCAGGCCTTCCTGCAGTACATCCATATCCCAGGAACCGGTTCTCATGATTTCGGGAATGTCCTCCATATTTAATTGAAGCTTCGTCTTTTTATTCCCCCGCTCCCATACATACTGCTGCGCACGGTTTAATACCACACCGGTACGGACATCAGCCCTCAGGACTGCCTCTGCCGGATCTGTGTACGTACTGTCCAGACCGCCTCTTGCATAAACATAATAGATTTCATCCTTCGGTACCTGTGTATCCAGAGTAACAGTCCTCTCCTCCACACTGCGCATCTTTGCATACATAACCAACGGTTCGTCCGTATCAGGCGCCTCCTCGAAAGCAAGCCGCACCCTGGTTCCGGTTCTGTCGGACGATGTCAGTTCCACAGATATCTGGTTTGAAGAAGCTTTTTTATTATTCATGATATTGTCTTTTTTCTGGACTGTATAACCGTTTTCAGTTTTTGCAGACAATTCAAATTCCATGAGGGTGCTTCCTACAGTCACTTCCGTAATATACAGCCCCTCCTGATGATATTCCTTCTTTACTACTCCTGCAAAGCTTTCAATACGGATGGTATGAATACCTTCAAGCACACGGTGATTGTTAACCAACAGAATATCCCCATCCATAAGCAGACCGTAAACCAGATCCTCATTCATAAATCCAAGCGCACGAAGCTCCTGTTTTTCTGCAGGAGCAAGCATTCTGGTCTCTCTGGTGTCAAAGTCAATTTCCTTAATCTGTCCGGCATTTTCGCCTTCCCGGATTCTCCAGGCCGCATGGGCATTCGTATCAGAAATCACAAAATCCTCTCCGCTGATGCCCTCCTCCAGGATTTCAAATGTATTAGCATCTATATCAATCAGATATAACTTTTCTGCCAAAAGGAGAAAAAGCTGGTTATCCCTGTTTACATATGAAAGAGTTCCCATATCCTCATTCAAAAATTCATAGGATTCTGTACTTGGAATAAAGACCTTCTCCTCCACTACATTCTGATCATTGCTGTAATGATAAACGCAGACACCGCTGAAGCCCTCGTGAATACCCCGGTTCATGTACCCATAGAGCACAAAATCCACATCTCCGTTTTCTCCGACCCGGATGATCTTGATATCATGCTCCACTCTGGAATCCCGGAAGTCCCCGTTTTCCTCTCTGCGGAAGCTGAAAATTTTCACGATTTTTCCATTTTGGGGTGCATAGGACCACAAATCCCCCTGCTGGGTAAAGGCTACCACACTATTTTCCTCGTTTGCCATATAAGCTACATTTTTGTTCCGCACGCCCAAGAGCAGCCCCTCGCCGGTAACAACAGGCAGATTCGGATTAAACACCTGGTTTGCCGAACGTTCAAAATCCAGCAGACGAATCCTGTCCTCCGTATAGCGCATCCGGTAAAATTCCGTCACATCATAGAGCTCTGTACCGCTGTTTTCATCTTTTGCAGAAATCTGATACTCCAGCGTAAGACTGGCTGTTGTTTCATTAATATCTTTGATGACCGGAATCCCCCGTTTCGCCATCTGCGGCTTCAGATTTCCCCAACTGATATCTGACAGCGGAGAAGTAAGAGAAATACTGGCAAAGTTTCTTACTGTGCCCTCCCCGGGCTCCAGATAAGCGGACAAATCATCAGCCGTAGCCTTGTCCATACACGCTTCTGAAAAGGTCCTCACAAATTTCACATAATGTTCCGTATTCAAATTTGACCTGGAAATAATTCTGGTGTAATAATAAACCTCACCTTTGTTGGTTTCCAGCATGATCTGCATGGAATATTCCTGATTCATCAGCAGACTGCTGGCAATTTCCACCTCTGCTCTCAGATAACTGTCAGAGGCTGTCAGATTTTTGACTTTTTTGTTTTCAATGACCTTACTTCCATCTGAGGTCCGAATCTCATACGACAGACTCTGTACTTTGGCCTCATAGGGATTGACCACAAAGGTCAGCTTCTTTGTCGTATCCAGAGGCGTCAGGCTGTCTCTTGTAAAATCCGCCTGCATAGGCTGCATATATCCATACATCCGGTTTGCCATAACACCGCCGATATCAACCAGCACCTCCGGCAGCGAAGGATTATTCATATCAGACCGATCATCCGTTGTTTCACTGTTCAGCAAAAATGCGGTTCCTGCAACTCCCAGCACAAAAACCATCAGCAGTACCGCTATCCTTTGCAGGATTTTCATCATGTTAATCTATACTCCCTTCTGCGCGGGCACCTCATACCCGGAATCAAGCAGCTTCTCAAGCACAGGAGAAACATGCAGAGCCTCCATAGTTTCACGAAGCCCCTCCGCCTGCTGCTCTTTTCCGTTTTTTACTGCACGGATCAGCAGATTCTTCGGTGTATGCTCCATATCAATAAATTCCAGTATCTGGGTATCATAGCCCTTGGTTTCCAAAAGACCTGCCCGAAGGCCATCCGTGATCAAAGCGGCCATCCGTTCCTTCAGAATTCCATATCGCAGAACAGGCGCCAGCATTTCATTTTTTATCTGTTTGTTCAGCTCATGCTGACAGCACGGCACAGACAGAATCACGGATGCTCCCCACTCCACGGCCTTTGCCAGAGCAAAATCTGTAGCCGTATCGCAGGCATGAAGCGTAACTACCATATCTACGGCGCCGACACCTTCGTAATCGGCTATGTCTCCCTGATAAAAATGCAGCTTCTCATAACCGTAGCATTCTGCAAGACGGCTGCATTTCTCAATCACATCCGCTTTCAGGTCCAGACCGATAATATTCACATCATAATTCTGCAGCTCTTTCAGATAATGGTACATGGCAAAGGTCAGATAAGACTTCCCGCAGCCAAAATCCAGGATTGTAATCTCCCGCTCCCTGGAAAGCTTCGGAAGGATGTCTTCAATAAACTCCAGGAAACGGTTTATCTGCCTGAATTTATCGTATTTTGCCGCAATCACCTTTCCCTGCGCATTCATTACGCCCAAATCCACCAGAAACGGTACGGCAATCCCCTCTTTAAGTATATATTTCTTCACGCGGTTATGCGCCATGATTCTGACAGGCTCTTTGGCCGGATGCGGTTTTGTCTTTATGGTCATCCTGCCTTTTTTGCTCACTAAAACGCTGCCATCCGCATGCTGTCCCTGAATCTGAAGCTGGGAAAATCCGTTCAAAAGAGCCTCCTCCACATAAGAAAGAAGCTCCCCCTGATGATAATTGACGTGCAGGACCTTCGCACCCTCTGTCATGGACGCCTGATAGAAAAGCCGGCCCTTTATTTCAACCGGACGGATCTTTACTTTAGATGGACCCTCCGTACTGCGCTGCCCGCTTAATACCGCCAGGATCAACTGCTCATTCAGTTGTTCATTCAAAAAATTTTTCAGTGTTTTCATCATATCTCTATTATAAATGCTTTCTTCTATCTTGTATACGGCGGGTTTGCCCAAATACTCCGGATACATTTACCAGTTGCGGCATCTATGTCTCCGGCATCTTCTTCTGGAAATCTCCTGGTACAAAAGCACCTGGATCAGTTCATCCAGAAATCCTCCCGGTATTTCCTGTGCGGTCGCCTCAGGCTCTACCTCCTCCCGAATACGGCAGCACAAATGATGCAGCATAAATTTATCCGGATACTCGTCATACAGTCTGCTTCCCTCATAATCCAGGAGCTGACACTCTTCCTCCACCTTTTCCTGTATTCTCCTGGCAGTCTCCGGATAATAGGATTTCATTAAGGTAAATTCTTCTTCCTGTATTCTCTCACCGTCATAAAGCATGGGATTTGCATATGCCACATAGAATGGAAAATATTTATCATAATACATAGATAAGTCCTGTATCCCTTCCTAAATCATCTATTCCAGTATATGCAAAAGAGGGCCTTTCTGCCATTAACCCTGAAGCTCCTGAATCATACGGTGTGTTAATCTTACACTGTGCTCAATTGCTGCCGCCTCAAAAGCAGCATAATCCATCTGTGCACTTCCATCCGCTTTATCGGAGATCGCACGGATCACCAAAAACGGCACATGATTCAGATATGCCGCCTGTGCGATGGCGGCGCCTTCCATTTCCACCGCATATGCTCCGAACTCTTTTACAATAAAGTCCTTCACGCCCTGATCAGAAACAAACTGATCACCGGAGGCAATCCTGCCCTCATAAACCTCAATCTCCGGGTTCACTTCCCTGCATACCTGTACAGCCAGACGGCGAAGTGCCTCATCTCCCCCGAAAGAAAACTCCTCCATCTGCGGAATCTGTCCTTTCGGATAACCGAAACCTGCCGCATTCATATCATGGTGCACCAAATCTGTGGAAACCACAATATCTCCAATATTGATATCTTTGTTCAGGCTTCCGGCGATTCCCGTGTTGATCACAACCTCCACGCCGAATTCATCCACCAGTATCTGCGTACAAACAGCGGCATTCACCTTACCAATACCGGAACGTACCACTACCACCCTTTTTCCTTCCAAAAGACCTTCATAAAATTCCATAGATGCTCTGCGGGTGATCTTCACATCCTCCATCTTATTTTTTAATCCGGCAACCTCTGCCTCCATAGCTCCTATAATTCCAAAACATCTCATCGTTCTTTCTCCTTAACTAATTTCTCAATCACTGCCGTGCAGCAATCCGTTCTTATTCTTTTATCATATCAGAATTTTAATTTATATGGAAACTTTTTTTCAAGTCTGTTATAATAAGCATGTTTTCGGGTATATTCCTGCCCTGCCGGAATCCCGCCCGTATTCCAGATATTTTAAAACACAGGAGGAAGCAGCTATGACATATAAAACAAGCGGTGTCTGTTCCCGGGCAATCGAATTCGAAATCAGTGATGACAAAAAGGTCCACAATGTAAAATTCATTGGAGGCTGCTCCGGCAATACCCAAGGCGTCGCAAGTCTTGTGGAAGGCATGGACGCAGAGGAAGTTATCAGACGTCTGGAGGGTATCCGGTGCGGTTTCCGTCCCACGTCCTGCCCGGATCAGCTTACCAGGGCAATCAAAAAAGCACTGGAATAGGCCGGGACAGGTATACGCATGCTCATTCCGTTCACGGTACGGGCATCCTTTTTTCTGTTCCCCGATAAGAGAGGTATGTCATCGAATCACAGCCCCGAACGGCATTAAGGCCAGCTTCGCAAGCTTAAAATGCTGAAGGCCAAAGGGTATCCCTATCACGGTTACGCACAGAAGGAGTCCCCATATGCAATGTTCCAAAGCAAGCGGCAGCCCGGAGAGAACCAGCCAGATAAGATTCAGCAGAAACGAGCCTGCGCCGCCTCCGTATTCCACATTCTTGCCAAATGGAAAGAAGCTGAGAGAAGCAAACTTAAAGCACTGCATTCCAACCGGAATACCTACAACCGTGATACACCACAGACATCCCGCCAGGCACCAGCTCAAGCCGGAGAACGCACCTCCAAAAATAAACCACAATAAATTTCCCAGGCATCCCATATATAAGCCATCCTTTCTTGATATATAATATATTAGTTAAAACGAATTTAAAGCAGCCTTTTCTTCAGAAAAAACATTTTATCCGATGACATGCTTTTTAATTCCCGTATTTCCTCCGAAGCTTCTCACCCAGTCTTCGGAATTCTTCCCGAAGCTCCTTCGGCTCCAAAAGTTCTGCCTGATCCCCAAAGGTCAGGAGCCATCGATATAGCTGAGCCATATCTGTAAAATCGAATGCAAACAGAAGCTTTCCGTCAGGCAGCTCCTTAAAGCTTTCCATTCCAAATTCTTCAACCAGTCTCCATTTACATTCCGGAGCAAAAAGCACTCTTGCTGAGTAATTCGGCTGATATACTGTCTCCGGATACAAATCCGGCAAGGGTACCTCCCGTTTCTCAAATTCTTTACGGACAGCTTTTCCATAAGCTGCGCATACCGCCCTGTTCCGCTGACACTGTCCAGGCTTCGGAGTCCGGTCAGAATCGCCTGCATATCCGAAGAAGTCAGAAGCGTTTTATGAACTGCATAGCCTTCCATAATAGAAATCCCGCCGTCTGTCCCCCGGGCTGTTGCAATGGGAATTCTGTTGATATTATACCATAGTTTCCCCCACGAAAAAAGGATACTGTGAAATCTATCCACAGTACCCTATTGCACTTTTTCATTTCTTCCTGTTTATTTCAGCACTTTTCCATTTATAATAACAGTCCGTATATTCAGCTCCTCATCCAGCAGTACAACATCTGCCTTTTTTCCATTTTGTATCGAACCCCTGGTATCATATACGCCAAGGCACCTGGCAGGATTCACAGTTGCACACGCAACGGCCGTCTCCAACGGAATCCCCATATCCTTCACTGCCGTACGCAGACAATCCATAAGATTGGTAGCTGAGCCTGCCAGCGCACCATCTGATACAAGAACCGCGTATCTGCCCTGAACCGTTACATCCAGACCGCCCAGCGTATATTGTCCGTCAGGCATCCCTGTAGCCCGCATACTGTCGCTGATAAGAATGATCCTGTCCTCTCCAAGCATCCGGAACGTTGCACGAACCACAGCCGGATGAATATGAATGCCATCACAGATCAGCTCTGCATATACATGCGGGCTGTCTGCTACTGCGCCAATGACTCCAGGCGCCCGGTGCGTAAAGGCAGGCATAGCATTATACAAATGAACCGCATGGTCTGCCCCGGCCTCAAATGCAGCCATAGCAGTATCGTAATCTGCATTTGTATGAGCAAGGGAAATATGGACCTCCTCTTTCAGTTCTTCAATAAAGCTTCGAAAATCCGGATTATCCTCCGGTGCAATTCCGATAAACTTTACAAGCCCTTCCGATGCCCGAAGGAATTCCCGGCAGACCTCCGTACTGCATGGAATAATATTGCGTGCATCCTGGGCGCCCTTTTTTGTCCTGCTGATAAAAGGACCCTCCATATTCACACCAATCAGCTCGGCTCCTTCCGATGCCTGCTTCCGATATGCAGCTCCAACAGAAAGAATCCGCCCCAGTTCTTCGGCCGGAAGCGTCATCGTTGCCGGAGAAATGCCTGTTACGCCTACAGAAGCCTCATATTTCGCAATCTCCGCAATCGCTTCCAGGGTGCCATCGCAGAAATCATATCCCATACATCCGTGGAAATGCAGATCGATCAGTCCCGGAATTGCATAGCAGCCCTGTGCATCCACCACACATTCATCGTCGGACTGGCCTGCAAACATGCCGTTTGAGATATAGATGCTCCCATTCTGAAACGTCTTATCTTCCTTATAAATCTTTGCATTTTTTATAATCATCGATTTCCTCCCGGATTATTTTTTGTTATGGGGCGCCCGGAGACGGATTTCCCAGTCTCCAGTGCCCGCAGGGTATGGTCATGCAGCAGTTCCTTCCTGCCCTTATCCTGTCCGGCATAGCAGGA
Source organism: uncultured Blautia sp. (assembly GCA_900551075.1). Lineage (GTDB taxonomy): Bacteria > Bacillota > Clostridia > Lachnospirales > Lachnospiraceae > Blautia_A. Next base: position 116,832 of record URVB01000005.1, on the reverse strand, counting down.
ATAAATAATGTCCAGCATCAGAAGTATTGGAAACTGCGGAGAAATCACATTTCCCTGATTTAAATATCTGAGTGAGGGCATCAGCACCACCTCTGTACAAAATTCATGAAATTTCTCCTTCTGTTCCGCCGTAATCAACACCGTCTTTGCCCCATGCTTTCTGGACTCCTGCAATAAATACAGTACTTCCTCCGTTTCACCGCTGATACTGATGCCGATCACCAGACTCTGCTGGTCCTGAAATACTGCCTGCATTCGGATCAGGTCACTGTCTGAAAGAGAATCAATATCCACACCAATACGCATAAACCGCATTTCCATTTCTGCGGCAGCATGTCCGGAGCTGCCCCTGCCGCACACCAATACACGTCTCGCACTGCTTAGATATTTACCGATGCGTGCGATCTGCTCCTCATCTACAATGCTGTAGGTTTTATTCAGGAGCTCCTGATAAGCATTCAGGATCATCCGTGTATTGCCGGTCAAAGATTCTTTTTTTTCCACAAAGGTCACTTCATATTGATACATAAATTCACGGTAGCCCCGGTATCCGCATTTTTTTGCAAAACGTGACAGGGATGCCTCAGAAACATACAGTCTGTCCGCGATGGCTTTTGAGGACAGATCAACCTTTTCCTGATTCTCTATAAAAAAATCGGCAATGCTTTTTTCGACGTTTGTAAATTTATCGTAATTCATTTTAATAATCGGCACTACAGACTTTACATAATATTCCATTCTGATTCCATCCTCTTCACGCGGCAATTCATAAAATGATAAAATGCACCGAGCATTCCCGCATCATTCCTATGCTTTGCAAATGTAATTCTCACATGAGAAGCTACGCTGTCGATCAAATATACTTTCACAGACTTTTGAATCTTATCCTTCAAAAAGTCCTCCTGCGCCATAATACCTCCGCCCAGAACCACTACTTCCGGGTCCACAACATAGCAGATATTGGCAATACCCAGTCCCAGCACGTCGACCATTTCCTCAATCGCCCGGCAGCATAGGACATCTCCCTGCTTCGCCAGCTCAAAAATACGGTAGCCGCTCCACTCAGCCTCCGGCTCCTGCTTCCATGCCGCAACCTTCCTGCTCAGAATGCTTGCTGCCCCGAGCGTCTGAAAATCGCTGCCCCGCATATGCATATAGCCAACCTCACAGGCGCTGTTGCCAAAACCATGGTAAACCTTGCCATCCACCAGAAGACAGCCTCCAATACCGGTTCCAATTGTGAGCATTGCCATGACCCTGCTTCCCTCTGCTGCTCCGGAGGTGTACTCCGCAAGCCCCGCACAGTTTACATCATTTTCCACCTCACATGGAAGGCCGAACCGTGCTTCCAGGTTCTCTTTAAATCTGGTTCCCGCATAATTCGGAATCAACGGCGCAGAATGGAAAATCTCTCCCTTTTGTGTATCCACCATACCTGCTGTAGATATACAGATTCCGGCGAAATGATCTTCCCTGCAAAACTGCCCGGCAATTCCGATAACCTTTTCCAGAATAGCCGGTCCGCCCTTCCACGCCTCTGTCGGCATCTCACTGCGATTCAAAATTGTCCCATTTTCTTTAATGACTCCATACTTGATCGCTGTTCCACCAATATCAATACTTATATACTTTCTCATAGCTGCTTTCCCTTTGTGCAAATCCATTGTCATCAACTATTTCAGACGCACCTTAAAAATCGCCTTTTTTATGGCAACCGGTTCGTTCACTGCAACTGCGGTACGGTGTCCGTCACTTGGAAAACAGATCAGAAAATCATTCTCCTTAAGAACAACAGAGCTGTTCTTCGGCCCTTCCAGCGGAAGAAAATCATCCTGCTCTACAAATTCTTTTTGTTCCATATTCCGGATAAAGTTCAGATCAATCTGCTCCGTACCGCTGAGCATAAAATGTACATCCAAATACTGTTTATGCGCCTCCCAAAACCGGTTTTCCGGCGCAGTGGTCGTATACTCCACAATATTAACAAACAACCGCTGACCGTCAATTTCATGGGTGCCTGTCTCAAATGCTGTCAGATCATGACTCCCTGCGTATGCAAAGCATTCCATAATCTCTTTTTCCAGAAACGGATATTCTTCCAAATTCTGAATATTACCAAAAATCATAACATATCCTCCTTCTGTTTGTCGAGCTTATAAATGGTGGTATACGGTGCAGGTACAGAATGATCGCCTTTTACCTTGCGCCAGATCATACTTGCCGGAATTCCTACTACCAAAGATACTGCTATGGAAATAATAGAATAGGACCAGATAGAAACAGAACCTGCAGGCGCAAAGTACTTAATCCCAACCATAACTGCGGAGGACGCAATAAATGCAAGCGTCGCACCAAAGGTATTTGCAACCTTTGTAAAAGCACCCAAAATAAATGTTCCGATCAAAATTCCGAGTACCAATCCCATAAATCCGTTAAACCATTCGTATGCGGATTTAATTCCTCCGTTTGCCAGGACGATTGACACGACAATCGCAAAGACACCGACGATCAGTGATACATACTGACCAATCTTCGTCTGTTTTTCGAAGCTCAGCTCCTTTTTCGTTAAACGCTCCTGAATATCCAGCGTCCAGCTTGCAGCTACAGAATTCAGCCCTGTGGATAAGGTAGACTGGGAAGCTGCATAAATTGCCGCCAATAGCAGTCCTGTCACACCTACCGGAAGCTCAAAGGCAATATAGGAAGCAAAAATCTGGTCCTGCGCTGCTGCAGGCGGCAGAGCATTCTGCTGGTAAAATACATAGAGCCCGGTACCAATCAGATAAAATACAGTTGCAATAAAGATGGACAGCGCACCATTGGTGAGCATCATCTTATTCAGCTTCCTGGTGTCTGTAGTCGTGGTAAAACGCTGCACAATATCCTGGCTGGATACATAGGAGCCCATAGTATTAAAGCCGGCGCCGACGATCAAAAGAAATACACTGTCTTTCAAAAGATTAATGTCAAAAACCGGCTGGTCGGCGGAAATGAATTTCCCTTCCCGGGTGAAAGCCGTAAAAATTGCACCCATGCCGCCATCAATGTGCACGATCAGAAATACTAGTGCTGCCGTAACACCAATTAAAAGAACGGAGCCCTGAATGAAATCCGTCCAGAGCACGGATTTCAATCCGCCTGTATAGGAGTAGATAATTGCAATCACACCCATGATCACGATCAGCAGATTCACGCTGATTCCAGTCAGATTGCCGAGCACCATACACGGCAGGTACATGATAATGGACATACGCCCTACCTGGTAAATGATGAACATAATGGCACCGAGCACACGCAGCCCCTTGCTTCCAAACCGCAGTTCCAGATAATGATACGCGGTATCAATATCCAGCCTGCTGTAAATCGGCAGAAAAAATTTAATCGTAAGAGGGATTGCCAGCAGCATACCTAACTGTGCAAACCACATGATCCACGTCCCTGCATAAGAATTTCCGGCAAGAGACAAAAAAGAAATCGGGCTTAAAAGCGTTGCAAATATGGATACGGAAGTTACCCACCACGGCACTGTTCCATCGCTCTTAAAATACTCTTTTCCTTTCATATCCTTCTTGGCAAAATGAAGTCCCGCAAGCAATACGGCTCCAAGATATACCACCAGAATTACAAAGTCAATTTTCGTAAATCCCTGCATAATATTTCTCCCCCTTTTGTTTATTTCAGATATGCGGCTTTTGCATCACGGATCATTTTTGCAGCTTCCTCAACAATGTGCATATCTCTGTCTAGCAAAGACGGCAGAGGTTCCCGTACTCCTCCCAATTCCAGTCCTTCATTAATTTTCAGGATTGCTTTAATCACGCCATACATATTTCCATGCGCAGAACACATCTTATAGATAATTTCATTCACTGCATACTGGATTTCACAGGCCCTTTCCATTTCTCCGGCTCTGACATATTCATCCATCTTCAGGAACAGTTCCGGCATCACCCCATAAGTACCGCCGATTCCGCCTTCCGCGCCTATCACGCGTCCGCTGATAAATTGCTCATCCGGGCCGTTGAATACAATATAATCTTCTCCCGCCGCCTGCTTGAACATCTGAATATCCTGTACCGGCATAGAGGAATTCTTCACTCCTATCACACAGGGATTCTTACGCATTTCCGCAAACAAATTCATTGTCAGAGAAACACCTGCAAGCTGCGGAATATTATAAATTACAAAGTCTGTATTTGGAGCGGCTGCACTGATATCATTCCAGTATTTTGCGATCGCGTATTCCGGAAGGCGGAAATAGATCGGCGGAATCGCTGCAATTGCATCTGCGCCGAGAGCTTCGGCATGCTTTGCCAGCTCGATACTGTCCCTGGTATTATTGCAGGCTACATGCGCAATCACCGTGAGCTGTCCTTTTCCTGCCTTCATTACGTTCTCCAGAACAACCTTCCGGTCTTCCACACTCTGATAAATGCACTCACCGGAGGATCCATTTACGTATAAGCCCTTTACACCTTTTTCAATAAAATACTTTGTCAGTGCCCGTACTCCCTCGGGGCTAATGTTTCCTTCCCTGTCATAGCATGCATAAAATGCCGGAATCACACCTTTGTACTTTTCTAAATTTCTCATAGTCCATTCTCCTTCCTACTATTTTAAAACTTCTGCAAATGAACGGGTAATCATCTGCGGTCTTGTGATAACAGAGCCAACTACAACACTGAAGGCCCCTAGCCCAATGACTCTCCTGGCTTTTTCCGGTGTATTGATATTTCCTTCCGCAATCACCGGGTGTTTTGCTTTTGCGACAATCTCTCTGAGAATTGCGAAATCATCCTCTTCAATTTTCAATCCCCTACTTTCTTCTGTGTATCCAACCATGGTCGTGCCGATAAAATCAAATCCCAATTCATCTGCATACAATGCCTCTTCCACAGTGGAACAGTCTGCCATAAAGAGCTGATCCGGATACTTTTCCCTGATTTCATGGAAAAATTCAGCAAGTGTCACCTTCCCCGGACGCAGCCGTCCGGTGGCATCAACTGCTATGATTTCCGGCTTCACTTCCATAAGCTCTTCAATCTCCCGCAAAGTCGGTGTGATATACACATTGCTGTCACTGTAATCTCTTTTTACAATGCCGATAATAGGAAGATTGACCTGTGATTGAATTTCCAGAATATCCTCCCTGGTATTTGCCCGTATCCCACATGCACCGCCTTCCAGGGCTGCCCGTGCCATTCTGCCCATAATAAAAGAAGAATGCAGTGGTTCGTTCGGCAGAGCCTGACAGGATACGATCAACTTACCTTTCAGATTTTCTACTCTCTCATTCATCTTCGTTTGCCTCCTCACTTGATGACCTCAGTATATCTTTTCTAAAATGATTTTCAATATTTTCTAAGACTTCTGAAAGTACTTTTGAAGTTTTCTAATCCTACCCTTTTTCCCGCTGTTTTTTTTGTTTCTTTTTGGAAGTTTTGTACAAATTCCTGAGACTTCTTTCTACCTTTTACAAACATATTGTAAATAATCTTTGTTCGGATATACTATTCAACAGAGACATTTCTTTCAACTAAAAAAGAAATCCAGGACAAAGAAGGGAGAACAGTTATGATAATTTACAAAGCAGAAAACTACCAGGATATGAGTCTCAAAGCCGCACGTATTATTGCCGCGCAGATACTTTTAAAACCCAATTGCGTACTCGGACTTGCCACCGGTTCTTCTCCGGTAGGCGTCTATCAGCAGCTCATTGAACGCTACAAAAATGAAGAATTGGACTTCTCAAATGTTACAAGCGTCAATCTGGACGAATACAGAGGACTTGCACCTGACAATCCCCAAAGTTATCGTTATTTTATGAATACAAATTTGTTTGACCATGTTAATATAAACAAATCACGTACTTTTATTCCCAATGGGCTGGAAACAGACTCAGAAAAGGCCTGCAGTGAATACAACGAGATCATTGAACGAACCGGAGGAGTTGATCTGCAGCTTCTGGGTCTCGGCAATAATGGACACATCGGCTTCAACGAACCGTCTGATTGCTTTGTGTGCAAAACCCACTGTGTGGACCTCACGCAGAGCACCATAGATGCTAATAAACGTTTCTTTGAATGCGAGAAGGATGTTCCCCGTCAGGCATACACCATGGGTATCAAAAACATCCTGCAGGCAGAAAAAATCCTATTGATTGTAAGCGGAAAGAGTAAGGCAGACGCCCTGAATAAGGCTCTGTACGGTCCTGTTACACCTGCTCTTCCGGCATCGATCCTGCAGCTTCACAGCAATGTCACTGTTGTTGCTGACAAGGATGCCATGAGCATGATAAATATGGAATAAGCCGAGAGAAAAAGGACACGGAAAAGGCTTTATACAGCTTTTCCATGCCCTTTTTTCAAAATGTATACTTTTATATTTTATCGGCAGTTGGATTGTAAGGTACTAATTTGATATGAAAACGGAAGCTCTCCTGTTCCATCCTGTATGCTTCCAAAAGTCTTGGTCCGCAGCTATTTGAGCCAATCCCGTTCTGACAGTAATCCAGGCACAGCACCGTATATCCGCACGGCTTTAGTTCATAATTATGCGCTTTTTCTGTCAGCTCCTCCTGTGTATATTGTGACGCATTAAATGAAAACGCCTGATATCCTGCTGCCGCCAATCCGGTATTTTCTCCTTTTATAAGTACATAATCGCAGTCGTAATGGCTTCCGTTTTCCTGTGGCCTTACATAGTCCTCATGCATAGAGCAGACGCTTCCGGAATATCTGCCATGGCTGCTCGCTCTGCATTTATCACGGTAGCTCTCCTGCGGCCCCATTCCATAATAAGTAACGTCCTTAAGCTCCTTTGGCAGAAACAACCGGATACCAAAACGAGGTAGCTCCGGAAACTCCATATCACGCCGTACTGCCATATCGATTTCCAGTTTTCCCGTATTTCCAATTACATATGTAACGTCAACTTCCAAAATCTTCTGGATAGCTGCCGCAGCCATGGACATGGTACTGCAGATACGGACCTGTCCGCCCTCCATACTCCACTCTGTGCGGTAAGCTCTTGGAAGAGCCCTGTTATAATGAGCTGACAGCCACTCCTTTTTTATATTCCGGTCATTGTCAGTGGGAGCCCTCCAGATATTCAGCTCCATTGGGCGCTTTAGAAGCTCCTTCTGCCCATACGTCATGTTTTCAAATAATCCCGTGCATTTATTGTAAACATAAACGAAATCTTTATGGCTTACATATAAATATCTGTCGTCCTCTTCTACATGGATACCAACGGCATCCTCTGTTCCTTCCATAAGCAGCTTTGCTTTCCTTCTGTTCAAAGGACTGCCGTTGGTCAGGCGAATTTCATCGAAGCCCAGACAGGAGCCTTCCGGAAACAGTTTCGTCGCTTTTATCGGATAGTAATAGATTTTCAGGTAGCATTTTCCGCTTTCCGGTACAGGAACCTTCAGCTTCAGCACGGCCTCCCCATGAGGCTCTATGGAGGGCAGCTCTCCTGATAAGACCTTATCGCGGGCTGTCACTTCCCCATCGCAATTTACTTCATAAGAAAGAGTCAAATGATCCTTCACATTTACAAAATCCATATAATTGTGCAGGGTAACTTCCATCCGTTCCTGGTCAAATGCCACTGCCCGAACCGGACGGTTTACATTTTTGAATTCCAATAGCCCCGTATGCGGCCTGCGGTCCGGATAAACCAATCCATCCACACAGAAGTTTCCATCGTGGAGATATTCCCCGTGATCTCCGCCGTAATCATACATCTTTTTGTTTTCCCGGCTCTCTCCTTTATAAATTGCATGGTCACACCATTCCCACACAAAACCTCCGCAGAAGCCATCATATTTTTGGATAACATGGAAGTAGTCCTCCAGGTCCCCCGGTCCGTTTCCCATAGCATGACTGTATTCACAAAGGATATACGGCTTATCCGGATCATTTCCAAAATACTCATTGATTTCCTCTATAGAAGGATACATTCTGCTGTGCAGATCCAGATTGGAATAATCATATTTACGGTCATTGGCCGTATAGCGTGCACTTTCATAATGGGTAAGACGGCTCTTGTCAAAGTCTTTCGTCCATTTCAATGCCTGCTCAAAGGTACAGCCATATGCACTTTCATTTCCCATAGACCAAATAACTACACACGGACGGTTTTTATCCCTGTGTACACAGCTCTGTATCCGGTCAAGAGTTGCATCAATAAATTCCGGATTATCTGCGATCAACCGATTCCAGCATTGGCTGCGGTTCTCCCAGCTTGTGTCTCTCTGATAAATGTCTGCGGTTCCATGGCTTTCGTTGTCCGCCTCATCAATCACAAAAAAACCATATTCATCACAAAGCTGATAGAACTGCGGAATATCCGGATAATGACTGGTACGTATTGCATTGACATTGTGCTGCTTCATCAAAAACAGATCTTTTTTCATCTGTTCCATAGAAACTGTAAATCCCGACACCGGGTCTGCTTCATGGCGGTTTACACCCCGAAACTTCACCGGGCTGCCATTTACAAAAACCGCTCTGTCCGTAATACAGATTTCGCGGATTCCAATTCTGTCCGTAATGACTTCATCCCCGGTATTGTAAGTAATGGTATAAAGATAGGGAACCTCCGCATTCCAGAGCTTCGGCTCCCGGATGCTCAGACGGACACCGGCCTGATACCCGTCGTTTTCTTTATCCCAAAGCTTCGCATCCCCTTCCGCTGTCAAATGATTTTCCGCGTCATATATACACACATGTATTGGAATCTGCTCATCCAGATAACGAAAACGAATGGCAACTTCCGCTGACTCTTTTTTTATTTCCGCAACCGCAAAAAAATCAAAAATCCCCTGTTCTGCCCGTTTCAGCAGGTATACGTCCCGAAAAATCCCGCTCATCCGGAATTTATCCTGATCCTCCAGATAGCTTCCATCGCACCATTTCAGCACCAGAACCGCAATTTTGTTTTCGCCGTCCCTCAAATAATCCGTCACATCAAACTCACTTGTCGCATGGGAAACCTGGCTGTATCCCACATATCTTCCGTTCAGCCATACGTAAAAACAGGAATCCACTCCCTCAAAATTCAGATATGCTTTTGGGGCTCTTTCTTCCCGCTGATACGAAAAGGTACGGATATATGCCCCGCAGGGGTTCGCGTGCGGAACATAGGGCGGATCTACCGGAAACGGATATCTGGTATTTGTATACTGATGCTGATCGTAACCGGACATCTGCCAAACTCCCGGTACTTTTATTTTATCAAAGCTACGCGCATCATAATCCTCTTCAAAAAATTTCTCTTTTACATCATAAATCGTCTCAAAAAGACGGAATTTCCATTCTCCCGTCAGTAATTGCATTCTGTCAGATTCTTCCCTCTGCTCCGCCAGATTGTCCATTCTCCTGGATGCAGGGATATAATATGCCCGGTTCGGCATGGTATTTTCATGCAGCACGTGTAAATTTTCGTAATATCCTGGTACAATCATCGCAAATTCCTCCCGTTTATAGTGAACCTAATTATAGAATATCCTTCTCTCAAATACTATAAACGGGATTAGACAAAACATGCACAAAATGATACAATGTATTTTATAAAATCCATAAATACATGCATAATCTAATAGAAAGGATAAACTCATATGTATACGGACAGCGGTTATCTGAATAACAAAAGGGCAGATGTGGAGGACCACAGCCGGCCTCTGATCGTGGAAAGCTGTGGTACCTATCATCTGCGTACACAGCCCAGCATCAATACCCATCGTCCCAATGGCCGCAAGGATTACCAGCTCCTTTATCTGGCTTCCGGAAAAGCACATTTCTTTTTTGGGGATAAAGAAGAGGTGCTTACGGCAGGACATATGGTGCTCTACCGCCCGGGTGTACCCCAGCGTTATAGCTTTCATTCCAAAGATCAAACGGAAATTTACTGGGTGCATTTTACCGGAAGTGATGTGGAACAGATTTTAGAACACTATGGAATTCCCGTATCTGAACGGATTTTACGTACGGGTACCTCTCCGGATTATCTTAAGCTTTTCCGGCAGATTATCCACGAATTGCAGATATGCAGACCCTCCTTTGAGGAACTGCTCGCCCTTCTGCTCCAGCAGCTTTTCCTCCTCATCCACAGGCAGCTTCTGGAAATCCCCTATACAAACAGTAAGATTCAAAAAGAAATGGATCGTGCAGCTCACTTCTTCAATGGAAATTTCAACGCCCCCATTTCCGTTTCGGAATATGCGGCATCCCTCCATGTCAGCACCTGCTGGTTTATCAGAAGCTTTAAACAGTTCACAGGCATGACGCCTGCGCAGTATATTACATCTATCCGAATTGCAACTGCACAGAATCTTCTGGAAAATACAGATTATAATATCAACGAAATCGCATCCCATATCGGATATGACAACCCCTTATATTTCAGCCGGGTATTCAAAAAACAGACCGGGACTTCCCCGTCACAATACAGAAAAAGCTTTGCAGCTCTGCGTTAAACGCAGAGCTGCCGTCATATTTTTCTTTCAGCAAACATATTCTCCAACTCACGTGCATCATCCAGCGTATTTTTCCAGACGTATTTTTTCAGATCGACAGCCCAGCCGTCTTCTGCCCTTTGCACCTCCACGCCCTCGTTTTCCAACAGCATTTTCTGCATATCCCAGGTATCAAAATAACCGGCGCCGCTCAACACCCCCTTCGCATTCAGCACACGATGCGCAGGCGCCTGCCCTCCCGCCAGATTTTCCCTCAGGCCGTATCCAACCTGCCGGGCATTCTTCGGCTTGCCGCAAAGAAGCGCAATCTGTCCGTAAGTCGCTACCTTTCCTTTCGGAATCCGGCTGCATACGACTTCCATTCGCTTATAAAAATCCATGATTCCCCACACTCTCCTATCGTACGGTTCCTTCAGGCACAAAAAATCTGCTTACATCTGCGCCCTCATGCTCAAGCAGCCAGATTTTTTTGTCAATGCCTCCTGCATAACCCGTCAGACTGCCATTCGTTCCCACAACACGATGACATGGAATGATAACAGAAACAGGATTATGGCTCACCGCGCCGCCCACGGCCTGTGCAGACATGCTTTTCTGACCCAGCGTAACCGCCGCCTTTTTTGCAATTTCACCGTAGGTTGTCACTTCACCGTATGGAATTTCACAAAGAATCTTCCAGATAGTCTGACGGAAATTACTGCCCTTCGGAGCCAAAGGTATTTCCGATATATCCGGCTTCTCCCCTGCAAAATATCTGTCCAGCCAGCTCCTCAAGGCAAGAAATACCGGAAGCTCATCCCTTTCTACCGTCTCCTCATCCACTGTATTGCAGAAATACTTCTGCCCTTCTATCCACAGACCCGCGATGCTGTCCTCTCTGCCCGCCAGGGTAAGCCTTCCCAGAGGAGACTCATAAAATGACGTATAATACATAGCTTTTCTCCTTAAAAATTCTCTGAAAATTCCAATAGACCATCTCTATAAATTCTCTTTTTTTATTTTACACATCAAAGTTCTTCTTAGCAAGCATGATCACCCATCTTCTTCAGCTCCCTGACAATTTCTGCATATCTGTCATCCTCCCGGATACATTCTATACTTTCATCATTTTCAAGTCCGCGCTGCAGCATCACAGCAATTTCCCTTGCTTCCACTGAGGAAAAGGTCATATGGGAATACAATTCTGAGTGCCGAAAAGCATCCAGATGATGCATACTCTGTACAGTCTCCTCTAATATTCTCAAAATTGCTTCTTTATCCTGCATTTGAACCGCTAAGTCCAGTCCCGGCGACACCTTATAATATTCCCCCATTTCCAGAATCACTGCCAACTGCTTTTGCTTTTCAACAATTCTTTCCGCTTTTGGAATATCTTTTTCTTTCATTGCAAGGCTCAATATTCCATTTAAAGCGCCAAGCATCTCTGTAAAGCCTGTAAACAAGATTTCTTCATACAGAGGATATGCTTCTTCATATTTTTCTTGATTCACATATAAATTTGCCCTTAACTGCATCGGATGAATACCGCGTGCCGGAATATATTTCAAATATTGCTCAGCCCTATCATAGGACTCTCTTGTCATATAAAACTGAAATAAAGATATGGCTGCTGTCTGCTTGATCTCATGATCCGTACTTTCCAGAGAACGTTCATAATACGAGCGTATCGTCTCATCATATTTTTCGTCCTTCACGATTCCATAAATAATCCGATATGCTTCTATCGCCTGTGCTAATCTAAAAATCAGCAAAATGCAATTGGGATACTCCCGGATTTTTTCTTCCGCCCATTGAAATGCCTTATCAAATCCCTCCTGCTTCATTTTATTGCTAAGCTCTGTAAGAATACGATTCACTTCCTGATCCGTCAAATCTTCCTTATAGGACAGCAGAATGTCCGTACTGATTCCAAACAGCCTTGCGATGGGTGCCAGCAGCGTGATATCCGGAAAAGAATTTCCATTCTCCCACTTATTGACAGCCGGAGCCGTCACTCCCAGGCAACTCGCTACTTCTTCCTGTGTCATCTTCTTTTCTTTTCTGTATTTCCGTATTATTTCGCCTATCTTCATAGAAAATTCCTCCCATTTTTATTCGCATCGGCCTCTGCTGAAATAAGCATATCAGCTTCCCCGCGTATCTACAATTGAACAGGGATAAACTTTTTTTCACATTTATTAACCGTTGCTCATATAGAAAGCTCTCGGGCCTAAATATAACAAAAAATCAGCATCTAAGTTTAAATGATACTTAAATACTGATTTTTTGTCATTTGGTTCTTCACTGAATTTGTACCAAATCCCTGTTTTTAAGGAATTTCATCCCAACCGAAACACCCTTGTTGCAATATTAAAATATACCATAATAGAGCACGTATCTACCAGCGTAGTGATCAACGGTGCTGCCATAATCGCCGGATCAAGATGTATCTGTTTGGCAAAAAGCGGCAGGATACAGCCGATCAATTTTGATATTATAATTGTAACGATCAGAGAAAGCCCTATCACAAATGCCATACGGGCCTCACAATACATCAGATAAATTCGAATCCCATTTGCCGAAGCAAGCACCGTTCCTACAAGCAGAGACACCCGGAACTCCTTGAACATGACCCTTAGAATATCCCTGAAATGAATCTCATCCAGCGCAATTCCCCGAATCACAAGCGTCGAGCTTTGAGCGCCGCAATTTCCTCCTGTATCCATGAGCATAGGAATAAAAGATACAAGGAGCGGTATCTGTGCAAACGCGTTTTCATACTTTGTGATGATCATTCCGGTAAAAGTAGCAGAAAGCATCAGCACCAGAAGCCACACAATCCTGTTTCTGGCATGCTGAAAAACTGTCGTTTCAAAATATGCCTTTTCGCTGGGATTCATCGCAGCCATCTTGGTAATATCCTCAGTAGCCTCATCCATCATAACATCCATAGCATCATCAACTGTCACAATGCCCACCATCCGCTCGTCCTCGTCCAAAACCGGTATGGCCAAAAGATCATATTTGGAAAAAAGAAGCGCTGCCTCCTCTTTATCCGTATGCGTATGAACAGAGATAATTTCTGTTTCCATTAATGCTTCCATGGTCATATCATCTTCCATAGTCATCAGATCTTTGGCACTGACAATTCCTACCAGCCTGCGTGAATCCAGAATGTAGCAGGTATAAATGGTTTCCTTATGAATCCCTGTCTTCTTAATATGATCCATGGCCTGCTTTACTGTTGTTGTACGGCGCAGATCCACATATTCCGTCGTCATGATACTTCCGGCACTGTCCTCGGGATATTTAAGAAGAAGGTTGATCCTGTCCCTTTTCTCTCGGCTTACGCTCTCCAGAATTCTGGTAACCAGGTTGGCCGGAAGCTCCTCCAGCATATCCACCGTATCATCCATATACAGATCATCCAAAATCTCTCTGAGTTCTTTTTCAGTAAAGATTTCTACCAGGTACGCCTGCATGGAACTTCCCATCTCTGCAAACACATCTGCTGCCTTTTCCTTTGGAATCAGCCGGAATGCCAGAGCAAGCTCCTTATCAGCAAGCTCCGAAAGCAGAGAGGCAATGTCCACAGCGTTCATTACATTCAAAATACTCCTTACGGCCTTGTATTCTCTGGCACGTAAGAGCTCCATAAAAATGTCTTTGTTCATAATGATACCTCCAATATTCAGTTTTTATTGCTATTTTGCTCAAACTATAACTGGCGTCCGCATCCATTTACCTCACCTGCCTTTCATTGTCAAATTTTTATTACTACTTCAATCCTGCTCATTGTATGACGAAACAATATGGTCTGTCAAGAAAACTTCTTAAAGTCTTTGAAATATATTTTTTGTACAAAGTGCAATTACCAGGGAAATACCTCCCGCAAACAAAATCACAGCGGATTCAAAGCCTCTGCAGACCTCAAATAAAACGCCGTACAGTGCATTCCCAAGGGGCTGCGCACACATGGAAACCGTGAGAATCGCGGCAATTACTTTTCCGATTAAATGAACCGGGGTTTCTGTCTGCACAAAAGACATCATCTGCACAGTAAAAATGCCGGAAAATATCATAATCATAAAACAGCAAACCGTTATCACTGTATAATTAAGTAATGCAGAAGAAAAAACCTGCAAAGACACTCCCATGGGAAATGCACAGACTGCACAGGCTACCACCAGATTTCCCGCCTTTTGTATACGCATTTTGTCCGCAAAAATTCCTGCTACAATACCGCCTGCCAGTCCTCCTGCCGCTAATGCTCCATTTGCATAGCCATAGAGCTGATTTGACTGGGCCGCCGGAAAATCCAATACCTCAGTGACCATAAAGGGCAGTCCGACGATGATCATTGCCGACAAAAATAAATTGATTCCGCAGACCACAAGCAGCACCTTCCCAATAACCGGATTTTCTCTCCTGATAAACCGGATACTTTTCCCGAAATCCTCTTTTGCTATTTCAAATATGCTCCCCTCTGAATCCGGCTTTACAAACGGAATCCTGATGAAGATTTCCATAACTGCAGACAGCAGAAAGCAGATCATACAAACCAGGAGCACCGGCTCTAATCCATATGTACTATATAAAATTCCTCCCAGGACAGGTCCTGTCAATGCGGCAAAAGAGCTTATAATATTAATCATGGAATTGGCTTCCATAAAATGTCCGGGACTCACCAGAGCCGGCACGCTTGCCTGAACGGAAGGCTGGTATGCGCCCGCAATTCCGTACAAAAGCATCAGTGTAATTGTCACCAGCAGAATCAGATTCATTCTTCCCAAAAGGAGTGAGAAGACCAAAATAACGGCTGCCGTAAAAAAATCCAGCCCCACCATAATGTTCCGCTTATTGACCCGGTCTGCCACAATGCCTCCAATGGGGGAAAGCATAATCGAAGGAATAAAGGCACAAGCAGTAACCGTGCCATAAATAACCGAAGACCCTGTCAGATTTAATAAGTATAAGGGTAAGGCAAATCTGATCGTTGCATTGCCAAACAGTGAGATAATCTGCCCGATCACTACCAGAATAAAATCTTTTGAAAACAGTTTTCCGCTCATATCATTCTCCTTTTCTTTTAATACCGGACGTTGGTATGTATTGATCCAAAAATATATCTGCCCATTTTTCCGGGCAGATGTTCGTTCATTTGTTTTTCTGATAAAGTCCTGCGAGCTCCTGCAGCCTCGCCAGCATTTCTTCATCCACGATATCCAGTCCGAATCCCTTCAGCATCTGACTGAATACCATAAATTTCCGATAAGATTTTTCTACGGTGTCATCAAACATCATTGGATTCATCCAGCAGTTTGCCGCAAGAAGTATCAGCTCTGCCACCTCCCCGGGATACTCTGTCTGAATCGTGCCGTCCGCAATTCCCTGATTGATGATCGGCAAAATATAATCGGGCGCTGCTTCATCCATAGTTTCTCTGAGAACACTTAACACAAGACTCGGATTATTTCCCAGATCCGGCGCTACGGTAAACAGCTCATCCTGCACAGGCCGTCGGATAGACTCTTTAAAAATTGTTTTTAATTTTTCTTTTCCGGTCAGGTCGGTACGGTCCCGTATCTCTGCCAGCATATGATTTGACTCGCCGGTAATTCGGTCCGTGACTGCAACCAGGATATCCTCCTTGGACTTAAAATGGTGATAAATCGCTCCTTTACTGAGTCCGCCCAGATGATCAATAATATCCTGGACAGAAGTATGTTCATAGCCTTTTTCCATAAACAGACGGAACGATACATCCAGGATCAAATTTACCGTTTCTTCCGGATGTTTATTTCTGGCCATTGTAATCCCCCTTCCACATACTAACGGTATGTTTACAATATCATACCGTTGGTATGTTTGTCAAGTCTCTCCTTCAACAATTACCGATAACCTTTATTTAAACCATCTCTTCTTCCAGAATATCCAGATTTCAATCACAACGATTGCAGCACAGACCCAAAAAACAGTCACATATCCATACGGCATTTTCAGTTCCTGCATATTAGAAAAATTCATGCCATACCACCCTGTGATTAGTGTCAGAGGCATGAAAATAGTTGTAACCACAGTCAGAAACTGCATGATCTCATTCTGCCTCATGTCAATTCCTGTCTGATACATTTCCCGAAGCTGAAGCGAATATTCTTTCATCATCTGTACCATAGAAAGCAGTCTGCCTGCCTTGCCTGCATACAATCCAAACAGAAGATTCTCTCTTTCATTGTCCCTCTCGGCAGCATTTCTCTGAAATGTCTCTCCCACATCAAAAAGCTGCTGATAGTATGTGCCAAGAGCCGCCAGGTCCTTTCTGACAGCCAGAATCTGGCGGTCAAAGCTTTCCCCGTGTCCATTTAACAGGCTCTCCTCCAGCTTCGTCAATTTCTCCTCATATTCCTGCAGAAATAACACATCATCCTTAATCAGATACTCCATGAAATCCAATAAAAATACATACGTTGAAGATACATCCTCCCTCTCCTGCTCCTGCATTTCATCAAGCACATGGGCGACAAAGCCGTGATCATCCACAAAGACCAGGGTCTCCTCGAGAAGGCAATAACCAAAGGCATTTTTTTGCTGCGAAAAGTCCTTTTTAGAAAGAAGCGCAAACGTTCCTGAAACAACCTTATTAAAAATTTCTGCTTTGCAAAAGTGTATCAAGTGATGATCCCTTGCGATAAAATTCCTGTAAAAAATATCCGGATACTCCTCCCTGAACTCTTCAGAGGTAAGTATTTTTATCTGAAATCCCAGATGAAAAGATTTCTTTCCGGACCGTTCTCTCCATTGATATTCCATGACAAAATCTCCAATCCTGATACGTTACCTTTATTCTTCCTTCTTCATAATTAAGATATTCCTCTCTGTTTCATCTTACTTCTGCTACAGATTATACTCCTTCAAATGTCTGTACAGAGTCGTTCTGGATATCTTCATTATTTTTGCAATTTCCTGTTTACTGTATCCGTCCTTAATCAGCTTCTGGAGCTGCATTTTTTCTAATTCATTAATTGATTTTTCCGGATTTTCTCTCCTCTCTTCCTCCAGCGAACAAATTCCATTTCTTACAATTCGTTCGATCATCATTTCCAGATCAGGCAATAAATTTCCCCTGCATTTTCTCCATATCTCTTTTTGCTGCTCTATGCTTAATTCCACGGCTTCTTTTTTGTATATATTACTGTAATAATCCAGCCCGCTCTGCATATATCTGTAAAACGCGCCAAAATCTTCATGCAATGTCTTTGTCATGCTGATTTTATTTTTTGAAATAATACGGTACAGCCTTTCATTAAACTTCTTTTCCTTTACCAGTGTTTCCAGATCAAATACAGTACAGAAAATAAAACGTATGTCCAAATCGATTATCGTTTTATTATTGAGAGTTCTCTTTTTTTCAATCAGATTCAACAGATGCTCCTGAATATACATTGGAATTTTCTCCGGCTGAATGACAATAATCGTTCCATTCTGTAATTTCCTTAAAATTCCTGTTTCCTCACTTAAATATGTATTCAGAAGATCCCTGTATGAATTTCTGATATGGAGCACCTCTACTTCTTCCAATCGTCTTGACGACTGATTATAGATTGCTTTTCCCAGCATTTCATTTAATATATCATCACATCCGCAAATCAGAACCGGTTCATCAAGTTCTGCATATCGTTCTGCAAGAACCAACGTCTCCACATCACAGAATTTTCTAAGCCACTGAAATGTAACCTGCGTTCCCGGCATAAAAATCTTAGACGATTTATAGATATTCTTATATGGCTGAAAGCACAGGATAACCCCATATTCTTCCTCTGTATAATAAACACGTTTACTGTTTACAATACCATAAAAACTACACTTATCATTCTGTATGCAAATTTTAAAGTCCTTAAAAACCTTTTCTTTTGCATACCACGCTTTGAGCTCCGGATAGATACAGGTAATATTATCCCCAATCAGAGCCCTGTCCACTCCAAAATTCTGTTCAAATTTCGGGAAATAAAATGGGGTACACCCCTGTTATGCCTTGATTTTACTGGCTTCAACAGTATACAAAACTGTGTACTGTGTCTACTTTCCCTCTATAATCCTGCCTGCTCCAGCCACTTTTTCAGTTGCTCTTTTGACTGGTTTCCGTTTAACATCTTTCCCTCTACAATTTCTGCATCTCCTGACACGCTGTCTCTCAATTTTTCCACTGTCTTTCCAAATCCGCTTCCACCGGAGGTTGCAAATAAAACAATCTTCTTGCCTGCAAAATCATAGCTTTCTAAGAATTTGTTTATAATAGTCGGTGCTTGGTACCACCAGACGGGGAAACAAAGGAGCAGATTTTGATGTCCCACGATATCCGCATCAGTGTCTAAAAGTGCCGGATATGGGGCATTGCCCTTCATCTCTTTTGAACTTCTGGACTCAGAATCCATCCAATCTAAATCCTTTGCTGTATACGGCACTTCCGGTTTAATTTCGTACAAATCCGCCTCTGCTGCTTCTGCCAGTATCTTTGCTGCCTTTGCTGTCACACCACTTGCTGAAAAATATGCTACTAATGTTTTCTTCATATTAAAATAACCACTTTCGATATTTTCTCTATATAAAGTATAAAACCATCTATATGAAATGTCTAATGCTTCATATAAATGGTTTGCTATACATTTGGGGCATGCCTATCTATCATCAACGACCCAAAGGCATGTTTATCACATACCTCCTAGTCTTTATATTCTTCTTCAATTTCAAAGCTTCTTAATAAAATTCAAATCCTGTTTTTTCAATGCTTTTTGTAACTTTTCAACCGTTTTCTTTAAATCTGCATTTTCTCTTTTTAACGCTTGCACTTGTCTCTGTAAAAGCTCATTTTGTTGTTCCAGTGCCACATTCAGAATTTCCCTCCGTGGATCAATCATCCCTGCCTGCTGTTCCACTGCCCGGTTCATTTCTTCCCTGATAACCGAATTTTTATAAAAGAATCCTCTGGACAACCCCGTCCGTTTCATCAGCTTTGGCACAGAAATTCGTTCCTGATTCTCAAGCATTTCCCGGATGGCATATCTGGCGGCTACAATCTTCTCTTTGCTCTTTTTCTGATTCTCCTCTACCATTTTATCGTATTTGCTCATATTCTTCTCCCCATCCTTCCAAATTGGCATATATGATTTTAGTCATCATTTTCCTTACTTCCCTTGTTTCATCGGCCATTGTCTGATTGCTCATTTTCCGGTAATGCTGAACGCTGCTTAATTTCTTATGTCCAAGCAGTCTGGCGATCGTCCAGTCATCCAAGTGCATTTCTGTCAGCTTCACTCCATAATAATGTCGGAAAAAATGGGATCTGAATTTGAAAAGGTTTCCTTGATCATCCCGTAAATCTTCTTTTAAAATCATTCCCAAAACTTTATGCTTAATGGTTGTATACTGCATTGGTCTTTTAGGATTTTCTTCATTCACAAATATGTATTCCGAATCGTTCTTGAATTTTTTATCATAAAGAATTGCCTGCCGAATCAGTTCTGCCAGTTCCTCACTGATGGGCTTACAGAAATCGCTGGTTTTTACTTGTTTGATTCGAATCATGTCCTGATTATTTTCTTTATATAAGCAATCCGTCCTTAATGTCAGTGTATCGGAGATTCTTGTACCAAGCATTTGATGGATAACCATGCATCTGGCAATCTGCTCATCCATTTTTGTAATATGTGCATTCAGCCGTTTAAATTCCGCATCAGAATATACTTTAAATTCCGGCTGTACCTCTGGTGGAATATCTGTATTTAAGAAGAGATGTTCCAGTGTCTCATATTGATATATCTTACCGACTCCCTCCAGCACTCTTCGGAGTGATAACACCATGTTAGGATTTCCATTATGTGCTGTTTCTGCAGTGGATAAGGAAATCAGGAATCCTTCCAAGATATCTCTGGTTATTTCCTGACAGGACTCCACATTCGGATATGCTTTCTTCAAATAATCCGAGAATTTTCGAATTGCTCGCATTTCTCCTTGCACTGTTCCGACCGCTTCATGCTTCAGATTAAAATAAATAATTTTCTTTGTCTCTTCTCTGATATCTGGTTGACTGATTTTGCTAAAATTGATTGTCTCCACATTATAAGTGGGACTGCCTTGTAACTCTATATCCAATGCTTTCAGGTGCCAGATATCCTTTTCGGTTTCTTCCCGCACATCTTCCGGCTGAATAAACTCCAATATATTTCGTAAATATCGTATTAAAGGTGCATCTATAACACTCGGCGTTCCATATACACTTCTCTTTTCATAAGTAATTGATTTTCCATTTTGAATCATCCATTTCTTTAAAAATACCAGCCATTTTTCTATGGGGAAATCCAGAAAACTTTTTTGCTTTTTGAATTGAGTCTGAGCCAGAAATGCTACTATTTTACGATAATACGTGTTATCATGTCGTACTGTAATACACGACACCGTTCTGCCTCGCTCTAAAATATAATTTCTCATCTCTTCCCGCATTTTCTCTCCCGGCAGTTCCAATAAATCAAAGTAAGACTCATTTGCTTCTGTTTTCTCTCCCCGGTTCATTGCCTCCTGCCAGCACTGCAGATCTTTAAAATAAATTCTATCTGTTTCCATCGCTGTCTCCTTTCAGGTATGAGGCTAGACTATTTTCCTGATTGCTGAAAAATTCTTCGTTTGCCTGGGCTATCTTCTTTGGCATATAATCAATATACTGTCTCGTCATTTCCTCATAACTGTGACCTAAGTAATCTCGGATACTCTGAATGGACACTTGATTATCATAAAACATAGTTGCTACTGTGTGCCGATAGTCATGGGATTTGAATATATATTCTCCATTTAAAATCTCCTGCTCCTTGCAGGATTCTAACATTTGCCTTCGAAATGTCTGATATAAAAAAGCGCCTCCTTTTGTATTTTGGAAAATATAATCTTCCGGCTGAATCTGATGCCTGTTTAAATATACATTCATAATTCTATACAAAGCCTCTGGAATGGGTATCCGTTTATAGGTTTTCATTTTGACCTGATACACCTTCATCCAATAATCTCCATTCTGCGTATAATATGCATCGCCCTTTAACTGACAAACTTCACTCCCTCGCAAACCTGCACACCAAAGGTGTAAAAACATACATCTCAATCGCTCCGGAAAACGGTAAAGTTTTTGGATAATTTCCATATATACATCCATTTCCACACTTCTGTCATGATGGATATGGACTTCTTTCTGCATATAATATTCCAGCCGGAACGGAACCCTTGTAATATATCCCCGCACTTCCAAGAACTTGAAAAAATGCCCGATTCCCAAAAGTCTTTCATTATATCCTTTTGCATCAAGTTTCCGTTCCTGAAGCTGATCGGCAAATTGCTTTATCTGTTCCCCTTTACATTCCACCACTCGAATCTGCTCATCTGTAAGGAAACATAGAAAATTTCGGATTACCAGATATCTTCTTACAATTGTGCTGATAGCTTGTCCTGTCACACCAAGCTCATATTTCATGTAAGTCTGCAGAAGTTCTCTTGTTTCTTGGTTCTTAATCTCCATAAAAGAGATACTCTCTAATGATGCACTTTTGTTTAAACGTTCTTCTGTAAAATGGAATCTTCCCACATACCATACCGTTGCATCCCACTGAATCTCTTCGGCATTCAAAAATGCTACTTTTCTACAGATATTCACAATCGACATATAGTTCTTTTCTGCCTGATATCCCTGTTTCCCTAACATTTCTTGATACTTTTGAATCTCTTCAAGTTCCAACTGACCTACATCCTCAATATGGTTTTGTACACAAAATCTATAAAACTGCTGTAATGCCAGCAATCTTAGCCTTCTCATCGTAGCAGATGGGGCTGTTTCCAACAGAAAACTTAGAGTATCAAAAATTTGTCGTTTCAATATTTCCGAATGTTTCAGACTAAAATCCCAGACTAACATTTCCATCTTCCTGCACTCCAGAAATTCTTGTGCAAGTTCCGGGATCGGATAGTAGCGTAAATAAAGAATCTCATTTCGGTAACACCACCTATATTTCCTTTTTCCTGCCAGTGTCTGAATTTGCTCTGCAATTTCCTCTTGTTTCACTCTGTCATATATTTTAATATACCTATACTTCTCATTTAGAGTATGATGTGTCAGTAAATATTGCTCATATGCAACCCGTAACGGATAATCCATTTCAGATATATGTTCCAGCCCACTGTCAGCTAAAAAAGTACCGAGATTCCTTATTGCAGCAATATCTGTAAACTGATATGCCTCCAGTTCTTTCATGAGCTGCTGTTTCCGTTTTTTATACGCTTCTCTTGATTCTGTCAGGTCTTCTGCCTGTCTTAATAAGTATACAGGCATAGCGCCACCTCCCTACTGCAGTAATTCCTCTGCATGAAATAGTCCACCGTTTCTCCGGTAGAATTCATTGCTTGCTTCTACCAGTTCCTCATCAATCCAGTCCAGATAACGCTTTGTCGTATCAAGGTGTTTATGCCCAAGTGCCTCACTGATCATTTCCATTTTCCACCCGGCTTTTTTTCGCATATTTGCAAAATAATGTCTCAACATATGCGGGGTAATCTTGATTTTGGTCTTTCTCTCCATCCGATCCAGCATATCATACACACTTCCCACCTTAAGCGGTTTCCCTATCGTATCACCCATAATATTTACAAACAGATATTTTTGGTGCTGCAAGATTTTTCCATACTGTGCAAGGTAATCCATCAGGAAAGCATAAGTATCATCACTGATTTTTGCTTTTCTATATTCTGCATTCTTGGCTCTGGCATTGTTTTCATTATCCTCCCGGAAATATACACGAATCATGTGATTCCGGTAATCGATATCCTTCGTAAAATCAATCCCTAATATTTCACCAATCCGGAATCCCGTTTCCGCAAGCAGAAGAATCAGAAGCTGATCCCTTCGGTTGGTACACGCTTTCAGGATTGTAATGATTTCATCCTGCTTTGCTGTCCTGCCATGACTCTCTTCTTCTTTCAAATACCCTTTAAAAGAATATCTTCTCAATACCCTTTTCACACCCACTTCATTGACCGCAACAATCTGGTTATAAGAAAGTGTTTTCAATTCTCCATACTGCTCATATTCCGCTTCTATAAAAAGATAGAACCTGAACACATCTTTTAAATATGCATTGCAGGTTCCATTGTTCGGATACTTATTTTGTTTTTGATCCCAGTGATTCCCCTTTTTCAGCCAGTACAGAAAATCCACAAAATGTTCCGTCTGCCTGTCATAGGTATATCCATACACATCCGTAAGTTCCATTTCCTTTTCTATCATAAATTCCAGATAATATAGAATGGAAAATGCAGTCCTCCGAACAGTGTTTGGTGACCTTCTGGACTTTGTCATATGCATCAGAAAGCGGGATGGCAATTCGGATATCTGCAGAGTTTCAATATCCCGTATATAAAAATACCTTGTAGAAACATCTTTGATTTCTTCCACTGAATAATGCTGCATATCCTCACCATCCTTTCCTCTAACGCTATACACAGTATACCCACTTCATGCCCAAATAGCTATTCATCAATACCAACAAACCGTGGGATTTCCTCTTAGAAACTGTACTAAAGATTCTTTACAATTCCCGGCACAAACGAAGCATAACCAACAATACCGGAACATGATCAGGAGAGATAATAGTCCACTCCCTTCCTGCTCCGTATAAAAGCCTGTACTTCTTTCATGTCTTCTGCCATCAAGCAGGCTGGCAAAGCACATACCACATCTTCATAATATTTTCCGCCTCTCACCGCCCGGTAATCTAAAATAGATACTACACAAGTGTCTGTTTCTGTGCGGATGGCACGTCCAAATCCCTGCCGCAGTCTTTTCTGCATATCTGGCACAATAATATCCCCGATGTATTCTTCCAGTGTTTCGTAATCCTCTTTTTCTGCTTCGCTGATAGGATCTGGAACAGCAAAGGGAAGTTTTACAATGATCAGGGAAGACACCATATCTCCCGGAAAATCCACTCCTTCCCAACAAGAGCCGGCTGCGAACAGCACCGCATTTTCCATTGTCTTAAACCTCAGAATCTCTTCCTGTGAATGACGCCATACCTCTATCATCGGAAACGGAAGCTCATCCCGAAGAAGCTGGTACACATTTCCCATCAAACTATAGGACGTAAACAGTACCAGAGTATGTCCATAAGTGGAACAGATGAGGGAATGGATATGGTTTGCCACCATTTTTGCCTCTTCCCTGCTTCCCCGTTTACATCTCTTCAATGTTTTTGGCAGAAACAGCATACAGTTTCTTTCGTAAGAAAAAGGAGAGTCTGCCACATATTCCTGTACTTTCTCTAAACCGGATAACCCGGTAACCTGTTTTGTTCTTTCAAATCCCTTTCCTGCCTTTAAAGTTCCGCTGGTCAGGATGGCTGAATGCTCCCGATTCCACAACATATCCTGCAGAAGTTTTGGGATTTCCCGGCTGGCGGCACACAAAATGGGAAGATGGTCCTGATCCACTTTCAGGTAAAGAACATACCTCCCGTCCTGACGGAAAAAGCATTCCAGCACCTTTCCTGCTTCTTCCAGCCTGCTGATTACCCATTTGGGAATATTCCCCCTGAGACGCTCCGTCAATTCCTTTACAATCTGAATCCCCTCGTATAGATACAATGTACATTCTTCCGTTGCTCTGAATTCTGACCGCATCCCGTTCTGAGACACATGGTTCTCCGCAATAATTCCAAATACATTCTTCATAACACCTTTTAGCAGCCTTGCCTCTGCATTCTGATATTCCCGTTCCAAGTAATACCCAATCTCACGAATATCATCGTAACATAAATTCTTCCCATACATCTGTTTTGCTGCTTCCGGAAGCTGGTGGGCCTCATCCACAATCAATGCCCGGTAATCGGCTAACAGCGGCCGGTAATCCTTACTGCGGTGCATGGCATCTGCAAGCAGATAATTATGGTTGCAAATCTGAATAAAAATATCTTTGTTTTTTGCTTCTTCCAGATACCTCTGGTATCTGCAGGCAGTTCTTCCGGGACACTCCCTTGGACAGAATTTCGGTACACAGACCAGCCTGCGGTCAAAACCGCTTATCCCCTGCACTTCATCCATGTCATAATGTCTTCGCAAAGATAACAGCGCCTCTTTCTGAACCGCATTCTTATGCTTGTGCCGAACTGCTTCTATTCTTTGTTCCAGCCTGTTATCACAGACAAAGTGTTCTTTCCCTTTGCGTATTACCGCCCGAAGCGGTGACTGTATGATTCCCTGCTCTACCAACACTCTGGAAAGAAATGGGATATATTCCGAAAGGATTGCTTTCTGCAGTGCAACACTGGAAGTGGTGATCACCACCGGACGCTGATCCAATGGTACATGTCTTCCTGCCAGTATGGAATATTTCCGCATCAGTACGCAGGCCACCAGATAAGCATAGGTCTTTCCAATACCTACTCCTGCATCACATAGAGCAATTTTCCCTTCCAACAGGGTATCCAGCATTTCATGACATAAGCGGATCTGTTCTTCCCTTACTGCAAGCCCTTGTTCCGGCAATAGTACCCGGAAAATCTTTTCAACCTCCTGATGCGCTCTTTTCTGATATTCAACTTTATAAAACATACGATTTCTTCTTTCCGCATGACGTTAATACCACATCAATACGGCCATGATGTTACTCACAGCCGCATGTATCTGATATCAACGACACACTCTTCTTTGATTTCATCTTCTTTTATTCTCTGTCTCCGTATTTGTCCTCGACTCCCCGGATACCTGACTGCCACGCAGTGCTTGGGAACATTACAGGCGGATGCTTCGCTTTGCACCGCTCGCAGATTTCCTGAAAGTCTTGCTGATTACAACTTGGAGTCCATCCTCTGCTCTTCTGGCAGAAATTCGTATCATTATCCCCCTCAGATGCTCTTGGCGAAAGATCCGCTATGATCTTATTCACAGCTATAAGGGATCGCTCAGAACGAAAACAGACACTGCATACAGAATCCTGAATCATCCATTTCTTTGTTTCCTTTGGAACTGCGGATGTTTCTTTCTCCTGTATACAGTGCTGCTCCCGTCCGTCTTGGCGCTTATGCTGTCACGCTACTATCTTTGGGAACGTACCTGTAATGCTGGTATGTGATTTTCAATGTACACTCCGGGGAATTCCCCTTTCACTTATATAGCCGATGAGATTCACTATTTTTCTTCACTATTTAAAAATTTTTTTTATTTTTTTCTTTAAGCGGTCCATTTTGGTATAAATCGTCTTTTCAGGAATCCCCATAAAATATGCAATTTCTTTCACCGAAAATCCCCATATTTTCATAAGAAGAATCTGTAGTGTTTTTTTATCTGTATCCAGCAATGCATGTAAAAGCTGTTCATTCTCCAAACTGTCAAACAACTGTTGGATCGTCTGCACCATTGGATAGGTCTCTGGCTGTGTTCCAGTATTTAATTTCTCCTGACTTGGACTTAAATGTTCCCGATATCTGCGTTCTTCCTTAAAATCTTCCCAATCCATTTGTCTGAGCTTTTGGATGGATTCCTCACTCATTCCAAGCTGTCGAAGTTTTTCCTCTTCTGCTTCTTTCCATTTCCGCCACTTTTTCTCTGCTTTTGCTTTATTAAAAGTCATCCTTTCTTAACCTCCGATCTGATTTTTTGAAATCAAATCGGAGTGGGCGGTCCACGAATAAAATGACAACTGCAGCATTGTCCAAATGAATCGGCGCATAAAGAAAAAGCGTCCTGCAAGTCAACTGCTTGCGAAAACGCTTTTTCTTGAAAATCCGGAACAACAGCATATTCAATGTTGCCTGATACACCACATTGAAAAGTAGTCTTTTCTGTGTTTACAACATAGATTTTTTTAACTCATTTGTATCTTTACACTTCTTTTTTAAAGTAAACTGCAATCAATCACCTCTGATGTCAGGTGTTTCTTTTTCAAAATCATCAGTCGGTAATTGAACGCTCAAATGTTAATCAGGAGACAACATCAAATATTGCCTCTCACTATTTTCACATTTTGCCCTTTGCGTAATACACTTAATACAATGGAGGTGACACACAAATGAGTAATGACGATCGTTTACTAGGTACAATTATGCGTGAAGCACGCATTAGATCTCATATAACGCAAGAAGAACTGGCAGAAAAAGTCCATGTAAACCTTACGCACTTAGGAAATATAGAACGCGGCACAAGCAACCCAAGTTTTCCTCTTTTCTGTAAGATCATGCGGGCCTTAAACATTTCTGCAGATGCCTACATATATCCAGAACGAGAAGTAGCCGATAATACCTCACAAGAAATCATACACCTTTTAAGCCAATGTTCTGAAAAGGAACGAAAAATTATTCTGGCAAATCTTCACACCCTGATCGAAAACCGGGAGGAAGAATAAGAGTAAAATTATAGTGATTGATTCTGATTTTCTTCTGATTTTTATCTGCTTTTTTTATGGTTTTTATAGGTTCCCATCGTTTTAGATAATAAAACAGCTCATGCATTTTTCTGCATGAGCCATTTTATTACCGTAGGTTCTCTATTAAATTCTTTAATTTGTCTGATTCCGGAATCCATCCTATGGCAGCCAACATAAGAAGTATATCAACCATTCCCTGCATATACGCCTGCTGGTTTTCTTCTTCTGCGCACTTTTCTACAGATGTAATATAGGAATCTATGATTTCTCTCTGAGTCTTACTTAGTTCCGGTAAGATCTGCTCAAATCTATCCATCTGCTTGCCTTTTTCCTTCACCGCATTTTTGTATTCCGGAAGATTTATATAAGAACTCCGTTCCGTATTTTCACAACGCAATTCTTTTAAAAATTCTGATATTTTATCCCATACTTCATTTTTCATCCTAGACGTCCCTCATTTCTATATGTTTTACCTCGGCTATATTTAAGTAGCTTTTACATATTCATTCTTATCATACTACAAATTAAATTTTCCAAAACTTCATCTTTAGAAGTATATTATCATTCGTTTTCGGTAAAATCAATCCATATACTTCATCTTTAGAAACTGTAGGAGATCTTATGAAAATATACTGGAATGGAAAAAGTAAAAATATCATAGGGCAACGAATACGTGAACTTCGTCAAAACCAGAAAATCTCACAGCGGACTTTAGCTGCCCGCCTTTCCCTTTCTGGTATTGAGTTTACAGATTTAACGGTTCTTCGAATTGAAAATGGAACCAGATTTGTTCCTGATTATGAACTTGTCGTTCTAGCTGATTATTTTCATGTTACTACAGATTATTTATTAAACAGAACTTCCTCTAAACAATAAAACAGACTACTCTTGCATGAGCAGCCTGTTTTATTGTTTTACAAATTTATATCCAACTCCCCTAACAGTCTGAATATATATTGGATGATTAGGATCTGGTTCAATCTTTTTTCGAATGTGACTGATATGAGATGTTACATTAGCATCGTCATGGACATATTCTTCTTCCCAAACAGCTTCATAAATTTGTTTGTGTGATAACACATGCCCCGGATAACTGGCCAGATATAACAATATTCTAAATTCTGTTGCTGTCAATTCAATCTTCTCACCCAAACTAAACACTTCCATTTTTTTCTGGTCAATAATAATTGTTTCAGGTCTGAAATTACTATTTTCATCTAATATATCTATATTACAATTCATTTTTTCTGAATTATTCAATATCTCTATAAGTTTCTGGAGAATATGTTCTTCTGTATCATTAATTTGGATTATAATATTCCCATTGATTCCACCACCTTTCCCAATGCTATCCAATTATTACGCTTTCGGAACTATATGTAATCAAACTAAAAATTTCATTTTTTAATTTACTTTTCTGCTGAATACTCCAAAAGCGAAAAAAGATTCTGATTATCCTGTAATTCCGAAATACTTATATTCATCATGCCATTCTCAACTGTATACTCCAGTTCAATTGGACTACATTCTCTTATATTTGTTCCCAACTCCTCCAACGGAAACTGACTGCCACATGTCTGACATACAAGATTATCACCATGCAGTACAAAGAATGCATTCTCTGCACCATTACAGGTTCTACATGTATTAAAAGCTGCCTGAATCTGACCATCATCTGTCTTGAGAGCTAATATCTGCATTTGTACATCATTTATGTTGTATTCATATACATTCAGCCCTTCCTGCATATCTGTAATCGGAACTGAAATGTTCTCTCCATCTGTTTCGTATTGTTTCAACTCTGCATCTGCCACAGATACTTCTGTATGTTGCGTATTATGAATATCATTTGCATTGTTTGCAGACTGTTGTGTCGTATCTGCAGACATAGATCCTAAAATTCCTGCTGCTAAAGATACCAAAAGGATCCCTGCCACAAATGCATATATCGTTCTTTTAAACTCATTTTTTCTTCTATAACCTGCCAATTCTATTTCTTCCTTTCTTTAATCTTCTTTTTAACTCAAGTGTTGTTTTTCTATTAATCTCTACATTCAGTACAAGACCAATTCCCGCAAAACAGGAAAGTAATGATGTTAATCCGTAGCTGACAAACGGCAATGTCAGACCAGTATTCGGCATAAGGCCTGTAACCACACATAGATTAATAAATGCCTGTCCGCCTATAAATGCAGCTACTCCACCGCAAATCATTTTTCCAACCACATCCTTTGTGCGTATTCCAATTACCACACAACATAAAATAATAAGCAGCAATAGCAATATAATCAGAAGAACTCCTGCATACCCTAATTCCTCTCCTGCCACTGCCATAATAAAATCCGTATGTGGCTCCGGTAAAAATCCACCGTTTTTTACCGATAATGGGCTGTTATTATTTAATCCTTTTCCGCTAAAACCGCCTGAGCCAATTGCCATCATGGAGTTTTGCTGTTGATAAGCCTCCTGTGACCATTCTGATGGGTTGAGCCATGCCATAATACGTTCATATTGGTAAGTATCAAGCAGCTGCTGATTAGGTCTTGTCACAAGAAATATAGCACCTGCTGCACAAACGCCAAACCCCGCAAACATTTTCCCTAATATTTTGTAACTGACACCTGACAAGAACAAAATATTTATGTAAATCCAAAACACGACAATCGTGGTAGACAAATCCGGCTGGCCAAGAATAAGTACGCACACCAGCCCAATCAGCAATAATGCGATTCCCTGAAAACGAAATCCTCCTATTTGCAGCCACCGTCCAGCCCCTCCGGCTACAGAACCTGCTACTCTTACAGATATCAGTAAAACAATATTTATTAAGTACAGCATCCACCCCATATTCATAATCAAAGTATAATCTGACAGAGAAACTACAACCATGATTACCAGACCAGCGATAAGTCCGGCTATCTGTCGGTTTTGTACAGAAGCCCGCGCACTGCCAATCAATAAAATTCCTGCCAGCGTCAAAGCAAGTGTCAGCAATACAAGTCCAAAATGATAATATTTCAGTTTATATATTTTTCGATATTGTCGAATCATCCGCGCTCCTTTCCGGTATATCAACAAAGCTAATCCGCTATACGGTTTCCTGTCATTCCAACATTATCCGCTATACCATCCACCAGCTCCTGCTCTGTTTCTACTTCATAATAATAACGCAGAATATCGGCTGAAACCTCTGCCGCATTGGACGATCCGTAACCATATGCAATCCTTGTTGCCAAAGCCAGCTCCGGATTTTCTGTTGAAGCGTATCCTATAAATAAAGCATGGTTCGGTCTGTTATTTACCTGCTCGGCTGTACCTGTTTTTCCTGCAATCGAAACAGGCATATCTTCAAAATACCCCGAATCCTCTGCCATCATTTCCATTCCGGTATGTATTGCCTGCCATGTCTCAGACGTAACGTTTTCCACTCTTTTTAAAGGTTCACTCTCCTGATTTTCTGCCATTTCCTGTGATGATTTTTCTACACGATCAATCAGATTCAGGTTATAAATGTCCCCGCCATTTGCCAGCGTTGCCGCATATCTCGCAAGCTGTGTTGTAGTAAACGCAAAATTACTCTGCCCGATTGCAGCCGTAATCGGATATTCGTCTGCTAATTGCGGGCTGCTCTCTGTAAGCTGTATCCCGGTACCATCTCCCAGACCAAAATTACGAGCCTCCTCTGCCAGTATAGAGATTCCCTTTTCCTCATCAAAGAAGGTTCCTTCTTCTGTTTCCTGTCCGTCACTAAAACGAAAGGCTGTCTCATAAAAAAAGTAATTACAAGAATCTCGGATTGCTTCTGATACGTTAATATCGCCATGTGTTCCATTTGGATAAAACCAGCATTCCGGACTTGGGGTTACCTTTTCAAATGAACCTCTATCCGTAATTGTGCTATATGGTGTGATCACTCCCTCTGATATTCCGGCAGCCGCTGTTACTGGTTTAAATGTGGATCCCGGAGCTGTCCTCTGTTGTGTGGCATTGTTATATAGCGGAAGAGATTCATCCTGTAAAAGTTGATTATAATATTCGGCATCAACAGTGTTTGCCAGGCGGTTGTTATCATATCCCGGATATGTTACACACGCTAATACCTGCCCATTGTTCGGATCAACTACCACGCTGGAAGCGGTGCTCGGATCTAATGCCAGCTGTGCAGGAGTAATTTGAAGTGTTCTGATTTTTTCCCGGATAAAACTATAAGCAGAGATTTCCCGGCTGCTAAGTGATACATAGCCTTCTTCATCGCTCAGTATCTCTTGTTCATAGAGTGCAAGACAGATATCATACCCTGAAATACTTCCGTTTCGTATTAAATGTTCATAGATCATTTCTTCATATGTGCGGCTCTTTGGAATCTGCTCTGTAAGTTTGGTTTTTATTGCTGTAACGATTTCCTCTGTAGTTACATAAGTTCTCTCCAGCGTCAGGTGTTCTAAATTTAACCAATCTTTTGAAACTGCCTCTTCCATCAGATTCTGAAAACTAATTTTACCGGACTGCCAGTTTTTGTAACTTTCATCTTCCAATACTTCGTTCGTATAGACAAACACTTCTTCCTGATTTAGCAGCTCCATTACCACATCAACCGCACTTTGCTGTACGTCTGACAGCTGCTCATACGGAATTTCCAACGCAGCCGGAAACTCAGCTAAAACACTGTTGTTCAATTCCCGTGCTGCGTTTCCCATATAATACTGTCTGCTGTTTCTGTCTGCCGCCATAAATTGTTCTGTGTCCAGCACCTGATTATCAATTAGGGCAAAATAAACTTCATCGGAAGTAATTCTTACGTTGTCTGCATCATCTTCTGACTGCTCCGGCATCCCCCCTTCTACCAGATTTGCGTATACGATTCCTGCAAGCCTTTGTTCCAGTAAGCGGTATACCGTTCTCTGTAAATCCGCATCGATTGTCAGATACACATCATTCCCAGGTACAGGCTCTGTCGTTTCCAGACGGTCTGTTACTCTCCCGACATTATCTACATAAAACCTTTCTCCACCCTTCGTTCCCTGAAGCTGTGTTTCCAAAAATTGTTCAATTCCTGATTTCCCTACAGAATCCTCTGTTGTATACCCTGATCTTTGTTCTGAAAATTCCTGTAATTCTTCCTCGGATATCTGTCCTGTGTATCCTAATAAATGAGAAAAGTAATAGCTTTCTGTATACCGTCTCACCAATTGTTCCTCTGATGTAACTCCCGGCAGATCTGCTTCATTTTCTGCAATAGCTGCCAGCGTTTCCTGACTGACATCTCTTGCTATAGTCGTAGGAGAATAACGGCGGTAAGAATTCAGAGACATCGCATATCGAACCGCACTGATTTGCAATGCCTCTCTTTCCTCAAATCCTTCCACTCCAAAACGTCTGTCAGAACAGAAATACTCTACAATCTGCCCTGCTGTTGCTTCTGCTTCGTTATATCCAAGAGATTCATTGTACTCCAGTTCTTCAATGGAACTATGTCCGAAAACATCTGCACGGAAACGCTGAAGCCTTGTATTTTCAACGGTGAATGCATACTCTCCCAGTTCTGTATATTGTATAGGCAATATATTTTCCACATGATCCCCATACCTTTCAATCAATGAAATGGTATCACTGATGACCTGATTCAATGTTTCATTATGCTCTTTTGTAGTATCATAAAAGTCATCATCCACAATTGTTATGGAATAGGCCAATTCATTGTATGCCAGCGGTATTCCATTACGATCGTAAATCGTTCCTCTTCCGGCCTCAATATCTTCTTCCCGCTCAATCTGCTCCCGATATTCCTGCAAAAACTCATCTCCCTGCAAGATCTGCAATGAAAAAAATCTGCCGAGAACGACAGTAAACATTCCTGTCAATAGAATACCCAGTGCATATAAGCGATTTTTTGTAAATTTTTCATATACTTTTATTTTTCTTTTTTTCATCGACATACTTAAGTATTTTTGCATTTTTATAAACAATTTCCTGTTAAACGAGAATGTCTTAATATAGCTTAAATTCTCGCAGCGCTTATTAAACCTACTAATATATTTTATCTTCATTTTTTCTGCCTCTATAGGTTTTTACCACTATCCCTCCTTTCCCCAAAAGGCACCCAATACACACACCTATAAATTCTCTAACTGTAATACTTCCTGCTAATAGAAAACTCTGTTTTGTTGATTCCCAAGTTACTCTTTTAAAGATAGTTTCCCAAATACGATAAGCCTCTATCGCAGTAAAATAGCTAATCCACAAAACAAAGAAACAGCTAATCCAATACCATGACATATCGTTCCATTTTTGTTTCTCAAATGAGCTAAAACATATCCCTTCAAAAATGCCTATAATAAATATCATAAATATTTCCATGCACATAATTAAAAGACCACTCATATTATATGGTTGTGCTTTCACTGATACTGTCCCCATCAGCCATCCTACTATATCTTCTACAAATGCATAAAAGGCTAAAAACAGCAGAAATCCCCAATGGAAAACCAATAAATATTCTATAAATTTTATTTTATTTGGTGCATTTCTTTTTTCCAAAACTATCACAACTCTCTTTTTAATCTAACTTCATTATTCGCCATGTTCTTCTGTTCTGATTAGATATATGCTAATCCACTTAACTACCATAATCTAGTAAGACAAATGTAAAAATTTTACAACCTCTACATTTCATATCAAGCTTAAAAAATACCGAATTCTTTTAAGTAAAAATAGCTGTACAATGCTATCACGCTGGCTAGAATAAGTGCTACTATATAGATAATCATATTTTAATTTTGTTCTCCTAAAATGCTTTCCCCCTTCGCTTCCCCTTCTGGGAAAATAATCTTAAACACAAAGAAAAAAATAATCATCGAAACACCACCAGTAATAAAGGTGACCAACAAATTATAAATCGCCGGAGCTACATAGACAGATGCAATCGGCATCCACAAGTTATTGAAGCCATTACATATCAGGGAAATTACAACCCATGCGATAAAATACCACATGCCCTGATATACAGGATTTCCTTTGCTCTTAAAGGTAATATTTCTCTGTAACGGAAAGTTAATGCACTGAGCCAGAAAAGAACCAACTTCATAACTGATAAAATACCCCAGTCCTCCGCCAATGATTACTGCACCGGAAGCATCATAAAGTACATTATACCCCAGTAAACTCCACGTAAAATCTACCCCAAAGATATGCATCGCTCTTTGTGGCCACATGAATTCTGTACCAGCAAGACCGATTCCCAATATTCCCGGCATAAATGTAAATACCAGATATTGGAATGCCGTCACTCCCATACTGAACACAAAGAAATAAAATATCTGATATACCCATTTGGACAGCTTCGGATGTTTTTCTTCAAAAATTTCCCAATGATTTTTCCACCATTGTGCTATATTCTTCATATCTATTTCACCTCATTTCCTTTAGACAGCTTTTTACCATATTTCTTATTTGCCAAGATATTTACAAAAAATCCATTTATAATTTTATTTATCCCTTTAAAAAAATGACCATTTACAACTTCCACAATCCCATCTACCATATCCATGCTTACCATACCTGCCGTCATCTTTGCCAACGCCCGAAATGGCATGTTATAAATAAACAGAATGTTCAAATCCGGCTTACCTTTTTCTTCGCTTCTTTTCTTAAAACTTGTCAGACGGTTATAAATAAATCTGGCAAGTCTACTTTTTGCATAATACATTTGACAGATAGCATCATTTGATGTCAGTTCTCCATTCCAGCTTCCATCAGGAATAGAATGGTCAAGAAGTACCTCAAATTCTCGGTCAGATATCTGCTGTACTATTCCAGTATAATAGTAGGGTAATTCTGCAGGATTATAAGGATACACAGTTGTTGTGCCATCCTGTTCAATTTCACCTGTCAGTCTGATATCGTCAACGCTTGCTCCTACCATAATCTGATAGGTTCCCATTTCCACCTCCCAACGATTGGTTTTTATATTCCAGTAGCGAAAGGTTTTATCATCAAATGGAATCGTTACTTCCCCGCTTTCTCCAGCTTTTAAAAATATTTTAGAAAATCCTTTTAATTCTTTTGCCGGACGGAATACGATAGCGTTTGGAAGTCCCACATACATCTGCACCACCTCTGCGCCGTCGAAGTCTCCAGTATTAGTAATCAGCACACGGATTCCATCCTCTTCAACTATAAGATCTGAATAAGTAAATTCTGTATATGACAAACCATAACCGAATGGATACTGCACCCGTACCATACTGGTATCATAATACCGATACCCCACATAAATACTCTCTCGATATTCAGAATTTTTCTC
The DNA here is from genome assembly GCA_900551075.1 of uncultured Blautia sp. GTDB lineage: Bacteria > Bacillota > Clostridia > Lachnospirales > Lachnospiraceae > Blautia_A. The sequence goes on along the minus strand of URVB01000005.1, from coordinate 80,625 downwards.
CGTGCTAGGAAAATGCCGGAAAGCAGGCGTGTCCTCATAGCGTAATGGGTAACTTTCTGCAAGTCGACCAGAGGGATTTACCTTTCCTGTCAAAATATCAAGCATTGCACTTGCCCCCGCCTGTCCGGACAAATATCCGTGCAGGATTGCCTTACAACACGTCTGCCAGGGCATCTCTACCGCAGCACCGGTGCTTAGGATCCCTACAATATTTTCATTCACCTGAAGAACCGACTGCAATAATTCAATCTGATTCTGTGGAATCCTCATATGTGTCCGATCTAACCCCTCTGATTCACTGAGTTCATCTAAGCCAAAGTAGTAAAGTACCACATCCGCATCTGCTGCCAGATCTATGGCTTCTTTCTTTAACACTTCATCTGCTTCTCCTGTCCGACGGTATCCTCCAGTTATGCCTAACACCTGCAAATCATAATCTGACATTACTTTTTCCACGGTTTCCACTAACGTAGGATTTACCATTGAGGAACCTGCCCCTTGATAACGTGGCTCTTTTGCAAAATCACCTATTACAGCAACCTTGCATCCCGGTTTCAATGGTAAAATAGAGTTTGTATTTTTTAATAATACTGCACTTTCTGCTGCTGCTTTTCTTGCAAGACGGTGGTGTTCTTTACTATCAAAATCCTCTGCTCTCTTTTTGCTGCTTTCACTCACAGTAAACACCGCATCCAGCAAAGTATCTACACAGATATTCAATTCCTCCATCGTCAGGCTACCATTTTCTACCGCGGCTATAATCTGTCTAGCTGAATCCAGTCCCGGAGCCGGCATCTCCAGATTCGATTCTGCTTTCACACCTTTTACATGATCATTGGAACCGCCCCAGTCCGTAATAACAATACCTTCAAATCCCCATTCTTTCCGTAAAATTTCTTTTAAAAGATGCATATTTTCATTGGCATAAGTTCCATTTATTTGATTATAACTAGACATGATAGCTTTCGCTCCACCCTCTTTTACAGCAATTTCAAATCCTGTAAGATAAATCTCCCGTAGTGTCCTCTCATCCAAAACTGCATTCATAGCCATCCGGCGTAGTTCCTGACTGTTTACCGCAAAATGCTTCGGACAGGCATGCACGCCTTGACTTTGGATTCCTTGAATATAAGAAGCTGCCATCTTTCCTGATAGATATGGATCTTCAGAAAAATATTCAAAATTTCTACCACAGAGAGGGCTTCGTTTTACATTCAACCCGGGGCCCAACAATACCTGCACGTTCAGCACCCGCGCCTCCTCTCCCAGTGCTTCTCCAATTTCTTTTCCCAGTTCTGTATTCCAACTGTTTGCTATAGTTGCAGCTGTCGGATAACAAGTGGCAGGAAGAGACTCATTCAGTCCAAGATGGTCCCCTGCTCCGGCCTGCTTACGGATTCCATGAGGTCCGTCTGAACAGAACACAGACGGGATTCCAAGACGTGGAATATCTCTTGTATCCCATTCCCCCTTCCCACTTAAAAAAGCAGCCTTTTCCTCTAATGTCATACTTTGAATAATATCAAGATGTTTCATTGATTTCCTCCTGAAGAAGGGAATAGGGCATCTTCCCTATTCCCTTCTTTTATCTCTTTACTCTTCTTTTTGCACTTTTTCAATACTCACTTGAACTTCCGATTTTTTCTTCTTACTCCAGCGAACCATGACAATCACCATAATTCCAATACATAGAATGGTCACCAATGCATCTACTGCTATAAAGATTTTTGTCATAGGCTCCATGCCGTCATCATCCGCATCTGCGGCTGTATAATTTCCACTATTTGCTATTGTATACATCATATTTTTTGATGCTTGACGAAGTGCTTTAACGAGAGTAGCAGACTCCTTATTTGCAATTTTATTCGACTCATGCTGGTTAAAGCCAAGCATTGCATCATTTCCATTTCTAATACAATCTTCGGTGTTTTGATAACCATAAGATCCATTCCAGTCTGTTACTACCATGCCCTGGAATCCCCATTCATCACGAAGTACTGTATTCAAAAGATTAGGATTAGCACCGCACCATCTGTCTCCAATGAATACAAAAGAGGACATTACTGCAAGTGGTTTATTTCCTTCAAAATCAAAATTTTTCACACAGATTTCAAATGGTTTCAGGTAAATTTCCCTGATTGCCTGTTCATCCGAATAAGTTAAAAGCATACAACATCTATTACCTTCCTGTTCATTTAACGCAAAATGTTTGATGTATGCATAAACGCCCTTTTCCGCAGCTGCATTTATTTCATTTAATCCAATATATCCTGACAAAACACTATCTTCTGAATAATATTCAAAATTACGGCCACAAAATGCAGAACGGTGAATGTTCATTGCCGGTCCATACCAACCGTAAATACCACAATCTGCATATTCTTGTGCAATCGCTCCCCCTGTTTCATATGCCAATTCTTTGTTCCATGTTTGCGCAATTAGTACCTCTACAGGAAATGCTGTTCCATACACCTGAATATACCAGTCATTTAATCCAGAAGTTCCATCACTATCAAGTGTTGCTTTTTTTCCTACTGAATCAATTGCAATTGTCTGGAAACCAGCTAAATTCACCATATTTATCATTTCATCAACACTAAGCTGATCCAGTAAATCATTCCACAATGGATCGTCATACTGTCTTCCTGTTAAATCAGCAAGTTGTACTCCATTATCAGCTTCAGTAACTGGCATTTCATCTTCTGCATTATCATATTTTGAAGCATCATAGTATGCTACTGACTTTTCACTGACACTCTCAAGAGTTTCTTCATCCATCTTATATGCGCTCTCTTCTGGCGCTTTTGTCGTTTCTGCATAATTAGCAAACCCATTTGCGCGAGATAGATATTCCACATCACCTGCTGAATATTCCTGGAATTGATTAACCGCAATTACACCATCACTTTCACGTCCATTAGTGCTATAATTAACATCTTCTTCTACCGTAAATGTCTCCTGATCCAGTACCGTATGAGAATCAGATCTCAACGAAATGATATATTCGCCCTGCTCTAGTATATATCCACCCCCTGCAACTTTAATTTCATTGGAATCATATGCTGCCATATCCTCTTTGTTTATTGTAAAAGAAATGGTTTCTGATTCCCCTGCTTCTAACTTGTCTGTTTTCCCAAACTCAATCAGATTTACGGATGCTTTTTCAATGCCTCCGTTTACATATGGAGGGGTAAAATACAGTTCAACCGCCGATTTTCCTGCAACATCACCAGTATTTTTTACCTGAACATCCAATGAAATACTATCTCCGTTATCCGTAAACTTCTCAATACTTTGTTCAAACGTTGTATAACTTAATCCATATCCAAACGGGAACTGTACCTTTTCTTCGTAGGTAATAAATCCTTCTTCTGCTGCTGTTTCATAAAACTTATATCCGACATAGATTCCTTCTGTGTAGTTTACAAATCCCTGTACCCCCTGATATGCCGGATCAGCTTCCATACTGGCATCGACAAGTTCATCTACATTATTATAAACAAAGCTACCGAAATTTTGATAAGACGGTGTGTCTGTCAAATCATACACATATGTATCTACCGTTTTTCCCGATGGATTTATTTCACCATTCAAAATTTCTCCTAGTGCAGTCATGCCGGTTGCACCTGTACCCGGTGCAAGAATTACGGAATCAATTTGTTCATACTGGTCAACCCAACCAAGTTCCATCGCATTATTGGCATTTATCACAACGATCACATCTTCAAAGTTATTACAGACCATATTGACCATTTCTTCTTCTGTATTTGAAAGTTCCAAATAATGCTCTCCCTCGTCATAATCATCATAGTTGCCGTTATTTGTATAGGCAGCATCAAAATAGTTATATTCAGCTGTGCCCAATTCTCCACGAGGATCATAAGTTCCATGAATTGCCGCATTCATATCTGTCGGTTCATCACGCCCTTCTCCTCCTGACCTTGCTATCACAACAACTGCAGTATCCGAAAATTCTATCGCTTCACTCATAATTTCATCTGTATAATAATCTACAGTAGGTTCCGGCAATGTCCAGTCTCTCATGTTCCACTCTTCATTCTTTGGTGATTTTACTTCTGTCGGTCTTTCTGCACGATAATTTTTATACATATCCGTTAGTGTATGATTAGTTTTAAATCCTGCTTCTTCTAAAGAATCTATAACTCCAACACTTCCTTCACTATCACTGGCTCCTGATCCAGTTCCTCCAAAAATAGGAGATGTTGATGCCCAACCAAATACATTGATATTCATTTTGTCGGAAGTAATAGGAAGCACTCCGTCATTTTTAAGAAGTACCATCCCTTCTTCACCAACTTTTTTAATCACATCTTTTGATTTTTTGATTGTTTCCTCTGAAACACTTCCTCTACCATTGATAATCGGTGCGAGATTGTTATACATAGGGCCGAAACATATGACATTTACAAGAACACATACAATCAGTATCCAACTGATTCCTGCCCCAAATCGTATAACATGCCGCGTACCTTTTCTTGCAATCCAGTGCGCTGCTATCATTACAATTACAGCAATTAATAATAGCCCTAAAATTGCATACACATAACCAATTAACTGATTCACATAATTATTAACATCCGATTGGCTTACTCCCAAACTCAAAAAGAATGGCGAAACCAAATCCACAAGAAACTCAACCATTTTCTTTTCCTCCTCTTCCTCATTAAGTAGTTGCTTGTTAACTTGTATTATAATGATTTCTCAAAAGAAAAAGCCACTTTGTTAAAAGTGGTCGTTTTCCTGATATATTCGGTTTTCTATTGGCAGAAGTACATCCATAATAAACATTCCACCTCTGACATTCATATATAATTCGCCATTATATTTTTCTGCAATATATTTGATACTTCTTACACCAAATCCATGATATGCCTTATCTTTTTTCTCAGTAACTGGCAATCCATTGACAAAAACAGGACTGATACTGCACCTATTTTCCATGTGGATTAGTACCATCTTACCACTTTGTTTAATATGAAGACTGATTGTTCGTTTTTGTTCTTTCTCCTTCATCACACATTCCAATGCATTATCAAGTGCATTTCCCATCAGTGCATAAATATCTGCCGGACACATAAAATTGATCAAGGCACCATTTGCCATGCAACTAAATGCTACATTATACTCATTGCTGATTAGACACTTTTCACGAAGTACATAATCTAAAGGTTCACATCCTGTATGAAAGATCGCATCATAAATGGATACCGTCTGCTGTATTTCTTTTACATATTCTGAACGATTTCTCATATCAGGTATTTTTTCAATTGCTTTTAGTTGATGTTTTAAATCATGGCATTTTATATTGATAATATCTATTGCTTCTTTTGACGATTTCTGCTGTGAATTTGCCATTTGCAAAAGCTGTTCCATAATTTCACGTTCCTTTTTCATACGGTTTTCACGCAGGACATAGTATTCCATAGTCAACACTAACGCACAACACAAAAATCCATAGGCAGGGCAAAGCACACAAGTATATATATTAATAGGAGTTAAATCTGCCGGATAAGTGTAGTAGACACTAAATCCGACTGCTGCAACTGCAAGTATAACCGAAAAAAATGCAATACGTTTATCTTCTGTACCAAACCCATCTTTTTTCTGATTTTTCCTAATGATTAAGAAGTAAATTAAAGCAGACCAGATCCCATAAACTATGTACTGCGTAAAAAAACGAAACATACCCTCAGTTTCTAAAGAGTGTCTGGTAAGATATAAAAAAATCCTTAAAAAGGCATAACACATATGCTGTGTTGCATATGCTCCGACAATTATAAAAAACAATTCCAAAATGTGAATATCAAAACAAACAATAATAGGTATTGCTGTTAAAATAGCATATCCCAGATACAACAAAACATAAGGAAACAAATACTCTCCCCGTACTATTTCAATAAAAAACATCCATGTAGCAGATAGAATAAAATATATAATCAATGTGCCTGTCAGTTTAACCCCAAAAACATCCCGACGTGGTTTATGGATTAAAAAAGGAATTTGACATAACAAAAGTTCCATCGGAAAATGAATAAAATTCAGATTCATTACAAAATTCAAATCCATTAAAATCCACCTCCTATATAATCAATATACTCCTTTGTAAATTGCTTCTTCATCCTTCTTGAAAGCGGCAAAGTTTTATTTGCTACTAAAATATGCTCTTTTCCCACACAAGAAACTTTTGACAGATTAACTAGACAACCACTAGTGCATTCGCTAAAAGAGGCATCCTCTAATTTTTCCTTTAGGAGTTTAATTGTTCCTCTTTCCTTAAATACTCCTTTTGTGGTATGAATAAGTAAATCACTCTTTTCTTTTTCCACAAACAAAACCTCAGATAACGATATCCGATATATTTCGCCATCTTTACTGAACAACATATTTTTACGTTCTCTTTTTTTAAAGAAACGAATTGCTTTTTCTAGTTTTTCTGCAAAAACATAATAACCAACCGGCTTTACAATAAAATCAATTGCATTCACTTCATATCCTTTGATTGCATATTGCGCCATATTGGTCACAAAAATAATCCCAACACTTTCGTCTTTTTCTCTAATTTCATGCGCCACTTCTATTCCATCACTGCCCGGCATTTCTATATCCAGAAAAATAACATCATATTGGCTACGATATTCTTCCAAAAAATCAAAACTGGCATAATATGTATCCACCTGAATCGTAACTTCATATTCTGTTTGATATTGCTTCAGACATCCAAAAAGATGCTCCGCATCCTCCCTAGTGTCATCGATAATCGCCACTCTCATAATTTTACAAACACACCTTATATATTTTTCCACGTTCACAGTATCTAAATTTGGAGGTCATCAATTTTATCACTTATACTGTTCTATATAATTTACAGTTGCTTTCTCTATCATATCAACGGCTTTAATACCTGAAATTTCACCATTTATCCATAATCCTGAATCCGCTGAGCCATTATATGTCTGATAAAAATATTGAATTTCTTCATACATTGCTTTTAGCGTTGATTCTGAATCTACAAAACCAATTCCATTCATATTTTCTAAAATCGGAAGTGCCATGATTACTTCTTCAACTCTTCCATTTTCTCGTATTCGAATTACTCCAACCGGTGAACATTCTACCAATGTATGCAGTTCCAACGACTCCTGACAAATAATCAATGCCCTTTGTGGTCGCTGCAAGCCATTCAATGTTCTTGGTATAATTCCTCCATTTACGGGATAACAAGCTGCTGAATAAAGTATTTCAGCTAGTCGAAGGTACCCTGTTCTTAAATCAAATTCATACTTTTTATTACTGCCTTTCTGCATCGTAATATAAACTAAAAATTTCCCTGATGTTATATACTGTTGCGGTATATCATGCCATACATTCATTTAGAATTCCTTTCTCTACGTCTGCTTATCCTACCGCATACCCCTTTTTTATCATTTCGTGTATATACGTTGTCATTTCTTCATACACCGCAAAGTAAAGTGCCAAGCAAGACTCCTGCGCTTTCAGATAAATCTTTTTGTTTTCTGCAGAAACCCACAGAAATTCTTTGTTTCTTCGCATTCGCAGATTTTTTTCATTTATTTTTACCATCTCTATGTTCTTTCCCTTATATTTTTTTTGCAATTGCCCGAACTTCACCAAGTTTTGAAATCGAATCTCCTGTCGATGTCACAATCCCCAAATTCCCTGCTCCCATGTGTCCAATAATTGCGTCCTTATAAGTTTGTATTGCTGATGTAAACCCACCTGCTCCGGCACTAAGGAAAAGGGCTGCTTTTCTTAATTTGGGCAACCGCTCAAAAGCATAACATCGTTCAATGAAGCAGTGTGTCTGGCCTGTCATGGAATAATAATAGATTGGCGTGGCAATCACCAACACCTCACATTCTCTCATAAAAGGATATATCTTTTGCATATCATCTTGCTGAACACAATTTCCGTTTAAAGTTCTCCGACAGGCATCACAGTTTTTACAGCCACGAATATCCTTGTTCCCAATTTGCTTAACAGTTACCTGATGCCCTGCTTCATTAGCACTTTCCTCGAAAGCAGAAACCATTGCTGCAGTATTTCCGTTGAAGCGTGGGCTTCCGTTTATCACCAGAATTTTCATAATTTTTCACTCTCCTTTTATGCCTGATTCTCCCCGTTACTTCTAGATTATACTAATAATTAATCCCAAAATCTTGTTATACTAATATGGTTCTTCCGCATATCCGCTATGTTATTAGTTGCCTTGTGATTTATTTTGAATCAAATATACCACTGCGCGGAAGAACCACGAATCATTTTATAAACACATTTTATATATTTTTTCTACATCTTCTACATCCAGCACTTTTGGTCCGGTAATAACCCCACCCATGCCAGAACAAGCATGTTCTGCCATTTCCCTAAAATGCTCTTCATCTATCTCAAGCTCTGTCAGTGTGCTTTTTAATCTAAGAGTTTTAAAGCAGAACTCTGATACTGCTTCAATCGCTTTTTTAGCTCCATCCATTACACTCATAGTCTCGTCAACTCCAAAGACTTTGATGCCCATTCTATAGATTGCCGGTGCTGTAGTTTCATCCAGTATGTATGTAAGCCAGCGTGGTGTAACAATGGCTAACCCATGCCCATGTGTAATATCATAATAAGCAGATAGTTCATGTTCCATCATATGGCACGCACAGCCATGAACCGTCCCCCCATCCAGCACACCATTGAGCGCCATTGAAGATGCCCACATCAGATTCGCTCTTGCTTCGTAATTGTCAGGTTCTCTCATTGCAATCGGTGCCCACTTTACCACACTCCGCATCACAGCTTCCTGAAATTCCAAAACTAAATCAAAGGTTGACTCTCCTGCCAGATAATAATTGTCCAGAACGTGATTAAAAATATCAAAGGCACCACAGGCTGTCTGGTATTCCGGCAGGGAAAAGCTGTATTCTGGATTTTCAAAGGCTGCTTTGGGAACCAGGGCATCTCCACCAAGACCTATTTTTTCATTTGTATCCATGTTGGAAATAACAGCCCACGCATCCATCTCCGATCCCGTAGCTGCATTTGTTAACACTGCAATCACTGGTAAGGCTTCCTTTACCCATGTTCCCTGCGACACTAACGGCCATACGTCACCATCTTCTGTCAAAGCTGCCGCAGCAATCCCTTTGGAACAATCAATAACAGATCCGCCTCCCACTGCAAGTATTACATCTATACCTTCTTTTTTGCAGATTGCAGCCCCCTTATTTACAGTACTATGACGTGGATTTGGTTCCACACCTGCAACTTCAAGCCATTCAATGCCGCTATCCTTCAGTGATTTTGTCACAAGATCATAAAGACCACTTTTCTTAATAGATCCACCGCCATATACAAGAAGAACTTTCTCCCCGAACTTTAATACTTCTTCTGTTAAATTGCTCATTTGATTTTTTCCAAAATATACTCTATCTGCGTTATAAAAAACAAAATCATTCATTTTATCTTTCCTCCTAATTTTCAATTTGTATTTCTTCTGTGTCTATTTCAGACTCTCTAACCATTCTCTCATAGTTTCCATTGTTGTTCCTGCCTCAAACCGTTCACCTGCTATCCACGTCGTAGAATCCGGGCATAAAGAATGTAAATCCTCTGCACTTGAACCTATTCCGCTACTATGAGATGTGCAAAAAGGAATTACCGTTTTACCCGAAAAATCATAGCTTTCTAAAAAGGTACTAATAATTCTTGGAGCCTGCCCATGCCAGATTGGATACCCCAGTATAATTGTATCATATTGTTCCATATTCTCTACTTTCCCGGAAATTTCCGGTCTGGCATTGGTATCATTCTGCTCCTGATCTGCCCGTCCATCAGTATAGTAAGCTAAATCTTCTTCTGTATAAGGTTCTTCTGGTACAATTTCATACAAATCTGTGTTTAACATCTCCGCTGCATATTCTGCAAGTGTTTCTGTAGTTCCAGTAGCAGAGAAATAAACTACCAAAGTTTTATTGTTCATATCTTCCTCCTGATTTGAAGCAGATGGGGATGATTCCGTATGTTCTCTTCCACCTTCTTTCTGATCCTCATTCTTTGTAAACTGTTCGGTTTGTGGAGCCAAATTTGTACATCCAGCCATAGCACACATCATTACAATCAGTATACAAATACAAATTCCTTTTTTTATCATTCAAATTTCCTTCCTTCCAATGCTGTAAGCAGACACGCTATATTTCGCCCAAGATTTTCCATATTGTCCAGAGCTTCTTTGTCCTTCTCCACATCACCTGCCAGCTGTCCATAGCCCATATTCCAATAGGTAGATCCTGCCACAAACATCTCATGATTCAAGAAAAAGTGGTTCATGGCATCAATAGCCTGTAGTGCTCCACCTCTTCGGGCAGCCGTTACCGCGGCTCCTACTTTATGAGTAAACAGTCCTGGATTCATATCGCCTACCACAGCTGCTCTTTCTAAAAGCGCCTGCATATTTGCAGATATATTCGCTGAATAAACCGGTGAACCAAGCAGAATTCCATCTGCTTTTTTCATCTTCTCAAATATATCCTGAAAATTGTCTTTTTTATGAACACAGTTTTCCCGGCCTCCACAAGCCCAACATGCCTTACACGGTTCCAGTACCTGATCTGCGAGTTGAATCAACTCCGTTTCAATATCGTACTGTTTCAGAACTTCAAAAACCTTGTTTATTAAAATCGCAGTATTTCCATCCTTTCTGGCACTGCTATTAATACCTAACACCTTCATACTGATACCTCCATTCAAAACTTTAAAGGATTTTCAATTTACTTTTTTAATACCAATCATGCTTCTCTCCACGATCAAGTGCATTAATCTGTTTCATCTCCTCATCTGTCAAAGTAAAATGATATAATTCTGTATTTTCCTTAATGTGGTCAGGATTACTGGATCCCGGAATGACCACCACACCTTTTTGCAGATTCCAACGCAAAATCACTTGTGCAGAAGAAACACCATGTATCTCTGCAATATCAGAAATCACCGGATCGCCCAACAGTTCTGCTGTATGCCCTCTTCCTCCCAAAGGATACCACCCCTGCACTACAATTCCCAAATTCTGAATAAACGGGATTACATCATTTTCTTGGTAGTAAGGATGAATTTCATTCTGGACAAGAGCAGGAACCGTATCTACCTGCGGCAAAAATTCCGTCAACTCCTCTACATACCAATTAGAAAGACCAATCGAACGAATCTTCCCTTCCTTGACGAACTGTTCCATCGCTTTATATACTTCCACATCATTTGTAAAAGGATGGTGGAGTAGCATCATATCTACATAGTCAATATTGAGTCGATCCAGACCAGCCTGAATGACAGACTCGGGGTTTTCCATTTCGCCGCTTGTATATATTTTCGTTATTACGAAAACATCCTCTCTTTTGACAATTCCCTCGTCAACTGCTTCACGAATTGCCTGTCCGATTTCTTCTTCGTTACCATAAGAAGCTGCAGTATCAATCAGTCGTACACCATTGGATAATGCGGATTTGACTGAATTGATACATTCTTCACCATGTAAACTGTATGTTCCCAATCCGTTAATCGGCATTTCATAACCACTATTGAGTGTCACTGTCTTTGATTCAAAATCAAATTCTGGTTTGAACATATTTTTTTTCGCTGTGTCAGTAGCATCTTCCTCATTACTAGAATTATCTTCTTTGACCGAAGGACTTTGGATATTTTCCGATGCTTGAGTAGATTCTGTATTCTCGCCAGCCCCTGTAGTCTCTGCTGCTCGTCCACAAGCAACCATAGAAAGCATGAGTAGTATCCCAAATGCCATACTGATTATTCTTTTCATTCCAACACCTCCTAGTTCTTTGAAATTGTTTTCAGTACCTTGGCCGGCCCCCCACCAACTACAGTGTATGGTGGAACATCCCTTGTTACTACGGCTCCGGCAGCTACCACAGCCCAATCTCCAATGATAACACCAGGCAATATAGATGCATTAGAGCCAATCCATACATGGTCGCCTATCATGATTGGTGCATAGTGATTTTTACGGTTATTCTCTGGTTCGAGATCATGGTTGATGGTAGCCAGTACAACATTATGCCCAATTAAAGAACCGTCCCCAATAGTAATGCCGCCCTGATCTTGAAAATGGCAACCCGAATTAATAAACACATCTTTACCAAGAGTGATGTTCTTTCCAAAATCTGTATAAAACGGTGGAAACAGCCGGAAAGTATCATCTATTTTCTTGCCAGTCAGTCGACTCATAATCTCCCGAAGTTCTTCTGGGGTGTGATAACTACTATTTAATTCCATTCCAATACGAATAGCCTCTTGAAAAAGTGTATTAGCATACGCCTCCCTCTCTAGATTTTCTTCGGTATTTTCACAAAATCCACGAATTACATCTTCGATTGTCAAAGTCATCTTCCTTTCTATTTGTATTTTTAGTACCAATCAAACAATGATTGTCCACTATCAAGACTTCGCAAATTTTCCATATCTTCTGCTTGCAGTGTAAAATTAAAAATATTAAAATTCTGTATCATGCGTTCCCTATGCACCGATTTCGGAATAACTGCTATCCCCTGCTGTACTAGATAACGCAATGCCACCTGCGCAGAAGTCTTCCCGTATTTTTTACCAATTTCCCTTAATAATGGATCCGCAAAAATATCTTTCCGTCCTTCAGTAAAGGATCCCCACGACTGCATTTTTGTTCCATGATTTTCCAAAAATTCTTTCAGCTCCAACTGCGAGTAATAGACATGGGATTCTACCTGATTAATAGCCGGTATTATCTCACAAGAACAAATAAAATTCCGGTATCTTTCTATATTAAAGTTAGAAATACCAATAGCTCTTACCTTTTTTTTCTGATAAGCTTCTTTTAAAGCCTCATACATTTCCAAAGAGTTATCATATGGTTCATGAATCAAAAGTAAATCAATATAATCACTCTGTAATTGCTCCAAAGATTGTTCAATCCCATCTTTTGCTTTTTGGTAACTGGTACAAGAACGGTACAATTTCGTAGTAAGAAACAAATCTTTTCTAGATAACTTACTCTCTCTCACCGCATCGCCGATAATCTTTTCATTATCATACATCTGTGCTGTATCAATCAGTCTGTATCCAACTTCTAAAGCATCTAAGATACATCGCTTTCCCTTTTCTCCTCGCACATCCCATGTTCCAAATCCTATCAGTGGCATTTGAACATCATTACTTAATTTTAGATATTCCATACTTTTTTATTGCACCCCTAAACATTTCTATGAAACGACCTTTCTTATCGCACAAAATTCGTCCAGTACTGTGTTTCCATTTTTTTCGGAACAAAACCTTTTTCTTTACCAGCCTCCAGACAATTGAGTATCCATGCCATGTTGTGTCCCAGATTCCGCATAGTCTGGAGTCCCTCCAGATCCTGCTCAATCTCTTCTGTTGTATTACCATGTACCAGATTCCAATAAGTGGAAGATACCACCGGCATACAGGCGTCTGTAAAATATTTATTCAGCACATCCAAAGAAGCTGTCGTTCCTGCTCGGCGAGCCGTTACCACTGCTGCCCCCGGTTTAAACTGAAAATACTCCCCACCGGCATAAAACATCCGGTCCAAAAGAGCCTGAAACTGCCCTGTCGGATGTGCATAGTAAACCGGAGAACCAAAAATAAACCCATCCGCTTTTTCTACTTTTTCCAGCCATTCATTTACCATATCCTCATGAACACACAGACCATTTCCTCCATTGTGGCAGAAGTCACACCCCATACAGTCCCAAACTGGCTCAGTTCCCATCTGTAAAATTTCTGTCTGAATTCCATCTTCCTGCAGTGCATCAGCCACCTCACACAATGCCCGGTAAACACAGCCATCCTTTGTTGTACTTCCGTTAAATAAAAGCACCTTCAATGCTATTCGCCTCCTATCTGTTCCTACATTTCCTTTTCCCATTCACGCAGAGTATGCACCCCTGCTTCATCACCCAATTTTTCCAGTCGGCTGACTTCTTCCTCTGTTAATATCATCTTAGATGCTGCCAGAGCCTCCTCAACCTGTTTTACCTTTGTAACACCGATAATTGGAAGGGTTCCCTTAGCAAGTGCCCATGCTATAGCAATCTGTGCCGGGCTTGCCTGATAACGTGTTCCAACAATTTTCAATTCCTCTATCAATGCAGTTAGCTCTTTCAAATGCGAATTGTAGGAATCACCTCTCCCTGTTTTAGCCGGAAATGGATTTTCCTCTGTATATCTTCCAGTAAGAGCTCCCTGCTCCAATACCATATAGGCATAAAAGACAATTCCATTTTCTTTGCAATAATCAAGGATTCCGGCTTTTTCCGAGGAACGGTGTAACAGACTGAAATGATTTTGTACTGCAGAAATTTTCAACCCCTCGGAAACAAGAATTTCATTTGCTCGTTTAATTTCTGAAAGATTATGATTTGAAACACCGATAGCTTTGATCTGCCCGTTCTTTGCTAATGGAATCAGCTGCGGAGTCCATTTTTCCACATCCATCGGATTGTGAATCCAATAAATATCTATAATGTCTGTGTTCAGACGTTCCTTACTTCCATCCAGCATATCCTGCATAGGGTTTAAAGAATCACTGGCAATCTGTGGGGTAAATTTGGTAGAAATAAGAATATCCTTGCGAGGAATCTCCCTAATAAACTCTCCCAGAATACTCTCAGAAGAACCCTCTCCATAGACTGCTGCAGTATCCCACAAATTCAGTCCACACTCCATCGCCTTATCAAAAACTGGTTTTAATTCCTGTGTTGAAAAATGGTTTCCAAATACCTGATCCCCACCGGCTGCCCCTGTTCCCCAGGACCATGCACCTAATGCAATTTTCGGTATATTTTTGTTTTCGCTTAACTTATTCATTCTAAAATTCCTCCTTCATTTGAATTATGTTTTAACTGAAAAATCAAAAAGTCCAAACAGTCAATCTCTTTTTGTCGCTTATGCATATTTCCCAATAATGATTTTCGATGTCCTGTCAGCAAACGTAACAGCTCGGTCACTTCCTTATTCTTGGCTAACAGAATACATCTTTGGATCATTTCCTTATCGCAACTGGCATCTTCTAAATTTTGTACGAAGATTCCATATTTATCGGTTGCCTCTGCCACTTTAATCACCTCCTGCAATTAAAGTTTAGAACAGTCTCATAGAAATGTAAAATACCTAGTTTTTATTTCTAGTTATTCTTGTATTGAATAACTATTTTTGTTATAATATTTTTAATAAAAAGGATCCATAATTTTATTTTCTAAAATAGATGGGAGGAATATCATGGAAATTCGTGTTCTGCGCTATTTTATGGTTGTCGCAAGAGAGGAAAATATCACAAGAGCAGCCAACTATCTTCATATTTCTCAGCCCACGTTATCCCGCCAGCTAAAAGAGCTGGAAGAGGAGTTGGGGAAAAAATTATTTACTAGAACAAACTACAGTGTTAAATTGACCGAAGAGGGGATGCTTTTACGAAAGAGGGCAGAGGATATCTTGGATATGGTAGACAAGACCATTTCAGAATTTAACGCACTTGATGAAATCAATGGCGGAGATATACGTATTGGCTGTGCCGAATCTGACGGGATTCGTTCTTTTATGAAAGCTGTGAAATCTCTCCAACAGGAATACCCTGATATACGCTGCCACTTCTACAGCAGCGGTACGGACGCAGTAAACGAACGTTTAGATAAAGGGCTGCTAGACTTTGCGGTCATTGTACAGCAAGTAGATTTATCTAAATATAACTATCTGAAAGTTCCGACTGCAGATTCCTGGGGATTGTTAATGCGAAAAGACAGTCCTCTGTCTACAAAGGACTCAATTCAATTAGATGATTTAATCGGGATACCCCTGATTTGTTCCCGTCAGAGTATGCTGGAAGAAATGCCAAAATGGTTTGGGGATAACCTTGAAAAACTAACAGTCACTTCCACATATGACCTGCTCTTCAATGCCTCGGTCATGGTTCGTGAAGGTTGCGGTTATGCATTATGTTTTGATAACTTAATTCACACCGGAGCAGACAGTGACCTTTGTTTTCGTCCACTTAATCCACCTCTTACCTCTCCGATGTACATTATATGGAAGAAATATCAGGTATTTACACCTGTTGCAAAATTATTACTAAGCAAATTGCAAAAATTATTTTAAATTTCAAACAGTAGTAGTAACGTTAGCGAAGAACGTATAGACTAATTCAACTCTATACGTTCTTTTAACCTTTTACTTCTTTTTGAAAAAAATATATTAATATGACACTAATCCATATCCCATGATAGATGTTGATTGAACCGTATAACTATTCTCCTTAACCGCATCTCCAGAGTTTCCTTCCACTGTATCGACTGTCGTTCCATCACACCTTTCCACAATTCCTACATGATCGCTGATTCCATCATGATCCCAGTCAAAAAAGATGATACTCCCGGCTGCTGGAATACTCCCGGCGGCCTGCCATTTACCCTGCGCCTGAAACCAGTCCATTCCATCCGGGCAATACGAAAACCTCGGTACTGCTCCATTTTGAAGTAGTCCTGCCTGTTCCGCACACCAACTGACAAAGCAGGCACACCATTCTTCCCTCTGGGTAAAGCCCCACCATGACCAAAACTTCTGACCGCCTTCATTTCCAAGCTGGCTCTTTGCTATAGTGACGATCTGCTGGTTTCCGAATAGTCCGGCAAACAGACCACCACCCGAATAATATCTTAAAACATGAGGCACATACTCCGGATCTCCATACCGTTCCCATCCATGAGCGGCAGCCTGTTCCTGAGAAAACTGCAGTGCGTTGGCTGCACTGTAGCCACCATGATTCCGGATTGCCCATGTTATGTATCCATTCCCGTAATTATACCCCTGAAGCGAGAGCTTCAGTCTGTCCATATCCTGCGGACTTTCACATCCTGCCTCCCGGATGCAGTCTGCATAATACTGGATTCCCACCTTGATGGAATAGTCTGCATCCTGAATTGCTCCCGGACTATTAGGATACTCGGTATTATAAGGGCATTCACTGGACTGCATAGGATCCGTTCCCCTGCCCCCGCTTTCCTGCATCATGATTGCCTGTATCACTGCGACATACTCCAGGATTCCATATTCGCTGGCATACCTCTGAATGGTCGGGGTATGTGCCAGCACTTCTGCACTTAAAGGCTCTGCACTCTGGGAATTTCCCATAAATGCAGCGCCTCCAATAATGCCTATAATTAAGATCAGTATGATAAGAACCGCACCGCCTCCAGCCATCAAGGCTGCAAAGGCTGCCTTTACCGTTGTAGCTGCCGCCTCAACAACTGCCTTAATTCCCCTTGCGGTTGTTTTCGCTGTCTTTGCACTCTGTCTGGCTGCCTGTGCGGATTTCACCGCCGCCTGTCTGGCTGCCTGTGCCGTTTTTCTGGCTCGATTTCTTTGATAAAGACTCTGGGTTTTTACTTTATCAGATGCTAGGGGTGAGGATTTCACTACACGAGGTGCTTTCTTAATCTCTCTCTTAGGTGCTTCCTTTACGCCTGCTTTCCCCTTCTGTTTCTCCTTAATCCTTACCTGTGCAACATCTTGCTTTCGGGA
Organism: uncultured Blautia sp.; assembly: GCA_900551075.1. Taxonomy (GTDB): domain Bacteria; phylum Bacillota; class Clostridia; order Lachnospirales; family Lachnospiraceae; genus Blautia_A. Next base: position 63,027 of record URVB01000005.1, on the reverse strand, counting down.
TACATTTCCTGCGTCTTTTTCCTGACCAGTCTGGAAAGAACCTCTGGCTGTTTCTGTCGCCGATTCCCTGACTGACTGTGCGGCTCTTTTTTCTTCACTCCGTTTCCGGAGCACTTCACGAGACTTCTTGGCAATCCTTTTTCCACCACGGTAAGCTGCCGAACCTGCTTCACTTCCAATCCGGTACTCTGCCGCCTCAATCTTATTTCCTGCATATTCTGTTGGGGACTCTTCTGCCGTACCTGAGCCTGCACGTCCCGGTACTTCTCTGGATTTTTCTTTCGCCTCCAGAACAGCAGAACGAACCAGTTCCTTTGGAAGCCGGGATGCCGGATTGCGGATCTTCGGTTTCTTCTCTTTTACCTTTTCCTTGATATCCTTCAATCACTCACCTCTTTTCCTCTGGGCAGGATCATCGTTCCTGCCCTCTCCTTTTTCCTTTCTTCGCCTGAGCTTCTTCTAACTGCCGCAATTCCTTTACAGCTTCCTGCACCAGCGGATGCTGTTCAAAATACTTCACATCCGTAAAAAATTCATGCCCCATGCCTCTCATGCAGAGTGGATACCCCAACTCCGAATACAACGGATCATCTGCATGATGCAGGGTAAATTCCAAGGACGGTCCCATCTGTGGGGAAGTCTTTAAAAATCTTTGATATGCCCGGTACGCTTCCTTTAATGTCTCACATTCCACATACTGCCCCAGATTATGAAACTCCCCGCATTCCGCTGCCTGAAAGGTAATGGTTGTTTTCTGTTCCATCGCATCTCCTCCTACCTTGCTCTTTCCGGTTTTGGCTGTTTCATTTCGATTGCAAGCGGCACACGCTGATTCTGGATTGCCTCCAGCCGGGCCTTTACCGAAGTCTTCTCTCCCTGCTCCTTTGGTTCTATCTGTTTTCGAAGTTCTCCTGTCTTCTGCTCCATTCGGTGCAGCTTCTGCATCAGAGAAAACATTGCTTTTTGCAACTGGAACGTCACGCCATGCTCCGGATTCCTTCCTCTGATGACGGTCCGCTCTTTTCCGGACAATTCTTTTGCGATATTCTTCAGATGCCCTTTGGCCTCCTGCAGTTCATCACCCACATTCCCAATCCGGTCAATCCCCTGATCCAGATAAAGCACCGTATCATGTAAGGCATTCTCAAGTTTTTTAAGTGTCTCCGGTACATACAGTTTCCGGACAACCGACACCAACGTCTCTTTTCCTTTCTCTTTCGATACCTGTACTGCTTGCTTTGCTTTCTGTACAAACTGTTCTTTCAGCCCTGCCACCTGCATGCCGATGCCCTGTACCACCTGCTCTGCCCGGTTTACGACTTCCAATGTCCTCTGCTTCACCCCTCTGTTCTGGATGGTGTCAAGCTGGCTCCTGACCTTCCCCAGTTCTTTTCGCACTTCTCCAAGCTGTTCTTCCATCCCTTCTAAATAATCCGTCATCTGTATCACATACTCTTTTTCTTCATGAAGACCATGCTTTTCTAAGGCTGCAAATAATTCCTGAAACACTGCCTGTTCCTTCAAAGGGATTTTTTCAATCTCAACAGCTTCCCATTGTTCCATTTCTTCCATGCACATCACCTCCATCCTAAAAAGCCGGAGCCAGTCTGACACTGGAACACTCCGGCTTTCTTATCTGCTTCTTTTCTTCAATTCTTTCTCTTGTTTCTTAACAATAATAAGTCATACTCCTTTCTCCGTTTTGACAATAAATAGTTATACAAACTGTTGCATTTCACATAAAAAATGCCGCCACATAAGAAATCCCATGTGACAGCAATGCTTCAACCAATATCCAAAGCCATTCTTACAACGAAATTTTTAGCGGTTTTACACTGGTATAACTTTTTATTGTCAATTCCAGTGCATTTGTATGAATAATTATTGTAAAAATCACACCGTAACCGCTTTTATAGATAATTATTGTAAAATATAGCTTTCTATTGTCAAAGTATAACTATTTATTGTAAGTCAACATCTCTTCTACCCCTCTGCCATCAGAATTCCCCCGGTTTGGTCGTCATCAATCGGTACAGCTTGGTGTTCTTCGGAAAACTGTTCTCAAAGGGTACGATATTCCCGGAACACCGGATCAGCCCATGTCCGGCTCCTACATTGGTAATGTAGGACAACTGGTTCTCTGAGATATTCAAAAGGGCTGCCAATTCATCCCGGTCTGTAGTGGCCTGATTTAAGAGAATCAGAAATTCACTGTTTGCCAGCATTAACCTTGCCGTATCGGAGCGGAGCAGCTCTTCCACGTTCTGTGTGAGCCCTGTCACAAAACCGTTATACTTTCGGATTCTCTTATACAGACGGTAGAAAAAGTCCGCACTGTATTGATACCGAAACAACAAGTAAAACTCATCCGCAAAGATCCAAGTAGTCCGTCCATTCTTCCAGTTCTGGATTACCCGGTTGAAAATGCTGTCCAAGGTAACCAGCATGCCAAGTGGCATGAGCTGTTCTCCCAACTCACGGATATCGTAATCGATGATACGGCTTTTGGTGTTTACATTGGTCCTCTGGGCAAAAGTATTCAGACTTCCGTTGATAAACAGTTCCGAAGATAACGCAAGCCCTCTTGCCTCTTCTTCCGGCTGCAGCATCAACTGTCGGTACAAGTCTTTTAAAGTCGGCACTTCTCCCTGATAACCGCTGCGCATATAATCCCGGTACACATCTGCGGTACAGCGGTCTAAGATAGATTTTTCTTTTGCCGACAGATTCCCTGCGCCTACGAGCTGCTCAAACAAAGAGAGAATAAATTCCGATTTTTCAATCAACGGGTTCTTATCATTGCCATAAGCCGAATCCATGTCCAGTGCGTTCAGATGGGTATCCGATGTTGCGGAAATGGAGATCACTTCTCCATTTAAGGATTCTACTAAAGAAACAAACTCCGACTCCGGATCAAGAATTAAGATGTCATCCTCTGTGGAAAGGGCAAGGTCTACAATCTCTTCCTTTGCCGAGAAACTCTTTCCCGATCCGCTGACACCCAATCGGAAGGAATTGCCATTTAACAGTTTCCTACGGTCTGCCACCAGCATATTTTTACTGACTGCATTCTGTCCGTAGTAAATACCGCCCGGCTGCATGATCTCCTGCGTATGGAATGGAATCAGCACAGCGGTAGATTCCGTTGTCAGTGTTCGGAGGGCATTGATCTTTCGGATGCCGTAAGGCAGTACCGTATTGAGCCCGTCCACTTGCTGCCATTTTAAGGTTGCCATCTGGCACAGATGTTTTCTTGCCACAGACAGAATGCTTTCCGTATCCGAGTCAAGCTGCTTTTTGCTGTCTGCCATATGTACCATCGTCAGGATTCCGAACATCATCCTCTGGTCTCTGGTGGTCAGGTCATCCAGCATTTCCTTCGTTTCCTTTCTCTGCAGTTCCATATCATAAGGAACAATGGCAGAAAAGTTGTTGTTGGCATTCTGCCGCCTCTGCCAGTTGGTCACATTGGTTTCCACTCCCAAAAGACGGTTCTGGATCTTCCTCACTGCTTCATCTGTAGGTACTGGCAGAATATCAATGGATAACATCAGATCCCGGCTCAGATCACAAAGCTCGGAGATCATGTCATCTTTTACATAACTGGCATAGTCCTGCATATACAATACCCTTCCATAACGGTCATCAATACAGAAGCAGTCCTTTTGAAATTCCATAGACTGCGGACAGATCCAGTCCTTAAAATTCCCGCCCTTTTTTGCAAAGGCTTTTAGGTCAAAAGGAAAGGCAGGTGTCTTCCCCGCCTGAAAGAAATCCCGGAAAATCTGCAGACGGCTTTCGGCATCCAGTTCTTCCCCAATCGAAGACAACTTTGCCAGATGCGTCACGATATCCGTTCCCACTCTTGCAAAATAAGTTCTGGCTTCATCGATATTCTTTTTATGGACACTGACCGTCAGATACCGTTCCTGATAAATGCTGTTATTCGTTCCACTCACTTTGGAAAGCAGCATTTCGTTGTACTCCCTGCGGTATTCATCCAATCCATCCTCTTTCATCGGAATCAAGAGGGAAGACTCAAATTCCTGCTTATTGATCCTGCGGTTGTTTAAGGTAATCTTGGCGGATGCGCCGGAATCCAGTGCATTTAATAACTCCGAATAATCCAGAAACATTTCCGTTTTATCCGCTTTGCTTGCAATGGAATAATTGATATCCGAGAACCGGAAAGACTTGGAAAACTTTGTGCCGGACTGGAAAATGCCATCCGGCCATATCTTTTGAATCGGGATTGCCTGCTGTACTGACCTTGGAACTTTAAATTTCTCTTTATCCCTCTTCATTGCCTGATGCAGTGTTTTAATCAAAGGCATCACCCCTTCCCTTTTTCTTTCTCACACGTTTTTTCTCTGCTTTTGCCTCCTGCTTCCTGCGGATGACTGCCCCGTCTGTCCGGTTCTTTTCCCCCAGACCGATGGTTTCCGCCATGCAGGAATAATAGGTATCCTCCGGCTGGAAGAGCAGCCGCTTGGGATACAAAAATTCCGACTTGATATATGCCCATAAAAACTGTTCTGCCGTCATACCGTGGTACTGGAAAAAGCCGCAGGCTGCAAAAGGCGCCGCACCTAACACACACAGCCATCCGGTGATTTCATTTCCCACCTTTTCCTGTAATCCGAAATAAAGTCCTACTGCTGTCAGGATTGCCAGCACAGAACAGATACACTGTCTTAAGTTCAGCCCCATAAACATGGATTCCTGATAATCCCGGATTTCTTTATTCATTTTTACTTCCATTTTCTTTTACCTCTCCATCTGTTTTTTCTGTTTCTTCGGTGTTTTTTCTTTGGGAAGTTCTATCCCACGTGCCTTACAAAACCGCTCCACACCTTCTTTGTCATACTGGGAAAGCCTGTTTAAATCAAAGGCAACCACCGCATACTCGCAGTAGCCGGATCTCCCTTTCCAAGGCAGCACTTTCCCAATCTTATGCTTTTTGATAAATGCAAGTTTGTTTTTACTTTCAAAATCAGAAATGAATGCTTCATTGGGTTCTAAGGAATATGCCGGAAGATTCACCGTCAGATCTCCAAAGGCTTCCAGATTCCCCTCTGCCTTGTGGTACATCATAACCGCCAGATTTTCTCCATAGTGGTAAGCAGCCACTTCTAAAACAATCTCTTCCTTTCCAAACTCCCATTCATAGTCCAATGTCTTTTTCTCGTCCATAAAAACCTCCTATAATCCCATCATTTCTTTTACGATCCGGTCTGATGCCTTGACTGCTCCTACCAGTACCAGCAGGTTAAAGACCAGTTCTCCCACATAGTTCCATACAATCGTCACTGCACTTAAGCTGGTATCTCCTACTGCCGGAGGACTCGCCGCATACACTGAAAAGATAATGCAGGCCAGTGCAATAATCGCTCCTTCTAAGCATACCCCTGCATAAGAACGCACAAAATTTTTCCCCACCGACTGGGAGGGTTCTCCCGCAAAAGTGGAGATGGGGATCGGGGCAATGGCTGTATACATATATAACTTAAACATCCTGCCATACACCGTCAGAATCATGATGAATGACAGCACGGTGATCAAAAGGCTTCCAAGTAAAGTCACGATCCACAAGGGAATGGATTCCAGCATGCCCACCGATTCAATCTTCTCCACGATTTCTGCCGGAAGCTCCGTCACACCGCTTGCTGTCATTCCATAGTCCGACATGATGGTGGACACGATTCCCTGCACAATGGAAAAAATGGCAGTCATCAGTTCCATGCCAAACATGATTGCCCCCTGCGCCAGTGCGAAACGGATAAAGGCTTTCAGGGCATGCTCCGGCTTTTTCATGTCCGAAAAGCTCCCACAGGTCTTCACCATTCCGGCTGCAAAAAACAGAACCAAAAGACCGTAGCCGATGGCAGTCAGCGCTCCATTGATATTTACAATCACGCCCCAGATGCTTCCGTCTTTAAAGGATTCCGGGCTTTGTGTCAGCAACACCCAAATCTCCGCCAGCTTGTCATTCCATGTCTGCAGTGCGGAATTTAAGTTCTGTACAATCCAGTTATCACTCAGAGTTTCTCACCTCCCTCTGCTTCAAATAACGGGGATGCCAATGCACCCCCGCTCCGTTTCCTTTCTTTATCCCACGATCAGGTCCAGGATTTCTTTCGTAAAGGTGATGATGACACCGCCTGCCAGTGTCAGAAATCCATTGGCTCTCTGGCTTGGATCATGGCTCTTTAAGCTAAGACCTACCTGTACCACACCAAAGCCAAGCAGGATTAGTCCGATTGCCCGGATCAGGGAAAAGATAAAGGTAGACAGATTGTTGATGACCGTTAAGGGATCTCCGGCTGCAAATACCGGAACAGCCCCAATGGTCATTGCCAGTACCACTGCCATATAAACAGTAAATCTCCTTTTCTGTCCCTGATTCATAGGCAGAGGGTCAGTTCCTTTTCTTTCTTTTTTTCTGTAAAACGGTAAATTCCATTTGTTCAATCCACATTCCTCCAATCAAAAAGACTGCTCACCGCCGAGAATATCCTCCGCAGAAAGCAGTACATAATCATCCAGTCTTCTGGTATCAATCTTTAAATCTTCATGTGCAAGCGGTGCTTTCGCATAATTGTACGCAGGCGCACCGCCATCTTCGGTATATTTCACATTCACATGCCGCATCAAATCGTATTTATCATCCAGAATGGGAAGTTCTCCACGTATCAGGAGCACCGCTTTTTTGTTATCCAAAAGCCGTACTTCATCCGGTGTCAGAAGTTCCCTTCCGCTCTGCTGGAAGTTCACTGAATAACTTCCGCTTCTTCCTTTGGTCTGCCCGTAGGTATTGGTATCCAGCGTTTCCTTTCCCAAAAGTTCTGACACATATTTATGCCCTTCCTTTTCGTTGCCGCCCAGATATAAAAATTCATCTGCGTTTCCAATCAGACTTTCCCATGAATCCTTAAACAGCGCTTTCATCTGTGCAATGTTCTGTATGATGATGCTGCAGGAAATCGCTCTGGAACGCATGGTGGCAAGGATCTTGTCAAAGTCATCGGGCAGCGCCACGTTTGGCCACTCATCCATGATACAGTGTACCGGAACGGGTAGCCTTCCCCCGTATTTCCGGTCGGCCACATAGTACAAGGTCTGGAACAGATTGCTATAGATCATGCCTACCAGATAGTTCATGGACGTATCCGCATCCGGGATACAGCAGAATAATGCCACTTTTTTCTCCCCGATGCTATATAGATCCAGTTCATCGGTGCAGGTCAGGTTTGCGATCTGCTTTAAGTTAAAGGCTGCTAAACGCACGCCTACGGAAATCAGGATACTTTTCGCTGTTTTTCCTGCCGCCTGTTTATAAATGGCATACTGTTTCACCGCAATGCTTTCGGGATCCCGCATTTCCAGTCTCTCAAACAGAATGTCCAGAGGGGACTGGTATTCTTCATCATCCTCTTTTACCTGTGCGCTTCCAAGCATTTCCATGATCATAGGGAAATTCTGTTCCTCCGGCGGCGCTTCATGCAAAAGATACAGCATGAGTGCTTGTAACAATGCAGTCTCACTTTTCTCCCAGAATGGATCGGAGGACTGCGCTCCCTTCGGTGTGGTATTGCGAATCAGGTTATTGATGAGCTTTAGCACATCCTTATCATCCCGCACATAGGCAAAGGGATTATAACAGAATGAAGTCTCCGGATTGATCAGATCAAATACCCGGACTTCATACCCCATCCGTTCCAGCAGTCCTCCGGTCTTTCTGAGAAGTTCCGCTTTCGGATCGGTGATCACCATGGAACAGTTGCACTGCATAATGTTCGGGATGGCATAGGTGCGGCTCTTTCCTGCTCCGGAACCGCCCACCACAAGTACATTTAAATTCCGCTTGTGTTTGTATCCATCCAAACCCATACGGAAGTTCTGGGTTAATAACAGATTCTGGGTATATTGTTTCTCCCGGTAACGCCTGCAGATTTGCACTGCATCGCCCCATCTGGCAGAGCCATGCTCCTTTCCTCTTCTGTAATTTCTTCTCTGGGAATAATAAATACCGATGCCTAAGAAATAGGCGGCTGTGAATATCAGAATACACCTCATCGTGTATGGTGTATAAGTAATGGAAAAAGGCTGCTCCAGTTTTTCGGTCAGCACTTCCAAAATGATAAATAAATTTGCATCCGGCTGGATGGCACAGGCTGTGATGGCTCCTGCCCACCAGACAAGGGGCAGAAAGATCAGCCAGGGGATCAGGTCCGACTTACGGAACGTTACCTCTGCGGTACCTGCTCCTTCTTCTTGCTTTGCATTTCTCCTATTTTATGAAATGAATCGACTCCGGGGATCAGGGCAAGACCGCGCCCATTCTCCCAACTGACGTGAATCTGTCCGGAATCATCCACATGGTTTACCCTTCCTTTTAAACCGCTCGGCATTCCCTGCTCGTCCATAAAACCCAGACAGACCAGCGTTCCTTCCGGATACTGTTTCCGTAACCATTCTACTTTTCTTTCATCATGACTTACCATAGGCACCACTCCCTTCTTACCAGAAGAAATGCTTGCTTTTATTGGGCATCAACACTTTTATAATCACACTGTCAATCCCATCACTGTATCTGCCCATTGCCAGATATTTGTTTCGGAGCCGGTTAAGGGCATTCCTTAACTGACGCTGTTCCCCTGTGGTGATCGGCAGGCGTTTTTCCTTCAGGTCGTATGCCCGGACTTTCGCCAGCATTTCTTCAGTTTCTGAGTCTGCCGTTCCCTGCTCACGCTGCGCCTGAATCTCATCTTTCAGCGCCGCCACGAACATATTTTTCATGATATTATCCACTTTTAAATAATATTCTGCCATGCTTTCGTCCTCCTTTTCTTTGACCTTCTTTGTTACACCAACCATACCACAAGAGGTTTCCAATAGCTATCCTGAACTGGTAAACTTTTTCTTAACTATCGCTCCGGCTGCTGTTTGCTTTTCTTTTCCTTCTGAGGCGGCTTTTCTGCCGGGCCCTCAATGGAAAATTCATCCTTTGTAAATGCCTGCTCCTGCTCTCCGAAGTTTCTCTCCATATGGTTTCGGATGGTATAAGCTGCCTGACGGACATCATTTAAGAAGCCTCTCAGTTCCTGCGGATCTTTCTTCCCATTCTCCTGCATTTCTGCAATCTTTCCCATCTGGAAGCCGGACACCTCTGCCCCATAGCGTTTCCCGATCACATAGGCAGCACAGTATGCCTGTGCATTGACCTTCTTTCTGGCATAACTTCCGTCATGCATATCCAAGGATGCACACGCCAGTTCCCGGTTAATGGCATGAAAGGTCGTCATCTCATCCATTCCATTGCGGACATACACCGTCCTCTGTTTCGGAATGTACTGTGCCTGAATCCCCTCCGGCAGATTGTCTGCGATCTGCAGCCTTACCTGCTGATCCTTTAAAACAGCAGTGACCAGTTCTTCCATTGTTCTTTGCGGACGCTCTTCCAAAGGTTTTCCACTCATCTGGCTGATGTCAAATCCTTTCCCAATGGTATATCCGTTTCTCTTCTCTCCGTCTTTTTCATACTCCGTGCTGATCATATAGGTATATCCATGAACACCGGACTTTGGCGAACGGCGCTCCTGTTGCCAGCGGTCATAGGATTTCACCATCTTTGCCTCCGGGTTCTGTCCATAGATCAGCAGAAGATTCGGTGTCTTCTGTGTATTGCACTGGGCCATAAAATCCAAAAATCCTTTCAAAGAATCTCCATCTTTAAAAACCGCCTGTGCTTTTGCATCTACTTCTGCCCATACTTCTTCCCGTTCCTGTTTCTTAAGCGCCGCATACTCTTCCTTGGAAAGCTGCTGTTCCGGCGCCTGCATTTCTTCTGCCCCTCCGTGGATCATATTTGTTAAATCCATATCTGCATTACCTGCCTTTCGTTTTCATTTTCTTTGTTTTATTCCGGTTTCGGTTTCTCGGTCTCTTCCGGGATTCCTGCTTTTTATGACGCTGGTTCTGGTCCTTCTGGATCTGCTTTAGCTCCTGCCGGACAGAGGGTTTCTTCTCCTGCCAGCTAGTTTCCCGACCGGAAGTAGAACCGCTGCTGCGCAAGGAAGGTTCGGATGGATTCCCTTTCCCCTGCGCCTGCGTAAAATTTCCATCATCAAAGGACATCTCTCCCACATCAAACAGATGCTCATTTTCATCCAGTTCAAACTCAATGGTTCCTTCCGGCAGCACCACCTTCTCTGTCCGTACCTCTGACTGCTCTTTCCCTTTCTCTGCCGGATTTCTGTCAGGCACTTCTTTCTCTGGTGTCTTCTCTACCACAGCTTCGCCTACCTCTGCAGATACATAATCCAGATTCAGTTGATCCAACACCCGGTTCACCTTTGCGGCATCATCGGCATACACCATAATCTCGGAAAGTTCCGGATGCTTGGTGTCATGGATCACCACATACAACAGCCCTCTGGCTTTTGCTTCTTTCGCAAACTCTTTTAGCTTGTCATGGGGAACGGAAAAAAATTTGGTCGGCTTCTGCTCCTTTAACATACGGATGAGATTGGTCTTTCCTCTGGTCTTTTTCTGGTCTCTCAGCACTGCCACAATCAGAATGGCCAGATTCTTGGCAATGCTCCCGGAAATCCGCAGGGTATGGTCTACCCCGTCCAAAGAATACCGCACGATCTGATCCGCAGCTTCTCCGCCATAGTTCATCTCTCTCACCTGCCTTTCCTAAAAAAACAGTCCTCCTGCACTACGGGGGACTGTCATAAACTTGGTTCCTGCTTTCGCTCTTTTTTCACCGGATCTGCCCTTGGCTGCAATTCCATCGGCTTCTTTCCATTCAACGGCTGTATAAATGGAAGATTCCCCGCCGCAGAGATGGCATTCCGGTTCAACTGCCTCTGCCATGCCTCTGCACTGGGCGCCCACTTAAATCCGCTTTTCCGTAACATGGAGCGTTCTTCCAGGGATGGTTTTTCATCAAAAAACAACTGCAGACGGTTATATTCCTTATTCGCTACTGCTTCCCCTCCGGCAAACTTCCATCCTGAAAATCCCACTTCCTGATTCTCTTTCAGTTCTTCCAGCCGGGATTTCAGTCTCCGGATCTCTGCACTGTTATTGGACAGCAGATAGGAGGGATACGGCTTTGGATTCCATGCGGTTTTCAGTGCTTCTGACAAAACATGGATTTCTTTTTCCGTCAGCAGTTCACAACTCTCTACCGTTTGATGCTTCCGGTAGTAGGCATTGACATCCCGCATCTTTTTCTGAAGTTCCTCACAGCGCTTCAGTTTCCCTTCGAGCTGCTGTATGGCATCGGGACGGTCGGCACTGATCCCGCCCATTCCGGTACTTTGGATCTTATGAAGAATCCCTTCAATTTCCTTCCATTCTGCCATGTTCTGATCTCTGGCAGCATTCTGTTTTTCCTTCCGTTTGACCGGAAAGTTCGGACCTCCTGCAATCAGAATGGATGGTACACGGGCATCAATGCGGAATCTCTCATTCAGATTTTCTGCCAGCCGCTTTGCATACACATCCACAAGTGCATCAATCTTTTCATGAAAGCAGACATCCACCTTTGCCTTCTGTTTCTTTGCCACTGCCTCTGCATGATTGACGCACTGCCGATAGCTTTCTGTGGCACTCCCCATCCGGTAATCGGAAAAGCTGTTCATTTCTTTTGCTCTTTTCGCTGCCTGCTCATCAATTTCATAATAAGTAAATGTTCCCATATCCGCCTCCCTTCTAGGATCTTTCCGGGATCTGTTTCTCCCGGTGTCTGCTCCGGGAATCCGTATGTTCCAATTCTTCTGCCTGACGAAGACGCGCTTCGATTTCCAGTGAATGCTGTTCAATCTGTACCGTCAGACGGATTTTCTTTCTGGCTTCCTTTAACGCTTCATTGATCTCTCCAATCCGCTCACTTTCCGGCTTCTTCCGGTATAATCGCCTGCGTTCTTTTAAAAGCTCTGTCACCTGCTCCTTCAGAGGTTCCCGGTAACGGGCAAGCTGCTCTCTGGTCGTGATCTGTTCCTTTTGAAGAATCTCGATCTGCCGGATTCTCTCATCTAACTTCCGGATATCGGAACGGACACTGTAAGGGATTCTCTTTGGTCTTTTTTTCAGTACCCCCATCTGATATAAATAGGAATAATAAAGCGCCTGCAGTCCTGTCAGTTTTTTCTTCGGCTGTTTCTGATAGAAGCCTTCCTGTACCCGCTGGATCTTTGGACGCAGGATCTGCGACCGGATTTCCTCTTCCCCATACCCTTTTCCCAATGACCTAAGACGGATATACCGTTCCATCTGTGGGGCTTTGAGGGCAATGTACTTCCGGTTCATTTTCCATGTATAACCCCGCTTTTCCATTTCCCCTGTAAACTGCGTCCATGAAAAACTGACTTGTATGGATTCCCGGATATCCATGCGGATGGCCGTTCTCCAGGTAGGCTTTCCCTCCTGCTCTGCCCTCCACTGTGCATAATGCATGGATTTCCCCTGACCGCTTTTGATCACAGAAAGGCCATACTTTTTACAGAGGCTGTCCGAGATTTTCCGTACTTCCTCATAATAGCTTTTTTCATTGCTGTGGTATTTATGTCCGTCCTGCATACTGACCGAATTCCAGACCAGATGGTTATGATAATGCCGGGTATTCAGGTGTGTTGTGATCACCACTTCAAACGCACCCTTTAAAAGCTGGTCTGCCAGTTCCTGCCCGATCAGATGCGCCAGTTCCGGAGTGACTTCCCCTTCCGCAAAACTCTGCACCAGATGATATCCCTGCACACCGCCAGTCTTATGAAATCGCTGTTTCGTAGCCACCATATCTGCATACGCATCCTCGCAGGTACAGCCGATAGCATCTTCAAAGACCATCTGCTCCGTCTTTTCCCGATTGAGGGCATAGTCAATGGCTTCTTCCAAAGAACCTGCGCCCTTCGTTGTCTTTTCTTTATCCTTCACATAAGCAATGGAACGGTCCAGTCGGTGGACGGGGATGACACTGGTATATGCCATCTCCCATTACCACTCTTCTTTTACCAGCCGCCATGTTTCCTTTGCAATGCGGAGCATTTCCTGTACGCTCTGCTCCCCTGCCCTTCCTGTTCCATTGGCTACGTGGGCAAGCTGATTGGCATTGTTGCAGAGCCCGGAAATCTTCCTAAGCAGCTCTGCATGATGCTCGCATGGTTTTGTCTGTAGCTGCGCCCCAAGGATCAGGGAACGTAAGAATTCCTCCCGGTTCAGTCCGCTTCGTTTCACCTGCTCGTCCAAATGGCGAAGCTCCTTCGCATTCAGACGGACAGGAATTACATGGTTTCGTTTTCTCATTCGGTCACCTTCCTCTCCTTTTTACCAAGTGTTTCGTTCCCTTATGACCACAAGAGCGGCAGCCAGTATGCCTGCAAGGACAATTCCTGTGATGATTCCTTTCTTCATCTTCCACCTTCTTTCTGTTCTATGGGAATGGTGTATAAGAGATTCCGATTTCCTGCATCCGTCTGGCAAACGCCAGAATCTCCCACTGTACGCCGTCCACCTCGATATGTTCCTGATCCACATAGGTACAGACGGATACATGGTTTGTTCCGTCACCGGAAGTGAGGCGGATCGTCTCTCCATCGAAAATCCGGAACATCTCCGTTCCCTCTGCATTCAAAAAGCGGATGCTCTGACATCCATTTCGTTCCTTTAAAAACGCTTCCTGCATGTGATCCTCCATCCACAGATCTGCTCTCTTTGCGGCAATCAGACAGCACATCAGCAGCGCTCCGATTCCGACACCGCCAGTTACTCCTATCATCATTCCCAGTAATAACATGTTCTTGTCTCCTTTCAATTTTCGGGGGATTGGGGTTCTCCCCAAAGTGCGTTTGGATATCCAAACGCTATGCTTGCAAAACCAGTCGCACCGTTCTGTTTCGGATCATCCGTCAGAATCGATGTACTTATCCTTCGCTTTCTTTGATCTTAATCAGTCCGTCCAGTGTAGTGCAGATAATATGCAGTCTGTCTGCGGTACTGATATCCGTATTCATGGTTCCGGTTACCTCTCTTCCACAGACCACCACCATCCGGCATCTCTTTAAAATCAAGTGGGACATCCGGTTAAATGCCTGCTGGTCCTCTGCTTCACTTTCATCCAAAAACGGTGCAAAACTAAACTGGGGACAGATGGGAACATATCCCAACTCATAAATCTTCCGGCAGTATTTCTGCACCTTCGCCCTGCCCTCTTCTGCCGGGCAGCACACATAGGCCAATGCCTGCTCCATACGCATCCTCTCCTTTCAGGCATCCACTTGGATGCTCACTTTTTCTATAAAAATAATTTAGGACATCCATGTGGATGCCCTGCTATTCTTCCTGCTCATCTTTCTCTTTTTCTTTTGCTTCCAGTGCAAACTTTACCCGGTCACTGCCCAACTTATAATAAGCGTCGGTCACTTCAATTCCCACCGCTTCATATCCTTCCTCAACGGCTGCAAGGATGGTAGTTCCTGCTCCTGCAAAAGGATCTAAAATTCTTCCACCCGGCTCACAAATCTGAATCACATCTTTCATGAGCTGCAACGGTTTCTCTGTCACATGGATACGGTTCTGGGGATTTCCATACCGGAACACGCCCGGCAGGCAGGACACCGGACGGTTTATCGGCATCGGTCCGTTACTTCCCCACACAATATATTCAGCCTGCTGGCGGAAGCGCCCCTTCTGCGGACGGGAGTTTCCCTTATCCCACACCGCTGTTCCTCTCCAGATCCAGCCTGCCCACTGCAGGGCATCGGTAATGGATGGGTACTGCCGCCAGTCAATGAAGAGACAGATCGGTGCCCCTCTCTTGCATGCCTTTCTCACATCATACAGCCATTCTGCCATCCAGTGGGTCCATGAACGCTGGTCTTTGTTATCCCCGTCAAAATCCGGCAGTGCATTCTCTGATTTCATGCTGCTGTATTTCTGATTGGTTGTCCGGTTGCGTTCATTCTGCTTGGTACCGCCGGACGCATAAGGCGGATCTGTGATCACTGCATCAAAGATTCCCGGCTGGAATGCTTTCACCAGCTTTAAGGTATCTCCATGAAGGATCGTCCACTTCTCTCCAAGTGCATATTCCTCCGGGCAGTTCCCTTCTTTTAAAAGTTCCCCTAATTTCAGGGTATGTTCCATAGGCATCATCCTTTCTTTCTCAGCGCTCCGGCTGATTTTTTCTTTTCTGTTGCTTTTTCTCATAAGACTCCGGTGGTTTTAATTTCCTTTCTTCTGCCAGCACATCCCATCTGCCATTGTCAAAAAAGAAATAGTCCTTTGTGGGATTGACAAATTCCTGTCCCGGCAGCACTATTCCCCGGATCATAAAATTACCGCACACATTTCCATACACTTTGCTTCTTTCACAGATCAACGGAGAAAATCCGGTTTCCGGGTGTTTTGTAATCATGGCATATCCGCTTACCCGCACATCCTCCTTGATTTCTCCGCTTCGAATACAGCAGTTCCCATCTGCCACCGCCCGGTCATACATCACTGCATCTCCGGTAACCAAAGCAGAACCACGTGCCATTGTTCCGTCATAAAGACCTGCCTCCTGCTCTACCACCGCTTCTTCACAGCAGACTGCCTGATCATAGATCCAGCACGTTCCTTCCTGCGACAGATTTTTTTCACTCTGCACATATCCACCCATATTTCCTTTCAGGATCTTCTCATTCACATCCCTTAAAGCACGAATCCGGTGCAGCCACGGATACTTTGGATGTGCGGTTTCTGTAATCTCATATTTCATCGGCTCTGCTCCCTTCCTTTTTTCTTTGCTGGTTTCCCACTCTTTCCTTTCTCCTGACTCAGTTCGGTTTCCACATATTCACTGATGATATGCAGTGCCTGATCATAGCTTTTGGAATCAAGTACACGTTTCCGCATCTCTTCTGCCTGCTCTGGCTGTCCATTCCTTCGCAACAGACCGCTTGCCCGTCCTAAAATCGAAAAAACATTTCCATCCTGACCAGCCAGTTTCATTTTGGGACGTTCTGTATTCGGCTGCTTTTCCGGTTCGGATGCGTTCTCTCTGGTACGGAACTGAAACTGTTCGCTATTCCAGAAATGGACATTTAACGTACCGCCGTCCACCGGAATATCCCGCTGTTCAAAGCCTTCGCCCCAACCGTCACTGTATTGTCCGGTGATATATTCACACAGCTCCGACAATTCTTCTGTGTCTAAAAATTCTTTCAGTGTAAGTGTGGTACATCCATATAAAGTGCCATCCACATTTTTTACAGAGACAATGGCGCTTTCCACTTTTTCCTTGATGGCTTCTGTTCCATGAAAGTAGTCCATCAGATTGCAGATACTTCTATCTTCATTCCCCATTTGATTTTCTTTTTCCACCCATTCCTGAATCGATTCTTCATACTGTGCCAGACCCTCACCATACAATTCGATTCCTTCATAACCGAAAAGACCGTCTTCCCATTCCTCTTCCGTTTCATCCAACATAAAGTTTGCGGTCAAAGGGGTTAAGAGTTCCACTTTTGGCATATCTTCCACTTCATTCACCTCCCTTCTTCTGTTCTTTGTTTCCGGTTTCTATTTTCTTCCCATGCGCTTTTTGCTAAATCTCCATAGTCTGCTCCCTCAAGAGCCGGCAGACTGCAGATGATCCGATACTCCTTTTCATAGTGCTTCTTTAACTGCTCACACGCCCACCTTCCGGCAAAATCATTATCGGTGCAGATTTCAATCTCATCCACCTCCGGATGGATCTTTAGGAAATGCTCCAGTGCATCCGGTGTTTTCAGTTTCCTGTCGCCCTTCCATTCACTGCCCTCTTTGGGCGCACTGATCCCGCCCAGAGACAGACGGTACTTTCCTTTTTCTCCCTGCTCCAGCGTCATATGTGCCAGCACATCAATGCTGGCTTCATAAACTGCCACACGCCTGCTCATCCCCAGAGACGGAACACAAAAGCCATACTTCTTTTCACTGCCTTCCTGCTCCATTTTAAAACTTTTCCCCCGGCGGTCATAAATGCCACGAAGGAACGCATACCTTGGCTGCTCCTGCTCATCCATGCCAACAAAAACAGCGTTATGATACGGAGCGCTCTCATATAAAATCCCAAGATACACACAGTAATCAATCACATCATCACAGATGCCTCTTTGATTCAAATAATGTCGGACACGGTTCAGATTATCATTTGGTGTTGGCAGCACAAACGGTTTCTTTTCCGGAACTGGCACTTCTTTGGGAACAGAAATGGCATGGTCATCACAGAGCAGTTTCACCGCCTCCGGATACGCCATGCCATCCACCTGCATCAAAAACCGGAGGGCAGACAGTCCGCCGATGTCTCTGGATTTCCAATGCCATTTACTGGTGATCTCATTGATCTTAAAGCTCTCATGCTCCCGTAGCTGCCATTCATTTCTGGTGCGTGTCTTGACCAGTCTGCCGGGCTGATGCCTCTGCAGATAATCATAGGCGCGGATCTGCTTTGCCGCCTGATATTCCTCTTCAGATACCCAAGGCATTACAGTACCGCATTTCTAAGGGCTTCCACTTTATCGGTACGTTCCCAAGGAAATTCTTTTCTTCCAAAATGCCCGAACGCTGCCGTCTGACGGAAGATAGGACGTGTCAGCCGCAAGGTATCCATGATCTGCTTTGGCGTCAGACCAAACACCAGTGGAATGGCCATTGCCAGACAGTCATCCGCACATACCTTTCCTGTTCCAAAGGTATCCACCTGCACCATCACTGGCTGTGCCACACCGATGGCATATGCTAAGGACACCTGACATCTGCTGGCAACTCCTGCGGCTACCATGTTTTTGGCAATATAACGTGCCATATATGCGGCAGATCGGTCTACCTTGGAACAGTCTTTTCCCGAAAATGCACCACCCCCATGAGGAGCCATACACCCATAACTATCTGCCATCAGCTTTCTTCCGGTCAGTCCAGTGTCAGCCTCCAGTCCGCCGCAGACAAAACGTCCTGACGGATTGATATAAATCTTGGTCTCTTCATCCGGCGGCAGCGGACGCAGTGCCGGGAGCAGCACTTTCTTTTTAATCTCTGCCTCCAGTTTTCGAAGATTCTTCTCTTCGGTATGCTGACAGGACACTACCACACTGTCCAGACGCACTGGCTTTCCGTTTTCATATTCTACGGTCACCTGTGCTTTTCCATCCGGCAGAATTCCCTGAATGTAGGAACTCTTTCTGCAGGCGGATAATTCCCGCACAATCCGGTTTGCCAGCACAACGGGCATCGGCATGAACTGCGGAGTCTCTTCGCAGGCATATCCGATCATCATGCCCTGATCCCCTGCTCCCAAAGAAAAGTCGCTCTGATTCTTGCACAAACCATCCCTTGTTTCCTTGGATTCTGTGACCGCCTTGGCGATATCCGGACTCTGCTGATGGACAAAGGTATCCATAGAAATCCCTTCCATCGAATATCCGATTCCTTCCATTACCTTTCGGATCACTCCAAACACATCCGGCTCATGGCAGCTTGTGATTTCTCCTGCCACCAGAATATTTCCCTTCGTGGCAAGCACTTCGCAGGCCACTTTCGATGTTTCATCGTTTCTCAGACACTCATCCAGAATGGCGTCTGCAATCTGATCGCACACTTTGTCCGGATGTCCTTCTGTCACTGCTTCTGCTGTATAAAATCGCTTCATTTCGTTTCCTCACTTTCCTATTAAAACAGCGGAGCATACCTTTTTCGTACACTCCGCCTCTATCATTTTAACTGGTATCTTTTTCTTTGCTGCACCAATCAGCCTGCCTCTGGGCTTATGGCGAACACTCACATCCCCTGTAATCTGGCTGGTTTTGGCGCACTTTCTGCACTTTTCGTGCTTTTACGAACACTTCTTCCCAGAAGAAAAGCGGTCAAATGGCAGACCATATCCCCCTTTCCCGAACAGTTCTTGGTTGTAATAGCTGCCTGTTGTCAACGGTTCGTTGCGGTATCCCCCTATGGCGAACATTTCTGTCTTTCATGGTCTGTTTACGGCTGCACTTTTACCGCAACTACGATATTTCTTGCTTCCTTCCACTCATAAGAGCAGGTAACAAGCGTCAGCACTGTCTCACAATCTGCACCATTTACCCCAGTCTCGAACAAAGACTGTGCCTTTGCCTGCTCCACATACGCTTCTGCATCCCGCTGGTTCTGGAATGCCTGCTGGAACGGGAACATGGACACATCTGCCTTTAGGACTGCCGCAATCTCATAAACTTCCATTCCTGCCGCTGTCTGCTGGAACACCTTGGGGTGCTCCTGCCAGTAGGATTTGGCTGCATACTTTTCCAGATTCCCGAACATGGCGCCGCTGTTCATGTTATGTCCGTAAATGATCCGGTTACCGGATTCCGTTAAGGAACAATCTGCTTGAAAAAACAGACTTCCGTTTATATCATAATCCCCTTTATAATTACGTCTCAGATAATACTCCGGATCATCCACACTGCTTTTTAATACCGGGTAATCGATTCCAGTATCTGGGATGGTAAGCCAGCCCTGAACATCCGGGAACTGTGCCTGCAGAGAGGAAAGGTCAACGGCAGACACCTCTGGCTCCTTTCCAGCCTGTTTGGGACTTTCCCCATGAGAAGAATCCTCCGGAGAGGGAATCTCCGGAAAGGAATCCTTCAGTTCTTCTGCCAGTTCCCGGTTCTGTCTTGGCAGGATTATCATCTCATAGGTAAGCATGGCTGCACTTCCGATGCAGATGCAAAGTAACAGCACCTGCACCAGACAGCTCCATTTTTTATTCCTGACTTTTCGTTTCATGTGTTTCCCCGGATTTGCGATGTTTTCTTTTATATACCATAGTGCCAAGCAATGCTCCTGCCGATGCAATACAGATGATCAGCAGTACCAACGGTTTCCAAGGATCATCTCCTGTTTTTGGCACCGTTGTTTCCGGTGTCCTTGCATCCTTCATCTCTACCTTCTGGATCTCCATCGTATCTTCCAGTGTGAACTTCACATCCTCGGCAATCTCATAGCCATCCGGTGCTGTGATCTCACGAAGCGTCAGTTCTTCTCCCACCGGGAGCTTCTCTACCAGATGCGGCTTTCCATCGGTTATCCATTCTTCCAGAACTTCGCCGTCCTTGTTCAAGATCTGCAGCTTCGCTCCCTTAAGTTCTTCTCCGGTGGTAAGATCGGTTTTGGAAATTTCCACTTTGGAATATTCATCCTTCATTTCCACTTCCGTCACACTGCCATCTTCTAACACTTCAAACTCCACATCCGCTGCGGATACATAACCCTCTGTATACGGAGCCAGTTCTTCATGAAGTGTATAAGTTCCTTCCGGTAATCCATACACGATATGCGGCTCTTTCGTGCTGATCCACTCTTCCACAACCTCTCCGTCTTTATTTAAGATCTGAAGTTTTGCCCCTTCCAGTTCTTCTCCTGTGGTGGCATCTGTCTTTGTAAACTGGCTCTTGGTCGGCTGGTTCTCAATCTCTTTTGTAAGCGTGATTTCTGCAAGGTTCTGGTCCTCATAGACTGCCTCAATCTCCCAGACTTCTTCATTCGGCAGATACCCCGGTTTTCGGACTTCCTCTTTTACATAATAAGTACCATGATACAGATCGCTGTCAAAGGTAAGCTGTCCGTTTTCATCGGTTGCTTTCTTTTCTAACAGTCTATCCTTCTCCACCAGAACCTCTCCCTGATTGGACAGGATATCTTCCTTGGCATACAATCCAAAAATAACGCCCTCCAGCTTTTCTTCCGTAACGGCATCCTTCTTTTCTACGGAAATGGAAATCTTCTGTCTTTCATTTTTATAGGCAACACCTTCATAAACCACCGCCTGTGTATCATCCTCTGAGGTCAGGGTAAATTCCTTTTGTTCTGTATTCAGGACGAAATGCTCTCCGGCCACTGTTTCTTTTAAGTAATAAGAGCCCAGAGGCAGGTTATTTACAACCGCTTTCCCGTTTTCATCTGTTTTCAGTTTTGCTACCAGATCATCCTTTTCATAACGGACAACCGGATTTCCAGCTTCATCCTTTGCCCCGTCCGGAGAATAAATGGTGTCTTTGGCATAAAGTTCAAACTCGGCACCTTCCACACCGGATTCTTCATAAATGAAGTTACGGAAAATACCTGTTGTTTCCGCTTCTCCTGTCAATGCTGTCTGAATCTTATGGATCACAGATTTTGCCTTATCAAGGAGCGAATCTCCGTCCACCTTCACTGGCTGCTCTCCGGTTTTTGTAAGTGTCAGGCTTCCCACCTGTTCCTCATTTGGCTGTTCTACCTCCACAATGACCGCTCCCGTATCCGGATCGATCTGATGTGCCGTATCGGAAGATACAGTAATGACAATACTGTCCTTTGGTGCTTCTTTATAAATCCCCTGATTGGTCACTTCTGAGGATGGGATTACCGTATCATCCTGTACCAGAGACATTTCATATCCCTGTCTGACAAACCCTTCCGGTGCTTTCACTTCCTCAATACGGTAAGTGGAACACTTCAGTTCTTCCGGTGTCACCAGATACCCTTCCTCATTAGTCTGGAACACACGGATGGTTTCCTTCTTCGGGTACTGGATAACCTGCTCTACATATTCCTCTTTCTCCATGTCGTAAATCTGATAAGATGCCCCGGCTTTCAATACGGTATTTCCGGTCTGTGCATCTTTTTTGATGATCTTTAAAAGGAACTCAAACGGACGGTCATCGAAGATACGCCACTGCATTGGTTCTCTGCTGTCCTCATCCACACGGACAAGGAATGGATCAATGGCTTTTAAGTTTTCCGGTACCGTACTTTCCTCTACGACATAAAGACCATACGGCAGTTCCGGGCTGATGGCATACCCCTTCTTATCCGTCATCAGCTCCGGTACCGGAACTGCTTTTCCATTGGTGTAAGTCACTGCCACCTGCTCGTTGCTGAAATCATAACCTCTGAAATCCTCTGCAGTAAACGCTTCTCCATTGGACGGTTTCAGTTCTCCGCTCTTTACCTTGGATAAACTGCTGACCAGATACACTTTGAATCCGGCACCTTCCACAAGATCTGTTTCTGTCTGGTCTCCATCCTCGCTGATCTTAATCAGTTGGAATGCCTGTTTCTTGACCTGCTCAGTCACTGTCAGATCCCGGCTGACCTCTGTCACTTCCTGCCCTTCATAGGAAAGTGTGACATCGTATTTCGTAGTATCCACGAGATATCCTTCCGGCGGTGTGATTTCTTTTACATACATCTCTCCCAGATACAGTTCGGAAAAATCCAGTGTTCCGTCTGCTTTGATCACACCCTGTGCGATCAGGCTGTCTTTTTTGAACACCACTCCGGTCTTCCCATCCGGATGCAGGATATCTTCTTTGGCATAAAGTCCATACACCGCTCCCGCTAACGCACTGTCTCCCTGTGGAAGAAAGTCCTGCGTTTCCCGGTCAATCTTCTTGATATGAACAGCTCCGGTGACACGCTCATCCGTTCCTGTCACGCTGACCGTCTTTCCGGCAGCCACATCCACCTTATAAATCTCCTTATTTTCCGCATACAGATCCGGTGCTTTGATTTCCTGCACATAAACAATCTTCAATGCCGCTTCAAAGTAATCACTGACTGCTGTTCCATCCTCTCCCGTAGCTGCCATCTCCATCAACAGATGCTCACATTTGGCATCGGTATAGATTCCATAGACTGCCCCGTCCAGAGGGTTCTTGGTATTGGCATCCTTTTTCGTCAGTTCAATTCTTGTCATTTCCATCCAGTCAACGGAAAAGCTTACCGGACTGGCACTCTCGGATTCAAACACACCGATATCCTGATCCGAATCTCCCGTAGATAATACCAGTGTTCTCCATGTTTCACCTACCGAACCATACAGTTTTCCAGATTCATATTTTCCAATGTGAAGCATATCGGCAGTCAGATAAAAGGTATCCCCGCCGTAAATCTTCAGTGTTCCGTCTGTTTGGGAAGTTCCCTTGGTTTTATTGTGGATCGTCACATTTTTCGGAACGGTAACACTCACATAATTTCTGTGGTCTCCGGACAGCTTGATGCTCGGAGTCTTCTGCACATTTCCATCAAGAACCGCTTTTACCGATGTCTTGGAGAAAGAAAGTTCCCCTTTCGGCGGCTCTTCCATTCCAAACAGTGTGTCGATAAAAGCGATGACTCCGGCACTTACCAGATCATCGTAGTCACAACCTGTAAAACCTGCCTCTCCCGCATAAGCATAGCTGGCTGCGATATGGGTATACACATACTTCTCTTCTGCACTCTTTCCGGACAGATAACTGCCTGTGATATCCCCGGCGCCGCCATATCCATAATATAAAACTTTCTGCAGGTTTTTATTGCTGTCTAATACTTCTGCCACGTAGTCACCGCTCGGCGGGGATGCTTTGTGGGATTCCAGACAATAGGCAATCTTTCCATTTACCCAAAACCAGCAGGTCAGATAATTCCCGATATAACTTGGATAATAAATGGTCTCCCCTTTTTCCAGCGTAACCGTTCCTCTGGTCTTCGCCATATCGGCTGCTCCGGAGAATACCATCACATTCCCTTCTGCAATATCAGTTTCCAGTTCTTTTAATGCCTGTGCGGTCATTTCCTCATCGGATGCAGTCACCTCTACTTCTGTGACTGCCTGCACAGGCGAATCCGAATCCTCTTCGGACTGCGTATCCTCTTTCTGGTGCTGGCCTCCGTTTTCCTCTGTGTGCGCCTGCCCTTCGCTGTCCGTCAGTGTCACCTTCCGGGTAACCACGTAACTGGCGCTTTTATCCTTTGGCACGACCAGATAGCTGGCAAGATAAGTTCCTGCCTGATCTGGCTCATAACTGCCGCCATCTTCCTTTTCAATGGCTGTCAGTGTCACATCCTCTTTTTCCGGATCATAATGGATACCTTCCATGCAGGACTCTACCTGAAAGGTATCATCCGATACCGATTTTACAATATCTTCTGCAGTCACTTTGATTTCTTCTGTAACTGTGATCGCTTCCGTTTCCAAAGTCTCAGCTTTTGTTTCTGCCGACTTTGTCTCTTCTGCCGCATAAGCATTCACTGCGCTGCTCATAGGACTCATTCCCATCAGCAGTGCCAGTCCGAATGCGGCAATCCTTGTTTTAAAATTTCTATGCTTCATTGCATTCTCCTTTTCTTAGAAAGACCGCAGAGGAATCCCCTGCGGCCTTGTTATCTCTGATATTCTTTTTTCTGTCCTTTCGGCCTATGCCCCACCTCTTTCCGGGTGCGCATGACCGCATCCGTCACTGGTTTCCTTGGCAGGTCATTCTGATAACACCCTTCCAAAATCCCCGCCAGATAAACATGCGAGGGAATGGCCGGCTGTTCCTTATAAGGTGCGTTCATGGTGTATACCATCACACTGCGTTCCTGACCGTCACGATTTTTTACACAGATCTGCTCCTTCCCATAAAGATGGGGATATCCTTCGTAAAAATCCAGACTCCGTTCACACTCCGGTGTGATCTTCCATAACACACCTTCTACATGGCTGCCCTCTTCCGGAAGAATGGTTGCCACCCCACTGCCTGTGGGCCTTCCGCAGAAAGTCAGACGGTATCCTTCCAGACGGACATTTTCCACGACTTCTGCATCGGGACAGCGGTACTCCATCTGGTCTAAATTCATGTTGCTGCCATAGGCAAAGTAGTATATTTCTTTCATTGCTCACCTCCTACCGGGCATCTGACGCCCTTTGATTTCTATTCAGGCATTCATAATTACTCTTGTCATATCTCCATGCCCGGTCTCCTTCCAGATTGGAAAGCAGGTGGTCCCGGACATTTTTATATTCCGGTCCAATCAACCCAAGCCTCAATAAAAAGGTGCGGAATGTAAAACAAGGATTCTCCGAAATTTCCGTTTTCTTCATCTGGGCACATCTCTGATTGATGGCCTGTGCAGATATGGCAAGAGCCAGGGTAATATTTGCCCGCACTTTTCCGGCGTGGAGGGTACTTTCAAAACAGCGCCATTCCAAAGTACCTTTAGAAAACACTGCATGGAGATTCAGGGCATAATACCGGGTGCTGTCATAATGGCTGTGGCTTCCATCTCGTCCTTCGTACCAGGTACGTTTTAACTTTTCCATGGAAATCGTACTGTTCGGCATCCTTCGGATTTTCTCCAGCACCATCGGACGCACCTTCTGGCAATACCGCCTTTCTCTGGATGTCTGCACATTCAACGCCTGAAATAAAATATCTTCCTTCGCATACATAATAGTCAGCGCATTCTTCAAACTCCGGGCCGTATGGTTCGCTGCATCAACATGGACGTGCATTCCGCAAGAACTGTTCACTCTTGCCCGGTGATGCCTAAGA
Source organism: uncultured Blautia sp. (assembly GCA_900551075.1). Classification (GTDB taxonomy): domain Bacteria; phylum Bacillota; class Clostridia; order Lachnospirales; family Lachnospiraceae; genus Blautia_A. Next base: position 37,678 of record URVB01000005.1, on the reverse strand, counting down.
CAGCGAACCACCTCCTGCAGCTTTTCCATTTCCGCATACTCCAGTTTCGGACTTACCATTTCGGTACTATAAGAAGAATCGGCACCTATAATCCGCCCCCGTTCCCTGCGTTCTGTATCTATACTGCCGTCATACATGAATTTCCATTTCTTCCCTTCCCGGTCTCGTACTGCCCATGATTCATAATACCCGCCATCATACTCTGCCTGTGTACCGAACAGTTCTGCCACCGCCTCCGCTGCTTTCCGTCTGGTAATCCCCGTCATTTCAATTTCCGTACCAAAATATTGGTCTTTGATTCCGATTGGCATGTGCTACCTCCTACTGCATGGCATCTTCTGTCTTGATCTGGTGATTCACCTGACACAAAAGCCTGCCGATGGCTTCAATCACGTTGATGGTAACCCCATTCCCTGCCTGCTTATAGAGCTGGCTGTCTGAGGTCTCTTTTTCCATCCGGTCGATCTGCCAGTCATAATATCCCTGCAGACGCAGACACTCCCTTGGCACCAGTTTCCGGATTCTCCCCCGGTACACAACACCATGACGGTCTGTTGCGGTAATGGTGAACATCGGCTCTTCCGGTTCTTTCATCCTCCGGCCATTCTGACGCGTCTGCTCCTTGGCTGGTGTCAGGATGGCTCTTGGTCCTTCCTCTTTTAAAACACCGGAACATTCCCCTTTGTGATTATGGATGCTGGAATTCTGTCTGGTATTCAGACATCTGCAGTTCTCTGTCACAAGCGGCGGCAGAGACAAATCTACAAAATGCAGTGTCCCCTGCTGAATGCCTGTCGTAATCGTATGGGCGATCTGATGCCCGACACGTCCTCTTCTGGTATTCATCCCCGGATATCCAAGGTCAATGCTGTCACCGGAATATGCCATCTTATAGCCCTGTTTGGTATTTTCCTTAATGGGAACACCCATCTCATACAATCCTGTTTTTCCACCCATGCCTCCTGCTCCGGAAGTAAGAGTACAGCTTAATCCTTCGGGACTGTAGACTCTTTTCCCTTGGCTGCCGGTTCGGATTTGTACAAGAGACGTTCCATTTGTTTCTGGGAAAGGTAATATTTTTCCGGCACATCTTCGATCAAGATATCCGATAAGATACACCCGCTTTCTGGATTGGGGGACTCCGAAATCCTTGCTGTTAAGCACTTTCCATTCCACATAGTACCCCAACTCATGAAACGTACTGAGGATGGTGTGAAACGTCCGCCCCTTGTCATGCGATAGCAGTCCGGGAACATTTTCAAGGATAAAATACGCAGGTCGTTTGTCTGTAACCAGTCTGGCAATCTCAAAGAACAGAGTTCCTCTGGCATCTGCAAATCCTTCCCGCTTTCCGGCGATAGAGAATGCCTGGCAAGGAAATCCTGCGCACAACAGATCAAAGTCTGGCATTCGTTCAGTTTCAATGTTTCTTGCGTCATTGCAATACCACTCCCCTTCCGTATCGAACAGCAATCGGTAGTTCTTATCCGCATAAGCATCCACCTCACAGTGTCCGACACAGGTAAAGCCTCCTGCCCGTCTTAATCCTTCACGGAATCCCCCGATCCCGCTAAATAAATCAAAAAATCGAATGGTTGCGGCTATCAACCTCCTTTGCTGACAAAAACAGACGGTCGGATTGCTCCGTACCGCCTGCTTTTGTGTAATCATTGTATTCTGTTATCTTTCTTCTCTTGGCATTATGCTGTCTCTTCCATCTCCCCGGCTTCCGTCAGTTCTTCTTCCTCTGCTTCTTCCGGCTCTTCCATTTCTTCGATGGTTTCTTCCGATTCCGTTTCCTGTTCCTCTTCGGATTCTTCTTCCTCCTGCATTTCCATCGACTCTTCCGGAAGCTCCGTTTCTTCAGGCACTTCGCTCTGAGTCACCTCTTCCAGTTCTGCCCGCTCCAGTTCCTGCCACTTGGCTTCTACCTCTTCCACCGCTTTCTCGATGATGGCGATAATAAAATCCTTCTGTTTGACACGTTCCTTTGCGACTGCCCATTTCACTCTCTGAAACAATTCCTCGGATATCTGTACGGCTAATGTTCTTTTTTCCATGTTCTCTTCTCCTTTTCCTTCCAGTCTGTTGAAGTGTTCTTCAATCACCTGCTGGATAAATAATTGTGTGCTGCTTTCTTTAAGTTCGATCTCTGCCCTGACTTTCTCATGTAAGTCTAAGGGGATCTTTCCACATATGTTCTTCATCTCTGCCATAAGCGTGGCTCCTTTCTTTTTGTTACACACAACATACTCCAAAGAACGATGCAAAGCTATTCACAATACCCACTAAAGAAACCATGTCAAAGAATATGGAAACCAAGCATATACAACAATGCCGAATACTACACCTTCAGTAGGCCTCACCCCCTTTCACTCATTCTCCATTTGATAAAGAAAGTCCAGCATTTCATTTGGAATTTCTTCTTTGCGTCGCGACACGTTATGTTGCACATCGCCACATTTCAGTTCTTCCCGAACAGTTTCCCGGATGACTTTCTCCAGCCATTTTCCATCTTCCATTTTGAGGACAGCCTCTACCAGATACTGGTTCTTCTGCCCTTCCGGAACACTACATAAGATTTCCCATGCCCTCTGATGTTCTGAGTTCTGCAGATTCGGACGGAACGAAAAAACGGGACGGCTCACAGCGTTCTCATCTGCCCCACGATCCGTTCATACCCTGCAGCGTTGGCATGGACGTCTGTCAGGTAAATCGGTCGGCAAAGGCGGTCCTGTGCGGTCACACGGTGCTTTAAAATGGCGGCACCTCCGCCCATAAATACCGAGGGTACTGCCCGCAGGTCAAAGCCTGCTTCTGTAATGGCAGACAGAATTTTCTCAATGTATAACCTGCCCTGATGTGTGATGATGGACACGACTTCCTGCGGCATACTGCAGGACTTTCCGTTTAAGACGCGTTCGATCTGGGCATCCGTCACAGACAGTCCGGTATTTCTTCGCACTTGCTCCATGATCTCATCCATACACCGGATCACACCAAGCTCCAGACTGCGGCAGGTAGCTGCATTCGGAACAGCATGATCCAGCCGCATCAGATCCACCGTCCATCCCCCGATATCAATTAGCAACACAGACGGCTCATCTTTTAGATATTCCGGGTACAAAGCCAGTGCCGAATACCCTTGGGGGAACAGCTTCACATCCTCAATCTGGATCTCATACCGTTCCTTTTCATACTGGAAACGAAGCGGCTGCTCCTTCCGGAACAGATACTCCCTGAATGGCTGCTTTTCCCTGCCGAATCCCGCCAGTGGAAGTCCGGCTGCAAGAACAACCTTTGCGGTTCGCTCGCCCCTTCTCTTTTGTATCTCCTGCGCAATCGCTGCCATTGTCAGTAGATAATAATTTTCATTGGCGGTTTTATCTTTCACCAGAGTCTGGCGTCCGGTACCGCAGACATAATAACTTTCCTTATACTGCAGGACATTCTGCATGGTATATGGCTCATACTCATAGCGTGTGATTCCTGTTGGGAAACACACCTGTCTTGTCTTGATGGCTGAATAGCCATGATCAATTCCGATAACTATCGCAATCACTCCCTTCTTTATTCTGTTGTAGTTGTGGAAATCTCCGGGGAAAGACATTCCCGGAGCATAGAAATGTGTGTGGCTGGAGACCTTTTTCTTTTCCAGCCTGTTAAGGTTTTTCCCGCCCGGTAGTTGCCGGGGGAGAGAAAGATAGCAGTATTTGTTGCTGAAATTAAAAAGCAGCCAATCCGAAAAATGGACTAACTGCTGGTTAATACTTGGTATGAAATTGATAAACTGGAAATTACCCACTCCTTTTTTATTACTCTTTTCTTTTGCCTTATATTCAAAGTATATCTACGTAATATTTTCCATTAATACTGGAAAAAGTCACTTTGGTAGGGAAAAGATTTATTCCCATGACTGCCATTCCAACAACACTGCTGGCCCATTCATTTAGTTCATTTGGAAGTTGATAACACTCAGATTTTCCATCCTTTAAAATTGTTACTGTTGAAGTGAATTTCTGATCTACTCCAACCGATAATACATCAAAAGTCTGAGAACCTTCATGTAACGGCAAATGAGGTTGCTTCCTTGAATCCAAATATACTTTCCCACCCTTTTGGTTCAAATATGATTCTTCATCAAAGAGATTTATAGGTTCAATAGGCAGTTTGCATCTTCTCTGATTAAAATACTTTGCCAATTGCTCACAAGCAAACGTATTAAAGTATTCGCCTTGCATATCTATATCAGCCCGAATCTGTTCAACAGATTTAAAATGGTTCATAAAATTAAGCAAAGCATTGAATACAACCAAATCATCCGAATAAATACCAGAGTACGATTTGTACCAAGCTGGTTGCCATTCGCAAATAAGACGATATAATTTTTTATAAAGCTCTAATTGAACTTCACTCAAGCAAAACCAGCCTACATCAAGAATCTTTTTGTTAGTGCTCTCATCAAGAGAATGGTATCGTAAGGAATCGCATACCCCTTTTAACAGCTTAGAAATGATTCCCGCCATCATATCTGCCATACGAAGACCTGAATGTTCTGTAGAATCGGCTTCATTTGAATTATCCAGTCCTATTTCACGAGCAGACTTTAGAGTTTTGCTTTCTTCCTCTGCTTCACCTTCTTTATCAATAATCAGTAAATAGTTCTGTATATTTTTTTCCTGTAGATACTTATTGAACCCATCAAAAGACATATGATAATCCCAATCAATCTCTAAGACATCTGAAATCTCATCTAATACAAGTAAAATTTCTTGAAATGCCATTGTTTCTGTTTGCTTTAATTTTGGATTGTTTTTATTGCATTCAATCCGATTGCGGAAAAACTTCTTTAGTTCCTTTAAAAAGTCTTCGGGTGATTCATAGAGGCACTTAATGATTTCCTGCGGCCGATACATAACGAGCGCCTTTGTAATGGAATACTTCATTAAGTCTGCGTCAACGTGAAAACTGTTCCTATACCCTCGAAAAACTTGTAACACAAGATATTCAATCTTGCTACAAATAGAAAAGTAAATATGAATATCCTCATCAAAAAGCGACAGGAAATCACTTATAAACTGAGCGTTCTGCTTGTTGAGGGAAGCAAAACCATATTTGAATTGTTTTTGCTTAAACATCGTACTTTTAATTTCACCATCACGATCTTTTCTATCTGCATACTTAGCCTCGAAAGCAGCATGCCGTTGCAGAATGTCACCTTTCTCAGACGCCCATCCTACAATCATTGTTACGAAATTATCATAATAATTAGGGGCACTTACTGTGCTGTAGTTGATTTTTCTACTATGCTCAGACTCATCATAGTAGAAATTATATTTTGACATTTGCATCACTTCCTTTTTCTCTTAGATATAAGTTTTTACCTCTTTGCTTTCCGATACCCTGCGTCCTTTGCTTCCTGCTCCGTCTTAAATAATACCAGATTCTTTGAATCTGCCATTTCTTCATAGGCTGCCTGTCCTGGGCAATGGTAAATCTTTGATTTTGAATTTCCTCTGATTTCTCCCTGTTGTATATCCGGCTGCTCATCCACCAACTGGCTGTCTCCTGTTTCGTAATCTATACGAATTCCGGGCTGGACATTATACACAAATATATGGAAACTGACACCATCTCCCTGATCTTCAACCGAATATCCTTCCATCTGGACCCCCTTTGCTACCAGGTTCTTTCCTTCATATACTGGTGTCACCCGGTATAGCACATGGTTATCCGTTTCTTTCACATAATCTGCCACCAGATTCTCAAATGGCAGCATTCCTTCCACATTCATGTATCTAGTACCTGTAATTAAATTTTTTTCATTTGCATTCTCTGCTGTAAGCTGGTAACCAACCAAATGACACCTGTTGTACAGATACTTTCCATCCACAATATCATATTTCACTGTGTGCCATCCAGAAGGTTTCACCTGCCCAATATTTCCTCTTTCTTCTGTCGGCATTAAATCCTGCCCCACATTAGCAAAAGCAACTCCACACCGTCCATAAGCATCCAATTCACTGTACTGTTCAAATGATTTCTCTGTCAGTTCATTCTCCTGAAATTCCGGCTCGTTTCCATTAATCTCAACATAAGGATTTCCTACATACTCCGGTATATCAGAAATAGACACAACTGGCGTTTCTGGTTCTGGGGTACCCTTATTGATAATTCCATTACATCCGGTAAATAGCAGACATACAAACACCAATGGAAGAACCTGTCTCCTAATCAGCTTATTTTTATGATTCCGCTCTATCCTTCTCATAAATTTCCTCCGTAATTTTATCATGAGAAAAACCGGAAAATTCCTCGGTACTTACCAATTTCCACTCCTTCAAATCCAAGTCGAACTGAAAATCTGAAGGATACTTCCGATTCCACCAATATACAATCAGCCTCTCAATCTTATCTTCATACAAATTTAGATGATCCATCTCTACAAGACAAAAATCATCCTCTTCTGCCTCCTGCATAAACTTTTCACTTACACAAGAATCTGCTATTACAGAATACAGTTTATAGGAATATGTATTCATCCATAACCGATGCCCTTTGCAAATCTTCTGAATCCGTTCGGTCAATGCTTTGTCTCTGCTCTGCCTTCTGTGATGAAACATCATGCCCTTGTTGTCATCCAATAAAACTATCACTTTCATTTCTACATTCCCACTCTAATTTATAATGTATACCTACGTTTATTTCACTCTTTTTCATAAAAATCATAGAAAATGAGAAGATTCCGGCGAATTAAATTCAGCAATTTTTTAATAACATTTAGCCAAATTTTCAGCTAAATAAAAGTGTATTCCCGGTGCAGTTTCATGCCATCTATCTTCGTCAAAATCCGCAATTTCAAGCCACTTTCCTACTTCATATATAAAATCAGATTGATGATTAGAATATGCCTTATTAAGCATTGTATTATCTTCTCTTTTAATTTGAAGGACTTTCGCCTTATCCGCCCTACACCTATAAGTAGTCGCAGAATTCCTTCTTGCGTCAGCTGGAATTAATAGTTTAACAATTGCATACTGTCTGTGACCTGCATCCACTTTTTTATATCCGATTATTTCTCCTTCTTCAGGACAAATTGGAAAATAAAACATTGTATATTCGTTTACCTTAACTTCTTTTAAAACAGCTTCATGTAAATTTGCATGGAAAAGATTTGTTTCTTTCAATATAGCTTTCGTTAGATTTGCGCCTTTCAATTCTGCTTTATTGAGATTTGCATATCTAAAATTGCATCCAGTTAAATTACTTCTTTCGAAATTAGCATGGTATAGGTTTGCCCTTTTAAATTCCATATAAGATAAATCTAAATGAGCAAACGAAGGTCTATATCCAATTTCTCCATTTTTCAACCATCGTTCATGCAACTTAATTCTATCATCCACTTCTTCCTGAGTTAATCTTTCCATAGTTTATAATCCTCTTTTCATAATTGGCTAATAAATCACCACACCATTTTAATTATGATACTAAACACAATATGGTTTCCTTGTCATAGAAGTTTTTCGACATTAGTAAAACCATATGATTCAATCAAATCCCTATCACTCCTTTTTAATTTAGGAACACCCCAAACTAACAAATGTCTTGCTCTTGTGCTCGCAACGTACCCTATTCTTTTCGACTCTCCTGAACCATTTAGCCAGTGCTCCTTCCAGTGCCCTCCTATACTTTTAGCATTTTTGCTTGAAATCACCAAAGTAGAGTCAAATGTACATCCCTTACTTTTATGAATCGTCATAATCGGAATTATGTTTTTCTTTTTTTCATTGAATTCACCGATAATAACTTTTCCATTTCCATTGCTAACTCTAAAATTTTTTCCATCGATTAATTTAGATGGATTTCTATTTCCAACTTCATCATAAGCAGCAAGAACCGAATAATTTTTTTCCAATATTTCACCTAATTCTTTCCTTGCATATTCATGCCATTTCCCATAAGTTATTCCAAAATCCGATAAATTCTTTGATTGTAATATATCTTTTAATACATTCATAAGAAAAATTCTCCAATGAAAAACAGATATAATCTCTTTTGGACAATAGTAATTGGTTTTCGTATGAGCTCCCCCAAACCATCTAGAAATTTGTCGCCCTGCCAATTCCAGTGCTGAACTCATTTGTTGCTGCGAACCCTTTTCCCAAAGTTGAACCGCTACAATCAAAGGCTCTTTTTCATCATAATCATTACACGTTGCATTCTCCAGTTGTAAACGAAGTGAATTTTGTCGTACTAAAATTCTATTATCTCTCCCTATAAAGTTATATTTTTTCAACAAATTAATATATTTCTCTATGGTCTCTTCCGGATTTTCGTATTCTATATATAAGAGTGCATTATCACCAAATTGACTTTCTTTGTTTACACTTATACATTCCCTGCTTCCGATTAATTTTTCAGAAAAATCTACTATTTCTTTGCAACTTCTAAAATTAACGTTTAATCCTTTCTTCTCATATCCATTCACATACTCTGTTATTTCATTTGGTTCAACTCGCTTGAATTCATAAATACTTTGATTTAAATCCCCAATGCAGTGAATACTGCATCCTTGTTTTTGTAGTAAACGAAGAACTTTCAATTCGTTTCCTGATAAATCCTGACACTCATCAATAAAAATAATAGGAAAACGTTTTGCTATCATTTTTCCCATATCTTTAGATAATACTTTTGCAGCTAAATAATTAAAATCATCAAAAGTTGCAAAACCATCTCTCCAAAACTCTTTTTTGCAATTTAGGAAACACTTCGTCACATATTCTTTTTCCCAAAATCCTTTTGATGTTACTCTTTTACTTTGAATAAATTCTTGCATAGCTGTACTGGCATAATATTCCGAAAGCCATTCCATCTTATTTTTCCCAACATAAAAATAAAAATCCTTTTTTTCAAAGTCATATCCCATTTGGTGTGCCAATATTGGATTCCATCTCCCCTGAGAATCTCTATAAGACACTTTACATTCATACATTTCTAACCAATGGTTTTTATAAATAGACAGATTCCGATCAATGATCCGAAAGGAAAAATCTCCATCTTTGCCTTTAAAATCTTGCAATTTATATACAAATGGTTGCACAATATAACTGTGAACAAAGCTACTTAATGTTCCAATATAATGTGGGTATGTATTATTTCTATTAGTAAATTGCTTTATCCGATCAATAATAACATTCGTAGCATCATTCGTAAAAGTCAATACAGCAATTCCTTGATTATAAGATTTCCATTGCTTTATTTCATAAGCTGCTTTTAAACCCAGGACCTCTGTTTTTCCACTCCCTGCACACGCTTTCAAAAAAACATTTTCTTCTGTTGGCATCATTACATATTCCAACTGTTCTGCAGTTTTTTCAGAAATTCTACATTGAGTAAAACCTTTACATATATCTCGATTTATTACTCTATGGCATTCTTCGCAAGTAATCTCTTCTGGTTTATTACATATAATTTTAGCTATTCTCCCCTGATATTCTTCTTTAGTCACAGTTACCTCCACATGCCCAAATAATTGCTTTTTTTATATATTCTGGTATTACAATTTCCTGCTTCTTCTCTATTTTTTCTATAAGTGCTTGTGAAAAAATACCCTTTCCTACATCGTCACAATCTATGTGCTTGTAAATATATTTTGCATCCTCACGCTTCTCTTCTTTTTTTAAATAGCAATTATATTTGTCTTTTATTTGTTCACAGTGCTTCTTTACACCTTTTTCTCCACCTTCCTTAGGCCATTTTTCTTCTAATACCTCCGCCATTATCGAAAAGTTCCCACTCATCGCCAAATCATACTCAAAGGTTTTTAACGGCGATATGTATAATCTTGCTCTTTTAGTCTTATTAATTCCCTCTTCCAAATCTATTACTTCATTTCCTCCAACTACTACTTCTCCTTCTTCAGGATACACAGCCTCTTTTTTTACTATTTTCCCTTGCGCATCTTTTTCAATAATAGGTGATGGATCTCTATCCGTAATTCCACTACACCATATTGGTAATCTATCTTCATTCTTATCTATATCACAAAACAACGGATAAAAATATTTAAAGTTAATACCATTTATATTAACAACTGTAACTCCGGCTTCTTCTAAGGTATTCGGCAATTTTTTCTGATTTTTATCATTATATTCCTTTAATACCAGAGGAGCAAAAACAGGTAATAACATTGCTTCACAAATTCCTTCTACAAGAATAATTCCTTTAGAAAACAGTAACGTAGACTTTGTGATATCCATCCATCTATTTAAATAATTCTTTATTCCATCATCAAATTTAAAATCTAACAATTTTTTTACCATAATACCTGTTGATGTTCCCATCACATGCACTATAGTATCCACACTTACTGATGAAGCTAAAACAGCGGAATGTGTTGTCAGTATAATTTGTAAGTTCTTTTTTTCATCAGATAGTTTTTGAAGATACTTAATTAATTTTGATTGAATCTGAGGATGTAGATGTGCCTCTGGTTCTTCTATTAACAATACTGTAAACAAATTGTTATTAATTGCTTCTAATTCAGCAAATACTGTTGCTATATACAACAAATTATTATAGCCTAAACTATTTATTGCCACATCTCTAAATTTATCGTCGTTCATCTCACCTATGTTCGGAAAGAATACCATCTTTATACTCTGAAGAATTGACGAAAATGAATTTTCTGAAAACTGTAGATTTACACTTTGTCCAAAAACATTCCCCATTGATTCTTCTATCGCAGAATTAATATCTTTCTTTGCTTTTGTAATTTCATCAAACCTTCTATCTTCATTTTTGATAACCGATTTATTAAAATTATTAAATGCATTGACAAGTGCTTGCTGCCTATCCTCATTTTGATATTGATGCTTTAACAAAAGTGCCAACCTTGATTTTTTCCCATTGGTCAGTTTTTCCTCAGCATTCCTTAGCGCCGGTAAATAAATAACATTAATAAAATCAAAAGTATCTTCCTCAAATGCACTGGCCTTTGATTTTCCTCCCCAAATACTTTTTTTGAAATATCCCTTTGGATTTGGTCTGTTTTCTACTTCCAGATGCAACTCTGCTTCAAAGTCAGCATTACACCATGACAAAAAAGTTACCTTTTCTTCTTGACTTAAATCCTTTAATTGCATATCTATTTGAATATTTTTCTTCTGCATATCGCTATCAAATGCCTTGTAAAAATCCTCGTCTTCTATATATCGCAATTCAGGATCTTTTAATACCATTCTTATAGCATCAATAATTGTTGACTTGCCCGATGCGTTCTCTCCTACCAGAATATTCAATCCTTTGTTCAATGAGATATTAGATTGCTCTTGACAATTCTTATATCCATTTATCGATATCTCTGAAATATACATAGTAAATCATCTTCCTTCATCTCATAATATTAACGATTACTCAATGAAATAATTATACCGTATGGATAAAAGAACTACCACCTTTTATTTCATCCATTTGATATATAGCAGAGATATTTAATTAACTAAAAATGACCTGCCCTCGGAGTTCACTTCCAATGCTGGTCATTCACAATTACTCTATTTACTATATACACATATTTTCCTATCTACTGTGTCTTCTGTACCTATATTCCCATCTTTTCCCACTGTATGCACTCTATACACACCTAAATACCTTACTGCATTTTATGATTAAAATATATCACATTGCCATACACATCTGTATGAACCAGTGCTTCATCCATAAGATCAAGAATAGATTCAAGCTCTGCCATTTTTTTTGACAAAGCCTTTTTTTCAATATGATAATGCATTCGGGTAGCAACAAGTTCCGCCATCCTCTCCATAAAAATAACTGTAGAATCTATATTTTCAAATAAAGCTTTTACTTTGGAACCTGGCAGAATTAATGCCATTGCCCCCAGAGTCTGATTCCCATAATGAATCGGTACTCCAATGAACCCCTTCATTTTACATTCCCTATATTCATTGCATTTTTTACAGCTCTCCAGCTTAGCCTTATTTCGGACCATAAGATTATGGTTATTGACCAGTACATCTGCTAATAAAGTTCCCACCTTTATGTCATTATAAAGCGAAAAATACCGAAACGCACTTCCCACTATATTCATATTTGAATCTGTTATGATCACATCTGTATCCAGTACATCTGAAATAACTTCCGCAAAATTATCCACAAAATTTTTGATCTTACCAAGCATTGTACGCATATGACGTCTCCCTCAATAAAACGGGCCTTTATATCGTTTGATCAATCAAACAATATAAAGACCCTGCATAATTATCTTAAGAATTTATTTCTTTGTAATTCTTACTTCGCAAATATCATCGCCTTTTGCGATTGTCTTTCCAAGATAGAAATCAAAGTTCATTTTTTCGCAGATTCCCCTGTCTCCATCCATTGCAATATCGCAAAGCACTGCACACTCTTCATCAGAAGCACCAAGCTTTTTCCATGCTGCTACTAATGGACAGTAATGGAATTCTACGCTTAATTTTCCATCTCCGCAGGCATCTTCCATCTGGAATACACCTTTTACATTATCATTAATAAATTCTTTATGGAACACACTGAAGTCATCTGTATGAGTATACTTATTCTCACCATGGAAACGTCCGCATTCTCTGATAGCCGCATGGGCAAACTCATCGCTGAGCCCCTGTTTTTTAGCTTCCTTATACATTAAATACATCCATGCTGCTCTGTGCTCAAATGCGTTTCTCAAATCCTCAATGTGCTGCCCTCTGTCTTCTGCATTGTTTTTAATCATCTTTTAATCCTCCATTTTAAAATAATTTCATATAAATGTAAAAGCTTTTTTTATGCAAGCTTTTCCAGCACGCAATCCATTAATACGGAAATCTGGTAAGACATTGTAACTGCTCCCGGATCCAGATGTCCTACACCTTTATTAGCCTGATATGCGGCACGTCCGCGTACTGCTTCCATATTTTTTGTATTCTCGGCGCCATCTGCAGCCGCCTTCTTAACACGCTCACACAATGCCCTGTCATCCGCATTTTCTTCCAGACATTTTTTATACTCTTTTACTGCCGGAGCAAGGCTGTCAATCATTGTCTTAAAGCCTTCCCGGGCCTGTCCTCTGCTGACGATCGCATTCAGCATAGCTTCCAGTACATCATATACTTCCTGTCTTCCAAGGGTTTCCTTCCCCTTAACACTCTTCGCTGCTGCCTGATATGCGCTTCCATATAAAACACCGGAAGAACCTCCGATCACAGCCATCATAATCCTGCCAATCTCTTTTAACTCGTCACTGATATACATTCCTGCAAGTTTTTCACTATTTTCCACAAGCTTTTCAAACCCCATGTTGATATTGGACCAGTGGTCTCCATCTCCTGTAGCCAGATCAAGCTCTGTTACATAATCTCCATTTTCATGAATAAGCGCATATACCTTTTTTATGTATTCTGCATAATCTGCAGCCGCCAGTTCAAATGCCATCTTTTATCTCCTTTACCATTTCAGTGCCGGTGTATCACACGGTGCATCCAATAATCTCTTTAATTCATCATCAAGCTTCATCAGGGTCAGAGAACAGCCAGTCATATCCAATGCTGTTGTATAATTTCCAACCAGAGTCTTATGGATTTTGATTCCCTTGGACTCCAGCAGCGCCTTCACTTCTTTGTTCAGAATATATAATTCCATCAACGGAGTTCCGCCAAGACCATTTACCAGAACTGCGACTTCACTGTTGGAGTAATCGTAATCTTCTAAAATTTTATTTAATAATATCTCAGCTACTTCTTTTGCTGTTTTTACTTTTATACGCTCTACGCCAGGCTCTCCATGAATACCCATACCGATTTCGATTTCGTCATCCTCAAGTACAAATCCAGGTTTTCCAACTGCCGGAAGAATACATGGAGACATTGCCATTCCCATACTTCTGATGTTCTGGACCGCATGCTCCGCTGCTGCCTTTACTTCAGCAAGTGCTGCACCTTCTTCTGCTCTTGCTCCTGCGATCTTATGTACAAATACAGTACCTGCAATACCTCTTCTGCCTGTGGAATATGTGCTGTCCGGAACTGCAACATCATCCTTGACAACAACACTTTCTACTTCAATATCATCTGCCTCTGCAAGATCTGCTGCCAGACCAAAGTTCATGACATCACCGGAATAATTCTTGATTACAAGAAGTACACCTTTTCCTGATTCCATCTTTTCAATTGCTGCTCCGATTCTGTCCGGACCCGGAGAGGAAAATACGTTTCCTGAAACAGCAGCATCCAGCATACCTTTTCCAACAAAGCCTGCATGTAACGGCTCATGTCCGGCACCGCCTCCGGAAATGACAGCAACCTTGTCGCCTTTCTCACGTCTGGAGATAACCTCTGCACCCGGTGTATAGTCCAAGGTCCCTTCATATGCAGCCTGCATTCCCTGCAATGCCTCTTTTACAACATCTGCCGGATTATTAATAATTTTTTTCATCTTTGATTCCTTTCTGCACGTTTATCCCAGTCCTAAATATGCTTTTTTAACTTTAGGATCAGAAGCAATTTTTTTTGCTTCTCCACTCATTGTTACGTTTCCATTCTCTAACACATATGCTCTGTCCGAAGCAGACAGCGCCATATTTGCGTTCTGCTCGATCAGAAGGATGGTAACACCCTGCTTATTGATCTCCCGGATCATATCAAAGATCATAAGAACAAAATTTGGCGCAAGACCAAGAGAGGGCTCATCCAAGAGCAGCAGTTCAGGACCGGACATAAGAGCCCGACCTACTGCAAGCATCTGCTGTTCTCCTCCTGATAAAGTTCCCGCCTGCTGTTTATATCGTTCCTTTAATCTTGGAAACAGATCATAAACACGGCCATAGCCTGCACTGATGGCGCCCTTGTCCTTCACGATATAAGCACCTAACCGAAGATTTTCTTCTACAGTCAATTCAGGAAAAACCTCCCTGCCCTCAGGAGAAATACTGATTTTTAATTTAGTCATTGCATAAGAGGGCATGTTTGTAATATCTTTGCCCTTAAAGAATACCGTTCCCTTTGAAGCCTTCGCAACACCTGCAATCGTATTCAAAAGCGTAGTCTTTCCGGCGCCATTACTGCCGATCAGAGAGACAGTCTCTCCTTCAAACACTTCCAGGTCAATTCCCTTAAGAGCATGAATCGCACCATAATATGTATTCAAATCACTGATCTTCAGCATCATTTTGAACCCCTCCAAGATATGCTTCTATTACTTTCGGGTTATTGGCAATTTCCTCAGGAAGACCTTCTGCAATTGGTTTTCCATGGTCTATCACATAAATCCTGTCTGATACATTCATAACAACACTCATATCATGCTCGATCATAAGAATTGAATAACCCTGATTCTTTAACTTATTAATGAATTCCATCAATTCCGCTGACTCTTGCGGATTCATTCCTGCTGCTGGTTCATCCAACAGGAGCAATTCCGCGCCTGTGGCAATCGCTCTTGTAATCTCCAATTTTCTCTGCTCACCATACGGAAGATTTGATGCATAATCGTCTCTTCTGTTGTCAAGACCTATTGATTTCAATAACCAAACGGCTTCTGATGTTTTTCTGTCCTCTTCTTCTCTGAACTTTTTGGTTCTGAAAACAGACTGGAAGAAATTATACTTTGTCTTAATATGTGCACCAATCAATACATTTTCAATTACTCTCAGATCTGAAAAAAGACGAATATTCTGGAATGTTCTGGAAATACCCGCTGTCACGATTTCCCCTGGGCTCTGATTATGGAGCGGGGATCCCTTAAAAATGATTTCTCCCTCATCAACCTCATAAACACCCGTCAGCATATTAAAAACAGTTGTTTTTCCAGCGCCATTCGGTCCTATAATACTGACCACTTCACCTTTTCGTACTGTACAGCTCACGTGATCTACTGCCACAATTCCGCCAAAGCGTTTTGTGATATTATCTGCTTTCAGTAAAATTTCTTTTTCAACCATTTCTTCACCCCTTTGTTTCATTCCATAAATTCAAAGGTGCGTTTTTGTCCATTTTTTTAACTTGCTCCTGTACCTTCTCTGACAGGCGATAAGGCATTGCGGACTTCCAGCCCATAATACCCTGCGGCCTGAATCGCATCATTAAGACAAGTATTACACCATACAATACAAATCTGTATTCCAGCAAAAATCTTGAAACCTCCGGGAATGCAATTAAAAGAGCAGCGCCTACAAACATGCCTCTGATCGTCCCCATTCCCCCTAAGATTACAATACTTAAAATCAATGTAGATACATCAAAGTTAAATGTATTAGGATCGATGTATCCAATAAGGGAGGAATACAATGCACCGCCCAGCGCACAGATACATGCGGAAATAACAAAGGATAAAACCTTATAAGATGTAATGTTAATCCCCATCATAGTACTGGCCAGCTCATCTGCCCGGATCGCCTGAAATGCTCTTCCTGTTTTTGATTTTACAACTGCAATACAGAACAACGTTGTTATAAAAACCAATATCAGCATAAGGTAATAAATTCCGTTGTTTGCGATGGTAAGACCGAAACCGAAAATCGAAGGCTTTGGAATATTTTTTATACCCAGGGTACCATTTGTAACAGATGTCCAGTTCATGGCAATCATTTTTACAATCTCACCAAATCCTAATGTAATAATAGACAGATAAGTTCCTGTTACACGCATGGTTGGAAGTCCGAGCAGTACTCCTGCCAGACCTGCCGCAACCATCCCCAGGAGCATTGCAGCAAAAAAGTTCATCCCAAGCTTAACTGCACATAACGAAGAAGTATATGCACCTATTGCAACAAATCCTGCATGACCTAATGAAACCAGACCCGTATATCCTGTAAGTACATTCAATCCAAGTGCCAGAAGAGCATAACATCCGATTTTTACAGCAACTGTAACCAGATACTGGTTATTCAGCATATGAGGAAGCGCTATCAGAAAAACAGCCAGAAGAATCAGTAATATCTTCTTTTTTCCCTCTGCAAAGGCTTCCATACTATGCACAAAATCCCTTTTCTTTCCTGTCTTACTCATTCTTCACACCTTCGTAATACCTTTCCGTCCAAATAAACCATGCGGTCTTACTATGAGAACAATAATCAGAATAATAAATGCAATAGAATCCCTGTATGTAGAACCTATAAATGATGCTGCCATGCTTTCTGAAACTCCAACAATCAGACCACCCAAAAGAGCTCCCGGTAAGCTGCCGATTCCGCCAAGAACGGCTGCCGCAAAGGCTTTTAAACCTGCCATAAATCCCATATTAGGATAAACGATCTGATAGTATCCGCCTACTAATGCTCCGGCAATTGTTGCTGACATTCCTGCCAGAAAGAATGTAAAGGAAATAACAAAGTTAACATTAATTCCCATAAGATTCGCTGCCTTCGCATTCTGCTCACTTGCACGCATTGCAAGGCCGATCTTAGTTTTATATACAATAAAGACCAGTACTCCCATCAGAACAAGGGATACGATGCACATCATAATCTGTGTGGATGAGATCATGATGGAACCAATTTTTACAGTACCAAAATTGAATAGCTGTGGAAAATTTCTCTTTTCTGATCCCAGAAAGATAATCAACAGGTTCGTTACAATATTCGATACACCGATAGTAGTGATCAAAGAAGCAATCGGCATTGACTTTTTCTTTCTAAGCGGTTCTAAAGCTATCTTATCGATGGTCACACCAAGAATACCTGTGACGATCATACTGGCAATAATTCCAGGTACGATACCAAAGTTCAAGCCAATGAAGACCATTGACATCTCAGCACCAAAAGCATAAATTGACCCATGAGAGAAGTTAACCAGCCTTAAAATACCAAATACCAACGAATATCCAACTGCAATCAGCGCATATCCCATTCCCAATGCCAAACCATTAAATATCTGCTGTGTTAACATATTCCACCCTTTCTCAGCCCATTTTTACAAATTTTCCATCCTTGATTGTTACTTTTACAAATTCTTTATCAACGTCACCATTTTCATCAAATTTTGTATGTCCTGTCACACCTTCATACTCAATCTCATACAAAGTATCTTTTACTTTGTATGAATCAGTAGTGCCTGCTTTTTCGATTGCTGTCAATAAAAATCCGACTGAATCATATGCCTGAGATGTTAAAGCTGATGGTGCCGCACCATACTTTTTTGTAAATGCATCTACATAATCCTTAACTGCAGGGTCATCTGATTCGGAGAAGAAAATAACCGGGAAACATACACCCTCAACAGCGTCCCCGCCTAATTCGATCAACTGCTGGCTGTATGCATTGGAAAATCCTACAATTTCAATATCCGGATTAATCTGTTTAGTCTGCTTTGCTACAGGGGCCACCAGATTATACATGCCACAGCATATAATTACGTCTGCTCCAGCCTCATTAAGCTTTGTGATCGCAGGTGTATAATCATCGGAGCCTTCCATTACCTCTTCATGTGCAACAACGGCTGCGCCAAGGCTCTCATCTTCTTCTATCATTTCTTTGATAATCTGAGAAGTATTGGTTCCCCAGTCAGTCATGATAGAAATAATTCCAATGTTTTTCTTTCCGAGATCGTTAACTGCGATATCAACACTTGCCGCTGCTTCTTTGGAAATGATGGTGTTATTTCTGAAAATATAATCTCCGATTCCAGCGTAGTCCGGATGTGAAGAAGACGGAGAAATCTCAATGATTCCGTTTTCCTGATAAATAGGGGCTGCTGTCATACAAACACCAGATGCAAAGTGTCCGATCACACCTGCTACCTCTTTGTCAGAAACAATCTTCTGTGCGATTGTTGTCGCTTCCTCAGATGTATTTTTATCATCATATGCGATGATTTCGATCTGCTTATCAAGAACTCCGCCCTTTTCGTTCCACTGCTCCGCCATCATAGTTACCGCATTATTAAATCCGATTCCGTATTCGGAATTATCACCTGTCATAGGCCCTGCAACGGCAATCTTAACCGTATTCTCTGAACCCGCTGTTGTTTCATTTGAGGCTTTTTCTTCTGTAGCTGCACTCTCTGTTTTTTTATCTGTTGCACCGCATCCTGTTAACAAACCACTAAATACAACTGCTCCAGCCAATACAATACTTAAAATTCTTTTTTTCATCTCTTTTCTCCTATTTTATAAATATTTTTTTCCAGGTTACACCTGGTTTATTTCTCATCCACCATAATATGAAGGATAACCTCATCCGTCGCCTTCATTCCATCACGTGCCAGTTCTACAACTCCATCAATTGTCTTCTGAAGATTATCCTTTACAATTCCATCTCCTGATTCAAACACGGAGGCTTCTCTCGCCATAATGCTTCCCATGATTGCTGCATCCACACTGGAAGCAATCTTAGCTGCACAGGAAGCACTTGCACCATCACAGATAATTCCGGAAACATTGGCAAGAGTATTGATAACTGTATCAGAGATCTGTTTTTCACCTCCCCCATACAGATATGTAATTCCTGCACCTGCCCCGGCAGCCGCACTTACCGCTCCACAGTATGCGGAAAGACGTCCGATTCTGCATTTCTGATATATTGCGATCAGATTACTCAGAACCAATGCCCGTATTAATTTTTCATGATCCGCCTTTAGATATTCCGCATATTCAATGACCGGCAAAGACACTGTCATTCCCTGATTCCCACTTCCTGAATTGATGACTACCGGCAATTCACATCCGTTCATTCTGGCATCGGAGCCGGCCGCTGCCTTTGCTTTTGCCCTGACTTTTACATCATCTCCATAATGAGTCAGAAGCAGGCTGCCGATATTTGCACCGTACTTTTCACTGAGGCCTTTCTGAGAAATTTCTGTATTACATCGAATCTGTTCCTCAATAAGACCTTTTACTTCATCAACGGGAACCGTGTTTGCAAACTCAAGAATATTTTTTATATTTAAACATGAATAATCAATTTCTTCTTTTTCTTCCTGAGGTTTCTCCTCAAATAGCACCTCACCGTTTTTTGTGATTCTTATGATTCCCAGATGTGTCCTGATAAGCTCTACCTGAACTACATCTTCACCTGCATAAACCATCTCCAGAATGTGTAATTTTTCAGTTGTATCCAGACATTCCACCTTACATATTTTCTCTTCAAGAAGTCTCTGAACCTTCTCCAGTTCCCGAGAGGTCACGCCTGTAAGTACCTCTAACTCTTTGCCCGGATCACCTCCTACGGCGCCTGTAACAGCGGCTGCCTCAATGCCTTTCAGAGAGCCTGTCATTGGAACAACAACGCTCTTTGCATTTTTTATTATATTTCCGCTACAGGCAATCACAATTTTTTCGGGCATCCTTCCAAGAATTTCTTTTGCTTTTGCAGACACATATGCAATTGCAATCGGCTCTGTACATCCTAATGCTTTTACTAATTCTCCTTTTAAAACTTGAATCATATTCCGCCTTATTCCCTGTTGCATTTTGCACACCTCTTTGTTATCTTTCTGCTTAAAATTATAGGATAATACCTGCCTTGTTTCAATAATTTTATGCAATTTGCACTATTTTCAGCGTATTTTACACAAAATATATGCACAATATGTACACAAATTGTTTATTCGGTACATTTTTTTGTAGTACGCGTTTCATTTTGATACACGCGCTTATTTTCTGACAATTTATTTTTAATTATTAAATTTATACTATAAATATACACTTCTTCCTATCAGCATAATGTTAAAAGCACAAACAAATAAGCGGGAATATGATCCTGCACTGATACAATGCTTTACATATTCCCGCTTATCGCCTGCAGCCGAATGCCTGCTGCATTCCCGCAGATTAATACACAAAATAAACTCATAAATCCTGGTGATCATTTACTCTTTATTCGCTGAACATCTATAGGAGTGAGGGGAACTATGATACACCTCACGAAAACTTTTTGCGAAATAACTGTTATCCTGAAATCCACATAGTTCACATATTTTTGAAATTGAATAGTCGGTTTCTTTCAATAATTGCGCCGCTCTGGAAAGACGATATTTTTTCAAATACTGTATTGGTGAAAGGCCGATAATCTGATTAAAGCAGCGCAGCGCCTCACTGACACTGACAGACGCTTCTGCCGCAATGTCCGTCAACGTTATTGATTCCGTATATTTTCTGTGTATGAATTCCAGCATAGTCTGAGCTCTGTTTTCACGGACCAAATCGTAAGAATGATCAGAAACAAAGCTTTCCTCATGCCGGTTAATCAACATGGAAAACAAACGGGACAAATTGTATCTTACACACAGGGTATAATCCTCCTCTTCCGAAAACATTGCCGCCCAGATTTCCTTCATAAGAAAAAGCATTTTGCTGTCTGATTGCTCCCCAGTATACAAGATGTAATCTCTCATATTCCGATTCTGTATAATTGGCAGCACATATTTTTGGTCGTATAAACTTCCTCTCATACCACTGATAACAGAACTGTGAAAGACAATGGATTTTAATGCAGATGGGCTTCCCGGGGAAGCATTTTTTGCAGCGTGTATCACACCGGAATTTATAAAGAAACCATCACCCGGATGAAGTACATACTTCCTGGTTCCTGCCTCAAGCAATACCTCTCCGTTTGTAATAAAGCCAATTTCAAATTCTTCATGCCAGTGCCACATGACTTCTTCTGCCTGAATATCGTCATGATAGATGGCAACAGGAAAAGCGGCTGTACCATGAAAAACAGATTCCTTCAGAGAATAATCAACATTCTGCGGAGCATCAGTTATTATGTGTTTTTTTGATTGAACAAGGCATCTGGAAACAGCCATAAGCACCTTCCTTTATGGAGATTTTGTCATATAAATCAGAGGATTTTTCTATATTAAATCATTATCTTTGATGATATAATTCTATCATACAAAATATAAAGGAGCAATACTATGATTACTTTACTTCTTGCGATTATCTACATATCGTTCATTTCCCTCGGGCTGCCGGATTCCCTTCTGGGAAGCGCATGGCCTGTTATCTACCCGGAACTGAATGTTCCCATTTCCTGGTCAGGTATTATATTTATAATTATTTCTGCCGGAACGGTTCTCTCCAGCCTGCAAAGCGACCGGCTTACAAAAGCTCTCGGAACCGGAAAGATTACAGCTATAAGCGTAGCCATGACAGCCGCCGCGCTATTGGGATTCTCCTTTTCCCATTCCTTTATCCTGCTGTGTATCTGGGCAGTTCCGTACGGTTTAGGAGCCGGTTCTGTTGATGCTGCTTTAAACAACTATGTCGCACTGCATTTTAAGAGTCATCATATGAGCTGGCTGCACTGCATGTGGGGAGTCGGTGCTTCGGTTGGCCCTTACATCATGAGCTACGCAATTACCCGCACAAACTCCTGGAATACCGGCTATCGTAATATCGGACTCATTCAGCTAATATTATCTGTTGTGATCTTTTTCAGTCTTCCTCTGTGGAAAAACCGGGAAACTGCAACAGAAAGTTCTTCAGATACGCAGCCTGCTGCAGAACCGGTCACTATAAAAGAGATCATTCGTCTCAAGGGCGCCAAAGAAATCATGCTGGCATTTTTCTGCTATTGCGCTTTAGAACAAACAGTAGGTCTTTGGGCAAGCAGCTACCTGGTTGTATATAGAGGAATACCGGAGGCTACCGCCACCAGTTTTGCCAGCCTGTTTTTTATCGGCATCACTGCCGGAAGAGCAGTCAACGGATTCTTAACCTTCAAACTGTCAGATACGAAGCTGATTCATTTAGGACAGGGAATCATTGCTGCAGGAATTATACTACTTGTTTTGCCTGTTTCCCAGGCTGCTGCACTGATTGGTTTTGTGGCGATTGGCATCGGCTGTGCCCCCATCTATCCATGTATCATCCATTCCACTCCGATTCACTTTGGGAGAGAAAAATCTCAGGCAATAGTCGGCGTCCAGATGGCAAGCGCATACATAGGCACCAGTATCATGCCTCCGTTGTTTGGTTTCATTGCAAACCATATCAGTATTGCATTACTTCCGTTGTATCTTTTCGTAATTCTTGGTATACAGTTTATAATGTATAACAGAGTATTACACACTACAAATATAGAATAAGGTGATAAATAATGTTTGCAGACTATCATGTTCACTCTGAATTCAGCGATGATTCCAATACAAAAATGGAAAACCAAATTGAACAGGCAATCAAGCTGGGAATAGAGGAAATCTGCTTTACGGACCATGTAGACTATGGCATTAAAAAGGATTGGACAGAAGATCATATTATTTGGCGCGGCGGAGATGGGGCCGGCACGCCAGTCTCCGACCGTGCCCCGCTTACCAATGTAAACTACCCGGAATATTTCGGAAAACTACTCCGTATGAAAAAAACCTACGAAAATAAAATTATCATCCGGAACGGATTAGAGCTTGGCATCCAGCAGCATACGATTCCCCAGTATGAAAGGCTGATTCAAAAGTACGGGAAACATCTGGATTTCATACTGCTAAGTCTCCATCAGGTAGCAGATCAAGAACTCTGGAACGGCAGCTTTATGAAGGGTAAAACACAGGCAGAATACAATTTTCGATATTATGAAGAAATGATTCGTGTGATTTCCAGATTTCACGATTTTGATGTGTTGGCACATGTCGATTTGATAGCCAGATACGATCCCTGGGGTTCATTTCCGTTTTATTGGATAAAAGATATCCTAACAGAAATATTTAAGATTTTAATTCAAGATGGAAAAGGAATCGAACTCAATACATCCAGCCGGCATTATGGTCTGAAAGATACCATGCCGTCGAGAGATATCCTGAAGCTGTATCATTCTCTTGGCGGTAAGATCATTACAATCGGAAGCGATGCCCATAACCCGGAATATGTCGGGGATCATATCAAAGATGCCCAAAGAACTTTGAAGGAAATCGGATATACGGAAATCTACACTTTTGAAAAGCATATCCCAATTCCTCATCCCCTTTAGTTGAATATCCGCCAGCATAAACAAAGAACGAACACTCTATGGCAATTGGCGAAAAAATGCATTTTTTTGCGCATCCTGCGTGCATGACACAGAAGTATCCCGGTACGGCTGCCGCAATCATCCTGACGGAGAAATTATATTTTTAGCCGCAAATCCCAATATCAAAGTTAAGGGAATTGGAAGCTTGCTGCTTCAGGAATTTGAACGCCGTGAAAAGGGAAAACAAATCTACCTATACACCGATGATGCCTGCACTTATCAGTTCTATGAACACAGATCCTTTGACCGTGTAGGTGAAAAAGATGTGATACTGCATATCAGAAATAAACAGGTCAGGCTTAAGTGCCTTTTATACAGCAAAGTTATAAATTAAGTACTTTCATTTTGTAAATGTCAAATTTGGCGCTTACTTCATTTTCAACCAAAAGCAGCTACACCAAACGGCAAAAACGCCCTTAGCCTTGTTACTGCCCAAAGCTGAGGGCGTTATAATAGATTATGCCATAATACCGTTGTCTTTCAGAGCATCTATTATCACATCTGCCATCGCTGCGACATATATTTTCTTATTTCATCAGAGGTCAGTTTCCGTATCTGCGTATCTGCGTATTCTCTGTATTTTTCGACGATGAAAACAGGTGTCATACTTTCACACGTTTTCCCTTTGTTCTTCTTTAGGTATAACTGCAAATCTTCACTATCCGCAAAGATTTTATATGAAAGTCTGCCATTTTCACTTTTTATCTCATATATGCCACATGGCTTTTTCATGCTGTAATCAGCAGTACGCAAATATAATTTTGCAATTTCCGGTGTCTTAAAAGGAAAATTCCACCTTTGTAATCCACGCTTAGAGTCATGCTCAATGCAAATACACCGCCCACAAGTTCCGCAAATATATTGCGTATGATTTTCCAGGCAATCCAAAGGATTTAACAATGGCGTGATTCTATTTTCATCGACATAACACTCTATGCACATTTTGATTTCCCTTTCTTTAATTGTATATATTTTTATTGCAAATTTATCTGAAAGTACTTTTCCCTGACATTTTTAAATATTATCCTGCTTTTTGCAGAAGCCAGGGCAGGCATTACCTGCCCCTATGCTTTTCTTTCCTCTTCTGCTGTTTCAGTTCAAACTTACGCTCTTTCTCTGCTTCCCGCTGTTCCCGGCTCACAGTCTTACGCTCCGTTTTCATCTGCTCCTGCTGCAACTTCAAAGCCTGCTGTGATTTTGTGCCAATCCCCACATTCTGCACCTGTTTCTGCACTTCCCGCTGAATCCGCTTGGGATTGCGGCCTGCTTCTTTTACATCTGCTGCCACAGCCGGACTAAATCGCAGACGATAGTAATTCTTCAAAACGAAATCATATATTTCGCAGTCTTTCGGTTCTGCCCCAAACGTAACCTTACATACAGATAACTTCCTGTCAGTTATTCGCTCAAACACTCCAACCCAAAAAGGCTCTTCAAAAAATACTGTCAATCTGCCTGCTACTTTGTCCATGAAAATTCCTCCTTAAAAAACTGAAATACACAAAGAACGGACGACCCTAAGGAGGGAGGGCTACTTACACCGAAACGGTGCGACTGGACTACCTACCAGTTCTGCAAGATAGCCTTGCGTTGTGTTTTTATCTCTGTCCTTATACCTTATCATATAAGCACTTACTTTTCTACAAAAATATGGCAATCCGTTTATCCTCCGGACAGCCATATCCTATATTTTCCTTACATATTTTATCCTACATGGTGCTGGCATTTGAATGTGGACCGGCTATAACCAAAGGACATTAAACGACCCCGAAAATGCCCGTTTTACTAACATTTTCGGGGTTGCGGCAGGTATCAAACAATTTTGTATAATAATTATTGTATGTCCTGGCTGTAATTCTTTTGATTATTTGATTGCTCCATATGATCCTGCCTATATAAGCTAATATTATCATTTTGTTATCGTGATTGATAACAGAAGCCCTGGCTGTAAATACTGGCATATTATAAGGCATGTCAGGGTTCAGTCTTGTTCATCAGCACCACCCCCATTCTATGTAAGAACAGAAGTCAGCCACCCTGCAACACGAATGTTGCTGATGGTATCTTAAAATGCCGGTATTCTTAATTTCAACCTCATTCTTCCATTTTACAACCAGGTCCGGTAAACTCATTACTGTACAAATGCGATGTCATTTTCTTAAAAAAGCGATCTCTTTAACTACGTTTTTCTATCCTTTTAATGCTTTCATAAAATATCATTACCGTTTGACCGGTTTCTTCTCCGTGATCTTCAATGTATGGCTCTTTGGGTTTTCCTTTTTTGTCTAAAAAATATTTATAGTACGAATTTAAGCATATATATTTCCTCCTGTCTTCTTCCAATTCCTTATAGCCCAACGAACCTTCATATACTACCTTGTCATCCTTCAGATACACGCAAAGCCATGCTCCTTTATCAAAATCAGACAGCATTTCGATTTCATTATCGTAAAATGTTGTATTGATCTTAAGCAATTCAAGTACTTTCAGAGCTTTATCCGATAAGGTTATTCGATAGCAGATATACGGTAATGTAATAGACAATATTATTAAACAAAGATTTTGCTTCAAAGCAAACGGCAGTTTTCCCACCCAATAGTCAAAAATATTTTTTATCCATTTTACATTCTTGAGCCATTCTAAAACAGCCAGGTATATATAGCTGATTGCAATTGTTTTTATCCACATATAATGATTATCTTTTAGACTTTTTCCTTTTAAAAAAAAGAATACATACATTGTTAAATATCCCGGATATATGTATACAATGTATTCCGGTATGATCTGAATTATATTTTTGATATCCTGTGCGCTCAATCAATCACCTATTTCTTATGACCTGGGGGTGTTACTGACGGTCCACTGCCGGTTGTTCTTCCAGGCACATTATTATTCCGGTCCTTTCTCACTCCCGGAGAGCCGGGTCTTGGTATATTTCTTGGTATAGGACCTCCCGGTGCCGGTCTCCTCGTTCCACTTCCGCTGCTTCTCAATAATGCCATATGTCATTCCTCCCCAAAACATTTTTCTATATTTTACGATATTCTTCGGCGTAGCACTTACCATATCTGGTACCAACTGCAAAAAGGGCCATGCATTTCTGCACAGCCCCTTTCCGAAAAATGCCTGAGGTATCGGAGGCAGGCTCCTTTAATTTTGTTCTGGGTTGATAAAGAAATAATAGAAATGTAAAAAATTTTACCGTCCCTGCTGGCACTTAGAGGTGTGCCATTCTTCGCCATTTTTTACATCGCCTTATAAGTACTAAATACATGTGACTAAGGCTTTTAACAAAAAGATTTTCGATTATTTTTTCTTTTTCTCTTTTTCAAGCCTGTCCGTATCAGGAAAAACATTCTGCCATACGGATAGACTTTCGCCCAAAATTCGAACTGTTGACAAACCCCTTATACTAGAAAATTTCTGGAATATCATGACATATTTTAGTAAAATCAATAGAAGTCATTACAAGGAAAAAGGTCATGGTTTGTTATGCCACGGCCTTTATCATCCGTTTCAGATTTAATGCAGTTGACGATAAGAGGCATTGCTGCTCAGCTGCCTCTAATCCTCTTCTGTATAGGAACTTCAAATTGTGTCTTGCCTTTTGCGCTGCAAAGCTGCCTTCACTCCATATCTGCCGCAGGAGCAAAACCCTGGTGTGTCTTTCCGAGCCATCTTTTTCATGATTCTTTTTAACCACTTCTTCAAAGATATTTACCTGGATTCTTTTATCCGTCCCTTTTTCTCCTATGCATCTACTATGCAAAGGACAGTCTTTACATACCGTTTTGGGGCATCGGTACTCTTTTGTCACTGTATTTGTAGTTCTGTTGAGCCGGTGCAGGGAGAGCTCTTTTTTCCCGGGGCAGATAAAAGCATCTTTCTCTTCATCCTACTGAAAGTTTTTCCTTTGGAATTCCGTAGTCCCTCTCTTTTGCTCTGTCCTTTCCGGCGTATAGAAGTCTATGCCCCTTTCCGATAACTGCTGGTTGATAAGATTTGTGTCATAACCGCTGTCGGCACATGCTTCCTGCATTTTCAATCCCAGGTTTTTCTCGATATAGTCGATTCTTTCGATATACGGCTGGCTGTCAGGCACATTGCCGGCTGTAGCTGCCACGTCGATTATGATTCCGTTTTGGGAATCCACGGTCTCATGGGATAAGTAATGCATCCCTTCCGCTTTCCCTTTGCGCTTGCAAAACCCTGATTCAGGGTCTGTTCTGCTTTCACGGCGGTTAACGATTTCTGTTTTCTCCTTCCGTTTCCTGCATCTAACCGGTTTGATCTTCCCTTCCGACTCCAGCTGGTTCCGTACGGCCTCTTCATACTGGTCCAGTTCTTCCAGGTATTCATTTGTGACTTCTTCCACCTGCTTTATGTATTCTGTTTTCCGGGATGCGTTTGCCTTAATGTGCGTCGAGTCTGCAAAAACCAATTCCCCGTCTGCCAGGCCTTTTTTCTATGCATATGGTAACAGTTTTCTGAAAGATATTCCGAAAGAGGCCGCTGCCGTTGAAACGGCGGCGCCTGTTCTGCGAAATCGTAGAATGGTCCGGCACTTTCTCCAGGATGTCAAGGCCAAGAAACCAGCGGTATGCCATGTTCACCCGAATCTCTTCAGATATTCTTCTTTCGGAATTGATGCCATAAAGGAAACCGATGAGGAGGAACTTGATTAAAATCACCGGGTCAATAGAGGGACGGCCGTTATTACTGCAGTACATGTTCTCTACTTCATCATAGATAAACGAAAAGTCAATGCTATCATTTACTTTCCGAAGCAGATGGTCCACAGGGACTAAATCTTCAATTGTTATCAGATGCATTTCTATCTGTTGGTTCTTGCGTTTTGTCATCATAATGTATCACCCCATGAATTAATCTACATATATATTTTCCTATATGTAAATCTTTTTGGCAAGGGGTTTGTCAACAGTTCGAAATTTGTCCGAAAGTATTTCCTGCAGGTACTGATTCAACAGGCGGGGTATTTCTTAAAGGTGCTTTGCTTATCCGCTCCGCTGCTTGGTGTAATCGACATGGTCACAAGTTACTTTCAGGCACTGGGAAAGGCTGTTCAGTCACTTCTGATCACCATACCGCGCAATGCCGCATTGTTTATCCCGGCGGTGATCCTGTTAAACCATTTCTGGGGACTGCATGGCGTAATTGCCGCGCAGCCGATTGTCGAAGCAATCCTGACGGTAGTTTGTCTTATATTATATGGAAAATCCAGGAGCGCATCCGCAGGAGTGGAGGGCGTAAAAGCGCAGGCGGCGTCTTATTAAACAGATCTGCCGCCTGATATTTTGCCGGGTTGATCCCGGCAGCGTTTTTTCACCGGCGGATCGTGAAGTTGATTTTTGTGCTTTCCGCGATCATCCCGGCGCTCTGCCTCCCTG
The DNA here is from genome assembly GCA_900551075.1 of uncultured Blautia sp. Taxonomy (GTDB): domain Bacteria; phylum Bacillota; class Clostridia; order Lachnospirales; family Lachnospiraceae; genus Blautia_A. The sequence goes on along the minus strand of URVB01000005.1, from coordinate 8,299 downwards.
GATTTTATTTTTCATAAAGGAATTCTTCCGGTAAAGTTACGTGGAAGCCTTCTGCAACTTTGCGGAGATTATCTGCTGTGATAGTCTGCAGCTTCTGCGGGCGGACAGAGTATACTTTGATCAGAATTTCGGCGGATTTTTCTACCGTGTGCATCAGGCCGAAGGTAAGGTCAAAGTCTTCACCGGAGCAGAACATTCCATGATGCGCCCATACGGCAACATCATATTTTTCCATCAGCCGGCTGGTTACCACTGCAATCTCCCGGCCGCCGGGTACCATCCAGGAAACAACGCCTACGCCATCCGGGAACACCACCGGGCACTCGGTGGCGGACTCCCACAGTTCCCGTGTAAAGATCTTATCTTCCAGAGGAAGAATAAAGGTCAGGGCGATAATGTTGGTGGTATGCGCATGATAGATCACCCGGTGTTTACCGCCGGTTACCCGTTTTTTGACTTCGTGGTTCATAAGATGAGCGGGGAGTTCGCTGGTGGGACGGCCGCCTTCCACAAGCCCCCAGCGAATCCGGTAATTTTCACCCTTGTCGTCCAGTTCAATGATTGTAATGCAGGCCTCCGGATCTACGATGATGTTTCGAAAATATTTTCCGCTTCCGGTCACGAGAAAGAATTCCCCGGCAAGTCCCGGTACAGAGGTACCTATGGGCTGCCATTCGCCGTGGTCGCTTAAACGGGAGCGGATTTCATCCACTTCTTCTGCCTTCAGACGGTAGGAAAGATTACCGCCGTTTCGTTCATGCCATCCCTGATGGAAACCGTCGTCTGCCATTTTTATGAATCCGCGTACAAATTTTGTATCCATTATTTTCATTCTTGTCACCTCAGCGTTCCAGATTTAACCATTTTATTTCGTGGGCGGTAAGGATTTGGCGGGACACCTCCAGTGTCTGCCGGTACATTTCGGCATTTTCTCCGCCCTGGAGCGGGATGACCTGAAGCTTCTGATTAAACAGCCAGACCATGGAGATCTGCGCCACGGTCACGCCGTATTTTTCGGCCAGTTGTTCAGCTCTGGCAAGACGTTCAAAGTTTTCATCCGCATAATAGCCCTTAAATCCGGGAGGCGTCAGCATCTTTTTTGCACCTTCCTTATCATCGCTGCGAAACATTCCGGAGATAAAACCGCAGGACATGGAAGAATAGGCAAAGACGGGAATTTTGTTCTCAATCAGCCACTTTCGGTCATCGTTATGCTCGGGACCGGTCAGGGAAACACCGCCGCCCCAGGGATCATTGATCTGGTGGGCAAGGCTGTAGTGCAGGCTTATGGCGCGGAAGGGTTCAAAACCGTTTTCCTGTGCAAAGGCATTTGCTTCCTTAAAACGGGCCATAGTCCAGTTTGACGCGCCATAAATGCCGATCTTTCCCTCTTTTTTCAACTTGTCCAGCGTGGGGATGATATCGCTCACCGGCACAGTTTCGTCGTCGCGGTGAAGCATATAGATATCGATATAATTGCGGTGAAGCTTTGCAAGGGAATCATGAAAATCACTTAAAAGATCGAAAGAGGTAACTCGTTTCCTGTAAAAGTTCTGATGGCAGCCTTTTGTCAGGATAACAGCCTCCTGTGTCCTGTTCCTGCTGTCCAGATATTCGCCAAGCATCTTTTCGCCATAACCGGCGGCGCAGTCAAAGCAATGGAGCCCCATATCCCACAGTTCATCAACAACAGCGAACTGCTCTTCCTTTGTAAGATTTGTGGGGATCCAGGGCGTTGTTTCATCGGTAAAAAGCGCTGATGAAGTACCGATCATGATCGGCGCAAGTTCTTTCTCCAGACCCTGAATTTTCATTGTGTCCATCCTCCTTTATAATAGTAAAAATCAATGTCATTTATTTACCGTTATTATAAAAGTACAGAGACAGGAATTCTTGTATAATTATGCAGAGACACTTGTATATTTATGACATTAACAGAATCTGTTCTCCGGGCGATTCTGGTTTTTCTGAGGTTCAGTAAGATATCCCCGGGGCGTTACGCCGTATATGGCTTTGAACTTCTTATTAAAATGGCTCAGGTCAAAGCAGCCGATCTCCAGAGCGATGTCTGTCAGGCTTATGTCCTTTGAAGACCGGAGGAGCTCGGTCGCCTTTTCCATCTGCAGTTCGGTGATGAGCTGATTATAGTTCTTTCCTGTGTTTTTCCTGATGAGACGACTCAGGTAGGCGGTGGAGTAGCCGAAGAATCTTGCAGTCTCGGCCAGAGTGGTGCGGTTATAATTGACGCTCATATAACCCAGGATCGCCACAAGGAGTTCGTTTTGTGTGTCGTTTTGTATGTTGGGGACAATGGCCATCATTTCGTATTCTCTGGAGATGTGCAGAAGGAATTCGCTGGCTAAAAGACCGATAGAGTAATCATAGGCATAGGGCTTCTGCAGCTCTTCGGTCAGAAGCCGGGACACAAGCTCCATAAGCCAGGGATCCTGACCGGTATGGAACAGGATATAGGGGCTGGAAGCTCTTTTATACAGGATATCGTTCAGAAATCCGGCCACAAGTTTTCCGCCCTTCAGGATATCCAGAAACTTCTGATCAAAAAATTTAAGGCTTACGATAAGGTTGATGATACAGCTTTCATCATTGGTGCACGAAACTGCATGGAGGGAGTTGGGAGAAAGGATGCAGATATCGCCCTGCTTCATTTCAAAGGAGGAATCCTTAAAATGGTTTACGCAGTGGCCGGCCGCCACATAGACAATTTCCACATAGGTATGGTTATGGAGTACCGGATAACTGTATCGGTGATGAAGTACGATCCCGGCGTTAAAATCGCGTTCCATATCCATGTTGGTGACACCGCGGTGGTCGATGGTCTTATCCTTATACATATCGGAGTGGGGCGCTATAACAAGGCGGCCTTCCTGAATTCCCTTTTCATATTGTGAAAAAGTCATTGGCATATTCCAGTTGTTTTTGTCGCCGTTCTGCCAGGCTTTTTTAAAAATCTGTTCGCTTTCATCAAACGGACGATTGTAAATATTTTCTTTTCTCACCGGAAGTACCTCCTTTTTATATAGAGTACCATGGAAGAATATGAATGTCAAATATTTACTATATTAAAAGTGAGATATCTACAATACATTTTTCCATATTCTGTGTAATCTGTAGAAAAAGCAAGAAAGGATATGAGGATATATGAAAGACAATCATATTTTTCCGTTCCTGTGGATGCGCGGAGAGGCACCGGAGGTGCTCCGTATGGAAATGGAAAAGATTTACGAAGCCGGGATTCGTGCCGTATGTCTGGAATCCAGACCGCATCCGGATTATGCGGGCGAAGGCTGGTGGCATGACGTTGACATTATTATAGAAGAGGCAAGAAAAAGAGACATGCAGATCTGGATTCTGGATGACGCGCATTTTCCAACAGGTATGGCGAACGACGGGATGAAAAAACATCCGGAAAAGGCAAGACGATGGCTGTATACCAATTTCGTAGATGTGACGGGTCCTGTCCCTCAGGTGCAGGTAGACGTGGAGCTTTTGCTTACAAAGCAGTTTACCTGGATGGATTTTGGGAAGCCTGTGGTAACTCCTCTTATGGAGGAAACGCGCCTTATGTCGGTTACAGCCACAAGACTGTATGAAAACGATACGATTCAGGGCGAGGTGCTTGATCTGACGGATCATGTGAAGGCCGGTTGCCTTACCGCAGATATCCCGGAGGGCGTCTGGAGGATCAACGTAAATTTTGCTACTACTGGAATCGGTCCGAAAACGGAATACATCAATTACATAGAAGCAGATTCTGTAAGGGTGCTGATTGACGAGGTATATGAAAAACATTATGATCGGTACAGGAATCTGTTCGGAACGGTGATCGCCGGATTTTTCTCGGACGAACCGGGCCTCTATAATACGGATACCTACGATGAATTCAGTTACCTTGGCCTTAAGATGCCGCTTCCCTGGGGAAAAGAAATGGAAGAGACCATGGTTTCCAGATACGGGAAGGATTTTTATAAGGATATCACGCTTCTGTATTCGGATGAGCAGTCCGGTGCACACAGAAGAATCCGCAGTACCTATATGGATGTGGTCAGCACACTTTACGGGAAAAATTTTACTTCTCAACTGGGTGACTGGTGCAGAAAGCACAATGTGGAATATATCGGTCATATTGTGGAAGATAACTGTGGATATATGCGGCTGGGAGCTGGCATCGGACATTATTTCCGCGCCATGAAGGGACAGGATATGGCCGGTATCGACAATATCGGATATCAGCTCATGCCGGGAAACGATGTGGGTACCAGACATACCGGCTTTCAGGATCTGGAACCGGAATTTTATCATTATGAGCTTGGAAAGCTTGGAAGCTCTGCGGCAGCTATCGATCCTGCGAAAAAGGGTCGGACCATGTGTGAGAATTTTGGTGCATACGGGTGGCGACTTGGTGTCCGGGATATGAAATGGCTGGTGGACTATCTGGTGAGTCAGGGTGTGAACTATTTTGTTCCGCATGCTTTTTCCATGCAGGATTATCCGGACGTGGATTGTCCTCCGCATTTTTATGCCAGGGGAAATAACCCCCAGTTCCCGTATTTCTGTAAACTTATGAAATATACGGACAGGATCTGTACGCTGTTTTCCGGCGGCGCTTCTGTTTCGCAGGCGGCTGTGCTCTTTGAAGCGGAAGCAGACTGGGCCGGTAAGACCATGCGCGGTTCGGCAGTGGGTAAGGAGCTGATGCAGCATCAGCTTGATTTTACCATTCTTCCGGCAGATGTCTTCGCAGATCCGGATTATTACGGATGTGAGGAGCAGGATGGAAAGCTGATTGTCAATCACAGAGAAATGCAGGTGCTGATTGTTCCGGAATGTGAGTTTCTTGCGGCAGAAGCAGCGCATTTTATTGCAGAACATTCGGCGCTTCCGGTGATCTTTGTCAACAATCTTCCGATTGGTATCGCGGGAGACGCGGAGAATCCGCAGGAACTTCTTGCTGCGGCCGTATTCGGGAGAGAGTGTGTGGCGCTTAAAGAGCTTTCTGCAAAGCTCGCAGGTATGGGCATCCGTGACAGCGTATATCCGGCAACAGCTAATCCCAATCTGCATCAGTACCATTACATAAAGAATGGAAAAGATTACTGGATGCTTATGAACGTTTCCTTGTCTCAAAAAGTTGAGGTCAGTGTGCATGTTCCGGCAGGACGCCGCTATGGATTGTATGACGCTATGACGAAAAAAACAGTCGAGGCAAATGTGGCGGACGGTAGGTTTTTACTTGAATTGGATCCCTATGGATCGGTCATTCTGGTCAGCGATCCGGAAACGGCGGAGAAAGAGCAGAAAGGGGAAGCTTATGAGACGATTCCTCTTACTTCCTTTGAACTGACGCTGAAAGAGATCGGCAATCCGGAGGACAGGACGGTGTCTGATTTCACCCCGGCAGCAGTTTCCTCCATCTACAGAGATTTTTCAGGGGTTATGATTTACCGGACTTCCTTCGATATTCAAGAATTACCGAAAAAGGCCCTGTTCTCCGCACAATATGTTTATGAAAATATGACGGTAACGGTGAATGGCGTCGTGGCTGGATTCAGGATCACACCGCCATACAGCCTGGATATTTCGGGTGCCTTAAAGAATGGCAGAAATGAAATCGAGATCTCGGTTGCTTCCACGGCGCTGCGCAATGCAAATACAAAACCGGGCATTTTCGGAAGGGAACGGACGGTCATTGAACCCACCGGAATGTTTGGGGAGATTGGCGTTACGCTTTGTAAGAATGTGCGGAGGAGGGAAGAACATGAAATTTAATGAAATTTTCCATCTGGGTATCGTGGTTCGGAATCTGGAAAAAGCGGTTGCCATCTACGAAAAGGAGCTGGGATACGAACCCTTTGAGTATGGAGACGGTGAATTCTTTCAGGACAAGATTGTGAACGGCAAGGTTGGTTCCGGTCTTCCTATGAAAACGGCAATTTACCGCGGATCTTCTTACGAAATTGAACTGATCGAGCCTACGGGTCCCTCGATCTACATGGAGCATCTGAATAAAAAAGGGCCGGGCATTCATCATGTGATTCTGAAAACAAAGGAAAAATATACGGATGTGGTTGCCATGACGGAACGGGTTTCCGGGAGAAAACCGCGGCTGGAAACAAAATTCCCCAACGGAACCCCGATCGTAGCTTATGCGGATCTGGAGGAAGAAGCAGGAATCCTTCTGGAGATCGGAAATTCTCCTGAATAAGTACCTAAGGAAAGGAAGGGAAAAAATGAGTAATTCAACAAATACACGTAATGATAAAGCGAGCATGCTGTCAACAGTGGCTTATTCGATCGGAAGCTCCGGCGCAAACGTCAGCTTTTATATGATCAACAACTTTTTAATGGTGTTCTATACAGATATCGTAGGTCTGACGGCAAGCGCTATTTCCATTATCATGCTGCTGGCACGTATCTGGGATGCGGCAAACGACCCGATGATGGGTATTATCGAAGACCGAACCCATACAAGACTTGGAAAATTCCGTCCCTGGCTGATCGTGGGACCGCCGTTCCTGGCAGTCTTTAATGTACTGACCTTTACTGTATTCCCGCTAGAGGGAACCATGAAGGCGGTTGTATGTGGTATCTGCTATATCGGTGCCGGTATGTTCTACACCGTAGTACAGGTGGCGGTAAACGGACTTGTAAACCGTCTTACCAATGATTCCCAGCAAAAGATGAACATCATCTCAATTGCGCAGATTGCGAACCAGCTGGGTCAGATTGCGGTTGCGGCTGTTCTTATGCCGATTATCCTTCACTTCAGCGGCAACGAAGTTGCCAACGGAAGAGGTTATTTCTTCGGAACTCTCATCATTTCGCTTGTAACGCTGCCCATGATCTGGTTTGCAGCATGGAAATGTCGTGAAGTATCCGTGGACGAGCCTCAGGCTGCAGGCGGAGAGAAGAAAAAGGCTTCTCTGGGCACATCCATTAAGGGTATCCTGAAAAATGACCAGCTTTGCATTTCCATTCTGACAACGTTTCTTTCCTGTGTGGCGATCATCGGAAGATATGCTCTTTTAAGCTACTACCTGATCTATGTGGCAAAGAGCTATATGCTGATTTCCGTGGTATTCTCGCTTATGAGCTTTTCGCAGATGCTCGGAAACATACCTCTGCCGTTCCTTACCAAAAAGTTTGGAAAGAAAACCGTCTTTATCTGGATGAACATCTGTTCTGCAACAGCAATGGTGGCTCTGTTCTTTGCTCCAGTTACGACTTTGGTTGTGATCGTACTCTCGTTTATCATCGGATTCCTGGGAGCAGCGGGCAGCATTACCTATTCCTTCATATGTGACTGTGTGGAATATGGTAACTGGAAGCTTGGCATCCGCGACGACGGTCTTGCTTTCTCTATGATGTCCTTTGGCGTAAAGCTGTCCTCCGCCATTACCGGCGCGATCGGCGCTCCTTTGCTGGTGGCAGTTGGATATGTGGCGAATCAGGATCAGAGCGCCTATACAACAACAGCGATTAATGCTATTGTAAATATTGCGCCTGCAGTGATTATTCTTATTTCGCTGCTCCCGCTTATCAAATATAAGCTGGACAATAAGACGATGGATAAGATCTCTGCGGATTTGGCGGAAAGAAACTCTGCTTCTGCAAATTGAGAAATTCTGAATAAACGTTTCTAAGTATAAAAAGACGCTGCCGGTAAAGGTGATAAACATGTCTGTTCCCGGCAGCGTCTTTTCTATGTTTGCCCTGCTGATATTTCTTCCCAGCGGAGAGACAACCTATACGACAACGGCCGCTTCCGCAGTGTTATTCCTGATCAAAGTCTTTCGAGTATACATCAAAAACAGGGAAAATGTGAAATACATCCTGAACCGTAGGGTAAATACCGTTTATTGCAAAGCCCCGGAAAAGCTGGCGCAGCATATTCGGCGAAACTGCCGAATTGTCAGCCCAGCCGATAAAAAAATCAACGATGGAATCATACGACTGGTCAATGATCTGTTCCGAGACCGATGCGTTCCCCGTTTCCGAAAACACAATAGGCAGTTTCTCGCGCAGACAGCGCCTGTACTAAAAAGCAGTGGCACTGTCCCGCCGTTCTTTTACCAAAAGGCAAAGAACTTCCCGGTCCTGCTGATATAATGTGTAGACATCCTGAGGACAATGATCCATGTCCCGGTTTGTTCCAATTCCTTTCGGATTCAAAGCCTGTGCTTTCGCCAGGAATCCCCCCCCAGACCGTCTGAAAACCCTAATTTTGGCATAAAATTAACTCCTTTTCTTTCCATGTCACATTGAAAACTGAATAAAACAC
>URVB01000004.1 GCA_900551075.1 uncultured Blautia sp. | reverse complement strand
GCCCCGCCCATAAGCTCTACCAGATTTTTGGTGATCGGCATTCCAAGGCCGGTCCCCTGGATCTGATTCGTCACACTATTGATTTCTCTTGCAAAGGGCTCAAAAATAACATTTAAAAACTCCTCCGACATACCAATGCCATTATCCTGAACCTCAAACCGCAGCCGGGCAAAATCTTTTGTCTTTTGCGGAAGCTGGGACACCGTCATTTGAATCCTGCCGCCGGCCGGGGTATATTTTACAGCATTCGACAGGATGTTAATCAGCACCTGGTTGATTCTCATCCTGTCGCCGATTAAATGTTCAGATGCAACATCCTTCAGAAAGAGCTCAAATTCCTGATGCTTTGCTTTGGTCTGCGGCCGGATCATGGTTCCCAGTTCGTCTATAAGCTCTGCCAGATTAATTTCCGTGATGTTCAGCCTTGTTTTTCCGCTCTCAATCTTGCTCATATCCAATACGTCGTTTATTAATCCCAGGAGATACTGGCTGGAAGCCGTAATCTTCCTCGTGTATTCCTTTACCCGTTCCGGATCGCCGGCATCATGATTCAGCAGCACGGTAAGACCTACGATCGCATTCATGGGAGTCCGGATATCATGGCTGATATTATTTAAAAAAGTGCTTTTGGCTTTATTGGCGGCATTCGCCGCATTCAATGCCGTTTCTAACGCAAACTTACTCTGCCTGTCCCTGGTTCTGTCTGACAACACTACGATAAACTTATCCGACTGGCCGGAACCCACCCGGTAAACCGTTTCGTAAAACCACCGTTTTTCCCCGGTTTCCCGATGAGTACGCTCACTTTCCATGATAATTGACTGGCCTGGTGCCATCGAAGCCAGCTCCGAATAGGAAACGGACTTTCCATCTATGTATGTGGCTTTTCCTAAAGATTCAAGATCTGCTGCTGCCTGATCCTGGGAAATGCCAAGCACACGCTTCACATTGGGAGTCACATATTCTACCGTATAAGCCTCACTGTTCAGCATCAAAAACACATCGTCTATATTTTCTGAAAGAATACTGAATAGCTGTTCGCGGTATTGTATATCCTGCTCCTTTTTTTCAATGCGCTTACGGCTCTGCCGTTCAAAAAGCAGGAGTATGAGACCGAAGATAAGCACAATAAAAACAGCAAAAATAAATATCCGGGACGACTGCAGAATATAGTCGGTATATTCCATAATGACGCTGCTTGGGATTACGGAAATGATATACCAGCCGTCAATGACTTTTATCGGCGAAAAGGTAACTATGTTCTCTGCGCCGTTAAAGGAAAACTGTATTACCCCCGAATGCCCCTTTGCCAGGCTTGCCTGAAAGGCCTGAATGTCCTCCTCACTGTTTTCTTCTGCGATCACGTCAAAAATATTTAAAAACGTCCGGTTGCTGTTTTTATGGTAGGGGCGGATCAGAACCTCTCCAGCCTGATTGGTAATATAAGAAAAACCACTGTCATCATAGAAGGAAATAGAAAACTTTTTTGATAGTTCAGAGACCTTCTCCCCCTTCTGCATCAACCCCTGCGTACCATCGGCAAACAGAAAGCATTCATAGACTCCCAGGGTATTCTGTCCGTCATAGATATTCAAATAGTTTTCTCTGATGCCCTTACCGGAAAAGGTACGATAAAACGCCAGCTCCTCCGAGCTCAGCAAGCGCCGGTCTTCCAGACGGTTTGAGTACAGCAATCCATGCTCCAAATCCACAACGGTATAATTGGACGTCTCACCGAGCAAATTCAGATTATTCAATATTTTGCTTTCCTCGTGAGATTCCATCTCCGACATCTTATTGGCTAAACTATGTACCCGATCCTGTTCTATTGTAATGTAATTTTCAAATGCATGACCGCCCTGGCTTGTAATCTCCAGGGCCTGCTCCGCATTTTGCATCCAAAGGGAGGTCTGAACGCTTTTCGTATAAGAATAACAGCCTAAGAAAATGCTGCTAAGAATGATTACGACCAGACAATTTATCCCAAATCGTTTTATTCTCATTTTTATTTCCTCCGGGAGCTACTGTGCCAGAAGCCGGTTCAACAGGGCAACAGCCTCATCCGCGGACATTCCATTCAACATCTGCCGTGTTGTTTCAGAAAGAGAAGTGTCCAATGGCAGGTCCAGCCTATAATCAGAGCCTGTCACAATCCGTCCGCTTTCCAAACATTCAGCAGCAGGATGAATTGTTTTATCGGTAGGAACCCGGTCATCCTGCAGCGGCGTATAGGAGCTTTGGCTGTCACAGTATTCCCATATGGCATCCGGCTGTGTGATACATTCAACAAACTGCATTGCCTCCTCCAGGTGTTCGCTGTCGGCGTTAACGCCAATACAGGTATTCCCATCCATTACCAGCACACTGCCATCGTCCAGAACAGGAAAGGGATGTACGCCATAAGAAAATGGGTGCTCCATATCCGCCACTCTCGAGGTCGCCCAGCCTCCGGTCACCATAAACGGCCGATCTCCGCCCGCAAACAGCTTAAGATCATCGGAAGTTTGATCCGTCTCCAAAACCTCTGCGCAGTCAATCCATTTATGGTGGATCATTTCCTCAACCATTTCCATTCCCGGACGCAGCACATTTGCCAATTCTGCCGGTTCACGGTTGAACGCTTGGATTGCCGCGGCGGAATCCTGCTGATAAACCGAATACATTGATCTGGCGACTATGAGGTTTCTGAGGGAAGCATAGTTATTTGCAACGACAGGCGTGATTCCCTTTGCCGTAAAATAGCTGCAGACCTCCATAAAATCAGACCAGTTTTCCGGAACCTTCTGTCCATGCGCTTTCAACAGGTCGTAATTGATGTACAATCCGTAGAAAGATATACATGTGGGCAGGAAATAGACGGAACCGTCTTCATCGGTGAACTGCTCTTTCATCCTGTCCTGATAATTCCCAATCGCAGGAAGGCCGGATAAATCCGCCAACTTTCCCTGGCCGGTCATGTCTACAACCCGGTCATGATCCACCATAAATACGTCGTCAAGTGCATTGGCCTGTACCCGTCTTTCAAAAGCGTTCCAGTAATCAATGCCCTTCACGCCCTCATAGGTCACGATAATATCAGGGTTTTGTTCCATATACCGGTCCAGTATGTCTTCAATCGCTGTCAGATTCAGTGAGTCTGCTTTATATCCAAAAAAAGAAAGAAACACATGCTCCTGTTCCGCAGGCGGTTCATTCTCAATCACCATGATTTCGCTGGTTCCCCGGCTGCAGCCTGCCAGCAGGACACTAATTAGAAGAATAGACAGAATCCGTTTATATCGCTTCATTTTTCTTTATCCCTTTCGTTCTCTGATTCAGAACCAATGCCTATACTTAATGAATGTTCCAGGTCAGTCATGCAAAGAGGTCTTCACTTCAATGGCCGCGTTACAGTCCCGGTTCAGGTTCGCAGCGCATTCCACTGCCGCCTTCTAAATGCTCAATCTTCAGCCCGGCCTGCTCTCTTTTTGCCTGATATAACAATCTGTCCGCCACTTCCATTAAATCTGAAGTCCTGCCCGGTCCATAGGCGCCACCGATACTGATGGAAACGTGAAGCCGGGGATAGCCGGAAATAACCACCTTTTCTACGCAGGCTCTTATGGCTTCCAGTTTTTTCTTAAACACGTGAAACGGTATATCCCGGAACACAACAAAAAATTCATCTCCGCCTAAACGCACGATGGAGTCCGTTTTTCTTACACAGCTTTTTATCGCTTTGGCTACCGTCTTCAATGCCAGATCGCCAACCAGATGACCGTATGTATCATTAATGACCTTAAAACGGTCCATATCCAGCATGGCTGCCGCACTGATATGGCACATGTCGCGCAGTTGTTCCTCATAATAGCGTCGATTATAAATTCCGGTCAGTATGTCTACATAGAGTTTATGGTTGTGGGATGTGATATACTTTATTACTTCATCCTTCCCATGCCCGCCCAGCAGAGTTTCCTCGGTAATCTGATCAACGATTTCCAGCGAATAGGGATAACCGTCAACCTCCACATAGGTTGCCCGCACATGATAGATACACTGGTCTATGAACTCAAATTTTGTCAGGCTCCCTTTGCTTGACATACATTTGGCTGAAATGCAGTTTTCACACCGCTCTCCCTTGTTCCATATGTCATAGCAGTGAAAGTCCGAGAATTGAAGGGCGCCTGTCTCATCTATGTCAACCTGGCAGTTTTTTGTGGCATCAACCAGCCGTACAACATCAAAAACCGTTTTGAGATACTGCAGTAATATCCGGGCCTCCATGCCGCTCATGGAACAATTGCTGATTTGTTTTTTCATGCGTATGTCATCGAACACCAACTCTATGGAGGGCCTTCCGGCAGCCGCGCCGCTGTTTGCAGCCGTCATATGGCTGTCATCTATATTCAAAAGCTTACCCATGACGCCTGCATAGTGTTTCATATTTTCATTTGTCCAGATAACATGACAGATACAGCGGAACCAATGTTCCTCCTGCTTAATTGTAAGCGGGATATCAACCTGAAAATCGGGTTGTGCCGGGGTTGCCGCGTGAACCTTTTTCACGATATGATGCAGGACATCAATATCAGCACATTTCAACAGATTCCGGCTCTCCAGCGGATGAAACAGATCATTCTCTATCTGAAGCTGCTCTGCCCCATATTTATTGAAGCTTAAAAAGGAGGATTCTACTGCATAATTAAAGAAAATCTCTTCGCTTTTATCCAACAGAAAACGAAAATGCTGATGTTCGTATGACCGCAACTTTAGCAGACGTTCCGAGTCACCCAGGCCATAGCGATGCAGTTGCTCCGTAATATTTCTGGTTTCTTTTGGAGTGTACTCTATTTCATATGTCTTTTTGGTTGTCAGCTCCTGTTCAATCGTATTTCCGATATCGCGCAGACACTCCAGCAGCAGTGGATGAAACGCTCCGCACTGTCCGTCAAAGATCATTTGCATTGCTTTATCATGCGAATATGCAGACTTATAGCACCGTTCGCTGGTCAGCGCATCATAGACATCCGCCAGGGCGACCACCTGTGCAGACAGCGGAATGGCATCTCCCTTCAGACCGTCCGGATAACCATTGCCGTCATACCGTTCATGATGCCACCGGCAGATTTCATATGCAGTTTTCAGCAAAGGCTCATTCTTATCAATCGGCAAATCCATAAGTATATCCGCGCCTGCCATAGAATGGCCCTGTATAATATGAAATTCCTCTGCGGTAAGACGGCCGGGCTTATTTAAAATTTCCTCCGGAATAGCTATCTTGCCAATATCGTGCAGAGCCGAAGCCATACTAATCAGGGCGATATCCTCATATGTCATTTTATTGCATTCCGTTTTTAACATGAGCTGCCGCAGCAGACGATCCGTAATAACATTGATACGCAGGACATGAAGTCCGCTTTCCCCATTACGGAATTCTACGATATGGGACAGGATGGAAAGCATGAGCTGGTTATCTTTTTCCTTTTTATTAATTTGCTGGGTAATGATCTCCAGCAGTTGACGCTGTTTTGCAAAAGACAAAATAACATTGGCCACACGGCGGCGTACAATCACCGTGTTATAAGGACGGGCAATATAGTCTGTTGCTCCAAGATCATACGCACGTTCTATAAATTTGGGCGCAATTTCGCTGGAAATCATGATGACTGGAACCATATCAATCCAATGAAACCGGTTCATATGTATCAATACCTCAAAGCCGTCCATCTGCGGCATTTGAACGTCCAACAGAAGGAGGGACAGCTCCGATACATTTTTACGCAATATATCAATCGCCTGCTTTCCGTTTTCCGCCTCCACAATTTCGTATTCATTTTCAAGCATAGAGCCCAGCATCTCACGATTTAATTCAGAATCGTCCACGACTAAAACCTTTAATTTGGGTCTGACCTTCGACATATCATCACTCCAGTGAATTCTTTTGCTAAAATTATCAGCCTTCACCAATCTGCTTACCCCTGCAGACAGGCTGCGGTAAAATTTTGCGGCCCTTGAGGCCGCACTTCCAAATTCATTTTGCGAACATTTTACCTATATTATAACATTTTATCATTTCGTCATATAAGACTCAAGAAGAAATTTCTGTAACATTTTATAGAAATTTCCGTAACTTTTCTTATTTATACGGAGATTTAAAAAGACAAATTGTCTCAGGACAGTTCCGGCCCGGCAGTAAACTTCCTTCCTCCGGAAAACTATGCGGAGAATATAATGTTGGGATCGCCTGCCATATCCGGTAATATTTAATATTTTAGCGCAGCGGGAAATTTGCCCGGGGAGCCGGAGGGTCTTAACGGCGTTGACATGAGATGCTTTAAGGTCTTAACAGCGTTGATATGAGATGCTGGAAGGCCTTAACAGCTTTGACATGAGATGCTGGACGTTCTTAACAGCATTGGCACGGGATATTTGGGGTGCCGGCCGCAAGTTAAGCTGATTATCCCAATATCGACTATGAATTACTATTAGGTGACTATACGGAGATAGAAAACTGGATTTTGGAGGGACGCGTTGACTGTGGTTTCCTGCGCCTGCCTGCCCGTGCCGAATTGGAAACCTCTTTTTTAGAACAGGATAAACTCCTTGTGGTACTGCCCGAAAACCACCCGCTTGCCGATTACGACCGCTTCCCCGTCAAGGCTCTGTGTGATTATCCTTTTATGCTGTTAGAAAAAGGGGCAAAGGCGGAAATATCGGAAATATTTGAAAAATGCAACATCACTCCCAAAATTCATTTTACAACATGGGACGATTACGCCATTATGTCAATGGTTGAAAGCGGATTAGGGATCAGTATTCTCCCGCAGCTTATTTTGCAGCGTGTTCCATACCATATCATTACAAAAGAATTAGATGTTCCTGCATATCGTAATATCGGTTTAGCTATGCGCAGCAAAAAAAATACCTCCGTGGCTGTCAAAAAATTTCTTGAATATATCCGGTACAGATAAACAAAGTGTGACGATTGCGCTTCGCCTTGTATATCGCCCCTTTTAGTGTTGCAAAGCCTCGTAAGGGCAAAAACAGGGAAAAGCAAATGGATTATTAACGCGATTCCTGTATTCTGTCGGGGAAACCTGAAAATATTTACGGAAGCTTTCACAATAATAGCTGGAGCCGTGAAATCCACACTCAAAAGCAACCTCTGTAACAGACAGGTCCGTATCTAAAAGCAAAATACAGCTTTTTTGAAGCCGGAGCTTATTAAGATATACAATCGGGGAATCCTTCAAATAGTGCTTAAATAATGAAATACATTTGCTTTTACAGCAATGACCGGACTTTGCAATTTCCAAAAGAGTTATTTTTTTCCGGTAGTTTTGTTCTATGTACAGAATCATCTGTTTTAATGTATTCAGTGCTCTGCTGTTGTTTTTTTCCTTTTCCGGATTGGGTTTGTTGTGTGCATAAAGAATTTCCATAATAGAAAAGAAATTCCTCTGTATTAAAAATTCAGACAGCGCTTCGTCTTTTTTTTCAAATATTTCCTGTAATAAGTCCAGGATGATCATGTTCCAATCTACAGACTGCTCTAACATAATATAAGGACAGCCTGTATTTCGTATAAAGGGCTCTATATAATTCTCATAAAAAAATGTATTCGACGCAAGCAAAGAAGGAGACAAAAGAATGCAAAGAAAAGAACAGCCTTCTTTTTTGTCAGAAAAGCCATAATGCAGTTGCCGGCTGTTTACAAAAATCCCATTACCGGAACGAAGTGTTATCAGCTTACCGTTGACGTTATAGGTCATGGAGCCCTCACAAACCAGGATAAACTCAAGCTCCTCATGCCAATGGGAAGAGGCAGCATAATCCGGATACAAAGACAGATTTCCTTTACGGATATAAGCGGGAAACTGTGGATTATCATATGCAACCTTTTCAGAAAGATCAGTGTTAAAAGATGCAGAACAATGCCGTTCACGAATCATTTTGATGCCTCCGTTAAAATATTGTTATATAATTTTACAATATTCTGAAAGAAAAAGAAATATTTAACGTGGTATTGTTATATCAAAAATATCACTGACAGATATGCCATATTGGGGGTACACTGTATAATCTTTGAAGGAGGGATCTGCTTATGAAGTAAATGATATTTATGGGGGCAAGCTTTATAAAACGGCAAAAATTATTAATATAAAGACCGCCTCATTGTCCAAAATGATTTAAAAGAAGTGGTAAGCTTCGATGATAACAGGAGGTAATGTAATGAATCAAATCGAACGTAGGGATGCCGGATTAGCATACATTTCAGATGACAGCATTTTTGAGGAGCAGTCGGTCTGCAGGAAAATATTGCAGAAACTGAACTTTATGGACAGGTCTGATTTTCAGGGTATTTCTGAGGTTGTAAAAGAACTTTTGGGAAAATCTGAAGGAGCATTTATCAATCCGCCATTTTATTGTGATTACGGAAAACATATTGAAGTAGGGAAAAATTTTTTTGCAAACTACAACTGCACAATCCTTGATGTTGCAAAAGTAAAAATCGGGGATAACTGTCAAATGGCACCGAATGTAGCGATTTATACAGCGGGGCACCCGATTCACCCTATGAGCCGTAATTCTGCTTATGAATATGGAAAAGAAATAACAATAGGCGACAATGTATGGATTGGCGGCAATACGGTGATTTGTGCGGGAGTGCATATCGGAAACAACGTGGTGATCGGTGCGGGCAGCGTAGTAACAAAAGACATTCCTGATTGGGTCGTAGCTGCCGGAAATCCCTGTAGGGTGATACGCCGGATTACAGATGCGGATAAATATTTTCTGTATAAAAATGAAAAAATAGATGATGAAGCATGGCTTGACATTGAAAAGCGTATGGAGAAAACAGTTTGACGGAGACCGCGTTTCAGGTTTTGTGCAAACACGAAACCTGAAACGGTCCCGCTCAACGACCTCTCCCAAATACTCAATGTCCGGATACTCTTTCAGTTTATTCAAAAACCCGTAAAATCCTGCTGTAACGCTAAGCCACAGGTAAAAGATATGTTCCTTCCATAATCCTGAAATAATTCCAGACCGAATAAATCTTCATAAAACTTCTTTGCAGCTTTGATGTCCGCTACCGATATAACCATACATGTGTGCTTCATTTAAATACTCTTTTTGACACAAATTCCTTACTGATAATCCGCGATGGATATAGCCCCCTTTTATATCTTCTTTTTCCGGCAGAGGACGTGTATCAACCATACTGTACTTTGCATATAACTTTTTTTGCACATTAGAAAAAAGGATTGGTACACCAATGCAGGAATAAAAGCGGGCTGTATTTTGTACCTGAAAATGAATGTGAGGTTCCGTCGTATTACCGGAATTGCCACACTTGGCCATCACATCACCTTTTTTTACTGTCTGTCCTGCCTGCACGGTTGCACTCCCCGGCATAAGATGACATATGGCGCTATATTCATTGGGGGAGTGTCTGATAATAATTCGATTACCGCCAATGTCAGGCGTATCCGGATCAGGCCGTCCATCACTCATGATGCGGCAGTCAGGAAAGTTGTTTTCGATTGATACAACTATACCGTCCGCCGGAGCAAGAATGTCTTTACCATAGCAATAATAGCTGTGCAAAGCTTCTTTAACTCCGCTGTAGCTCTTACCTTCTTCATCCGCAATAATGAAATCGTAAGCATAACGTTGCGGCAAAATTTCCCATGAATGGGATGTGTTTTTTGTGATACCGCCATTTGCCACATACCATCTCCCGTTAAACGGCAATGCATACTCAACCTCTGGTGTATAATGATCAATACTGTCAATACATTTCTTTTTGTATTTTATTCTGGCATAAATCAAGCCGGCCGTTTGCAATATTTCAGCCGGTGTTTATTTCTTACGCAGCTTCAGCTCAATCTTCCTCTGAGCCGCCGCATCTTGAAGCAATCCTGCTACAAAAGCACTTTTTTCTTTGAGCGTCAGCGTTTCCATCTCAGTCCTGCCCTCAATCTGTATAAGTACCTTGCGCAGCTCCTGCAAATCCAAAAGGTTCACTGCTACGCAAAAGAGGGTCTTTTTGCGGCCATCATTATAGCCGGACAGGAAAACGTCCAGTATTTTTGCCTTTTCTATCTGCTCCGCATTATAGGCTTCAATTCCGGACTGCCGGGCTTTTTCCAGATCGGCCTTTTGGCTGCGGTGCGTAATAAAGGAATCAAAATCGTCAATATGCTCGTATTTCCCACAGGGATATTCACCGCATTGAAAACAATACTCTACATCGTCACGTTCCATACTGCACCTTGCGATTTTGCATGACTGATTTCCCTCACCTCCGCCGCAGCCGGGGCATTTTTTATTTACAAACATGGGGCAAAGCCCACAATTCAATCCACAGAGGGATAATAATTGATTTTGTCGTTTAAATCCTTTCATATTTCCTCCATAAAACAGCTTATTCACATCCGGTCCAACTAACGCGGAGTTTTGCATAGTACCTGTCCTACCAAACAGGAATTTTTCACTCCATGAATTTCAATGCCAGACTTTTGGCAATATCACCATAAACATAACTTCCATCCAAAACCGTTCCAAATGTATCAACCCAGAACGGAATATAGCTGCACCTGCTACTCCAATTATCCTATGATTGTCCTTTGCAATACAAACAGAACCTTCATCATCAAACGCCAAAGAATTTCCAAAACCGGTCAGTCCCCTGAGACGGAAAATGTCTTCATCAAAAAGAAACTCATTTTCATAATCAGATGATATGAATATGCTCTCTTTGCAATCAACATCAGGAACATAATGTATTGTCTGACCATAAACCAATGGAAATTCGAATATTTCATCTCTGCTTTTATCCTTTAAGAGCTTCTGTATCTTAGTAAGAAAAGAATATATCCAATCATCTTTCCTGAATTTCATTTGCTTTCTCTGCGAATACGAATCAGCTTCAAGGTATCCTGATATACACAGTCATTTGAATGCAAATCAATCATAAGCCACCTTTGTCCATTGCCTTCTTTTGTTTCATGGTAGATTTTCTGCATTTCATCAGATAACTGAGGCAATATCCCTGCAACCTTTTCTTTCTCCTTTTTGCCGATAACCACCAGCACAGTGAAGTAATGCTCTTTGGGATAGATAACACATAAGGATTTTCCTGCCTTTCTCAATTTTATATTCCACCCACGAGCCCATACATCCTTGCTGTATTCAATTTTTCGCAATGCCTTGTATTCGCTATCCATAAATTCACAAAATTCATTGAACAGCGGATTACCGATATAATCACTCATTTCGTGAATATCCGGTACATAATTGATATCCTTTAAGTCCGGCATACCGCTTCTCTTACCCCTTTCCAATATCAGCTTTTCAAATCGATAAGCTGAGGTTTATTCAATATGGCAGCAGTATTGAACTTCTCGCAATTCCTGTCCGCCTATATTATCAACTAAAAATTTATTACTGAATATAAAACCCGCCTTTTCATAGAACACTCTGGCTCTTGTATTAGCTTCAAGAACCCATAGGAAAATATCGTGATAACCGAGTTTTGCTAATTCATCAACGACAACCTTTAACAATTTCGTCCCGTAACCCTGTCCCATGTACTCAGGCAGGAAATAAATAGAAACAATTTCCCCAAAATCCGCAAAATCACAAAATCTGGACTTACAGTAACTGGCTGTTCCCATTAATTTATTATTTTCCAAAGCAACGAGTGTATGCATATCCGTATTATCTAAATGTGCAGCCCATTTTCCAGACGGAATACTATCAAGATAGCTTTTGGGAACAATATCTTTATATGCAAATCTCCAACTTTCTTCATAAATACGGCTGATTGCAAATCTATCGTCAGTGTCTTTTATATATCGTATTTCGATTTTATTTTGTGCTCCCAATTCCTGGCTCCTCCACTTTCTGTTTGGCCTTCTCTTAATGGCTAATAACTGCATGAAAGCTCCAAATACAGATGTATCAACAGGCTCAGACATGATCCGCTTTCCATCATGACAGGTATTCGTTTCATCCTAAATTTTCCGGACACTTTCAGAATAATTATTTCGGCCTGCTTCAGATTTTGCCCGTTCCTCTTTTCCCTGGATAACCATAAAGCCAATACAGGCCTCCCTTGCATATAGGGTACAAAGTGTTTTTCCGCCTCTGCAGTACTATCATTGTGGCCATTTTACTTCTAACTGCCCTTGCGGTACAAACTGAAACAGTAACCATGCGAATGCCTCTCTTAAGGCCATTATATCACTAAAACGTATGCCATTGCACCCTATTTTACAAAATGAGCAGCAAAAGGGCATCCCGTTAAAAATACGATATAAACCCAAACTTATGAAAAAACCGGCAGGCGAGACGTCCCCTGAGTAAGTCCACACACCTTTAGGCTGTGGATTGGGATTGTGCGCAAGTAGCGATGAAAATGCCATGCTCGCCGCTATGGCTGACACAATCCGATGCTCGCTATTTCTGTGGACACCGCCGCAGAGCATTTTTCTGTGCAACGACATTCTTCCATATCTGTCTTACCCTCCGAAAAGAAAATCCTATGTCCTTCTATCTCCGTTTTGGATATGATTTTCACTTTCCGATTTCGGACATGCAAAAAAGCCGCCACACCGCATCACGGATAACATGAGGATTTCCTCTCGTACTGATTCCGCAATGCTATGTAACGGCTTTGAAATTCAAAAACCATGTACAGATACACCAACCGAAAAGAGCCGCATACTTTCGGCGGCGGTCAGCCTTGTTTGTCGGCTGGCATTCCGTTCTTAAAGCTATGTGCTTATTTAATTTTCAATCTCCCAATTCCCTCATGGGTATTTTAGAATATCATAGTGGCTGTACCCATATCAAAATTTGGGACAGTAGAGTGAATAGTTTTTCAAAATTGTATCTTCTCTTATTCTGTTCCGAGTCTTGCTACCGCAAACTGTGCAAAATACCCATACTGAATTTTTGTTTGAATACATCTTACCACTCCCTATTTTAGCTTAGATAATTTAAAAAATTTGAATTATTGCTTATGAGTTCATGAAATGTTCCTTTTTCAATAATTTTGCCATTTTCCATAAAGATAATCGTATCATATTTTTCTAACAGTTCTTTTTTCAAATTATGAGTAATTGTAATAAGCGTTAAATCCTTTATCTGTAATAGTCGACTTTCAATATCATATGCCGTCTTCATATCAATGGCAGAAGTACCTTCGTCTAAGATTAAAATGGGTTTATTCCTGATCAAAGCCCGAGCGACTGCAATCCTTTGCTTTTGTCCACCAGACAAATTAGCTCCATTTTCACCTACTCGATACAGCAATCCCTCTGAAAGTCCTGATACAAATTCCCTAAGACCACTTTCATTAACAACTTTATCAATTATTTCTTTTGGATAATTTTCATGCAAACATATATTGTCACATATGGTTTCATCAAACATATAAATATTTTGATGAATTATAGATGATAATTGAGCGACATCATCTTTGTCTAATAGAAACAACTCTTTATCATCGTATTCGATTGCACCTTTATAATCAGAATAATATCCTGTTAATAATTTGATAAGAGTGCTTTTTCCGCAACCGCTTTTCCCAACGACAACGTATTTCTTTCCTTTTTCAATAGCACAATTTATCTCATTTAAAACCTCCTTTTGCTTATCATAGGAAAAAGACAAGCCTTTTGTGCAGACACATAGATTAAACGAGCTAATATGTTCTTTTTGTGAATGCACCAACGAATATTTAGAGACGTTTTGTATTTTTTCAACAATAGGCTGTATACTTTTCATTTTGGGCACATTAGTAAATATCATTATAAGGGGATTGGCTAAATTACTACTTACTTGTACCATTCCTAACAATGTACCTACTGTTATCCGTCCTGTAATAATGAAATAGGCAGATAAAAATAAAACAACTATCTGAACCATAAGAGCAAGGAAAGAAGATACCCCCTCATTTAATGCAAACAACCTATCAACACTGTATTTTGAATTGATAGTTTCATCATTCTCCTTGTTAAATCGCTGAATTACATATTGCTTCATGGAATAGGACTTAATAATTTCAAATCCAGACAAAATATCTTTTAAGCTAACCGTGAAATCTGCTAATTTTGATGAGAATATATTCTGCCTTTTTTCCAATATTCCACCTAGCAAGCTAGGAATAAGTAACATTATGGAAATTGCTACTATAACGCAAATAGTAGCGATAATATCAAAGTAAATCATTAACACGAATGATGAAATAAAAATAACCGTATATTGAACTACTTCAAAAAGGGGAACTAAAAAGTTATCTTCTATCATTTTTACATCATTTGTAATAATGGATATATAATCAGCAGTATTCTTTTTGCCGAAATCTTCTATACTGTGATTAACCGTTCCTCCGAATACATCAGAACGAATTTGACGGATGATTTTACATATAACTTTTTTGCTGAGCAAAGATTGGAGATATAAAAAAATTCCCAGCACAGCAAAATAAACAATCGAAAATAAAACTATTCTTATAAATTGCTGCATATTTTTTTCCACGGCCACATTTAATAATTGCTGTAAGAGTATAGCCATAAATACATATCCTAAAGAAGCAATTACACTTGCTAAAATCGTAAAAAGAAATAAAACTTTGTTTTGTTTAAAATAGAATTTCATAATGTCCTCCTTGATCATACTATACATGGTGTATGTATGTATTTAGTTAAAAATAAAATTGCCTGTCGACAATCTTATTTTCCTTATGCATTTTCTTTGCATAGTTCAACGATTTCATCGTCAATTATTGGAAGTCCAAACTTGTCCATGATTTCTTTAATCATTAAAAATTTTTCCCACGTTTCCTCCGATGTCATTGGATATATGGTAGGTATCGACCAAAAGTTAGTTAAAAGAACAAATAGCTCTGCCAGTAATTTTGAATGTCCTGTTTTTATAGAGCCATCCCGTATTCCTTCCTCTATCAATACTTGATACATAGGAGCTAACTCTTGATTGCTTTCAATCAATTTTTTTAAAAAAGCAGGACTTCCCATGAGTTGCATAGAAGCCATACTTAATTGATGATGTTCCGTTTTATCAAATGAAGTTTTTAAGACGAATTTTAATTTTTCCAATCCATTTAGTTCTTTATAATTTTTTGCTTTCTCAAAAGGATTCGTTTCATAGAAAAGTTTTTCACATAAAGCGTCAAAGACTTCTTCCTTTGATTTAAAATGATGATAGAATGCCCCTCTGGTCAGTCCTCCCATTTCACTTATAATATCTAACACTGTTGTTTCTTCATATCCCTTTTCTAAAAAAAGTTTTAAAGAAGCATCCAGTATTTTTTGAACAGTTTCCTCTGGATATTTGTTTCGCGGCAAATTTTCACCCCTCCTATACATGTAGACTGCATGTATAATATATCATGCAGACTGCATGTATGTCAAGACATATCAACATTTATTCATAAATGATTTCCCTCTCCACACTCTCCCTTGCACACGCCCGTATGTTATTCGGCCGTCCAAAAATCCAAAAGTTTTGGTTTGTCCAACCCATTCTAAGGCATTTTTCGCCTTTAGCTGTTCCGTGATGTCCTGTGCCTGTTTTATGTCCTCTATGAGCCTTTCAAAATGTTCCTGTGCCTGTTCATCAATATTGGCAAGATAAACGTTAAGCCTGTCACTTGTGAGAAGATTAGTGTATGTAACCTTGCGATATTGTTTCAAATAAACCAAGTGCCACCGTCCCCAAATGCCTATCGGCTGTTCTTCTTCAGCGGGTAATCTCAAATCTGGGATAAGATACCCATTTTCTTCGTGGTATGTGCCGCATAACTGTTCAAATAAGAATTTTGCCATTTTCATTTCCTCCAGATAGGATATTCACTCCACATAACTCTGTCTGCTGTCTTAAACACAATTTGAGTTTTATCCTTATCTGGTTTCATACTTTGATAACTGATATATGAAATTGTTGCAGGTTAATCAGTGTTTCCTGCTTGCATTTCGTGCAATACAGCGGTAAGTGAATTAAAATTGTGTCTGCCCCGGCCTTATTCCGGTTGTTACCTTTGCAGACAGGACATTATCCATTGATACACTTCCAAAATTCTATTTTCGCTTTACCACATCATGCAATCTGCTGTCTGTAAGAAATTTCTTTCTTCGTGGATCGCCCTCCGCTCGATATATCATCAGATTTTTCAAATCAAAAACAGAGCTCCAGACGGTTTCAAAATCCGCTTCATCATCATACTGGCACATGAATCCATAGTTTCCTTTTAAGAGTTGCTCTGTCGCTTCAATGAGATTTCCTTTCATGTAGGCAGAAAAATCATTTATGACAGTACGATACCGCTTATCGGAATGATAATCGTTCCCGTTTGCTGCGTCATAAGCTTTCATTTCATCAGAAGTAAAGCTATTAACGGTACACACGATTTTACCATTTTCCAGATTTTCAGCTTGCCGTATTCTTTTTGTGAAAGGAGTACATTCAACAACTATCATTTCTCCATTCTTATCGGCAAGGAGAATGTTACAGTTAGAAGCTATCGGCAATTCCATAAGTAAAGAACGTGCATTTTGCGTACTGCTTGCTTTTTCCAGCAGATACCTTACGATAAAACAGGAATTAAATCCCGCCTGTATCTTGTCCGGACAGGTCATAACAAAAGTCATGGCAACAGCCAAACCATGCTCATTCAAGCCTTCCTCCCCATTGATGAAAGAGGAAGTTGTTATGTTAAACCTGTTTCCATTTGACGGAGAATATATTTCGCTTTTACTTCCATTTTTTAAGTATGGCGGTAAATCATTGTTTCGCCCGTAGATGATGCTCCCCTCTTTAGAATAAGCAAAAGCAGTACACCCTCTGATTTCAACAGGAATATTATCTTCCAAATTATACATGCAGCAGCCCATACACAACAGCCATGAAGCAAAGGCAGTATAATCAACGCCTGTGGTATCGCTGACACCTCGGATTTCTTCACATACTTCGGGGAAAAATTTTCTTAATATCTGTTCGCTCTTTTTTCCATATTCAAGCTGAAATTCGTCAAGATGTAACGGAAATGTTATATTACTCTTTTGAAAGATTTTCCCTCTCTTAACACCCATTTGATAATGGTCGCCTTTTAACCTTAAATGATACACTTTTCGTCCTCCTTGCCCTTTCTTATGGCAATCCATACTTCGGAATGTCCACTGACAGGCGTTTTCCTGCAAACAGGATACACCTCTATATCCGGAAGTCCGGCATATTCATATCCCGAAAATGGCAGCCATTCCGTATAAAATCTTCTGAAAACACTTTGCACATTCTCTTTGAAATAACCGCTGTTTTCAAAAACAACCCATGCCGCTGCCGGAATTTCAAATTCAAGCATACCGGACGGGGCAGGTACATCTGTGGAAACTGCTATATAGTAAAATATTTTTTGAGGATTTTCATAAACGCTTACCCCTAATATTCCTTGTGGAGATTGATTGGATAAGCCGCATATTTCAGAAAACAGATTTTCTCTTAGAACAGATTGCCAAAACTCCGGTATAATCTTATGATTTTCTTCCATATCTGTAGATAATGGAATACGAACCCCTACCATACGCATGAAACTCTTTTCTGTGATACGGTACGCCATAGCGTCTCCTCCTGTAACTTGGACTGAAAAATGAATTGCCGGATATGCGTTTAGCGTGCTTCCCTTATTTCGTGCAGCAGTTGGAGTAATATTGTGAACAGTTTGAAATGCCCTATTAAATGAAGTCGGGGAAGTATATCCATACTTCAAAGCAATATCAATCACTTTCTTTTCTGTTCTCTGTAATTCAAAACCTGCCTGCGTCATTCTTCTGCGCCGAATATACTCTGACAGGGAAATTCCAGACACATAAGAGAACAGACGTTGAAAGTAAAAAGGCGAACAGCAGGCAATCCGCGCAGCTTCGTCATACGATATTTCACTGTCCAGATTGTTTTCGATATAATCAATGGCGGCACTTAGTTTTTTTAACCATTCCATTTACGAACCTCCTTTATCCAATCATACAGTTACAGAACTTATTTTTCCTCGCTTTTGATGCGCTCTTTTGTAAACTTATCAATAGTGTAAAGGAATAAAAATTTTGTTGCAAGTGTTCTTTTTATCTTTGGCATTTCCGGCGTGCTCACCGTATTAAGAAGCAAGGACAGTCTTTTCTAACCCCATATTTTTCATTAATAGCGGCGTTTCCGGAGTAACCTTTGACAGACCGGATTTTAACCGTATGATAGCGGAAATTAAACCGGAAACGTGGGAACAGTTATAGGCAAGGATATGTCTCCCTTGGGGCGCGACTATCTGAAAGTCGCTTACTATACGGAATTCTTTTTTTGTAGAGCGTGATGTGCGCTGTATCGCTATCAATGACGGCGCAGACAGTGCAAAGAGTGACAAGGAGAACATCCGGCAAAGCCGCCTTATGGCTACAGGGTTGACCTAACCCACAGGAAAAAGTGGATTGTGGACGAAGAAGCTGCCGTTGTAGTAAAACGGATTTTTGATTTATATATCGAAGGAAATGAACTTATGCAAATAGCAAAAATACTGACGGCTGACAAGGTACTCACTATCAAAGCCTACTATACAAAGCAAAAAAGCAAGGCGCTTCCGGACAATTCGTATCACTGGAACGAAAACAGCGTTGTTGGCATTTTGGAACATATGGACTATTGCGGACATACGGTAAACTTCAAAAGATATTCTAAATCCTACAAGTTGAAAAAGTGTATTCCTACTCCAAAGAAACAACAGGCAATTTTCCGCAGTAAGAGTTTCAACGGCTCACAAGACCATTACCGCTGTGCGAACTATAAAAGCAATACGGGAAGCTGTACGGCGCATTTTGTCAGAGAAAAAATGCTTTGTCAGATTGTCCGGGCAGAGGATATTTAATGTAACAGCGTTATTCTTTAATGACATCCTAACCGCAGACAAAACCCAAAAAAATCCATACCGAAAAACGGAATCCAATATCAATATGGTAAAAATGATCTCTTTGCTGTTGTCATTGCTTTCCGCTACTTAATTCCGGCCAAGGATTTCCAATCTTTCAAAAACAGGAGGTCCAGGCTTATAGACAGGGTGACAACAAAGATTACACATATAAATCATTCTGAATTACTGGAACGTATGGGTTTTCCACAAAACTGGAAAGATATTGCCCGCTATCGTATTACATCTTAACAAAACAGAAAAGGTGAAGGATACACACTGCAATAGTGCATATCCCCCGCCTTTTATTATTTCCGTCTACGCTCCATATCCTCCGTCACAACCATCTGCGGCACAGGTTTCCCGGTACTCTTTTCCATTTCCACCAGCTTCAGATACAGGCAGTCTAACACGGAAATCCGTTCCCCTATTTTCCGTGGCTTCAATGGCAGATTATTCATGAGGCCATCAATCATATTATAGTTTTGTTCTTCCGTCCTTTCCGCACACCGCAGATATTCTCCATTCTCATAGTATTTTTGCCAGTTCTCCATCGGCGTTTTCTGCTTTTCCGGTTCCGGCACAGATGGCGCAGGGTTCAGATACTCTTTAATCAATTACTTCACCGTCTCGTCAAACCCATTATAAGCCTGATCTACTACCACCTTCCCCTCTTCGTCCAGCACCACATTGGCGGCTTCTTTCCCATAAGTGGTATGCTCCATCAGGAAGAACACTTCTCCGTCTATGATACTACTATCGTAGGCAAGCCAGCTCCCCTCTTTCCCCTCGATATGAAATCCGTTGTATCATAGGAAATTAATGCACCAGATGAACCATTACGGATAAATCCTGCAATCACCGTGAAACCTTCCTTCTCCACATAATAGGCGATCACTTCCCCGGCCTTATTCAATACCAACACATCACTGATACTGATAGAATGTCCGTCAAAGTTACAGAGCGTCTGCTTATTAAACCGTTCCCGGATGATTTCCGGCGTATCCACAGGCAGCAACCGTCCGGGATATTTTTGCTCATAATTCCCATAATGCACCCGATTTTGATTCTTCTGTAATGTTTCATAAGAACGAAACTGAATTTCCCTGTTTTCCGGTATGTTCTTTAGCTGATAAATCCCAAAACAATACACCAACGCCTTATGATATGCGTCCTGATACCTAACATTGCGGCAGATACTCTCTGTAAAATTTTTCATGTTCCCTGTTTTTGAAAGTAATTGTGCGAGAATCTTTTTTCCTGCTCTTTTCGCTGTGTCTGCCATCTGTTTTTCCTCCAATTATTTTTTAATTTTTGACCATAACAAAAAGGACATCTCTCTAAAATCTCTTCTAGAAAAAATGTCCTTAAAGTGTAAATATTAAATTGGATGCCACATAAAAGTATTATCCCGTACTATGCGTAGCAAATTTGTAGTAAATCACAACTTACAAGCACTAAAATCCTTGATTTTACGGCAATTATTTGTCTAACGACTTCATCGTCGGGAACAAAAGTACATCCCTAATCGCAGCGGAATCTGTCAACAGCATCACCATACGGTCAATACCAAAGCCGATGCCGCCTGTCGGAGGCATACCAACCTCCAATGCATTCAGGAAATCTTCGTCTGTGGTGTTCGCCTCTTCATCACCCTGCGCAAGCTGTTCTTCCTGGGCTTTAAACCGTTCTCTCTGATCGATCGGGTCGTTCAGCTCAGAGTAGGCATTTGCCATCTCCCAGCCATTCATAAAGAACTCGAAACGCTCGGTATATTCCGGATTTTCCGGCTTCTTCTTTGTCAGCGGAGATATCTCAATCGGATGATCCATGACAAAAGTCGGCTGAATCAGATGTTCCTCTGCATAAGTCTCAAAGAACAAACTCAGGATATCGCCCTTTCTATGTCTTGCCTCATATTCGATATGGTGCTGATCTGCAAGAGCTTTTGCTTCTTCTGTTGTTTTTATTTCGTTGAAGTCAACGCCCGCATATTTCTTCACAGCATCTGCCATGGTAATTCTCTCGAATGCTTTTCCGAGATCCATTTCCACGCCGTTATACGTAATGGTTGTCGTTCCCAGAACTTCCTGTGCCACAAAACGATACAGATTTTCGGTTAAATCCATCATACCGTTGTAATCGGTATATGCCTGATAAAGCTCCATCAGAGTAAATTCCGGATTATGTCTGGTATCCAGACCTTCATTGCGGAATACACGTCCGATTTCATAAACTCTTTCCAGACCGCCCACAATCAGTCTCTTCAGATATAATTCAAGAGAAATACGGAGCTTAAAATCCTCATCCAGCGCATTAAAATGTGTTTCAAAAGGACGGGCTGCAGCACCGCCGGCATTTGCTACCAGCATCGGTGTCTCCACCTCCATAAAGCCCTCTCCGTTCAAATATTTACGGATAGCACTTAGGATTTTGGAACGTTTGATAAAGGTATCCTTTACTTCCGGATTCATGATCAAATCTACATATCTCTGACGATAACGCAGATCCGTATTGGTCAGTCCATGGAATTTTTCCGGAAGTACCTGAAGGCTCTTGGATAACAGCGTCACTTCTGAAGCATGAATGGAGATTTCCCCTGTCTTGGTTTTAAACACCTCGCCCTTAATGCCTACAATATCACCAACATCCAGTTTCTTGAAGTCCTTATAAGGCTCTTCTCCCAGATTGTCTCTTGCCACATAGGACTGAATGGTTCCCTCTAAATCCTGCACATGACAAAAAGAAGCCTTACCCATGACACGTTTGGACATCATACGCCCTGCAATGGTCACCGTACGGTTTTCCAACTCTTCAAAATAATCCTTTATTTCCTGGCTGTGATGCGTTACATCAAATTTTACGATTTTGAACGGGTCTTTACCGTTCGCCTGCAAATCCGCCAGCTTATCGCGGCGGACTTTTAACAGTTGGTTTAAATCCTGTTCCTGCTTCTTCTGCTCTGCCACTTTCGTGCCTCCTTATTTTTATTTCCTGCTTCCCTTATTTCCCGGCATTCCAAAACCCTGGATCAGATATTTCTCTGGATTTCCAGAACTTTATATTTCATAATGCCTGCAGGCATTTCCACCTCTACAATGTCTCCTGTATGTGCGCCAATCAGGGCCTTTCCTACAGGAGATTCATTGGAAATCTTGCCTTCCAGACTGTTTGCCTCTGTAGAACCTACGATTTTCAGTTCAATGTCCTCTTCAAATTCATAATCATGAACCTTTACTTTACAACCGACACTGATTCTGTCTAAATCAACTTCATCCTCTACAACTACTTCCGCATTCTTCAGTATTTTTTCAATTTCTTCAATTCGTGCTTCAATATCACGCTGTTCGTCTTTCGCTGCATCGTACTCTGCATTCTCAGATAAGTCGCCCTGTTCTCTGGCTTCTTTGATTTTTCCTGCTACTTCTTTTCTTTTTACTACCTTTAAGTCATGCAGCTCTTCTTCTAATTTTTTAAGTCCTGCATAAGTTAGTAAGTTCTTCTTTTCTTCCATATTCCTTACTCCCTTTCAATATCCTGATTTACATTGGACATTTCACCCGGACACTCTCCTGCCAGCCAAAGGGCAGAAAACACCTAGGATATTCACAATTCCAGTATTATACCGAAAAGAATTTCTATTGTCAAGTATTTTGCAGAATATGATGCATCCCCGTATTTTGCTGTTATTTAACAACCGCCTATATTTGATATAATGTTGAATATCAAATATAGGCGGTTTGACCTGCTGATCAGGAAATGATTCTGCATTTCCCGGCAAGGCAGATATCTGCCACGGATTTTCCGATAAAAATCTGGTAATCTCCCGGCTCTGTCACAAATTCTCCCTTTTCTTCATCAAAATACGAAAAAGCGGACGCCGGTAAAGCAAATTCTGCCGTCCCGGTTTCTCCCGGCTCCAGCTCAAGCTTTTCAAATCCCCGGAGCTCCTTTGCAGCACGCTCCACGCAGGATTCCTTCCTTCCCACGTATAGCTGAACAACCTCTTTTCCCTTCATCATACCGGTATTTGTCACATCCACAGACACGGCTATTTCAGGATAACTGCCTTTTACCTGAAGATTGGCATATGAAAAATCAGCATATGACAATCCATATCCAAACGGGAAAAGCACCGGAACATTTTTTGTGTCATAATAGCGATAGCCCACAAAAATGCCTTCCGAATATTTCACTGTTTTTCCTCCCGGAAACTCGCCCACACAATGAGCCGGACAGTCCAGATGACTGATCGGGAAGGTTTCCGGAAGACGCCCGGATGGATTCACTTCTCCAAAGAGCACTTCCGCCAAAGCGGTTCCGCCCTCCATACCGGCATACCAATGCCATACCAGAGTTTTCGCACGGTCAATCCAGGGCATTTCTACCGGAGAGCCGGAAACCATTACCACAATCGTGTCCTCCCTGACCGCTAACAGCTCAGTAATCAGCTCATTCTGCGCATAGCAAAGCTTCATATCAGGCCTGTCATGCCCTTCCAAATCCTGAAAGTGGTTTTGACCTCCTATAAAAATAACAGTATCGTACTCTCCGTCTCCCGCCTTTGTTACCGCCTCTTTTCTGAGAGCCTCCTGCCTTTTCAAAAGCGCCTGCCCCGCTTCCTTTTCCTGCCCCATAGAGCCGCCGCCGTTTTCCAGGCTATCCGCCTGCCAGTTCGTCTCCGTGCTTCCATGCGCAAAATCGTCCGCATAATAGCCCTGGACAAAATCCACCTTCACGTTTCCGCCCAGGAGTTTTTTTATTCCCATCAATGGCGATATCTCATACAGCGCTTTTATCTCTGCACTGCCGCCTCCATTGGAATGAATGCGGTTTCCATTGTCCCCCACGATCAGAAGCTTTTTTACCCTTTCGGCGGACAAAGGGAGGAGTTTCCCGTCATTTTTCAAAAGCACCACTGATTCCCGTGCCGCTTCTAAAGCAGCACTGCGGTGTTCAGGAGTATTATAGGAACCGGATTTGCGGCATGTATCACCGATTATATGAAGACGATACATCATTCTTAAAATATTTTTAACCTTTTTATCAATCAGCTCCTCCGAAATTTCGCCCTTTTCTACCGCCTCTCTCAAAGGCCCTGCCATACAGTATTCATCAAACCGGTCCGTCACAGACATTTCAATATCCAGGGCGCTTTCTGCCGCCTCCTTCGTATTATGGACGCCGCCCCAATCTGAAACAATCATGCCGTCATAGTTCCATTCTTTGCGGAGGATTCCATTTAAAAGCTTTTTGCTCTCACAACAGTGCTCACCCAGGTAACGATTATAAGCGCCCATAAGAGAATAAGTTTTCCCCTGCTTTACCGCCTTTTCAAAGGCCGGCAGATAAATCTCCCGAAGCGCCCGCGGGCTTACCTTTGCCTCCACCCGAAGACGCTCTGTCTCCTGATTATTCACTGCAAAATGTTTCACACAGGCAGCCGTATCCGCCGACTGGATTCCCTGCACCAACGGCACCGCCAGTTCTCCCGTAAGGTAGGGATCCTCGCTCATGTATTCGAAATTCCGCCCGCAAAGAGGACTTCTTTTAATATTGATTCCCGGCGCAAGAATCACGTCCTTCCCCCTTCCTCTGGCCTCCTCACCTAAAGCCCTTCCGATTTCATTGGCACACGCTCTGTTCCAGGACGCTGCCAGAGCGCTGTTGCTGGGAAGATAGGATACATAATCGTCCGTATTTCCAATGGTTTTCCACTGGGTATCTTCAAAATCATTGCGGACTCCCATAGGGCCGTCCGACATGATAAGAGGCGGTATCCCAAGCCTTTCTACCCCTTCTGTCCGAAACAGTCCGGCTCCATGGATCATTCCAATCTTTTCTTCCAGGGTCAGCTCAGAGACCAACTCCCGAATTTCCTGTTCAACATTCATCTTCAAACTTCCTCCTCACTTCTCCAACGTGCACACCAAATCCTGGCTGCCTTTTAGAATAATCACGCTGTCATTCCCTCTTCTTTCAAAAGAAACACCCTCCGCCGGCTTCACAGTCTCGTTTACCAGAATAACCCTGCAGGGTCCTTCCGCTTTCACTGAAATCTCAATCCTGCCGTCTTCTTTCAGCACAGAGGCCCTTATCGCCTCGGTTTTGTCCATATTATAGACTACCACAGAGGTTTTTCGGCCCTCCAAAAGACCGTAAGCCTTTATGACCGCATCCTCACCATAATCATAATCCGGCCGGTCGTCCCTGGCGCCCTCGGCAATCAGGCTGTTTTCTTTTACGAATACCGGAATACTTAAATAGCCGCAGTCCTCCTCATACCATTTGCCGCCGTTTTTCTCCTCTCCTGTCAGATAGTGCGTCCAGATGCCTTCCGGTAAATAATAGATTGCTCTGCTCTCATCGTTAAATACAGGCGCAACCAGCAGAGAGTCGCCCAACATATACTGCTTGTCAAGATATGTACAGTTCCTGTCGCCGGTAAACTCCATTACCATACTGCGCATCATGGGCACGCCCGTCCGGGAGGTCTCTATCGCATTCCGGTATAAATACGGCATAAGTCTTGCCTTTACTTTGGTGAAATATCTTACTACCTCTACGGATTCCTCATCGTAAACCCAGGGTACCCGATAGGAGGTGCTTCCATGCAGCCTGGAATGGGATGACATCAGGCCAAAAGCGGCCCAGCGCTTATACACATCCGGTGTGGACGTATGTTCAAATCCTCCGATGTCGTGGCTCCAATATCCAAAACCGGACATCGTAAGAGAGAGCCCTCCCCGCAGACTTTCCTCCATCGAAACATAATCTGACCAACAGTCCCCGCCCCAATGAACCGGGAATTTCTGTCCACCCACAGTGGCTGAACGGGCAAAAAGGACGGCATTCTCTTTTCCTTTCTTCTTCTCCAAAAGCTCATAAACACATTGATTGTACAGATAAGTATAGTAATTGTGCATTTTTTCCGGTTCTGAGCCATCGGCATAAACACAGTTAAGGGGAATTCTCTCTCCGAAATCCGTCTTAAAACAGTCCACTCCCATATCGAGAAGCTCAGATAGCTTTTTCTGATACCATTTCCATGCCTCTTCATTTGTGAAGTCTACAATCGCCATTCCCGGCTGCCACATATCCCACTGCCATACATCTCCATTCGGCCGTTTTAAGAAATAGCCCTTTTCCATTCCCTCTGTAAAGAGGACGGATTCCTGACCGATATAAGGATTTATCCACACGCAGATATTCAGGCCCTTTTCCTTAATTCTGCGAAGCATTCCCACCGGATCCGGAAACACCCGGCTGTCCCACAAAAAGTCACACCAGTGAAACTCTTTCATCCAGAAGCAGTCAAAGTGAAATACCCGCAGCGGAATTCCCCGCCACTGCATCCCATCGATAAAGCTCATGACCGTTTTTTCGTCGTAATCCGTAGTAAAGGATGTCGAAAGCCATAAACCATAGGTCCAGGGCGCCGGTAAAGACGGCTTTCCGGTAAGAGTGGTATAACGCGTCAGCACGTCCTTTATCGCAGGCCCATTAATCACGAAATAATCCAGCGTTTCCCCGGGTACGGAAAATTCGACCTTTGCCACCTGCTCCGTAGCCACCTCAAACGATACCTTCCCCGTATGATTGACAAACACTCCATACCCCCGGTCTGTCACGTAAAAAGGAATGTTTTTATAGGACTGGTCCGTGCTGGTTCCTCCGTCCTCATTCCAAATATCAATAGACTGTCCATTCTTTACGAAGGCTCCAAACCGCTCCCCTAATCCATACACGTGCTCATCGACCGACAGCTCCAGCTCCTGACGCATATATGCTTTTCCCCGGGGATCCGTATCATAGGCAAATCCCCTCCAATCCGTACGCATATAAGCCAAATCCCTGCCCGCGCTTCCGGTAAGCGTTTTTCCATCTCTCTCATATCGCATGCTCCATTTTACCTTATCAATACACAGAGAAAGACTTCCGCTTTTCACGGTAATCTTATCTTCTATTTCACGGATTTCCGGAACAAAAGCATCATCCATATTCAGTTCAAAGGAGGGGCCCTTTTTCATGCCTCCAAGATGGTGGCTTACCTGCACACGGATTATCTCAGCAGCCGGCGCTGTAATACGCACTGTCAGATTGATTCCTCCCAGGGTATCTCCTCTGGTCACCATTTTTTTGGTGGGTGCACAGATGACAACCTCATCTTTCGCGCACCTGACAAAATAAGCCTCCTTCGGCGCAAAGCATTCTATCCCTTCCTTTTGCAGCCAGCATCCATTTGCAAATTTCATATATCCCAGCTTCCTTTCTCTCAGTTATTTATTAATCTCGATTATAAGAGATTGGATTGCAAATTTGTACTGCATATTTTAAATAAAAATTACTCCATTTTTTTTACATTTTTAAATCTTCCGGCCGCTGTTTTCTGTACTCTGCCGGGCTGATACCCATGTATTTTTTAAATTTTTTATGAAAATAATCCACATTTTTATAGCCGATGCGCTCAGCAATTTCATAAACCTTTAAATCATCCTGATTTAAAAGCTCTTTGGATTTCTGAATACGTACACGATCCAGGTATGAATTGAAGCTTTCACCTGCCTTTTTTGTAAAAATCTTCCCCAAATACGCACTGTTATAGCCAAACAAAGGCGCGATTGTCTCCAGCTTCAGATTCTTCCTGTAATTATGATTAATATAATGGAGAACATCATCCATGATTGTTTCACTGGAGGGTCCCCCGATGGCATTCATGCACATCTCAAACTGGTCACTCAGCACCTTCAGAATTTCATACAAATAATACCTGCTGTCAATCCAGTCAATAATAGATGCATTGGTAGAAAAAGGAATTGGCATATTGATATAAACCTGCGAAATTGTCTGTTTAACCTGCAGGAAGATATCAATTAAAAACCGTTTTATCACAGAAACTTCATCCGCACAATAATACAGGTTGTTTTGGATTTCCTCAAGCACCTCACCCATACACCGGCGGTTGCGTGTCTGTATATAGTTTTCCAGCAGCACGCAGAAGCGGTTTGTCTCTGCCTCTGTTATATGGTAGGTCAGTCTGCCTGGCTCCGGCAGAGATTCATATCCCAGCACATGCTGATTATATTGACAGAAAAAACGTCTTTCCAGGAGCCTGTGGGCATCCTGATAAGAAAGCACAATCTTCTCGGGATTGTAAACCCTGCGTCCAAAGGTTAAAAACAGAGAATCCAAGGGCGAACCCTTCTGAGGATTCTGCTCATAATGGAGCAGCAGACGCTCAAAACGCTCCAGGGCAAAGCTTCCCTTCAGCAGCACAATCTCTCTCTGATCAATGCTCACATGGTCGAAGGAATTATGCTCTTGATTGGCCACCCGCAACAGTTCCGCAAAATCCCAGTTCACCTGAAAAGGATCCTGGGTAAACCGTTCGTAAATCACTACCTGATAGACGTCGGTAGACAGATGTAAATCAACTAAATTCAAGCCGGAGGGGTCTTTACAATTGCCTGTGAGCAGATTGCGGATAATCGTATCCCGGGCGCTTTCCCTGTATTGGTTGAGAGTCCGTACAGATTTTCTCTCCGTTTCAATCTGATTCCGCACAGTCACAACCGCATTCTCCAGCTCCTTTTCATCAATCGGCTTGGTAAGATAAAAATCGACTCCATAACGGATTGCCGTCTGCGCATATGAAAATTCCGAATAACCGCTTAAAATAATAAAATGTCCGTCGAAGCCTCTTTCACGGGAAAGGCGCACAATTTCAAGTCCTGAGAGCTTTGGCATACGGATATCCAGAAGCACAAGCTCCGGCTTGAGGTTCAGAATCTTCGCCAGGGCTTCATTTCCGCTTTTTGCCTGACTGCAGACCGAAAAGCCCAGTTCTTCCCAATCAATAATATACTTTAATCCTTCTAACACAACCATTTCATCATCTGCAATCAGAACTTTCATAATGATACCTCCGTTATTCTGGACAACGGCAGCCTTAGCCCAATCGTTGTCCCCTGTCCTTTCTCACTGGTGATTTCCAGCCTGTATTTCGCTCCATAGCAAAGCAAAAGCCGCTGGTTAATATTATATAAGCCAATACTTCTCGTTCGGCTTTCATCCTTCCAGTTGATTTTCTCTCTAAGCTCTAAAAGTTCTTCACAGGTCATACCCTTTCCATTGTCCGAAACAAATATGCACAGCTCTCCCCTGGTCCTGTAAATTTTCATAGTGATCAAACCGCCTATATCCATTCCTTTCAGTCCATGGGAAATCGAATTCTCAACGATAGGCTGCAGCATCAGCGGAAGAAGCTGATATTCTTCCAGATTCAGCCCCGGCTCAATCTCTTCCCGAAAATTCACCCGTTCCCCGAAGCGCAGCCGCTGAATTTCTATATAGGTATGAATATAATTCAATTCCTTAGCTAAAGAAACCGATACCGTTCCTGTATTTTCCAACACATAGCGCAAAGATTTTCCAAGAAGCTTTATGGCATTCGCCACTTCCCGGTTCCCCGCGGTAAATGCTTTCATTCGAATCGTTTCCAGAGTATTATATAAAAAATGCGGATTAATCTGGCTGGCAAGCATTTTAAATTCCATCTGCTGCTGACGGTTCACAATTTCCTGCTCGCGAATCTGAGCCTGGTAAATCTTCGCCTCTTTTTCTTTGATTTCTTCAATCATGATACGCAGATCCTGAAAGGTCTCCGAAATCTCATCATTCCCGGTGAAAGAATCTATAATATCATAATTTTCATGGCTGGCCTGATGCATTGCACTTCTCAAAGTCAGCACTCTTGCGCTGAAATAGCGCGAATAGACATAGAATTGCAGACAGGATATTAAAATGACAGCTATAATGATCAAAACATAATTCCGCAATACTGTATTTGCATCTCTGACAGCATCGGGATTATAAGCTACAATATACATTTTATCTTCTGAATTCAGCGGTACTAAAGTACTTACCGCAGCCATAATGTTTTCCCTGCCCAGCTCCATCGGACCGGAATACGCATAGAGGGGTCTGTCATAATCAATCTTCACTGGCATACTGCTCCCCAGATAAGAACGAATATCGCTGTAAAAAACAGGATTTTGATTCACGGTCACAATGCTGTCCAGCGTCGTATTATCAATACGGCTGCGCAAATAGTTATCGCTGACAGCTATTGCCAGAACCGCAAAGCTGTGAGCCTTCGGCAGAGGTATTCTGCGGTAAAGCACCAATTCCCAATAAGTATTCCCCCTCGAATCTTCTCTGCTCTGGGTCTGCCAGAATACAGAAGCCTGACCGGAAGCCTTAGAAAACCAGGTAGATTCCCGGATTTCGGCTGTAACCGTATGGAAATTCCCATAATCACCAATTGTATCATTGAGCGTATAAATATCTACGGAAAAAATGGAGGTGTCCTTACTCATAATATTTTGAATCTTATGGTAGCTGTCTACTGCTGCCTTGACCTCCTGTGCAGAAGTATATTCTGTATGTAAAAGCGCAGGAAGAGTATCATCGTAAACGATACTCTCCGCAACATTATACAAATTTGTAGTCACATCAAAAAATATAGATTTTACGCGAAGGTTATCCGATTCTGCCTGCTCTCTATAGTGCTGATTCAGAGATTTCTGAGACTGATACAAAAGAAATCCGCAAAACGCAATCGGAACGAACAGCACCAGTATAAAAAATATAACTAATTGGCGCTGCACTTTCGGCCTGGAAAAAACAGCCTCTATATATTTGTGCAATTTCATAAAATATCCTCGTATTCATCTTCCCATAACTATCATTTTCAGTTTACCATGAATCCGTCGGTTCAACAAGCAATAATCATCAGCCTTCCAAAAGCATAACACCCTTTGGCTCCATCCGAATCCTGCTTCCGGCAGGATAAGTCACTCCCGTCAGCACGTCCACCCGCTCTTCCTCCAGCAAAAATGAACTTTCTCTCTCATTGTGATTTAAAACAAAAAGATAAGAAGCATCTCCTTTTAACCTCTCTGCTGCCTCGACCCCCTCCGGCGTTTCAAGCGCCGGACGAATCCCCTTTTCTTCCATCCGCTCTCTTAAAAATGTTTTATAAAAGTCTTTCGATGAACGTGTTCCCACATAAAAAGCACGTCCTTCGCCATATTCGTTCATCGTAATAACCGGGGTATCTGCATAAAAATCCTCCTGATAAGCAGCCAGCTCTTTGGCCCCTTCAAGGTGCATGAGATCGCACAACAGCAAAGCCTCATATTTCTCGCCCTTATACAAAAAATGATTTCTTTTTTCTTTAGGAAGAGCATCTGACTCCTCAACCCAGATTCCTAAAATATCCCTGAGTTTTCCCGGATATCCTCCCAAAACCACCAAATCATTCTCATTTACAATTCCGCTGAAATACGTAGTAATAAAAGTACCTCCCATTTTTACAAAAGCACGGATTTTCTCATCAAAATCTCCTTTTGTCATATAAAGCAGCGGCGCGATTACCACATCATACTGCCCTGGTTCATCCTCTGCGCCGATAAAATCCACCGCATAATTCTGCTCGGCAAGCGCTCTGTAATACAGAAAAACCTCATCTAAATATTTTAAGTCGCAGCTTGGACCTGCAGAATATTCCAATGCCCACCAGTTATCCCAGTCCACAAATATGGCGGCTCTTGCTGCGCTCCGCGCACCCAGGGTACGTTCTCCCAGAAGCTTTAACTCCCGTCCCATAGCGGCGATTTCCCGGAACACCCTGGTATTTTCTGTTCCTGCATGGTCAATCACGGCTCCATGGTATTTTTCACAGGCTCCGATACTTCTTCTCATCTGAAAAAACATAACGGCATCTGCTCCATGTGCCATGGCCTGATAGCTCCACAGCCGCATTACTCCGGGCCGCTTCAGGGCATTATAGGAGAGCCAGTTGGTCACGCTGGGCGTTTGCTCCATTAAGACGAAGGGCTGGCCTCCTTTGATTCCTCTCATCAAATCGTGATTCATGGAAATTCTGGAATAAGGGTCTTCATTGGCCGGATAATTATCCCAGGAAACAAAATCCATGTATTTAGCCCACATCTGGTAATCCAGCGGTTTATAAAATCCCATAAGATTAGTCGTAATCTGAGCATTTGGAACAACAGATTTTATCGCTTCATATTCCGCCTGAAAGCACTGCAGCATTCCCTCGGAATTGAATCTGCGGTAATCCAGGGAAATCCCCTGAAACATGGTGCGATCTACCTCAAAATGCTCGCTGAGCATATTCGGCAGTACAATTTCATCCCAATCATAAAAGGTATGCCCCCAAAACGACGTATTCCAAGCCCCGTTCAGCGCGTCAAGCGTCTGGTATTTTTTCTTCAGCCAAATGCGAAAAGCCCTTTCACAATTTTCACAATAGCATTCTCCACCATATTCATTGCAGATATGCCAACCGACAATACACTCCCGTTTTCCGTAGCGCCCGGCCAGTTTTTTGGATAAAAGCACAGAATATTTTCGATAAGCCGGACTGTTCTGGCAGGAATTATGACGTCCTCCGAATTTTCGTTTCCTGCCATAAAAATCAGTCCGCAGGACGTCCGGGTGGCGCTTTGCCATCCAGGCCGGATGCGCGGCCGTCGAAGTTGCCAGGCAGACCTTTAACCCATTTATTTCCGCTAAATCCATAATTTTGTCCAGCTTTTCAAAATGATAGGTATTCTCATCCGGCTGAAGAGCCGCCCAGGAAAAAGTATTCAGGGTAACGACATCGATTCCTGCCAGACCAAGCAGGCGCATATCCTCCTCCCATATTTCCTCAGGCCATTGTTCCGGATTATAATCTCCTCCATAGAGTACTTTTTTTATTCTCTTATCATGAATCATCGAATTGCGTCTCCTTCTTATTGTTTATTCCCCATGTCCTCCCCCAGGCCTTTTTGTATCACAAAATAGGGTGCCTATAAAAAGCACCCTGTTCCTATTCGGTAAAATTCTCTATTCTTAAGCTTCACCTGCCGTATTCTCATAATCTGCCACAACTGCTTCACGGGCGTCATTTTGAGCCTTCGCGCATTCCATATCATAGTCCAAAACAACCTGGTAATCCAATCCTTTTACAGTTTCCTGCATCTCTGTAAGCAGGGAATCAAATTCCTTTTCATCCGCTGCAAATACCATTTTCCATGAATACTCCACAATAGAAGCCTTGCATTGTCCACGGAGAGTCGTAATCTGTGAATCTTCCTCCGGCACTACATAACCGCTGCCCGGAGCTACCAGAATCTGATTATTATTTCTCAGATATTCCATTGTGGTCTTTGCTCCCATTTTTTCCTGCCAATCCTTGTAAAGCTCTGAATCCTGGGCTGCAAGGACAGAGTCCCAGGTACTGTAATCATAGCAGATACCTGTATCAGGATTTACATCCAATTGGTTTACTGCTTTATAATTCAGGGCAGAGATACCATCTTTCCAGTTTCCGCCGCCCCATTCCTCCGGCA
This sequence comes from uncultured Blautia sp., assembly GCA_900551075.1. Classification (GTDB taxonomy): domain Bacteria; phylum Bacillota; class Clostridia; order Lachnospirales; family Lachnospiraceae; genus Blautia_A. The sequence goes on along the minus strand of URVB01000004.1, from coordinate 122,876 downwards.
CTTCAGGCACTTCACCATAAAGAGCCTGTTTACCAAAGTCCGTCAAAACCGGTTCTCCATTCTGCTGTTCCCAGGTAAGCCCTTCTGGTCCGCAGGTACTTGCTGTCTGTGCACAGGACATCATAACGCCCTCCGGAGAGTACAGCCAATCAACAAAATCTGCCATTCTTTGAGGATCCTCTGCTTTGCTTCCAATCATAACCGCACAGTTTCCTGCATTGCCATTAACCTGGCAGCCGTAAGAAAAGATTGTCTCATCCTTGACCGGAACCAGCATGAAGCCCTTACCTTCAGCCTTATTCGCTTCTGTATTATAAGCGCTTTGTCCAAGCCATGCATAAGGCGCAAACAGTATCTGGCCATCCTGGTATTTTGCAAACATTGTATCATAATTCTGGGTTGTTGATTCCGGATCAACCAGGCCAAGCTGGTTCGCCTGGAAAAGGAATTTTAACGATCTGATATACGGGGACTCTGAATCAATCAGATCCTGGTAATCAGAACCGTCTGCCTTTGCGAGAACAAAGCCAATTTCATCATATCCATAATAAGCGGCTTCGGGTTTCGCATTTGACATTAAATTGCCGTCCCAATCCTTAAACAGGGAAATCGCATAGGTCTGCTTTCCGCTGTCGCTCTCGGAAACTTCTTCCTGCATTTCGGAAAGAACCGGAAGCAGGTCCTCCAAAGTATTTACCTCCGGATATCCGGCAGCTTTATATGCATCCCATCTTAAATACACGCCATAATTTGGCTCCAGCCCCTCGGAGGATGTGGTCGGGGGATTGCTGGATACCTCCGAAGGAATAGCATAGATTCCTTCTTCCTTTACAAGCTCCGCCGTCTTCTCAATAGCTTTGTCATAGCGATGAACATTGGGGGCATCCTTTAAAAGCTCTGTCATATCCATAACCAATCCTGCTGTCACAAGGTCCTGGAGACGTCCGTTTTGTACGCCCGTAATAATAATATCTCCCAGATCGCCCGCTGCGGAACGCGTTTGTAAAAGCGTATCTCCGCCGCCTGCTACATTAGGGGCGATGATATTCAATTCCATATTAAATTTGTCCTTTACAACCTTTGCAAACCATCCGGACTGAATTCCCTGATAATTTGCCATACTGTCAAATACATCTACAGTAATAAACTCTCCATATTCCGATTCGCTGCCTGAGCCTTTGGCTACATCATTTTGTTGTACCGCAGCTTCCTGGGAAGAACCGCATCCCGTGAAGGAGGCCGCAATTAATGCTGCACCTAAAAACAGACTGATCACTTTTTTCTTCATTTCTAATCCTCCATTTATTCTGTTTCTGTTTCACTGCAATTGTCTCATGTTTTATCATCAACCCTTTACGGAACCGATCATAATACCCTTTACAAAGAATCTCTGGAACATCGGATAGATGAACAGAATTGGCAATACTACGATTACTGATACGGTCATTCGGATGGACGTCGGCGTCTGCTGAGTTGCCACTGCCGCCATGTTCAAAGCGCCTCCCACACTGTTCTTAACCATTGCCGCCAGCGAACTTGCCTGATTAATATAAGTGTACAGGAGATACTGCAAAGAGTAAAGCTTCTGGTCTGTGATGTATATCAGGGTATCCTGGAAGGAGTTCCACTGTGCAACTGCCGCGAAGATAGCCACTGTTGCCAGGATCGGCGTACAGGCCGGCAGAATAATCTTGTAAAAAATCTTAAATGTCCCCGCGCCGTCAATCTGCGCTGCTTCCTGTAAAGCCCTGGGAATGGATTCCACATAAGTTTTTACCAGAATGATATTGTACGGCTGTACAATAGCCGGGATCACATACACCCAGAACGTATTTGTCAAATGCAGTGTCTTCATTGTAATAAACATCGGAATTAATCCGGCATTAAAATACATCGTAATTACAAGGAAGCGATACCAGAAGCGCCTTCCCCACATTCTTTCCTGCGTAAACATGAAGCCCAGAAAAGCGGAGGCAAGAACAGTACAGCCCGTTCCCAAAACAGTTCTTCCCACAGATATTAAGGCTGCGGCAGGAAGACCGGAAAGCTGCAGCACCTGTTTATAATTTTCAATATGAATTCCCCTGGGAATCAGTGTAATCAATCCATTGGCACTTAAATCATTGGCGCTAATCGTATTGACAATTAAATAATAAAATGGATACAGACAAATCAGCGTTAAAAGTGCAAACAACAAATAGTTTAAAACATTGAAGACCTTATCGGAAGTAGATAGAGTCCGTTTTTTTTCTTTAAATACAACTTTTTCTTTCATCCCGATCTACTCCTTTCTTAAATGATGGATTCTCCCCTTGTCTTTTTCGATACAAAGTTTACCACAAACAGCAGACTTACACTGATCACGCTCTTTAGCATACTGATAGCCGTCGCCAGGGACAGGCTGGCTCCCGTCATACCGATGTTATACACGTACAAATCGAGTACCTGAATATGAGCCTTGTTAAAAGAATTCTGGAATACAAAGTACTGGTCCATCCCATTATTCAGGAAGTTCGCTACTGAAAGCATCAGCATTACAAAGTATGTAGGCAGCAGCGCCGGAAAAGTGATATGGCGCATAAGATGGAACCGGTTGGCGCCGTCTACCCTGGCCGCCTCATATTGCTCCTGATCAATTCCCGTGATTGAGGCCAGATACATAATTGCGCCCCATCCAAGTCCTTTCCATGTATTCCACAGCAGCATCGCCAGCCATGTGTGCGAATCGCTGTCCAGAAATTTAACAGGCTCCGTAATTAATCCAAGATTCTGAAGCAGGGTATTTACCATACCGGTATTTGAAAACAGACAGAATGCTACAGAATAAACCATAACCCAACTGATAAAATTGGGAAGTGTAGTTAAGGTCTGCACCAATGTTTTAAACCATTTACATTTGATTTCATTGAGCAAAATAGCAAAAAACAAAGGCAGCATAGAAGTTGCGATCCCAAGCAGGCTCATAGCAAAGGTATTTTTCATTACCTGAATCATCTGATCTACCTGAGTTTTGTTTCCAAAAAGCATCTTAAACCACTGCAGTCCTACGAATTCACACTTACTCAGCGGAAGCGGCGGCTTGTAGTCAAAGAAAGCATATATCCAGCCGTGAAGTGGAAAATACGAAAACAGGAAACATAAAATAATGAAAGGCACGATCATAAGCGTCAGCTTTTTATTTGTCTTAGGGCCTCTCGGCGCTGCGGTTTTTACCGCGGATGAGAATTTTGACATCCGTTCTCCCTCCTTTATATTTTTGAGGATATGTTAACACTATTTTTTTGTCATAAATACAGTAAGAATTTTACATTATTTATGGAAATTTTAGAAATTTGGGTCCCCTTTTAATCAAATCACTATTTTTTGCTGTACAAAACCTGTGATTTTTACTGTAGACCACGGTATTCTCCATCGATAAGATGTAATTATTAAATCCTTTTCCAATACAAATCATTTAAAAGGAGGATATCCTTATGCATTTTAATCCGGAAAGCCCTTTTTTCCAATTTATGAATACGCTTGCTTCTTTTATAGGACTCAACGTACTGTTTCTTATCACCTGCCTGCCGGTTATAACCATCGGTCCCGCACTGGCTGCGCTTTATACGGTCACAATGCAGGAAGCGCGCAAAGAAAGCGGTTATGTCTTTACTACCTATTTGAAAGCCTTTAAAAACAATTTCCGACAGGGCGTAGCCGCTTTTCTGATTTTCCTGGTACTTGCCCTCGTCTTTCTATATAATGTATTTTTCTGGGGGGAATGGAACACGGCACTGGGAAATACCATACTTTTTCTCATGACCGCTCTTTCACTTTTTTTAATACTTATTTTTTTATATTTTTTCCCTTTAATGGCAAGGTTTGAAAATACGATAAAACAGACCTTTAAAAACGCCTTTTGTCTGGCTGTAACAAATCCCAAAAGCACCCTTGGGCTTTTAGGTCTTCTGGCTGTTTTTGTGCTGTTCTGCCTGGGCGTACCATCCTTTGCCAAAATATTTATGCTTCTTCTGGGTTTTACATTTTTAGCATTTTGCAATTCGATGCTCTTTGTAAAAATTTTCCGGTCCTATGAAGAAGATACAAATATAAATCAGCTTTAATTAATAAGACTTCTATAATAAATTCAGGAAAAGCAGAATACCGGATTGAAGCCACCGTGGGGCTGATACGAAAAAAGGGCAAGCCTTATCAGCTTACCCTTTTGCCGCCTGCACCTTCTTTATCCGATTTCCAATATGCCGCAGAATCGCCGCCTAACCCAGTTTCATCAGTAATGTTTCCAGTTCCCCATAGCTTCCGATCTGATTGGATTCCCGCCGGAGACCTGCGCTGTGCCGCATTCCTGCCGTATACCAGGCAACATGCTTGCGCATTTCCCGGATTCCGGTGAACTCTCCCTTTAAATCCATCTGCGCTCTCGCATGCCGCAGAATCATTTCCCGGATTTCAGCGGCGTCCGGTCCCGGAAGCAGCTCTCCCGTTGTAAAATAATGATTCATTTCCCGGAATATCCAGGGATTTCCACGGACTGCACGGCCAATCATCACCGCGTCACAGCCGGTCTCTCTGATAAGCGCCATAGCCCTCATAGGAGTGTCCACATCTCCGTTTCCGATCACCGGAATCGAAACAGCTTCTTTTACCCGTCTGATTGCATCCCAGTCTGCTGCTCCGGAATAATACTGCTGCCGTGTTCTTCCATGTACGGCAATGGCCGCTGCACCGGAATCCTCGGCTATCTTCGCAATCTCCACCACATCTACGGGATATCCTTCAAATCCGATACGAACCTTCACAGTCACAGGCTTCCTGACCGCTCCGGAAACCGCCTTAATGATCCGGCGGATAAGTGCAGGGTCTTTCAGAAGTGCCGACCCCTCGCCATTATTGACCACCTTCGGCACCGGACATCCCATATTGATATCCAGAATATCAAAGGGCCGGTCTTCAATACTCTACTCTGCCTCCGCCATGAGGCCCTGCTCGCTGCCAAATAGCTGCAGGGATACCGGGTGCTCACACTCATGGATTTCCATAAGTGCTTCCGTGTTTCTGTTATGAAAGGAAATCGCCCTGGCGCTGACCATCTCCATACAGAGAAGCCCTGCTCCCTGCTCCTTGCAGAGCTTACGAAAGGGTAAGTCTGTCACTCCTGCCATAGGCGCCAGAACAAACGGTTTTTTCATCTGCACATTGCCGATTTTCCATTCCATCTGCATGTCCTATTCCCCGCTGTCCGCTTTTTTCTGCAAATCCTCATCCGGAGCCTCTCCCAGAAAAAATACCCGGTAATACATTTCCAGAGATTCCAGCAGCTCTCTCTTTTCTGATTGAAACTGCTTAATCTTCAGGACACTTCCGATTTCATCATAGCAGGCATCACTGTCCAAAGCCTCTGTCTTAAACTGCAGATTCCCTTCATCATCAAATTCCAAGGTTAAAATCCCGCCGATGTCCTCTGTATAAAGCACGCAAAGTATCTGCAGCTCCTGCTTCACATGCTCCGGCAGGGAATGAAAATCCTGATTAAAATAATATTTCTGCTCATAGGCGCTTGCTCCGCAGAGCACAATATTTTCCTGATACATAGTTCCTCCTCGCTTCAGGCGTAAACCACACTCTTATTCATATCCCGCGGTATACGAACCCCTCTCTTTATGCGTAACTGTACAGTCCGCGCACGGAAACCTCTCCTGCGCTGACCCCGGACACGCTGCCATCCTCCCGTTCTACCAGAAGCTCGCCCTTCTCATTGATTCCATGAGCCATTCCTTCATAAGGCTGATTCTTGTCCAGAACACGGACCTGCTGCTCCCGGTTCGCAAGCAGCCTATTGTAATCATCCAATAACAGAGACAGATCGCAGGTACGGATAAACCGCTCATAATTCTCTTCAAACCGCTTCATTACAAGCCCGATCACCTGATTGCGGTCATATTTCATTCCTGTCTCCAAATAAAGGGAAGTTGCCTTATCCTGCAATTCCTCCGGAACAGCCTCAAGATTCACATTGATCCCCACACCGATCACTACTTCTCTTATTTTTCCGTTCTCTACGCTCATTTCCGTCAGAATTCCGCAAATCTTCCTGTGAGAAAGCACTGCGTCATTCGGCCACTTAATAGAGACATCCAACCCCAGACACCCGGCTGCCTGAGCGACCGAAAGCCCCATGACCAGCGTCAGCATAGACGCATACTGTGGTTCAAATTCCGGCCGAAGAAGCAGGGACATCATCACAGAGCTTCCCTCCGGCGCTGTCCAGCTTCTTCCCAGGCGGCCCCTCCCGGCCGTCTGAAATTCTGTTACCGCCAGAGTTCCTTCCGGCGCTCCTTCTTTTGCCAACGCTTTGACCCACAGATTCGTAGAATTCGTCTCTTTTGCAAAATGGACGGTTTTGCCCGTCCATTTTGTATGTATAGCATTTGATATTGTAGTCTGATTATAAGCTGTTTCCATCATCTTTCTTCCGGCTCTCCCAGGGTTGCTACCATAACGGCTTTGATCGTATGCATACGGTTCTCTGCCTCATCAAATACCTTTGACTGTCCGGATTCAAATACCTCGTCTGTAACTTCCATGTCTGTCAGCCGGAATCGCTCGCCCATCTCCTTGCCGATCCTGGTCTTCAGGTCATGAAATGCAGGCAGGCAATGCAGGAAAATTGCTTTTTCTCCGGCGTTTTTCATAATCTTTGCCGTCACCTTATACGGAGTCAGCTCACGGATCCTCTCCTCCCACACTTCATCCGGTTCTCCCATGGATACCCAAACATCCGTGTAGATAACATCCGCGTTTCTGGTACCTTCCTCCACATCCTCCGTAAGCGTAACAGTTGCACCGGATGCCTTTGCATATTCCCGGCACTGTGCTACCAGCTCTACATTCGGGAAATATTTCTTCGTAGTGCAGGCTACAAAATGCATGCCAAGCTTTGCGCATGCCACCATAAGCGAATTCCCCATATTAAAACGGGCATCTCCCATATATACCAGCTTAATTCCCTTCAAGCCGCCGAAATGCTCACGAATCGTCAGCATATCTGCCAGCATCTGCGTCGGATGATACTCATTGGTAAGTCCATTCCATACAGGAACACCCGCATGCTCTGCCAGCTCTTCCACAATTTCCTGTCCAAAGCCCCTGTATTCAATTCCATCGTACATTCTTCCCAGGACTCTTGCTGTATCAGCAATACTCTCCTTTTTGCCGATCTGGGAGCCTGTGGGGTCCAGATAAGTGCTGCCCATTCCCAGATCATGCGCTGCCACCTCAAAGGCACAGCGTGTTCTTGTACTGGTTTTTTCGAATATCAGGGCAATGTTCTTGCCCCGATAATATTCATGCAGCTCCCCGGCTTTTTTCTTAGCCTTCAGCTCTGCTGATAAATCCAGAAGATATACGATCTCCTCCGGTGTAAAATCCTTCAGTGTCAGGAAATTCCGTCCTTTTAAGTTCATAATAATTCTCCTCCATCCGATCATTCGCCGGTTTTCTTCTCATCCACCACAATTTCCTTCAAAGAAGAGGCAAGACCTGCAATTCCCTGAATATCTGAAGGGATAATGATCTTGGTTGCCCTGCCATCCGCTGCCTTACCGAACGCTTCCAGACTTTTCAATGTCAGCACAGCCTGGTCTGCGCCTGCCTCTTTAATCATACGAAGACCCTCTGCAGTCGCATTCTGTACCTTCAGCACTGCTTCCGCCTGACCCTCTGCCTCTTTGATCATACGTTCCTTCTGCGCTTCCGCACGAAGGATAGCCGCCTGTTTTTCTGCCTCTGCGTCCAGAATTGCAGACTGTTTCTTACCTTCGGCCACAAGGATTGTAGAACGTTTCTCACCTTCTGCGATCAAAATCGCTTCACGGCGTTCACGCTCTGCCTTCATCTGCTTCTCCATGGCATCCTGGATAGCTGCCGGAGGAATGATATTCTTCAGCTCCACCCGGTTTACCTTAATTCCCCACGGATCTGTTGCCACGTCCAGGGAAGCACGCATTCTGGTATTGATGACTTCGCGGGAGGTCAGTGTTTCATCCAGCTCCATATCACCGATAATGTTACGAAGCGTTGTTGCGGAAAGATTTTCGATTGCCATGATCGGATTTTCCACCCCGTACGCATACAGCTTCGGGTCTGTGATCTGAAAAAAAACAACCGTGTCAATCTGCATGGTTACATTATCCTTTGTAATAACCGGCTGCGGCGGAAAGTCCACAACCTGTTCCTTCAGATTAACCTTTCTTGCCACACGCTCAATAAACGGCACTTTAAAATGAATGCCTGTATTCCAGGTAGCCTTGTATGCACCAAGACGTTCCAGTACTACCGCATATGCCTGAGGCACGATGCGGATACAGGACGCCAGAATCCACAATGCCAATACAATAATTACAATAAAAAATATGATTCCGCCCATCAGTTAGTCCTCCTTATATTCCTTTACAATTAATTTTACTCCCTGCACCTCCTGAATAATGACGATCGTCTTTTCAGGAATCTTCTCACCATCTACGGCTGTTCTTGCCAGCCATTCCACATCATTGATCCTCACCTGTCCCGTCTGGGCAAGATTGTCGATTTCCTGAAGCACCACTGCAGTCTCGCCGATCAGGCTGTTGACATTGGTCCGTTCCAGTCCCTTGTTCAAAAACCTGACGGCCAGCGGTCTCGTAAAGACCAAAAGCACCACAGAAACCACCAGAAACAAAAGAAGCTGTATTACCAGTCCCACTCCAAGCCAGGATGCTATTGCTGCCACCAGCGCTCCTCCTGCAAACCATATCGTTGTCAGTCCCGTGGTGATTGCTTCTATGATTAAAAAAACCGCAAGCAACCCCAGCCATATCATTGGTTCCATAAAATTCCCCCTTTCCGGACTGCCTTCCCTAACCCGGAACGCTATCCGTCATTTCCTGCGCTGCCGCGCCGCTTCATACATCAGGATGCCCGCTGCCATAGCAGCATTCAGAGATTCCACCTGCCCGCACATGGGAATCCTTACCAAACGGTCTGCCGTCAGGGCAGCCTGCTCTGTCAGGCCTTTTCCCTCGTTTCCGATAAAAAATGCAGTTCCCCCCGTATAGGATTCCTCATCATAAGCATTTTTACCCTGCAAATGTGCCGCATAAGAACAAATCTGTCTTTCCCTGAATTTCTCCCTTAATGATACCACATCTTTCACATATAAGAAAGGCATTCTGTAAACAGAACCCATAGTAGAACGGATTACTTTTGGGTTCGTTACATCCACACAGCTTTTGGTCAAAAAAACGCCGCTGATGCCTGCCCCTTCACCTGTCCTGAGGATCGTCCCCGCATTACCGGGATCCTGCAGATCCTCCAACACCATAACAAGCGGATGTACGCCCCTCAGAATATCCTCTGCCGTATAGGAGGGCCTTTTTAAAACAGTCAGAATTCCCTGAGGCGTCTGCGTATCACACATCTGCCGAAACACCGAATCCGCAACAATTTCGCCGGGAAACTGCCCTGCCCGCGCCATAAGCTGTTCATCCTCTGCCAGGGCTTCCGATACATACACTGCCGAAATCCAGTCAGCCGGAGCCTCCCAAAACATTTTTCTTCCTTCGGCAACAAAAAGCCCCTGTTCTCTTCGGGCTTTTGCTTTTTGGTTCAACTGTATAACATTTTTTACCTGTCCGTTATTTAAACTGGTAATCATAACCCTTCCTCACCTGGATACCTTATTCAGATCCCTGTTCTTCCCTACTGCAATCAGGGTGCATTCTGCGGGAAGCGGCTCCTCTGGATTCAAATCCACATTGACCTCTTCATCTGCCTTTACACCGATAATATTGATCTTATATTTTTCACGAATTCCAAGGGCTGACAGACTTTTCCCTTCCCAGCCGGCAGGAATCCTGAATTCCGCCATACTGAAATCCGGAGAAAGCTCAAAAATATCCAAAAAGCCACTGGACAGCAGGTTCCTTGCCACACGGAGTCCCATGGACTGCTCCGGATAGATAACCTCATCTGCACCTATCTTATCTAAAATTCTTCCGTGCAGCGCATTAATTGCTTTTGCCATAACAAAAGGCACGCCCAAATCCTTCGCCTGCATCGTCGCCGTGATACTTGCTTCCAGATTTTCCGATATCGCAATAATCGCAACATCGACGTTCTGAACACCCAGGGATTTTAAAATCCCCGGCTCACGCACATCTGCTTTTACCGCATAAGTGACCTTTTCTGCGATTTCCTGTATCAATTCTTCCTTCTCATCAATTGCCAAAACATCACAGTCTGCCTCCGCCAACGTCACCGCAAGCGTCATTCCAAACTGTCCCAGTCCAATCACTGCAAACGATTTGTCTTTCATTTTACCTCCGCATTATTCTATCCAATCATAATATCTTCTTCTGCCAGATGCGCCTTTTCAGGACGTCTCTGCGCGCGCATCAGTACAGCAGTTCCCAAAGTCAGGGGTCCGATCCTGCCAAGGTACATCGTTACGATCACGATCCACTTCCCAATCAAAGTCAAATGAGGTGTCAATCCCCTTGTCAATCCTACGGTTGCTATCGCTGAGGTCAGTTCGTATAAAACATCCTCCAGAGAGGCATCCGGCATTGCGATTGCCAGAAGCAGACACATAAACAAAAGCACCATAAATCCCATTCCCGTAACGACCACCGCCGAACGGATATAATGCGTTCTGATCTTCCGGTTCTGAAATTCCACATCCGGCTTTCCCTTTAGATTTGAAACCACGCTCAATGCCATAACAGCGATCGTTGTTGTCTTAATTCCGCCTGCCGTACCCATAGGAGAGCCTCCCACAAACATCAGAAACAGACATAAGATCACAGATGCATTGGAAAGCGCTCCCTGATCCACTGTCAAAAAGCCTGCCGTACGTGTCGTCACCGACTGAAAAGCCGATGCCATAAGCTTCACACCCAGCGGCATATCTGCCATAGTCTGCGGATTGCCGTATTCAAACAGGAAAATCAGCACAGTTCCGCCTATGACCAGTACGGCCGTCGTTGCAAGCACCAGTTTGCTGTGCAGACGCAGACTTTTAAATATTCTGCGTATGGACATCTGCCTTTTGCATACCTTCCTGATCTTATCATAAAAATCCCACCAGACTGTAAAACCCAGGCCGGCAGCAATGATCAGTCCCATAGTCGTAAAATTTATGATGGGATCATCCACATAGGGAGCAAGGCTGTTCTCACCTATAATATCAACTCCCGCATTACAAAATGCGGAAACTGAAGTAAAAACGGACTGGCCGATTCCCTCAGCCACGCCGAATTCCGGTATAAACCGAAATGCGTAGCAGACCGCACCGATTGCTTCCGCACCAAAAACACAGATGATAACCTTTTTCACAAGCACTACCAGGCCCGACATCTGGTCCAGATTATAAGACTCCTGGATCACTCTGCGGTTCCTCATGCTGATTTTTTTATGAAGAGTGATAAAAATAATGCTTGCCAGGGAAACCAGTCCGATTCCCCCAATCTGAATCAAAATCAGTATCACAGCCCTGCCTGCCAGACTCCAGTGGACCGCCGTCGTCACAGTCACGAGGCCGGTCACACAGATGCAGGTAGCTGCGGTAAACATTGCATCTGTAAAGGAGGTCGTCTGCCCCGGTGCCGCACAGAGCGGCAGCCAGAGTATGAGACCTCCCGTGAATATCAATCCCGCAAATCCAAAAGTAATGATTTGTGCTGTATTCAGTTTTCGTAGTCTTTCTACAATAATCTGATTCATTATTTTTTCTTCGACGCAGTTCCGTTCTTATCATAGTTATGGGAAAGAGAATTGCATACCTCCCACATATACTCAGATACATCCTTCTTCATGGCAAGTGCTTCGTTTATGTCAAAGTCCTTGAATTCACCATGTCTGTAGCCCACTACACGACAGCTCTTGCCCTGTAACAGAAGATCTACCGCCAATGCGCCCATCATAGATGCATAAACTCTGTCTTTACAGGTCGGATTACCACCGCGCTGCATGTGGCCCAGAATGGTGGCACGTGTCTCAATGCCTGTTGCCGCCTCAATACGTTTCGCCATAGCTTCAGAATGACCGATACCCTCTGCATTGATGATAATATGATGCTTCTTGCCTAATTTGCGGCTTTCTATAATATTATTGATTAATCTCTGCTCATCATAGTCATATTTCTCAGGAATCAGAATATCCTCCGCGCCGTTTGCGATACCGCACCACATAGCCAGATATCCCGCATTACGTCCCATAACCTCAATGATGCTGCATCTTTCATGGGAGGTAGAAGTATCCCGCACTTTATCGATTGCCTCCATTGCAGTATTCACCGCAGTATCGAATCCAATTGTATACTCGGTACATGCAATATCCAGATCAATGGTTCCAGGCACACCAATGGTATTGATTCCCAGATTCGCAAGCTTCTGTGCGCCCGCGAAGGAGCCATCTCCTCCGATTACAACAAGGCCTTCAATTCCATGCTTTCTGCAGACCTCAGCACCGCGTTCCTGTCCTTCCTCCGTACGGAACTCCGCACAACGTGCAGTATATAGAATAGTACCGCCTCGCTCTATGGTATCAGATACATCTTTGGCAGTCATATCGATAATTTCTTCATTCAAAAGTCCATTATACCCTTTGTAAATACCCTTTACATTTAATCCGCTGCTCAGCCCTCTTCTTACAACGGCGCGGATTGCGGCATTCATTCCTGGTGCATCACCGCCGCTGGTCAAAACGCCAATGGTTTTAATCTTTTTCTCTGCCATATTCTTTCCTCCATCTTCTGATTCTATCCTGTCCAGCAGGCATCCATTACTTATCGGGTTCTACACATATTCGGTTATAGTGTAAAGCATTTTCAAAAGTTTTTCAATACTCTTTGCACAACTTTAACGTTGGAATCCCCATATTTTTTCTTCATCTCATTTACCCGGGATTCCTGTATCCGCACACGGTATTCTGCCGGAAGCTTTTTCATAGCCTTCACATCCCGCAGATAAACAACCACACTGTCATTGCCCGGAAATCTGCCCAGCTCCTCCAGAAGCTCCTGTTCCTTTGCCGTGTATTCTTTGCGGTCACGGAACTGCACCCACAGCTCCTTTGGAATATCATCAAAGGACCGTATCCTTTCCGCGATCAGCTTGCTTGCTTTGTCATCCTCCGCCGATACTCTTCCCTGGATAAAGACCTTTGCCTCCTCTGCGATCAAAGCCTGACACTTCTCATAATCCCTTGGAAATACAACAGTCTCCACAGTTCCAACCAGATCCTCTACCGTAAGAAATGCCATGATTTTATTATTCTTTGTATATTTTATGGTTTTATCCGTAATCATTCCACCGATAATTACTTTTTGGCCATCATATACCTTCGGCATTCCGGTTGCTTCATCCTGCTGAAAATCCGAAGTTTTTGCAGTAATAGATTTTTCCATTACTGCCCTGTAGCGTTCCAGCGGATGTCCGCTTAAGTAAATGCCAAGCACCTCTTTTTCAAATGCAAGAACCATATCCTTGTCGTACTCATCCAAATCAGGCATACGGACCTCAAAATCCTTTTTGTCTTCTTCACTGACCAGATCAAACAGACTTATCTGTCCCGCCAGCGAATGTTTTTTATCCTGGTTGATGCTGTCCACAATTCCGGCGTAAATCATCATTTTCTGCCGCCGGTTGCCTTCCAGACAGTCCAGCGCACCGGATTTGATAAAGTTCTCAATGGCACGTTTATTCAAAACACTGCCCATTCGTTCGATGAAATCCTTCAGGGAGCGATACGCTCCCCGCTCCTCCCGTTCCTTCACAAGCGCCTCGATAACCGGACGCCCGACGCTTTTAATTGCGGAAAGCCCATAACGTATGGAACCATGATCAACCGAAAACCCATACGTTCCGCAGTTGATATCCGGAGGCAGAATCTTAATTCCCATCTGGCGGCAGACCAGAATATACTCCGCCACCTTACTCGGCATTTCTATGACGGATGTCATAAGCGCCGCCATAAACTCCACCGGATAATAATATTTCAGATAAGCGGTCTGATATGACACCACCGCATAGGCTGCCGCATGGGATTTATTGAATGCATATTTTGCAAAATCAATCATCTCGTCATAAATTTTGTTTGCAGTTTTTTCCGGAATTCCATTGGTAATACAGCCCGGTACTCCTTCCTCCGGATTACCATATACAAAGTTCCGGCGCTCCTTTTCCATAACGGATGCCTTTTTCTTGGACATGGCACGGCGCACCAGATCGCTTCTTCCCAGCGTATATCCTGCCAGATTTCGCACGATCTGCATAACCTGCTCCTGATATACGATACAGCCGTAGGTAGACTTCAGAATCGGTTCAAGCTGCGGGCAATCATAACGGATGGTATCCGGGCGGTTCTTGCCCCGGATATACTGGGGAATGAAATCCATGGGTCCCGGACGATAAAGGGAAATTCCCGCAATTACATCCTCCAGGCTCTGAGGCTTCAGCTCCTTCATAAAGTTCTTCATTCCCGCACTCTCCAACTGGAATACACCATCCGAACGCCCCGTACCCAGGGATTCCAGAACCCTCCTGTCATCATAATCGATCGTCTCCATATCCAGGTGCACACCGGTATCCTTTTCTACCAGATTTACCGCGTTCTGAATAACCGTCAGGGTTCGAAGTCCCAGAAAATCCATTTTCAGAAGTCCGAGCTCTTCCAGGGTCGTCATTGTAAACTGCGTAGTAACGGAACCGTCCTGCGCCCTGGAAAGAGGTACGTATTCATCCACATCCTTCTGACTGATAACAACTCCCGCTGCATGCATGGACGTATGTCTGGGCAATCCCTCCAAACGCTTCGCCGTATCGATGAGAAACCGGATTTCCTCCTGCTCCTGATAGGCCCTTCGAAGCTCCGGATTCATTTCCAGAGCCTTGTCTATGGTAATATTTAACTCCTGGGGAATCATTTTGGCAATGACATCCACCTGTGCGTAAGGCATATCCAGCACACGCCCTACATCGCGGATAACACCTCTTGCGGCCAGCGTACCGAAGGTAACAATCTGTACTACCCGGTCCTTGCCGTATTTTTCCACCACATAATCAATGACCTCCTGTCTTCTTTCGAAGCAGAAATCCACGTCAATATCCGGCATAGAGACACGTTCCGGATTCAGAAAACGCTCAAACAGCAGATCATACCGGAGCGGATCAAGCTGTGTGATCCCAAGTGTATAGGCCACAAGACTTCCCGCGGCGGAACCACGCCCCGGGCCAACCATGATATCATGATCCCTGGCGTATTTGATGAAATCCCATACGATCAGGAAGTAATCCACATATCCCATATTTCTGATGGTAGCAAGCTCATAGTTCAGACGTTCCCTCAGTTCTTCCGTCACAGGCTGATACTGTTTTTCCAGGCCCTCAAAACAAAGCTTATTCAGGTACTCCCAGGAGGTATAACCATCCGGTACATCATATTTCGGAAGCTTTGTTACGCCGAATTCAATCTCTACATGGCACCTTGCCGCAATCCTGTGAGTATTTTCCAGAGCTTCCAGTGCATACGGAAAAAGCTGCGCCATCTCTTCGGGGGATTTTACATAATACTGTCCGCCTTCATAGCGCATACGGTCTTCATCCGCCTTTTTTTTGCCCGTCTGCAAACACAGCAGAATATCATGCGGGTCCGCATCATCCGCCAGAGTATAGTGCACATCATTGGTTGCCACTAAATCAATGCCCGTTTCCTTATGCATCCGAAGAAGCTGCTGATTGACCATCTGCTGATTTGAGATTCCGTGATCCTGCAGCTCCAGAAAAAAGTTTCCTTTTCCAAAAATATCCTGATAACGAAGTGCGGCAGCCCTGGCATCCTCATACATACCTCTGGTAAGATACCTTGCCACCTCTCCTGCAAGGCAGGCGCTTAAAGCAATAATTCCCTCATGATACTCCTTTAACAGCTCCAGGTCCACCCTTGGCTTATAATAAAATCCCTCCACAAAGCCCTTGGAGACAATCTTCATCAGATTGCTGTAGCCCCGGTTGTTTTCAGCCAGCAGCACCAGATGATAATATCGGTCGTCACCGCTCCCCGGCTCCCTGTCAAAACGGGAACCCGGCGCTACATAGACCTCGCATCCTAGTACAGGGTTGATGCCGGCTTCCTTCGCCGCACGGTAAAAATCAATCACTCCATACATTACCCCGTGATCCGTGATCGCGGCACTATCCATACCCAGCTCCTTCACTCTGGCAACGTATTCTTTTATCTTATTCGAGCCATCCAGAAGACTATACTCCGTATGGACATGAAGATGTGTAAAATTCAAAGTATTTTCTCCTCTTATCCTGAATCCGAACGTACATATGTATACTGCACGTTCTACTTTTTATAAATTCTCCGTTCCCTGATCTCTATTTTTCCTTCCTTCAGCAGATGCCCTACCGCACGCTTAAATGAAGCCTTGCTCAATCCGAACTCTCTCTGGATCACCTCCGGAGAAGCTTTGTCATCAAAGGGAAGCACACCTGCAAACTCCCCGATCACACCCAGGACACTCTCTGCGTCCTCATGAATCTGAATATACGCCTTCTGCCGGTCGCTGACGTTCATCTTACCGTCTTCCTTTACCTCCGTCACACGGAGCGTAAGCACCATTCCCGGACGGTATTTCCCCCGGGCTTCCCGCGCGGGAATCAAAGCAGAATATTTGTCATCCACTGCCACAAACACACCGAAATGATCGCTGACCTGATATACCCGTCCCTTCACCTGATCTCCTGCCGCATAAGGCGTCCTGGTGGAAAGATACGGATACACCTTCATAGTTGCGCAGAGCCGGTTGCTCTTGTCCACATAAAGTGCAACCAGACAATCCTCACCCTCACGGACACGAAGAGTCTGCTCATGATAAGGCAGAAGCAGGTCCTTTTCCAGACCCCAGTCCAGAAATGCACCGATCTTTGTCACCTGTCTGACCTTTAATACTGCGGCTTTTCCCACTGTGAGCCCCGGCTCATTCGTCGTCGCAATCAGCCGGTCCTTAGAATCCTTATAGATAAATACCTCCAGCTTATCGCCCTCCCCTGTTCCCCGGGGCACCTGCTTCAAAGGAAGCAATACGCGGTCCTTTGCATCCGCTTCCCGGTCATCCGCCAAATATATTCCAAAATCTACAGTTTTCACAACTGTCAATACCTGTTTTTCTCCTAATATGATCATAAAATCCTCCTGATTTTCCGTTTGCCTGTTCTCTTTAATTTTACACATTGTTCCCCTCATTAGCAAGCTTTATCATAAAAGAAAAATTCCGTTGAAAAAATGGAACTGTCATGCTATAATAGCACCAGTTTGCCGCCGGGTAAGCAGTTCAGCGTTGATTTTCGTGTCGTCAGGCCTTAGAAGATACGAAATATCGGCGTTTTTTGTTTTACAGAGCAAGGAGGAAAAAATGAACAGCAATTCATACTTTAAACAATACGCAAAATATGCGTCCCTGAATGTATTTGGAATGATCGGACTCTCCTGTTATATTCTGGCAGATACCTATTTTATTTCCAGGGGTCTTGGCGCGAACGGGCTCACTGCATTAAATCTGGCAATCCCCGTTTACAGTGTCATCCATGGGTGTGGTCTGATGCTGGGAATGGGCGGTGCAACCAGATATTCTATCTACTGGCACTTCTTTTTGCCGCAATATTTATGCTGACAGGTATTTTTTTATCCGGACCTTTGACTGCCGCTCTTGGCGCGGATAACGAGGTTTTCACTATGACCAGTATTTATTTGAAGGTCATACTTCTGTTTTCTCCGGCCTTTATGATGAATAACATCTTCCTCTGCTTTGTGCGGAACGATGGAACCCCCAGGCTGGCAATGACAGCTATGCTTACCGGAAGCATGGCAAACATTTTATTGGACTATATTTTCATTTTTCCTATGAAAATGGGCATTTTCGGAGCAGTCTTGGCAACCGGCTTCGCTCCTGTCATCAGTATGCTGATTTTATCCGCCCACCGGATAAAAGGGAAAAACGGCTTTCATTTTGTCAGAACCGGGCCGAATCCGGGAATTGCCGCTAAAATCTTAGCCTTAGGCTTCCCCTCTCTGATCACGGAGCTTTCCTCAGGTATCGTCATCATTGTCTTTAATGTGGTCATCCTGGGTCTTCTGGGGAACGTGGGAGTTGCCGCTTACGGTGTGATTGCCAATATTTCCCTTGTAGTAATCTCTATTTTTACAGGGATTGCGCAGGGCATTCAACCTCTGCTCAGCAGAGCATATGGTAACAATGACACCGAAAATATGAAATGGGTGCTGCGTTATGCAATGATAACCACGCTCATACTTTCCGGCATCATTTATCTTACTGTATTTTTTCTTGCAGAGCCGGTCACAAGTATTTTTAACAGCGAAAATAATCCGCAATTACAGCAAACCGCAGTCGAGGGACTGAAGCTTTATTTTACCGGCATTGCCTTTGCAGGCTTCAATATTATTCTCTCCATATTTTTCGCCTCAACGGAAAAGGCACTGCCTGCACAAATGATTTCCATGCTGAGAGGACTGATCGTCATTGTCCCCATGACATATCTGCTGGCCATGATCCGGGACATTCAGGGTGTATGGCTGGCATTTCCCGCCGCAGAGCTGCTGGTAGCCATAGTCGGCACGGCCATATACCAGGGTCTCCGCCCAAAAATATACTTCAGGCACTAAGGACTTCCCCTTTATCTGCTTGCTTTTATTCCCAAAAAGGGCTATAATCAGCTTACAGAAAAACCTTTTTTTGAAACGTGCAATCAATAAAAATGAAGGAGGATTTACCTATGTCTCAAAACCCGGATATCCTGAAAAAACAGGAGGAGCTTCTTCAGTTTGACCATTTTAATCATGAAGATGCTTATGCCCTCGGCACTCTTATGGTGGAATACGCCAAAAAGCACAGCATCACCATTGCTGTGTCTATCCGTATGAACACCGGCTGCATTCTGTTCCAGCACTGCCCGGACGGCACCAATCTTCTGAATCAGAAATGGATGGAACGCAAATTCAACACGGTTAAGCTTATGGAACGCAGCTCCCTGCTCTCAGCCCTCGTATGGGAGGAAGGCGGCGATACCGCTGATGTTCACGGATTGGAAAGCGCTGATTATGCGATCTGCGGCGGAGGCTTCCCTATCCGCGTCAAAGGAACCAATGCAGTCATCGGTGCGATTATTGCATCCAACCTGTACCACATTGCGGACCATGAATTCGTCATCAACTGCCTGAAAGAATACCTGAACTGCCCGGAAGCACCAAACTACCCATACACGCTCCCGGAATAAAAGAGATATAAAATCAAAAATCCCGGAACTTTGAATACTCACTCCAAAGCTCCGGGATTTTCCGGATTCGTTACATTCGTTTATTTATTTGCTTCCCTGTCCGTAATATGCATTTGCACCGTGTTTTCTGTAATAATGCTTATCCTGAAGCTCCTGCGGCGCCGGTTTTACTTCCGGATTAATCTGCTCGCAGCGTGTTGCCATTTTTGCAACCTCTTCCAATACAACTGCATTGTGAACAGCCTCATGTGCATCCTTACCCCAGGTAAAGGGACCATGATTTTTGCACAGAACAGCCGGTACTGCTTCATAATCCTTGTCTTTAAAATAGTCAACGATCAGAGTACCCGTATTTCTCTCATATGCCTCATCAATTTCCTCTTTTGTAAGGTTGCGCACGCATGGAACCTCACCGTAAATATAGTCTGCATGAGTAGTTCCGTAGCAGGGAATGGAACGCCCTGCCTGAGCCCAGCTTGTAGCCCAGGAAGAATGTGTATGTACAACACCGCCGATATTCCGGAAAGCCTTGTACAGCTCTACGTGAGTCGGTGTATCAGAAGACGGGTTATAGTCACCCTCTACCTTATTTCCCTCCAGGTCTACAACAACCATATCTTCCGGTTTCAGTTTGTCGTAGTCTACACCGCTTGGTTTGATAACAAATAAGCCCTTTTCACGATCAATTCCGCTTACATTTCCCCAGGTAAAGGTTACGAGTCCATATTTCGGCAGGTCCATATTTGCTTTATAAACTTCTTCTTTCAGTTTCTCAAGCATGATATCTCTCCTTTATGATTTTGATACATTCATTATATCACTTGTCCGGGAAAAGTCCAACTTGTATCTCAGGACTATCCCGCAGATTTATTCCTGTGCATCCAGAAGCGGGCGCATCATACCTACAGCCTGATCCAGGTCCTTCCTCCACTCAGGATTTCCTGTATACCACATTTCTGTTACATATCTTCGCACGCCGGCCCTCCAGGTTTCTGCGATCACAGCCGCAAAATCCACATGTCCGGTTCCAAAAGGAACTTCACGGAATACACCCGGAACAGTTTCTTTCAGGTGAACTGCATCCAGATGACCGATACCGCTTCTGATATCCTCAAGCACATCTGTGCCGTAAGATACTGCTGCATTTGTGATATTTCCCATATCCGGATAAACACCGAGATACGGTGAGTTTACTTTGTTTACATAAACCATAGCCTTGCCTACGGTGTTCATAAACTCTGTCTCCATGGTTTCAAAGCCCATGACAATACCGGCTTTTGCTGCCATACGCTCGCATTTTTTGAGATTTTCTCCAAAACGCTCTACCGTCTGCGGAGTGGATTCCTCATAATATACATCATACCCTGCAAGCTGGATAATGCGGATACCTAAATCATCAGCAAGCCGAATGGCCTTTTCCATAATCTCCATACCTCTTGCACAGGTATTCGGATTGCTGCTGCCGATCGGATATTTCCGATGACCGCTCAGGCACATGGTGCGGATCGGAAGGCCCGTCTCATACATGGTCTTTACCAGCTCCAGACGCTCTTCCTTCGTCCATTCCAGACGGGCAAGCTTTGCATCTGTCTCATCAATGCTGATTTCCACAAAGTCATATCCTGCGTCCCTGGCTGCTTCCAGCTTTTCTTTCCAGGTCAGCTCTGCAGGCATTGCTTTTTCATACAAACCTAATGTATATGCTTTCATGCTGTTCTCCTATTTAAACTTATGAAATTAACGGAATATCGTATCCCCAGGACTGACGAATACCATCCATGATCTCCATAACCTTTATGGTCTCTGCGTGAGGAGCTTCCGGGCACTCGATCTCACCGTTTTCGATTGCACGCATACAGGCCAATACTTCATACTCATAGCCTGTGATCTGCTTCGGAGGCAGATAAGAAGCAACTTCTTCATACTGATCATTGAATACGGTAATCTTCTCCGGATTGTTGATATTGGTGATCTCGATATACCCCCTGGTTCCGAAGATTGCAGCGGAACGGTTCTGGGCAGCGTATACGTTGCTCTGCATGGTAGCCATTTTGCTGTCGTCAAAGATCATGGTAATATTGTCGCACATATCAACACCGTTTCTGAATACTGCGGAAGATTTGATATCTGTAATATTATCTCCGAATATCATACGCGCGAAGTGAACCAGGTAAACACCGCAGTCAAGAAGCGCACCGCCTGCAAAGTTTACATCCCAGATTCTCGGAACTGCACTTAACTCATAACCGAGGTTTGCCGTAAGGGAAGTAACCTCGCCGATCACACCGCTTGCAATGATATCATCAATCATATTTCTGGACGGCATATATCTGGTCCAGATTGCTTCCTGAAGAAGAAGCTTCTTCTCTTCTGCCAGTGCAAGGATTTCTTTTGCCTGACCCGCACTTACCGTAAAGGATTTCTCACAGAGAACGTTTTTGCCGCCTTCCAGACAAATTTTTGTAAATTTGTAGTGAAGAGAATGCGGAAGTGCGATATAAACGAGATCTACCGCGTCATCTGCAAGGATGTCATCTACTGAACCGCATACTTTTGTATAACCATACTGAGCGCCAAGCTCCTTTGCTTTTTCGATATTTACATCTGCAATAATGTATGGTTCAACATTTTCCATCTGAGAAATTGTATTTGACATTTTGTGTGCAATAGCACCAGCGCCTAAGATCGCCATTTTAAACATAACATCTACCTCTTTCTGTTTTATATTAATTTTTGAAATGTTCCCAAGCCCGGCTCAAGCCATCAATGACTGCACGGTAGGTTGCATATTTTTCTTCGTAAATTTCTTTGTATTCCGGACGCGGACGGATGGTCTTGGTAATGGTGACGGTTCTGCTGATCGCTTCCTGATAATCCTTATAGATTCCGGCTGCAATACCGGCTGCCATAGCCGCACCCTGTGCTCCCAATTCCTTATCACCTACAACATCAATCGGAATCTGAAGAGCATCCGCAAAAATCTGTACCCATACGTCAGAATTCGCAGCACCGCCGGACAGACGGATACTCTTCGGTACCTCACGGTTTCTCAGAAGCTTCTTCACATGCGTTACATGAGAGAATACAATGCCTTCGTAAACCGCGCGGAGCATATGCTTTTTGCTGTGGTAAGCAGTCAGGCCCACAAAGGTTCCCTTTGCCAGCGCATCCTCGTTGGAGCCGTTTAAGAAAGGCAGGAAAATAATATTATTGTCCTGCGGCTCAATGGATGCTACCCACTCGTTCGTAATCTCATATACGGAGCCGCCGTTTGCTTTTGCTTCTTCCTTTTCGTAGTTCATCAGGTTGCGGATAAACCATTCCATGTTTCCCGCAGAAGTCGGACTGCTCTCCTCAATCAGGAAATATCCCGGCATACAGAACATAGAGTTCAAGGCAACGGTTCCGTTAGTTACCGGAGCCTTTCCAATAAATTCGTTGATGCTCCAGGTTCCGGCAATCATACACATCTGTTCTTCATCAGACAGACCGGATGCAATACCGCAGGCATTGACATCAAACATACCTGCCGCAACAGGGATGCCCTCCGGAAGAAGTGTCTTCTCACCGGCTTCCTTAGTCACATACCCGCATACCTCTGCAGAATATTTCAGAGGCGGAAGCTTCTCATAGCAGTCCTCCAGTCCATAGAGAGCCATAAGCTCTTTGTCATGCTGTTTGGTAACCATGTTTACCAGGTTTCCGCCGGAGCAGTCCGTATACTCACTGTAAGCTTCTCCTGTCAGCATATAACGGATATAGTCCTTGACTGCAAAAATATATTTTGTTCTCTCCAATACCTCCGGCTGATTGTCTCTGAACCATGCCAGAAGGCTTACCGGCTGTACAGCCAGGATTTCCTGGAAGGTCTTCTCATAAACCTTTTTATTTGTTCCATCCTTATACCACTGCTCTACCTGCGCCCAGGCTCTGGTATCTGTGGACATGATTCCGTTATAGGATGGCTTTCCATCGTATCCGACCATGTAAAGACCTTTTCCTGCTCCGGAGAAGGATACCCCTGCGATATCCTTCGGATCGATTCCACTCTTTTCAATCGCATTTCTGACCGCCTGTGCATTGACCTCCCACAGCTCGTTCAGGTCCTTCTCCGTATACCCGGGCTTCGGGGTCAGGGTAACGGTCGGCACACTTGCAACAGAAATCTGCTTTCCATCTTCATCAAATATAGCTGCCTTGGAAAAAGTGCCGCCATTGTCAATTCCCAATAAATATTTCATGTTTTACTCCCTTTCTATAAGCTTTTCAGAAACAGGCAGCCCAGAATACAGCAAAAATCAGAGGGTATCCTGGGCCGGCCGCATCAAAGCCTGCCTATCTGGCGGCTTTGAAATTCTTATTCAGCAGCTTCCTTAGGAACGCCCGGGCAGTTTGGTCCGAAGTGCTTCAGAACAACCAGAGGTTCAACCTTACTTGTGTTTGTAATGGTTACGCCTTCGGAAGCCGCTCTTTCAGATACGAAGAATTCATCAGAACTCTGCTGTCCGAAATGAAGCAGGGTAGGTGCTTCACAATCATAAACACCAAATTTGCCATGTCCCTGTACAAAGATACAGCCGTACGCTGCGCCATCTTTAATGGTAACAGTCTGTCCGGGATTTACCGTCAGCTCTTTTGCAGCGATGTACGGGTTCGCATAGGTGATCCATTTCTGGGTATACTGCCCGGTTTCTGCCTCTACCAGAGGCTTGCGGAAATAATGCTTTCTGTAATGAGGGTCTACGTTCTTTTCCCAGTCCAGCAGCTTGAATACATCCTCAATATCCCTGCTGTCCTCCGGTAATTCTTCATCCAGCATCTCCGGAGGGTAAACCTCACCGGAAACAATGTTTTCATAAACAGAGTTTACATCAGAGTTCCACTGCGGCTCATAAGTCAATACGGAAGCCGGTGCATGGATAACGCCTGCAGGTGTATACCAGCCTGTTCCAAGCTCAATTCTGTAAGCCCTGGAAAGATCTGTGATTCTGGTATCATCATCCGCAAAATGACGGATTCTCTCTTTTACTTCTTCAGGGTCCACATCCGGATCAAATCCGAAATATGTATAGTTTGCTTCTCCGAAGTAGTTGTTCAACTGCTTCGGGAAATAGTAGCACTCCGGTTTTCCTAATTTGCCGACACGCGCGGCATCCTCAAAGGTCAGATGCAGATGATGGAACAGCGGGTTTTCATTGTCAAAGAATTTGGAGTACATCGGCCAGCCATTGTATTTATCCATTAATTCCTTTCCAACCAGGTCTTCCCCGAGAACCTTTACCGCATTTCTCAAAGAAAATTTCTCATCAGTGTCATAATCTACACAAACGTACGCCATTCCTTCGTCGGCCTTGGCTGTCGGTCCGTTCTGTGCTGCGATGGTGGAAGCGAACCATCTCTCTGTGATGGAACCTCTCTCCATACCGAATGCAAAATAATCATCCGTATGAAGCTTCAGTCTGCGGCCTGCTTTTCCAAATCTTCTCGGAACAAATGCAGGGAAGAGACGGAAGATTCCTTCTCCCTTTTCAAATGTTTCGCGGATAACGGCCTCATCCTCCGTAGCGTCCTTTATAACCAGATTGCCGGTTTCCTTTGCTGCAGCTAATCTTGCATCCAGCTCTTCGCCGGCTTTGATAGTCAATTCTTTTTCTGTCATAACACTTGTCTCCTTACTTGTCTGTTTTTATTCTACCATATATTGTCTTACAGTATATGACAATTTCACTTATTTTTTGATCGCTTCCAGTTCCTCCCGTCCCTTCAGAACATGGAAAGTCAGATGATACTCTACGGATTCACCTGCATCCAGGTATTTCATAGAGCCGTTTTCTACAGCATCTGCAATGCCATCAATCGTAGAATTGCCGGGTTCCAGGCCCATTACATAGTCACCCGCACCCATCATCTTCCACTGTACAAAATGATCCAAAGTAGACAAGTCTACTTCTATTGCTATTCCAAGCTCCAATCGGGGATTGTAAACGGCAGCGGCGGAATGGTTTTCTGCATCAGGCTTCAGGGTATGATAATAACACATCTCCTCATAATTCGGATCAGGCCTCTGTGTATTCATCCACTCATCAATGCCCTCCTGTGCATGCGCATTACGTGCCTTTGTCTCCAATGCAGGGATATACACCTCGCTGTCGGGAGAAAGGATCGGATATCCGATATTGCAGTGATACAATATCATATGCCGTACTTTCCTGAACCCTTCATTTGTCACTCTGTCCCTGACAGTAAACTTCCGTTCTTTATAATAACATTTTACTTCTCTTTCCAAAGTAAGCTTTTCACCAAAAATTACGGCATCCCGCACTTTTCCCTTTATATCCACATAAGGGGTATCTCCATCCTCTACGACGGTATAGCTGACATCCTCTGCCGGCGTATGGGAAACATTCCCATGCAGCCCATATGCCTTACCTTCATACCCGCAGGGAGCACCTGCCATATTCAGTCCGCAGGTGGTCATAAATCCCGCAGTAAAGCTCTTCAGGAACCCAAGCCCCTTATCATCAAAGTATTCAGGCGCCACAATTCCGCACGGAGAAACAAACCCAATATTTTCTCCGCAGAAATCCAGATACGGAATATCCATACCGCGGCTCACGTTCACATCAAAATGCATACCCGAACGGTTCTGAACATCCAGCAGTTCCACACCCTTCGCTTTTCCGTCCTGCATTTTGATTTTTTTTACCCTGATTAGCTGATCCTTATGTCCGATATACTTCTTCTCTTCCCGATAGATCATACGCAGATTCCCTTCTGCAGAATGATATTTGCATAGCGGGAGGTATCGCCTGTCTGCACAACTACAAATGCCTTTTCCGCTTCCTCATAGAATGGAAGTCTGTCAATGAATTCAAATTCCTTAAAAGCATTATCCTGATCATATTTGGCCAGCAGCTCTCTGTAGGTTTCCCAGATTTCCGGAACCGGCTCTGTAGGAAGGTTCTTCATTAAGCGTACCGGATTCGGAACAAAATAATCCAGCGGAAACAACTGCAGAACCGCATCCAGCAAATCCGGAATCAGAATGCCATCCATACGGATCATTCTCTTTGCATGAGCAGTTCCCGGAAAACCGGCATCTGCAATCACCAGCATATCAGAATGTCCCATTTCCATCATGCATTTTACTAATTCGGGAGGAAGAATTCGGGGTATATTTCTTAACATATCCAGTCACCTTTCTTTTCTTATCAGATAAGGCACCGCCGCAAAGTCCTCTCTCCATTGCTTTGCCAGCGGTGCCCTGCCCTGCGTCACATAAGTTTCGTTTCCGTTTTAAAGCCCTGCGCGCTATCCCGCATTCAGGGGTTCCGCTTTGCCTTATTCAGCAGCCTCTTCCTCAGATGCCTCGTCTTCTGCGGCTTCTTCTTCAGCAGCTTCTTCCGTAGTTTCTTCCACAGCCGCTGCATCATCACCGGAGATAGCATCTACGCCGCCCTCAAGGTAAGCGTCAACGTTTTCTGCTGTGATTGCACGGAATGGAATACGGGTATCCGGCTCAACTTCTTCGCCTTTTGCCAATGCAACTGCCACATCAACACCAACTTCGCCCTGGCCCTTGGAATCCTGAAGAACGCTGATTCCATATTCGCCGGCTTTCACTGCTGCAACTGCATCTTCCAGACCGTCTACGCCACCAACGATGATGTCAGTTCTTCCTGCAGCCTTGCAGGCGGAAAGAGCACCAAGTCCCATGTCGTCGTTTTCACAAATGATTGCTTTCAGGTCATCGCCATATGTAGTAATCCAGTCTTCTGCCAGCGCCATAGCTTCGTCACGTTTCCAGTTAGCTGTCTGAGTAGAAAGAACCTCAAAATGATCCAACATACCAACTGCCTCGAAACCAGCCATACGTCCAACCTGTCCGGACTGTCCCATAGGTCCTTCAATGATGCACACCTTGGAGCCTTTTTCTACATTGTCTACCATCCACTGTCCAAGGATCTCACCGGATTCCTGGTCAGTACAGCCTACGAATGCATCATAGGTTTTATCGCCGATATCACCATTGTCAACAACAATCGGAATGCCCGCTTCATGAGCCATACCTACAACCGGAGCACTTCCTTCTACGTCCTGAGGAATTACAACCAGAGCGTCTACGCCTGCTGCAAGCAGAGTTTCACAGTCACTGATCTGTTTGTTAACATCACCGCCCGCATCGTACATCAGAAGCTCTACGCCAAGCTCTTTTGCTCTTGCTTCTGCTGCATCTGCGATTGCTGCAACGAATGTGTCGGAGTTATCCTTGGAAGAAAATCCGATCTTAATATCTGCATTGTCCTTCTCTGCAGCCGCTACGCTGAATGTTCCCATAGCTGCCACCATAGATACTGCCAATAAACCGCCAATAACCTGTTTCTTCATTTTTGTTCCTCCTTAATTGGGTTTTTATTTTTAATATCATTTCGATATTAAATCCGTTTTGTTATTTTAAATTACCATTGCTATATGAAGTTTTAAATCATGCGGATTAGTTCTTCTTACCTTTTGTTTTCATATCCAGGAATACGGCGATGATAATCAGTAAGCCCTTTACAATCTGCTGGTAGAAGGAGTTGATATTCATCAGGTTCATGGAATTGCTCAGTAAACCAATGATAACAAAACCTAAGATCGTACCTGTGAGAGAACCAATACCACCGTTCATACTGGTACCGCCGATTGCAGTTGCTGCGATCGCATCCATTTCGTAGGACTCACCTGCCGTCGGCTGGCCGGAGCTGATACGTGCCGCCAGAATCAGACCTACCATCCATGCGCAGACAGAGGAGATTACATAAACAAACAATTCCACTCTTCTGGTACGTACACCGGAAAGTCTTGCCGCACTCTTGTTGCCGCCGATTGCGAATACATAACGTCCGAAGGTTGTCATCTGCAGAATGATCAGACCTGCTGCACAGAAGATAACCAGCAGGATGATCGGGATCGGAATGCTTCCCAGATAGCCCTGTCCGATCTTGATAAAGCCTGCATTGGTAATGGTGTAAGGTTTACCGTTGGAATAAGCAAGAGCAAACCCTCTTCCGATTGTCATGGTTGACAGTGTTGCAATAAACGGCTGGAAGCCTACATATGCGATCAGCCAGCCATTGATAGCGCCGCAGATTACAGAAAGAACCAATGCTGCAAGTGCAGCCGCCATCCAGTTCGTATCGTTGATCATAAGGGAACCTGTAATAACGCCGGTAATGCCAACTACGGAACCTACGGAAAGGTCGATGCCGCCTGTCAGAATAACAAAGGTCATACCTACTGAAAGGATACCGTTAAGAGAAATCTGTCTTAAAATATTTGTGATATTCTGACTTGTCAAAAATACCGGAGACAGAAAGCTCATCAAGATAACAATAAAGAGAGCTACGAATAACAGACCAAACTGTCTGAGTATCTTTCCCATATCTTTTTTCTGTGTCATTTTTATTTTCCTCCAAATGCTAAATTCATGATTGCCTGCTGGGAAGCTGCCTCTTCGCCTTCCAGCTCACCTCTTACTTTACCGCCTGCCATAACCACGACTCTGTCGCTCATACCAATCAGTTCCGGCATTTCGGAAGAAATCATGATAATTGCAATGCCCTGCTCTGCCAAACCTACCATAATATTGTAAATAGCCGCTTTAGCGCCGACATCAATACCTCTGGTAGGCTCATCCATAATCAGGACCTTCGGATCAGACAGCAGACACTTTGCAAGTACAACCTTCTGCTGGTTACCGCCGGAAAGGCTGGATACCGTATCCTCAATACCGTTCATCTTGGTAGCCATTTTCCGGGTGTATTCATTTGCAAGCTGTTTTTCCTTACCCTTATTGATAAAGGAACCACTTGCAAGCTTACCAAAATTCTGTAAGGAAACATTCTCCTTGATGCTCCGGCAAAGTACAAGTCCCAGTTCCTTTCTGTCCTCAGACGCCATAATAATATGGTTATTAACTGCATCCTGGGGATGCTTAATGGTAATATTTTTTCCCTCCAGAATAATCTCTCCGGAATCCAGCTTATCGTATCCGACTAAGGCTCTCATAACCTCGCTTCTGCCTGCGCCAACCAGACCTGCCATGCCGAGGATTTCTCCTGCACGCACCTTCAGGTTTACATTTTCAAATACGCCTTTTCTGCTAAAGTTTTTAAGCTCCAGAACCACATCGCCCTTCCTGGCCGTATTCTTCGGATAACCACCTTCCAATTCACGTCCAACCATCATGTTGATCAACTGTTCACGAGAGGCATCCGCAACCTTTACACAACCGATAAACTGTCCATCCCGCAGCACGGAAACACGGTCAGCCAACTGGAATACTTCCTCCATACGATGAGAGATATAAATAATACCTACCTTTTTCTCCCTTAAGCTGTCAATGATCTTGAACAGAGTAGCGCTCTCTTTTTCAGACAGAGAAGAAGTCGGCTCATCCATGATGATAACCTTTGAGTTGTAGGATACAGCCTTGATGATTTCCATCATCTGAATCTGCGCAATGTTCAAATCCTTCATCTTCATATTTGGCTTAATAAATTCAGAAAGCTCGTACTCCTCAAGCAGCTCCTGCGTTTTGCGGTTTAATTCCTTCTTATCCACAAACGGCATGCCCTTAAACTTTTTCTGCTCTCTTCCCAGGAAAACATTTTCCGCAACCGTCATTTCCGGAATAGGACTCAACTCCTGATGAATCATGGAGATACCTGCATCCAGCGCATCTCTGGCAGATTTAAAATCCGCTTCTTTGCCATCCAGGACAACCTTTCCTGCGTCCCTGGTGTAAATTCCCATGATAATTTTCATAAGGGTGGATTTTCCTGCACCATTCTCTCCCATCAGGGCATGGAGCTCGCCTGGCTCAATGCAAAGCTCAGCACCTTTCAAGACAGTTACTCCGGAGAAAGCCTTGTCAATTCCTGTGGCCTCCAGAATATATTTTGTGCCTTCCAAGATTTCTCTCCTCCTTTTAAATTTTTATTTTCGCCGGGGTGATCGCTCCCCCCAACATTCTTTATTTAATGACAAGATCGGGATTCTCTGAGAAGTGTTTCAGGATTACGATCGGATCCGTTGTGGAAGGATTCGTAATCGTCACACCCTCTTTCGCCGCCTTTTCTGTCACAAAATACTCGTCATGAGTCAGCTCGCCGTAACGGATCAACGCCGGAGATTCGATTTCCCATCTGCCGAAGGTTCCATGGCCTTCCAGACAAATCAAGCCGTATGGTGCGCTGTCCTTAATTGTTACTGCTCGTCCCGGCAATACGGTCAGACGTTTCGCACTGACTGTCGGGCATTTATAGCAAATCCACTCTTCCACATAGCCCTCTGCTTCCATTTCTGCCATTGGTTTTACCGGAAGAGGTTTCATAAAGCGGTTCTTATGGAAATCAGGATCCACATTCCTTTCCCAGTCGATCACACCCAGAAGATATTCGTAATTGCCGATTTCTTCCCCGGGAGTGTTTTTCCAGAGGAGCTCCTCCCCTACGATCTGTCCGTTCATCAATACGGACTGATACATTGCATATACATCCGATGCAAACTGCGGCTCGTATGTACATAGGCTTCCGGGTGCATGCATCACTCCCGGAGGTACATCCCAGCCTGTATCAAGGTCCAGTTTATATGCCATTGCCAGGGACAGGATGCTGTTGTCGCCTTTAGTAAATTTCTTTAATGAAGCCAGAACTTCTTCTTTTGTTGTTTCCGGATTAAACCCGAAGAATGTAAACGGAAATTCTCCGCCATGGTTATTTACCTGAGACGGGAAGAAATACATTTCCGGTTTGCCGGAAGCCCCCACTCTTGCCGCATGCTCGTCCCTATGGTGAATGTGATGCGGAAGGGGTCCTGCATTATCAAAAAATTTAGAGAACATAGCCCATCTGTGATATTTGTTCCAGAGCGTCTCTCCGATCACTTCTGCCCCTAAAAGCTCTACCACGTCGCGAAGCAGAATTCTCTCTGTTCCTTCTTCATCCACGATCACATAACTCAAACCTTCATCGTCCGGTGTTCCGGGTCCGTTCTCCGCCCATGTGGTAGAAGAAAACCATCTCTCATCAATGCCGCCTCTTTGTCCAAGAACAAAATAATCATCCGGATGAAGCTTGATTCGTTTTCCCGGTCTGCAGAAGGATCTCGGTACCCATGTCGGTGCCAGCCTGAGAACGCCCCCACCCTGCTCCAATGCCTGCTCAGCGAGTCTTTTCAGATCAGCCATTTTCACTCCTCCTCTTACTCATTGTTTAGTACATTTTCTTTGTTTCCTGATTTTCAAAAAAACGTTTTTCCAAAACTTGTAAAAAAAATATAGCATCTACCTCTTTGTTTATATTTGCTATATCTCATTACTTTTTCCCCGTATCTGTTGTTTAACATGTTTATATAATAAATCAGAAAAACGTTTTTGTCAATTAATTTTTCGCAAAAATAAATTCTTTGTGCATATTCAAACGTTTCGCTATTTCGAATTTGTATACATTCTACAAAATCATAGTATATTACATCAAAATATAATCGGCAAAACGTTTTACAATTCAAATTATTTGAATAATTGATTGAATTATTTTTCCCTTCCCATCTGAAAAACCCCGGCGTCACACCTTCGTGATACCGGGGTTTTACCCTGCAGCAATCTTTTACCAATCGGAAAGAATCCAGTCCTCCGGAGCATCCGCAACCGTTGATTTCCTGATTACCAGGCGGCTCTCCATTTTAATGCCCTTTGGTTCCGTAAACTCTTCATCCTGATTTTCTATACGCTGAAACAGCATCTTCGCCGCCTCAATCCCTGAATGCTTTTTCTGAATATGTATCGTAGATATGGAGGGTTCTACCACACTTGCAAGGAATACATCATCATACCCGATCAGCTTAATGTCCTCAGGCACGCGTTTTCCACATTCCTTCAGAACCTTCAGTGCACCGATAGCCATCTGATCGTTTCCGCAAAAAACTCCATCCAAATCCGGGACATCATTCAAGAGCTGCTTCATGGCCATATACCCGCTCTGATGAGAGTAATCACCATGAATGATCATTTTTTCTTCATCTACCGGAAGGTGGTTCTCCTCCAAACAAATCTTATATCCTCTGATACGTTCCTTTGCTATCTGCATGACCACCGGACCTGTGATATGTCCGATTTTTCTGCAGCCGCATTCAATTAAATGCTGAACTGCGCACTTCGCATTTTCATAGCCATCAAAATAAACAGAGTCGATCCCCACACCTGTAAAATCCCGCTCCATACTTACAAGCGGAATCCGCTTATACTGGCTGGTCAGTCTTTTTATCTGCGAAAAATACTTTTCTTTATGTTCATTTGAAACCATTGACACAAAAAGAATTCCGTCCACCCTGCTGGTAGCCAGCCTGCGGAACACTTCCTCTTCCCGCTTCAATGCCGCCTGATCTCCGTATGCCCCCTGCGTATCATATATTGTAATCTGATATCCCTTCTCTGAAGCAACCAGATTAATCCCTTTGATGACATAAGGATAGAACAGCCCGCACATATCCTCAGTGATCACACCAATCGTACCGGTTTTGTTATTTTTCATACTACGTGCAATAGGATTAACCTCATAAGAAAGCTCTTCCGCGGCCTTCTCCACACGTTTTACCAACTCAGGACTCACATATTTAGATTTATTCAAAACGTTTGAAACCGTCGAAATTGACACTCCTGCTCTCTTTGCAACATCTTTAATCCCACTCATACCTTCACCTTTTATACCTGTTCAAAAATATGCCAAAACCGGACATTTTTTATTCTATTTAATTAAGCGCACGCCTATTTTAATTATACGGGATTATCGACTTGTTCTCAAGCTCCTTTTTTAGAAAAACGATATATTGAATAAAAAATTGTATAAAAAACTTCAAAATTTTACAAATTCCGCTACTGCATATGGTTTTTCGTTTTTATCGTTCAGCAAAACTGTCACTTTGTTATCTTTCTGTGATATCTCCGGACAGATGATATCATGAAGCTTTGCCTGCTGCTTATATTCTGCACGCATTTGACGGATCCGGAAATCCGCCGGAAGAAAATCTGCTGCCATGCGAATATACTGACAATTGTTCACATGATGATTGGTATCCAGATGATACTTCTGCACGCTGAACGCTTCCTCCTGCCGCCTTTCTTCCGGCAGCAGAATCTTTCGCGGGGCATATTCCATTTGAAGCTTCTCATCCAACCCATATCCTTTTGTATCCCAGTCTTCAAGCTTTACCGGCAGACCCGTTTCGGCATTGATATAGGTCCAGAAGGTATTGGCATAAGCAAGCCTTTCTCCCTCCCCCGTATCCATCACAAAATTACGCATTCCCATAAATCCCCGGAACGCATAAGCCCATGTCGAGGTCACAATATCTTCCCCCAAATGCGGATACCGGTTCACAAGAACCTGCCATGCAGAAAGCACCCACAGGCGTTTTCTCCCCTTCAGCACATTTATCCCCAGCCCCACGGATTCCGAATGAAACGTACTGCAGTCCTGAAAATAATTCAAAATCCCCGGTAATGTCAAAAGGCCGTTCTCTCCAACCTCACTGTAACGGACGCGGCTCTCAAAACTGTAACTCATATCTGTCCTTCTTTCTCAATCATAAATAAAACCGGTTATACCCTTCTGCAAAAAGTATAACCGATTTTTTAAGATAATACAATTGACGAAATCTGATTTCTCCCTGAATCCCATCTTCATATTCCATGCTTTGCAGTCCATGCTTTGTAGTCCGTGCTTTGTATTCGCAGTGAAGCCCTGCCAGGCTTTTCTTCCCCTGCTTCCATACCGGCTTAAACGTCCACGCTCCACTTTTGTCTATTCTAAATTCGCATGTAAACGGAACATCTCTTCCTCTGTTTTTTCTAACTTATCCATTAAAATCATAACCACTGCATCATATACCAGCCAGCTCATCTGCTCGAATGCATTACCCATAGGCTGGATGGATGCCGCCGTGTCTGTAAGCCCGCTTTTGGGAGTCGCTCCCGGAATGCAGATGCAGGCATCTGCCAGAGTACCGATGGATGCTTCGGGGTGAATTGTCACCGTAATCACACCTGCTCCCGCTCTTTTTGCTTTATTTGCCATCGTTACCAGGCTTCCGGTTTCCCCTGAGCCTGAACCAATGACCAAAAGATCACCCTCTTTAATTGCCGGCGTCGTCGGTTCTCCTACAAAGTAAACAGTAAGTCCCAGATGCATCAGTCTGTTAGAAAATGCTCTGGCAGCAAAACCGGATCGTCCGGCTCCTGCTACAAATACCCGCTTTGCTTTTTGTATCACTTCCGCAAACTGTACCAGCTCCTCTGCAGATATCAGTTTTGCATTGTCCTCCAATTCTTTCAAAATAGCACTCAAAATGAAATCCTTATCCATACCAGTCTCCTACTTATGTATCTGCTCATAAATCATTTTTGCCGCTTCTGCCGGTTTTTCCGCATGACAGATTCCGCTCCCCACAATCAAAACCTCCGGCTGATACTGTGCATACAATTCTACGGTCTTTGCGTGAATGCCGCCTGCAACGGAAATTCCGGCCTTTTTTCTGCACGACGACATTATTTTCAAATCATCCAGCGGAGTCCGTCCCGCCGCCTGCTGGTCGGTTCCCGTATGAACTGCCAGTCCATGAACCCCCAGCTCCTCCAGCTTTGGAATCCGTGCCTCCATATCCTTAACGCAAATCATATCCGCAACAATTTCCCTGCCGTATTTCTCTGCCGCCTCCATACAGCCCCGGATTGTCAGATTATCCGTCACACCCAGCACAGTGACATAATCCGCGCCTGCCCGAAAAGCCACTTCTGCCTCATAATAGCCCGCATCCATAATTTTCATATCTGCCAATACTTCTTTATCCGGAAATTTTTCCTTCATTACACGTACGGCCTGCATTCCATATTCGTATACAAAGGGAGTGCCGGTTTCAATAATATCAATGTAATCCTTTATTTCTCCCACCAGCTCAATTGCCCGTTCCAGGGTAATATCATCCAAAGCAATCTGTAACTTCATATTTCCTCCTCGGCTTTAAACCATAATCCGTTTTTTCCATATCTGTCAGGCCCCTGCGATTTCTCTGAATCTATGCACTGTCAGGCCCCTACGATTTCTCTGAATCTATGCAGATTCTCCTCCAGAGTTCCCGTGGGTGCAAAAATACTGGAGGTTCCCGCAACATAGATATCCGCTCCTGCGTCGTGCATTTTAACGGCATTTTCAAAGCTCACATTTCCATCTACCTCTATCAGAATCCGGTCATAACCGTTTCTATCCAGCATTTCCCGAAGTCTTGTAACCTTTTTTAAGGTAGCCGGAATCAGCTTCTGCCCTGCAAATCCCGGATTCACAGTCATACAAATCACCATATCTATATCCGGCAGCAAATCCTCCAATGCATATACCGGAGTTCCCGGATTTAATGCAATCCCGGCTTTTACTCCCATCTCATGGATAGCATTCAGAACCTTCTGTGAATGGCTGGTGGCTTCATAATGGATACTGATGATATCATTCTCATCACAGCATTCCAACTGCCCCACTGTCTGCCCCGGCTGTTCTATCATCAAATGAATATCCAGTGGTATTTTTGTGATTTTTTTCAAAGCTTTTATAAAATCAATACTTAAAGTGATATTAGGAACAAAGTGATTGTCCATCATATCCACATGAAGATAATCCACGCCCACCCGTTCCAATACTTCAATATCTTTCTGTGCGTTCATAAGATTGACACACATTAAGGAAGGAGACACATACCCTTTTCTCATCTCAGGACACCTCCGATTCTCTGAATCAAAAACTCTTCTACCTCTTCTACTGTAGGCACAGAAACCTGTGCGCCTTTTCTGGATACGCAAATACCGGCTGCGGCATGTGCATACAGAATTGCATTTTCCATTTTCATACCTTTGCAGAGCTGAATTGCAAGAGAAGCTCCAAAGGTATCTCCTGCCGCAGTAGAATCCACTGCATTTACCTTAAAGCAGTCGAGAAACTTCGCTTCACTGCCGTTATATAAAAGGGCTCCCCTCGCCCCCAGCTTCAATATAACATATTGGGGCTCTGCCTTTTCATAAAGCCATTTTGCAGCCTTTAAGGCCCCTTCATTGGTATCCACGCCAATGCCTGTCAACGCTTCCGTTTCAGCCTCATTGGGAGAAAGAATAAACAGCCCCTTCAGACGCTCCAGCGGAATCTTCATTGCCGGACCCGCATCCAAAAATACCGGAATACCGCGCTCCTTCGCCAGTTCATATGTCTGGTAAACCGTTTCCAGCGGAATCTCCAACTGCATCAGAATCATATCAAACTTATTTTCGTCCAATGCCCTTTTTACATCTGCCACACAGGTATGGCTGTTTGCGCCCATAGCAACATAGGAAACATATTTTCCGCTCTTGTCCAAAAGCATCAGAGCCAGCCCGGTCTGAGAATTTTTATCTGTCACAATATAATCTGTATTTACA
Source organism: uncultured Blautia sp. (assembly GCA_900551075.1). GTDB lineage: Bacteria > Bacillota > Clostridia > Lachnospirales > Lachnospiraceae > Blautia_A. Next base: position 86,048 of record URVB01000004.1, on the reverse strand, counting down.
GCAGCCCGCCTAAGGGATGCCGCTAACCGCTTCCCATTCTCGTCATCTCCAAGCCTTCCCACCGCTACCACGTCGGCGCCCTGCTTAGCGGCAGCAAATGCCTGGTTGGAGCCTTTCCCGCCTGTTGCATATCCGTAATTGCTACAAAGAATTGATTCCCCATATTTCGGTATCGAATTGGCGCCTTCCACAAAAAGATCCATATTCATACTTCCTACAACCAAAATTTTCGGTCTTCCCATGATCCGCTCCTCCATCTCAACTGCATACACAATTATTTCCGGCTTAACTTTGCCATACGGCGTTTTTCAATTACAAAATTCATGATCAATACAGCAATCAGTGCAACGCCCCATATCAGATCACGGTAATAGTTGCTGATATTCGGGAACATATTCAGATAAGAAGACAGCATCTGAAGAATCAGGACTGCCATTGCAATACCCGGAATACTTCCGAATCCACCGTTAGGATTAATGCCGCCCAAAACGGCAATCAGAATTGTCTGCATGGTATAGCTGCTTCCGAAATCAGCCTTTGCAGAGCTGATCCTGGAAAGACTTAAAAGTCCTGCTGAAGCAGATACAATACCGGATAAAATATAAGCTCTGATAATTACAGATACGTTATTAATACCTGCGAATTTTGCTGCTTTTGCATTAGTTCCCACAAGATGTACCCGCTTGCCGAATTTTGTTTTTGACATCACAAAAGAAATCACAATTACCAGAAGAACAAATACAATAAACGGCAATGGAATACCTGTCACCGACATTGATGCAAACCGGCTGTATTCCTTCGGAACGCCGCTGACCGTGCTTCCCTTTGAGCATACAATTGCAATCCCCATATATAACTGATAGGTGCCAAGCGTAGCCAGCATAGCCGGAATATTCAGCACAGATACCAGAAATCCGTTAAATGCGCCGCACAGAACGCCTACAAGCACTGCGGCTAAAATTCCCGGAAGAATGCCGCCGCCCATAGATTTCATGGTCATTCCGGCAAGAATGCCGCAGAGATTTGCAATATATACCGTGGACAGATCTATACCGCCGGAAATCATTGCAATGCCAACGCCAACAGACATTAATCCATATTCGGTAAGTGTCTTTGCCATGGACTGTAAATTACCTGCATTCAGGAACCTCGTTCCTTTGGTCACACCTGCAACCGCAGTAATAACCGCAAAAATGGCAAGCAGCCTTAAAATATTTCCATCAATTTTTTTTAATTTACTCATTTTATGCCGCCTCCTTTTTCTCAGCCTTAGCTCTTCCTGTTTTTACACTGTGGCTCTGCAATACGGAAACTGCCGTACCTATAATGATGATTCCGCCAACAAAAACCTTCTGCCAGTATACGGAAATACCCAGGAGGATCAGACTGTTTGTTACCATGGTCAAAAGCAGGGTGCCGAGAATACATCCCTTCAGTGTTCCGACACCGCCGTTCATCCGTGTACCGCCCAAAATGATTGCGGCAATGACAGTCATCTCTGCACCTGCATATTCCGTCGGCAGGTATCTCATAGACATAACCGCATAAGAAAGTCCCGCAATGGATGCCAGTATACCATTAATGACAAAAATACCAAAACGTATCCTCTTCACATCAAATCCCGCTCTTTCGGCAGAAATTTCATCACCGCCTATTGCATATACGCCCCGCCCAACCATAGTAAAATTCAATACAAGATAAGCGGCCACATACAATACGACTACAATCAAAAAAGTCATCGGAAGGGTAGAGCCCAGACCTGTCTTTGCATTTTTTACCATCAGCAGAGAAGCCTTTCCGAATCTCTGAAGTGTATCCGGCAAATCCATTCTCTCCGCCTCAAAAGCGCCCAGCAGAATACCGCTGAAAACAGAAGAGGTACCCAGTGTTACAATCAGGCTGTTGAATTTATATTTCACAATAATAAATCCATTTAAGGCGCCCATAATTCCGCCAAAAACCATTCCGATAATAAATACCAGTATCCATGGTCCATCGTACCGGAGTTTATATGTAACCGTAATCGCAAGATAACTGCTCAACGCAGCAACCAACGGGAATGACACATCCGGTCCGGTACTGATAAATGCAAAGAATGCACACAAAGCATAAATACAGGGAACGATCATGGAACGCATAATATCCACAATATTATTGTTTGCGAAGAACAGGCCGGAACGCAGTTGAATTACCACGGATAAAAGAACGATAATCAGGAACACATAAAATTCCGACTGTCTGGTTAATTTCTTCCATTTAAACTGTTTCATTCGTTATCCACTCCCTTCTCAGTCTGCCGCATCTGCAAGCTTCTGCTCATCCAGCTCTTCTTTTTCCAATTGTCCTGTTATGCGGCCTCCCTGCATGATAATGGCACGATCACAGGTTGCAATAACCTCCGAAGTATCGTCTGATACAACAATAATGGCCATTCCCTTCGCGGCAAGCTCCTTCAGCATCTTATGAATATCGTATTTTGCACCGATATCCACTCCCACCGTCGGACCGTTCAGAATCAAAACCTTCGGATTGGTTGCCAATGCTCTTGCAAGAACAACCTTCTGCTGATTGCCGCCGGACAAAGTAGCTACCGGGAATGTATGGTCCCTTGTTACAACACCGATATCCTTTACCCAGTCTGCCGATTCTCTCATCACCTTTTCACGGTTCACGACGCCGCCTTTTGCAGCAATTTCATCCAGCCTTGTTACCGTAATATTATCCGCAATAGACTGCGGCAGAAACAGGCCCTCGGTCAGACGGTCCTCCGGAACAAGGGAAATTCCACCCTTCTGCGCCTGGTTTACATTTGCAAATTTGACCTCCTGCCCATCAAGCTTAATTGTACCTGCCGCCGGTTTCAGCATTCCGGAAAGTGCCAGAGACAGCTCTGTACGTCCGGAGCCGAGCTGTCCGGTGACACCCATAATTTCCCCCTCATGCAGGGTAAAACTGATATTTTCAAAGCCCGGAGCACTTAAATTACTAACCTCCAGAACAGGTTTTCCGATTTCCCTGCCGTCTTCCTTATCCTGCGTATCATTGAAATGCCGCCCGGTCATATAATAGGCAAATTTTTCTTCATTTATCTCTTGGACAGAACAGCTTATCACATTCTCACCGCTTCTCATAATCGTAATACGATCGGAAATTTTAAATACCTCATCCAATTTATGTGATACAAACAGAATAGTTACGCCATTTGCTTTTAACTGTGCAATGATTTCAAATAAACGCTTTACTTCTTTTTTTGTCAGGGCAGTGGTGGGCTCATCCATAATAATCAGCCTTGCATTGTCCAAAAGCGCCCGGGAAATCGCAATGAGCTGTTTATCCGCCACCGGAAGGGTTTCCACCAATGCATCCAGCTCCACATCAAAATTGATCCTGGCAACAGCCTCCTCTGCAATTCTTCTGAATTCTTTTCTATTTACAAATTTTTTCTTGTTTGCAAGTACCTGGTTAAATGCCAGATTTTCAATAACCGTCAAATTCGGGAAGATAGAAAAATCCTGATAAATGACCTGTATACCTGCTTTAATCGCTTCTGCCGGCGTCATCACCGGGTACGCCTTTCCATCTACTTCAATCGTACCGCCGTCCGGTTGATAAAATCCCGAAATCACCTTGATGATCGTGGATTTTCCACAGCCATTCTCCCCGGCCAGACAATGTGTTTCACCTTTTTTAATCGTAAGGTCAACCCCCTTCAACGCATGTACTCCGCCGAACGACTTCTTAATCTGCTTTACTGAAAGAATATTTTCCATTCTAACACCCTGCCTTTTCTTCCCGATTCATTAAAATCCCCATCTGTGACGCGCTAAAAAAGCTGCTTTTCCGCTTATTTTGGTAAAAAAATACCGCATACCCTGGCAAAGGGAGGCAGGATATGCGATATTCCGTTTACCTTTTTCTTATTACGCTTCTATTTGTAATACCAGATCAGAAGTCGTAATCACCAATATTATCTTTGGTGATGCTGATATCAGCTTTTCCAATGATGCATCTGTTATCGCCCTCAACGATAGAAATGCTGTCATATCCATCACGGCCAAGATCTGTTCCTTCTGCAATTTCTTCGCCGCCAAGGATCATGGAAGCAACTTTACACATAACGTATCCTGATTCCTTCGGGTCCCAAAGCTTCATAGTGGAAATTGTACCGGATTCAACATATGGCCTGAATTCATTCGGGGTACCAACACCGACAACCTTTACATCAAGACCTAATTCTTCAACAGCCTTTGCAATACCCGGGCAGTCTGTGGAGGCAACACCTGTAAAGCCCTTCAAATCCGGATTTGCTTTCAGAACTTCTTTTGCTCTTTCGTAGGAAGTGTCAATGCTTTCTTCAGATTCACAGGTGGGAACAGCGCCGTCATTGATCAGCTCCATGTTGGGATATGCCTCTTCCTGACGGGCTTTCTGGGCATTTGCATATTCCATATGTGTAGTACTTGTTGTATAAGCTACCATTTCAGCATATTTGCCTTCCTCGCCCATATCTGCCGCCAGAGCGTCCATAAGAGCCGCACCGAAATCATCCGCTGTAAATGCTTCTGTATCGTACAGGGTATTTACCTGGTTTGAAGCTTCATGGGTAATTACAACGATACCCTTTTCCATAGCTGTCATAAGAGATGCCTCAATTGCGCCCGGGTCAATCGGAACGACACAGAGCGCATCCACACCCTGATTGATCATATCGTCGATAACCTGTACCTGTGAAGCTGCATCCGCATTAGCCGGTCCCTTCTGGATCACATTAATTCCGGTTTTTTCACCGAATTCATTTACACCGACCTCCATACGCTTGAACCAGTTTGCAGTGTTGTCTTTGGTTACGACTGCAATTGTCCATTCAGAAGAATCCTTCTCTGATACGTAATTAGCAGGATCAAACAGATCGTCACCTGCTGCGGATACACTTGCAGGTACTGCCATCGCTGTTACCGTTGCGGCGGTCATAGCCATTGCTGCCAATTTCTTTGCTTTCATTTTTTGTCCTCCTTTAATATGTGGGTAGTGTCAAATACTACCGATATGTGAATTATGTAAAAACCGCGGCGCCCCGCCGCGCTCCCCAAAGGGCTCTTCGTTTACAGCTATTCCACATTTCTGTGTCTTGCTGCCATTTCTTCCGGTTCCAAATTCAATTCTTCCCGAAGCATCATTATGGAAATATCATAAAAAATGAATAACGCCTGTTCGAACAGATTTCCCATAAGCTGCCCTGATCCTGCGAAATCTCCAACCGCTTTATAAGCGGCAGCAGGAACATTTACTTTAATATCTGCAATAGAAAGCAGATATCCTTCATTGGAAGATGTGATCAATGCCAGCCTGGCACCATTCTTTTTTGCCATTTCCGCAACATAATTTTCATGTCCGACATTTGCAGAGCCGCAGGCGCAGATCATTAAATCTCCCCCGCCAATAGAAGGAGTGGTATCATCCCAAATCCAAAAAGCATCTTTTCCAAGATGCATCAGCCTCATGGCAAAAGCTTTTGTTGCCAGACCTTCTCTGCCTGCCGCCAATAGAAAAATCCTTGGTGCTTTTTTGATTTCTTCCAGGAGCTCTCTCACATTCGTATCATCCATTCTGCTGAATACCTCAGTCAGTTCACGGATAACCTGAGAACTCAATTCCTCAAATCTGTCTTGCATTCCTCTTCCCCTTTCTTCTTTGGAAACGGTAACTAATTTTACTAATTTTCTCCCTATTTTATAGGATAAATTGCTTTTACTTTTGATGAAACCGCTTCCAATTTCATTTAAAAATAATATGCAAATAGGAATTCACCATTATTTGCACACTATTTCTTACAATTTTTTTATCACAAGCCTGGTATCCAGTATAACCTCCATCCTTGGCTTGTCCGGAAATGCCATCCTGCTGATCAATAATTCCACGGCAGTCTGCCCCATCTTGATTGCATCTCTCTCAATATAATTAAAAGGATTGCCGATGACATCCAATATTTCAATCCTGTCCAGACCAATGCAGGAAATATCCTCCGGCACTGATTCGCCTCTTTCATAAACTGCTTTTAAAAATCCAAGACTGGTACGGTTGTTGCAGGTCAGAACTGCTGTCGGGCGATGTTCCATAGCCAACAGCTCTTTCGCCAGCTCATATGCCCTCGTGGCCCGATAATTCCCGAGAAACATATAGTTTTCATTCAGCTTTATTCCGGCATGCTCAAGGGCATCCTGATACCCCTTCTGCCGGTCCCTTGCCAAAACCCTGTCCATACTTGCATTAATGATGCCGATTTCCGTATGTCCGGCTTGAATCAACGCCTCTGTTGCGTCATACATTCCCTGATAATCATTAAAATAAACTCCATCAATTTGAGGAAATCCGATATTCCTGTCCATCAATATGACAGGTACGTCCAATTCCTGAAAAACCTTCGCCAGACGTTTTCTTTCCCTCCTGCTACTGTAATCGATTGCCGGAGTATATAAGATTCCTCTTACTCTGTTTTCCTTAAGAAGCTCTAGAGCTCTGCGGTCTTTCTCCGCGTCATCGTCTGTATTGCAGCAGATAAGCGTAAGATTATTCTTATCTATAATTTCCGTCACACCGCGAAGTAATTCACCAAAAAATGGGTTATCAATTTCAGGTACTACAAAACCAATTGCTGAAGATGTTCCCCTGGAAAGATTCCTTGCTGTTGCGGAAGGCGAAAATTTGTTGGCAGCTATTACATTCAATACCCGCTCTCTCGTACTGGGACTAACAGCGCCTGAGTTATTCATAACCCTTGAAACAGTGGCCTTTGAAACGCCTGCCTCCCGGGCGATGTCCATAATTGTCAAGTTACTCATACATTGTATCCTTCCAGCCGTGGTTCAATTGTAACCGGTTTCTATTTCCTGCATTATAGTCCAATCTCATATTTATGTCAATCATTCTTCATACACTTTCATGCTTTCTGTACATATTACTATAAATTGGCCGTTATTTTTGTGCACATTCCACATTCACCTTTCATAAACAGTTTTTTCAAACTCAACCAGCTCATCAAATTCCTTTTCCACAATCTCAGCCATTTCTTCATCCAGCCCTGCCATATGTTCTGCTTCCAGCCAGGCACGTGCCATCTCTCTTCCCATTTCCTGTCCAACAATAAATCCGCCCATGCACAAAACATTGGTATTATTGACTGTCTTTGCCCGTCGTGCCTGATAAACGCTCTCGCAAAGTGCAGCATAAACACCGCGGTGTTTATTACAGATGATGCTTACACCCATACCTGTGCCGCAAATGGCAATTCCTCTGTCATATTCCCCGCTCTGCACCCCTTTTGCCACTGTCTTCGCCGCATCCTGAAATAATACGGGGATATCCGGATCAATATCCGTGATATCATATCCGCGCTTTTTAAGGTCCTCCCTGACTGCATTTTTCAATTCAAACCCTGCCGGGTCCGCTCCCATGATGATTTTCACAGTAAGCCCTCCTTTTTTTCCTTCACTTTACTCATTTTTTTCCCGGCTGTCAATGCTCAATCCTTCCTGCTTCACACGATAACGCCACCATAAATGAAACGTGATTGGACAAACTGACAGACTTATTGAAAAAGTAAAACATGAATGAAACCAGATAAGGAGAAAACTCAAAATTTTGTTTAAGACAGCAGACATTACAACGTGGAGTGAATATCTTATTTGGAGGAATTACAAAATGGCAAAATCATTATTCGAACAGTTAGGCGGTACATATCGGAAAGAAAGTGATTACTTAATACCATGCTTGACTGTACCCGCCGAAGAAAAACAGCCGATAGGCACATGGGGGTGAGCGAGTGCCGGTGGCACTCAAGCTGCGAACCGACCGAGCCGGCAGGCGAGACAGCGGCATCTGGACTATCTGAAGCAGTACCGCAAAGTTACATACACCAATCTTCTCACAAGCGGCAGGCTGAATACATACCTTGCCGACATTGACAGGCAGGCACAGGAATGTTTTGAAAGGCTCATAGAGGGCATGAAACAGGCACAGGGCATAACAGAACGTCTAAAGGAGGAAAACGCCTTAGAATGGACAGGACGGCTAGGTAACATAAGGGCTTGTGCGAGGGAGATTGTGGAGGAAGAAATCTTATACACATAATGGAGTGGCGACAGGGTGTAAAGCCCTGTCGTTTTTCTTTTTGTGGGATAAAAATTCGCGTTTTATGAATTGATATGTTTGTTCAAACGGCTATATTAGATGCAGTACAATTTGAGGAAAAAAGAAATGTTTGAGTATATGACGGCACAGGAAGCAGTGGGGCTTTGGGGAATATCGGTAAGGCGAGCATAAAGGCTCTGTAAGGAAAATCGGATTGAGGGCATATTGAATATCAATCGGGTATGGCTCATACCAAAAGGAGCTGTTAAACTTGCCGATGCCCGAAAAAAGATAACCCGATAAAGCAAAATTAGCTTTTCCCATTTACCCTATACTGATATGGCAGGCGTTAATCAGGATTTTAAAAAGATTCCTTATCTTTATGAAATCTTCAAAAACATCAGCTATTCTTTTCCCATAATCAAAAGAAAGGACAATACAGAATATGGAAATGATTTTGAAAACAACAAACCTCTGCAAATCTTTCAGCGGACAGACGGCTGTAAACAACATATCGCTGAACATTGAAAGAAATTCCGTCTATGGACTATTGGGACCGAATGGAGCTGGAAAATCTACGACGCTCAAAATGATTACGGGCATTTTGAAACCGACCTCTGGAAATATCGAATTTGACGGTCACGCATGGAAACGCAGCGATTTAAACCATATCGGAGCGTTGATTGAAATGCCGCCGCTTTATGAAAATTTAACCGCCTATGAAAATCTGAAAGTAAGGACTACTATTTTAGGACTGACAGATAAGCGGATTGACGAAGTGCTGCAAATCGTCCGACTGACGGAAACAGGCAGGAAAAGAGCCGGACAGTTTTCTCTTGGTATGAAACAGCGTCTTGGAATTGCGGTTGCATTACTAAACAACCCGAAACTGCTCATACTTGACGAACCAACCAACGGGCTTGACCCGATTGGGATTGAAGAACTTAGAGAGCTTATCCGTTCTTTTCCGGCTAAAGGTATTACGGTTATCCTGTCCAGCCACATTCTTTCAGAAGTGCAGCAGATAGCTGACCATATCGGCATTATCGCGGGTGGCGTTCTTGGATATGAGGGGAAATTGAACACAGACGAAAATTTGGAACAGCTTTTTATGGACGTTGCAAAAAGCAATCACAGGGAGGGTTAAGGCATGAACTATCTGAAATCAGAACATTTGAAATTTAGGCGGACAATATCGAACAAACTGATTTTCATTGTTCCACTAATCACAGCTATTTTTGCGTGGCTTATGGGTGGATTTATAGGGTATCAGTACATGGCACTTTACTGGTGGTATGCGTTTTTGCTTCCGGGAGCAATCGCAATTTTGTGTTCTTTGTCACACAGAAAAGAAGAAAATGCCGGGAAATACTATTCGGTATTTTCTATGTCTGTGAACCTTTCAAGATTTGAATTTGCCAAGGGCATTATCTTAGTCGAAAAACTGCTTGTTTCAGCGATATTTTTAGCATTGCTTATCTCTATCAGTAATATCATCACTCCGGCAACGGCAGTATATTCTGTTTTACACAGCATTGTAGGAAGTATCGGGATTATCCTTGCGTCTGTCTGGCAAATTCCTTTGTGCCTGTACTTAGCACGCAAAACGGGAATGTTTGTGCCGATTGTGTTAAATACAATACTTGGGATTGTTCTGTCTACTGCTACTGCATTAGGAAATACAATCGCATGGTGGTTTGTACCGTATTGCTGGGCGGCAAAACTGGCAAAGCCGCTTATGGGAATTGAAATAAACGGAACTTATGCGGGGAATTGTGGATTTTCTATAGCCATTATGATTTCCATTGCGTTGTCAATACTCTTGTTTCTTATTTTATCCTATGCCGACGCAAAGGATTTTTCCAAAGGGAGGTAGACGGAAATGGGTTTTATTTATGCGGTTCGTTCTGAACAGGAAAAAACGAAGCATACACCGTTTTGGGCCATTCATTTTTGTATACCTGTTATCGGGGCATTGTTATTTCTTGCTTACTATTTCCAGTATGCCAGCACAGCAGATAGTAAAAAGCTCAAAATGATATTGGAAATTACGACAACGTTTTTTCCATTGTTGATAAGCGTTATTGTCGGTCTGAATGTTGCACTGGAAGAAAAGGCTTCACACTTCCAGACGCTGCTTGCTGTACCGAACCGACACAAAAATATGCTTGCAAAATTAACTTATCTTTATGGTTCGGGGGTATTTGCACTGTTCTTTCTGTTTCTGTTATTTGTGGTTGGCATACATCTTTTGGGAATGGCTGATACAGTGCAGCTCGGAATGCTGATTGGAGCCGCCGCCGGGATGGCATTTTGTAATTTGATAATATACATCTTGCACCTGTTCCTTAGCTTCAAATTTGGATTAGGGTTATCCCTGTTTTGGGGCGTGTTTGAAAGTCTGCAATGTATCTTATATAGCAATATCGAACTAAAAGGCATAGCGAAGTATATTCCCTTTTCATGGTCTATGAATTGGGTAAAGGATATTTTGAGCCGACAAATTTTCAACTATGGAACGGAAAAAATATGGATTGCAGCATTAACGACAGGTGGCTTGTTGCTGACCTTATTATGGTTTTCTCATTGGGAAGGACGGAAAAATTATGAATAAAAACAGAAAAATGTTTATAGTCGTGCTGTTTGCTTTTGTTGTATGCTTTTCTCTTGCGGGCTGCTCTTTACAGGAAAAAATCAAGGAATATTCCAGTGATAAAGAGCAATGCTATCTGGACGCAGAGAATGTGACGCAATTTTCCTTTAAGGGAAACGACTATACGATTTTGGAGGATACCGTTTCTAATGGCGGGCTTGGGGAATGGACTGGATATATCCGGCAGCTTGCAGCTGTAGACGAAACAGGAAAAGTATTGCTTCAGGAAAACATAGAAGCCGCTACCTTTCGGACGTTGGCAGATTTAGCGGATAAAGCCCCGGAAGCTGCTTATATTATCCCATTCTTGAATGTGTACGCAGCCCCCAACGCTGACGATTATCTGATTGTAGATGTAAACGGAGGGTATCACAAAGCTGTTAGAAAAGAAAATATCAAAGACACAGATACGGTCTTTGACTTCAAGGACACAGAGCAGTCTATGAGTGGAAAGTTTGAAATCAATCCCGAAAATGCAACGCAGCTCCTTTGTGACGGGATTATTTATCAAGTAACCTCTGATACCGTATCAAATGATGAATTAGGAAGCTGGATTGATATTCTTGCGGAAAGCGTTACATTCGATACGGAAACAAAACGCCCTTTGTCTAAAGAAGAGTTGAACAAGATTGACTGGAACGGAAAAAACGCCGGACAAGGGCGGGAACAATGGTTTTATACAGACGTTTACGAAATTTACGGCACAGATAAGACAGAAGCCGTTGCAGTTGAAATAAATAACCGCTATTACGTTGCAAAGCGGCAATAGCAACTTTTCTGCCCTTATGAGTTGTGCTATACTGAAAACAACGAAAGGCGGCGATACTATGGCAGCAATCCTTATGGTTGATGATGAACGACCTATTTTAGAACTTGTGAAAAACGGACTGCAAAAAGACAGACATTTCGTTACGGTCTATACCTCTGCTACACAGGTTCCTCTTGATAAACTGAATAGATATGACTTAATTATTTTGGATATTATGATGCCGGATATAGACGGGTTTTCTTATTGCGATAAAATTCGTTCTCTGGTGGATTGTCCTATTCTCTTTCTGACCGCTAAGACATTGGAAAATGATATTACATTCGGGCTTGGCTTGGGAGCAGACGACTATCTAACAAAACCATTCCGCATTGCGGAGCTGCGGGCAAGGGTAAATGCCCACTTACGCCGGGAACACAGGGAACGGCATACCGCCCTTACCTTTGAACGGATAAAAATTGATTTGTCCGCAAAGGAACTACGGGTAGATAATACACCCGTTCCCCTAACCAAAAGCGAATATCTGATTTGTGAATACCTTGCAAGAAATAAAGGACAGGTATTTTCAAAAGAACAGATTTATGAAGCTGTTTTCAGCTTGGAGGGCGACAGCGATAATTCTACCATTTCCACTCATATCAAAAATATCCGGGCGAAATTAAGCAAATTGGATATTCAGCCGATAACTACAGTTTGGGGGATTGGGTACAAATGGGAATAAAAACAACGTCACTGAAATTTTCTTTTTGGAAATTTTTATGTATGCTGCTAATCGGACTGATAGCTTCGGCCGCTATTCCATTCAGTCTTATTTTTGCAGGAGCAAGCACAGGATTTATTGCTTATGCTGATTATTCAGAACGCAGTACAAAAGACCTTGTTCCTATTATTGCCGCAACGCCGGATTTAACAGATGTGCAGCTTCCTATGGGGTGTAAGTATTTAGTGTTGGATAAGAATTATCAAATGATAGAAACATCCTTAGAGGGTGACGATTTAGACCGGGCTATGGATTATGCCATATATGGAAAGAGAAACGAAAACATTAACAAACAGTATTTGCTTGTTACACGCAAAACTGAATATGTAGTGCTTCAATATTACATTGGCTCACAGTTTACGAATGAGTGGCTTTATGAACATTTCCCCTCACCGGAAATTTTGTTATATATCCTCTTAGGGATAAACTGCATTGCGGTTTGTGTAATATTAACAGCAAAGTTTGCAAAGAATATGCAGGTACAGCTCTCACCGCTTTTTGAAGCAACAAAACAGGTTGCAGGACAAAATCTTGATTTTGAAGTCGGACACTCAAAAATCAAAGAATTTGAAGATGTACTGCGTTCTTTTTCTGATATGAAAGACAATCTGAAATCTTCTTTAGAGAAGCAATGGAACGCAGAACAACGACAAAGGGAACAAATCGCGGCACTTGCTCACGATTTGAAAACACCTTTAACCGTTATTCAAGGAAACATCGACTTGATAAGCGAAACAGAGCTTGACGACGAACAGCGGTTATATGCGGGGTATATTACAGAAAGTTCCGAGCAAATGGGCGTTTATATTAGGACGCTGATTGATATATCCCGGACAGCAGCCGGGTATCAGCTCAATTTGGAAGAATTTGACATAGCTGATTATATGGAACAGATTGAAGCGCAGGCAAATTCATTATGCCTTACAAAAGAAATTTGTTTACACATGGAATCAAGGGAAAATTTAGGAACTTTCAAAGCGGATAAATTACTGCTGGAACGGGCAATTATGAATGTGATAGGCAATGCGTTAGATTACTCTCCACCAAAAGGGACAGTTTATGTAGAGGTGCAAAAGCCGGACGACTTTCTACAAATCTCTATAATAGATGAGGGAAGTGGTTTTACAAATGAGGATTTGCACCATGCAAGGGAGCAGTTTTTTATGGGCGACAACAGCCGAAGCTCTAATATGCACTTTGGCATGGGGCTTTATATCACAAGCAGCATTGTAAAGCAACACAATGGGGAACTTACTCTTAAAAATTCCGATAATACAGGCGGTGCAGAGGTTAAAATAAAAATTCCATATTAGGATTTAATGGGCGTTGGAAACATCGCTCATTATTTTTGCAAAACTTTATGAAATCTTCAAAAATATTTCGTAGTATTTTAAAAGTGAACGGTTGAACTTAAAGTCCACCAAATAAAAAAACGGCGTGTGGTGGGCGGTATTGCTATGCCCGAAAAGACTTAACAGACACTTTCCAGACCTGTTTTAAAGTTTGGAGGGATTTTTTTATGTCCTTTTTTCGGGCAGTAATCTATCTGCTTATGCAACGCAAATTGGACTTATACATAGCATATCGAGGAATGGCAGGAAGCCAGTTAAAAAAATCCCTGCTTATGCAACGCTGCTTCTTGCCATGAAACCAGAAGTAGAATCTCCACTTAACAGAATTAGTATCACTTATAACCGTAAGGGTCACAGAACCTTTGCGGTTTTTCTTTTGTCGTTTTTTATCGAAATGTGCCACGGGGTTTTTTCTGATGTTGGCTGCCGTTCGCCGCCTTTCCAATCTGAATTATTACATTTCAAAAATTTCAGATTGGAGGAAAAAAGAATGTCATACAACAACGGACGGGAGAACAGGAAATGGCTTATCTGGAAAGAAGCCGAGGAAAAAATATTACGGGAGCATGGAGTTGATGAAAACACCATTGAGCAAATCCGCACAGACGACAGGGCAGACTTCAATTCCAACAGGCGGTTTTACCATTGGACAAGCGACTTCGGCGAATACCTTGAGGGGATGGCAGACAGGGAGCGGAATGCCGAGGTAAAGACCGTTGCCGATTTACTGGATGAGATTGAGAACGAAACTCTGTATCGGGCGTTGCTTACGGTGGACAGGCGTACCCTGCAAATCATCCTGCTGAAAATGCAGGGCTATTCCACAAAAGAGATTGCCCCGTTTGTTGGATTGACAACAGGGGCTATCTATGCAAGGCTAGACCATCTGCGTAAAAAGCTGCGGAAGATTTTATAACCATCTAATATTTTCTATCTTCTTATGGACTATTGGGTGAGGGATAAAATTCCCTTGCCCAATTTTCAAAGTAGGTGAATAAAATTTCCGTCCACAGGGAATAATAAAAAGTTTGCCCAAAATCTTGACATGGGTGCAGCCGCTATGGTATTCTGAAATACCCATAAGGAAATTGGAAAATCAAAAATTAAATAAGCACACATAGATGGAAGAATGGAATGTCAGCCAACGGACAAGGTTGACCGCTGCGAACGTAAGCCGCCCTTTTCGGCTGGCGTATGGCAGCATGGTTTTGAATTTCAAAGTCGTTACATAGCATTGCGAATCCGAGCAGGAGAAATCTCTCCTGTCGTTCGTGGTGTGGTGTAGCGGCTTTTTCATTTATCCAAAAGTCAAGAGAAATTGAATCCAGAACGGAGGTGGAAAGGACATAGGATTTTCTTTTCGGAGGGTAAGACAGGCGTTAAGAATGCTGCTGCACAGGAAAAATGCTCTGTGGCGTTGTCCACAGAGATAGCG
The DNA here is from genome assembly GCA_900551075.1 of uncultured Blautia sp. Taxonomy (GTDB): domain Bacteria; phylum Bacillota; class Clostridia; order Lachnospirales; family Lachnospiraceae; genus Blautia_A. Next base: position 70,955 of record URVB01000004.1, on the reverse strand, counting down.
AGCATCGGATTGTGTCAGCCACAATCCAATCCACAGCCTAAAGGCGTGTGGATTTACTCAGGGAACATCCCTGAATACCCTGTTAAAAATGAAATTCTAGACTGGAGGATTAAGGAAAATGAACAGAGAAAAATCAGAAAAGAACGTGCGGAATGTCCCGATTACTGTCCGATTGAATGAGGAAGAACATGAAAAATTAAAGCAGTGCGCCGCCGCTTGCGGTCTGTCCGCAGCCGAATTTATGCGCCAGTTATGCAAGGGAAACGCCCCGCAGCCACAGCCTAAAACCGAGTTTTGGGAACTGTTAAACAAGCTCTATGAAGTGCATGACGCTTTCAAAAAGTGTGTTCCCTACTATCCGACCGCCGCCGAAATCTGTAAGGAGATTGAGCAGTTGGCGGTAGATTTACAGCAGAGGTTTACCATGCCGCAGCCGTTTGGCATCGAAGATTATGCAGGGAAGAGGGCGGTCTAATATGGCGGTAACAAGCCTTTGGCACATCAAAGGGAACCTAAAAGATTTGATTGACTATGTAGAAAACCCAGAAAAGACCGTGCCGAATGAGGGTATGCAGGACTTCTTCCATGTGTTTTCTTATGTGAAAAATCCAGAGAAAACAGACAGCGGCGAATATGTTTCCGCCCTCAACTGTTTAAAAGAAATTGCTCTGCAACAAATGATTTTAACAAAGAAGCAGTATCAAAAGACAGGCGGCTATATCGCATGGCACGGCTACCAGAGCTTCAAGCCAGACGAGGTAACGCCCGAACAATGCCATGAAATCGGTATGAGATTGGCAGAGGAAATGTGGGGAGATAAATACCAGATAATCGTTGCCACCCACCTTGACAGAGGGCATTTGCACAATCATTTTTGTTTTAACTCTGTTTCGTATCTGGACGGGAAGAAATATAATTACTCAAAGTCGGAGCAGAAACGGTTAAGGGAAGTGTCCGACCGTTTATGCCGAGAGTACGGATTGTCGGTAATTGAGAACCCTAAGAAAGCACCGTCAAGACCGCTGTATCTGGATGAGAAAAGCGGGAAGCCGACACGGTACAATGTCTATCTGGAAGATTTAACGGAAGCAATCAGCTACAGTCGTGATATTCCGCATATGATGAAATATCTGACCGACAAAGGGTATGAGGTTGATTTTTCGGGCAGCCATTGGAAGATGAAGCTGCCACAGTACAAACATTTCACAAGATTAGATACCCTTGATGAACGCTTAACGCCTGATTTTATCCGTTCGCATTTAGGTACAAGGGCGAGGTATGGAAACTACAAAGCAAGGATTTCCTACTCCCCGCATATGCCAGAGCAGTATAAAAACGCATGGAAACCGCATCAGAAAACCACGGGAATCTTAGCGTTGTATTACTACTGGTGCTATCAGTTAGGGATATTTCCGAAAGGAACGGACTACAAGCCGACAAGCCCGCTGATGAAAGAAGAACTTCGGAAACTGGATGAGATTACCGCACAGGTACGCTATATGTCAAAGCATAATATCTCCACCCTCTCCGATTTACACGCTGACAGGGATAAAAACCAGAGTGAAATGGACAGGCTCACCGACTATCGGCAGCACTTGCAGAATAAAATACGCCGTGCCTCACCAGCCGAAAAAGAAACATTGAGAGCCGAAAAAAATGGCGTGACGGAGCAGATAACGGAATTGAGAAAGCGTCTGAAATATGCAGATGGGATTGAAAAACGCTCCGCCCATATAGACGACTGTTTAAACCAAATCCACGATACAATTAAGAATCAGCGTTCAAATCAGCAGCAACAGCCAGTTAAAAAAGACCGCAGGAGGGAGGAATCGTTACGATGAGCAGGCTGTCCGAGGAAGAAAAACAGGCGATTATGAAAGAATACAAAGACGCCCCTATGGTAAACCCCGACAAAATATATCCCCCTCTGCCGCCCGCCGAGAATGTCACGCCCCTTGTCCGCATCCCAGAGCCGATACGCCTTAGCGAGAAAATCGGCGGCACGGAATACACCGTCAACGCCCATTTCCGAAAAGACGGACGGGATTTGCTCTGCATTCTTGCAAATATATTTCGGCGTGGCACACACGGTTATGGATTTTATGACGGGGAGAATTGGGGTGATGATGACGGGGAATAACAGACAGCGGAAAGATTATCGCTTTAAAGCGTTGAAGTTTAAGGGCAGATGTGATATGCTGTACCTACACTTCACAATACCATGTCTGCTGTTGGAAAGGAGAGCCTTATGAAAAGACAGCAGGAAGAATTTACCGCCCTGTACTGTCGTTTAAGCCAAGACGACGGGCGGGAAGGCGAAAGCAACAGTATTGTAAACCAAAAAGAATATCTATTGAAATACGCAAAGGAACATGGTTTTCCAAACCCGAAATTCTATGTTGACGACGGTTATACGGGTACGAATTTTGACCGCCCAAGCTTTAAGGAAATGTCGGCGGATATTGAAAAAGGGATTGTAAAAACGGTCATTGTAAAAGACTTATCCCGTTTCGGCAGGAACTATATCGAGGTCGGCTCTTACTCCGAAATCATCTACCCCGAAGCGGGCGTGAGGTTTATCGCCATCATGGACAACGTGGACACGGGCAGTCTTGAAAGCAACGAATTTGCCGCCTTTACCAACCTTTTTAACGAATGGTATCCAAAAAGTACGAGTAAAAAGGTAAAGGAAGTCAAGAAAGCGAAAGGGCTTGCAGGCGAACATTTAGGTGCGCCGCCCTACGGATATTTACGGAATCCAGATGACAAAACCCGTTGGCTTGTGGACGAGGAAGCGGCGGCAGTCGTCCGCAGAATATTTTTACTCTGTATGCAGGGAAAAGGCGTGTCAGCCATTGCCACAGCCCTCTGGGAAGATAAAGTGCTTACCCCGTCAGCCTACAAGGTGTCAAAAGGAATCGGCGTTGCAAAAAAATCGGAACACCCCTATAACTGGGAGCCAGCCACGATTGCATCCATTCTGGAAAATGTGGCGTATATCGGCGTGACGGAGAGCTTTAAATCCACCCGTTTAGGCTTTAAGAGCAGGAAACGCATCCCCACCGCAAAGGACAGGCGGACGTATATCGAGGACGCCCATACCCCTATCATTGACAGGGATACGTGGGAAAAAGTGCAGATGATACGGGAGAACAGGCACAGACCGACCAAAAGCGGAATGACAAGTATCTTTTCGGGACTGCTCTATTGTGCCGACTGCGGGGCGAAACTCAACTTAGCCACAGCAAACGGATATGCGCATTTCCGCTGTTCCATGTATAAAAGGACGAGCAGGGCAAAGGAATGTACGCAGCACTATATCAGAGAGGATGCATTAAAGCAGTTGGTTTTGAAACAGCTTCAGCAGTTCCTGTCCTATTTACAGCAGTTTGAGCGTGTGTTTATCCGACAGCAGATTGACGCCACCCTTGCAGAACGCAGATACGAGTTATCCGCAAAGCAGAAACAGATAGGAAAGGACGAAAAGCGGATAAAGGAGCTTGACCGCCTGTTCCGCAAAATCTATGAGGATAATGTCAACGGAAAGCTGAATGACGAACGCTTTTACAAGCTGTCGGACGGATATGAAACCGAGCAGGAACAGCTAAAACAGGAAATCGAAACCTTGACAGCCGAGGTCAGCGAAGCCGACACGGAAGCGACCAATGTCGCCAAGCTGATAGCCGTCACCAAGAAATACACCCGCATTGACGAGCTAACGCCCGAAGTCCTAAACGCATTTGTGGATAAAATCGTAGTCCATGAGCGTGAGAAAAAGGACGGGAAGCGGACACAGCAAATCGACATCTACTATTCCTATGTCGGGATTGTGGACATCCCCACGGACGAGGAAATGCGGGAAATGGAACGGGCATATATGCAGCGTGCCAAACGTCAAACAGCCTAAATATAGGCGTGGCAGGAGAAAATCTATGCTCCTGCCGATACATATCTATTTTTATCCCTATCTGGTTTAACCCATAATATATATGAACAAAAAGCGGAGAATACATTTCTGCATCATCCGCTCTTATGCCTTATGGAATTTTTCACATACATCCACATTTTGGATGTATTAGTTCAGTCTCTTCATTCTATGCCTTTCCAACACTACCGCAAACTCCGATCTTTGACATTACATACTGCTTTACCTGTTCACGGCCTGCGGCATTGTACTTTTTGGGGTCAATCGTCTCCGGAGCAGCCGTCAACACCTCCCTGACCCCCTTCGTGAAAGCTATCCTCAGATCTGTTGCATAATTAACCTTGCATATTCCACGCTTTATACACTCCTTTACAGTATCATCCGGAACGCCGGAGGTTCCATGAAGAACAAGAGGTACAGAAACCATCCGGCGGATCTCACTCAGACGATTTACATCCAGCTTCGGAGTTCCTTTGTAAATACCATGGGCTGTTCCGATTGCCACAGCCAGGAAATCAATTCCTGTTGCTTTTATAAATTCCGCCGCTTCTTCCGGCACAGTGTACGGACTGCCGTCTCCGCCGTTTAAATCATCCTCTTTACCGCCCACTTTACCCAGCTCTGCTTCAACAGGTATCCCCGCCGGATGACAGGCATCCGCCACCTTCTTTGTCACAGCAATATTTTTCTGGAAAGAGTCATGAGAGCCATCAATCATAATCGATGTATATCCCACCCGAAAAGCCTGCATAGCCAGTTCATAGCTGTTGCCATGATCCAGATGTATAACTACTGGAACACCGGCCTTTTCAGATGCCACTTTAGCATTTGCGTAAAAATAATCCAGGTCTGCATATTTGACCGTGGATGGCGTAGTCTGTATAATTACCGGGGAATCCAATTCCTCTGCAGCCGCCACAACCGCCTGTACCATCTCCATATTCTCCACATTGAAAGCCCCCACCGCATAGCGGCCCTCCTGTGCCTTTAGTAATAATTCTTTTGATGTTACCAGTGCCATACATTCTCTCCTATTCTGTCTCTTCATGCCCCACCAGCGCTTTTCCTTATTTTACTCCAGAAAATCATCTATATTTTCAGCCGTGATCAGTTGGAACGGAACGTTATATCTGCTTTCTACTTCTTCGCCAAGTCCTACCTTAACTGCAACATCAATGGCTGAACTTGCCTGTCCTTCTGAATCCTGAAGAACACTTCCCGATAACCTTCCGTCTTTTACTGCCTTCAAAGCATCCTCAATACCATCAACCCCAATAATTATAATATCCTTTTCCTGTGCCTCTGCTGCCTGCAATGTACCCATTGCCATATCATCATTTTCACAGATGACAGCTTTCAGGTCCGGATATTTTCCAAGCCAGTCCTCTGTTGTTGACATGGCTTTGTCTCGCTGCCAGCTTGCAGACAAGACTCCGATACATTCCATGCCCTCTTCCTTAAGGATCGTATTCTCAAGGCCTTCGTAGCGCAAAAGCTGAGCACTTTGTCCCATTTCACCTTCCAAAATCGCATACTGGCCTTCTCCGTCTAACTGCTCTGTTACAAACCTTCCCATAATCTCTCCTGCTTCACTGTCATTAGAGCCTATGTAAGAAGTATAATCTGTTCTTGTTGTCTCCGTATTAACCTCTACAACAGGAATCCCTGCGTCTGATGCCAGATCAAGAACCTGAGCGGAGCCATCGGCATCCTGCGGGTTCAGGAGAATCACATCAACCTGCTTTGCGATTACATCCTCTGCCTGAGAAATCTGCTTTGCAATGTCCGCCTGTCCATCCATTAAAAAGATTTCTGCATTCGGATAGTTTTCTTTAGTATATTTTTCGATTGCGGTACCAAGCTTATTGGAATATGCATCGGACATTGTCTTCATAAGAACGCCTATTTTGACTTCCGCATCTGAATCTGCTTTTTCAATGGACGCAGGGGCTGCTCCAGAGCCACTTTCGTCCGCCGCACTAACGCTGACCGCCATACTCATTGCCATTGTTGCTGCCATTAATACTGCCAATACTTTTTTCACCTTCATGTTTTTTTCTCCTTTTCTTTTTATTTTTTATCTTGATCCTTTTTTTGACATAAGATCAAAACATACCGCACCTAGAATGATGATTCCTTTGATGATCTGCTGGTAATAAGAAGAAACATTCAAAAGATTCAACCCGTTATTCAAAGTTCCAATAATCAGGATACCAACCAATGTGCCAGGAATCGTGCCAATTCCGCCTGTCATACTTGTTCCGCCGATAACTGCTGCTGCAATGGCATCTGTCTCGAATCCTGTACCGACTGCAGGCTGACCGGAATTTGTTCTGGATGCCAGTACAATTCCTGCAATACCGGATAATACCCCGCCAAGAATATACACCTGCATTAATACGCGATGTACATTAATACCTGATGCTTCTGCCGCCTTAATATTCCCTCCTGTTGCATAAATATACCGCCCGAATTTCAGTTTTGACAATACAATATGAGAAATAGCAAGGATTACAAGAAAAATAACAATAGGTGCCATCCCTTTCCCGATCAATCTGAAATTGGGGGAATCCAGAGTATAGGGCTTACCATCAGAGTATACATAGGCAAAGCCTCTTGCAATGGTCATACCTGCCAGTGTTGCAATAAAGGCCGGAACTCCGATAAATGCCACAAAAAAACCATTCAGAGCACCAAACAAACCAGAGACCACGATTCCCGCCAGCACCGCCGGGACCACCTGAGCCGGATGAGCCACAAGAATGCTGCCGCTTACAACACCGGAAACAGCTACCAGGGAGCCAACTGTCAGATCAATGCCGCCTGTCATGATCACAAAGGTCATTCCAATCGAAAGAATACCATTTACGGTCACCTGCCTGAGAATGTTCACTGCATTATCTACTGTTCTAAATGTAGGAGATACCACCGCCAAAATCGCCCACATAGCAATTAAAACCAATAATATTCCATATTTTCTTGCAAATTCTGCATTGAATACCTTACGTTTCATCCCATACCTCCTCACACTTCCTGCAGCGCACTGTTAAGCAGGTTATTCTGTGTCACCTCTCCGGCGCCAATTTCGTCCCTCGTATACGAACCTGTGATTTTCCCCCTGGAAATCACAAGAATGCGGTCACTCATGCCCATTACTTCCGGAAGCTCTGATGAAATCATAATAATTGCGATGCCTTTTTTGGCCAGATCAACCATCATTTTATAAATTTCAAATTTTGCACCTACATCAATACCTCTGGTAGGTTCATCCAAAATCAGCACCCTAGGCTCTGAAAGCAGCCATTTTGCAAGTACAACTTTCTGTTGGTTTCCTCCGGAAAGTGTACCCGCATCAACATGGATACCGGAGCATTTAATTCCAAGTGCTTCCCTGTATTTTTCCACCTCCCGCTTTTCCCTGCGTGTATGGATCAGCGGTTCCTTATGAAGTCTGGACAGATTCGGCAAAGACACATTTTCCCTTATAGACCTGCAAAGCACAAGCCCATATACTTTTCTGTCTTCACTGACCAGCGCAATTTTATTTCTAATAGCATCCTGAGGCTTTTTTATTGAAACTGTTTTTCCATCAATTAAAATCTCTCCGCCGTCCAGCTTATCCATACCAAAAATTGCGTTCATTATTTCACTTCTTCCAGCACCTACAAGTCCTGAGAATCCTAATATTTCTCCGGCATGAACCCGAAAACTGATATTTTCAAAGACACCACTGCGTGTCAGGTTTCTGGCCTCAATTACCACATCCCTTATGGGAACGTCCTCTTTGGGATAAATCTGAGCCAGTGCCCGGCCAACCATCATCTCTACCAACTCCTTTTGGGCAACACCATCTGCACTGACAGTCTTTATGTATTCCCCGTCGCGCAGAACAGTAATTCTGTCCGCCAGCTTCAAAATCTCCTCCAGACGATGTGAAATATAAATAATGGATACCTGTTTTTCTGTTAATTCTTTAATAACCTGGAAAAGCTTCTGTGATTCATCATTCGACAAAGAGGATGTAGGCTCGTCCATTATAATGATATCCGCATTTTTTCTTACAGCCTTGATAATTTCAAGCATCTGTATCTGCGCCACACTCAATCTGCGCACCTTCATTTTCGGATCAAAATCCATATTATATTCTTTAAGAATTTCTTTTGTCTGCCGGACCATTTCACGGTCATTCAGAAACTTTCCCTTCATTACTTCCTGTCCCAGAAAAATATTCTCTGCAATAGTCATATCTGGAAGAGGAGCCAGCTCCTGATGAATCATGGTAATGCCAAACTTCTGAGAATCCGATATGGATTTTGGTTTTATAACATCACCGTTATGAAGCACCTCCCCTTCATCCGGAATATATTCCCCGGTAATCATTTTCATCAAGGTTGATTTACCTGCACCATTTTCACCTACAAGAGCATGGACCTCGCCAGGCGCGATCTGGAAACTGACGCCTTTTACGGCATACACACCCGGAAAACGTTTATGTAAATTTCGCACTTCTAAGCGACAATGTTCCATGTTACATCCTCCTCATTCATTTTCATCCGTCATCTTTTCAACTGTTTCTCTTGAAATATTACCTTCCATCGGACCAAAAGCTGCGGCATTCAAGGCTCCTGCCGCGGCTCCCATTTTTGCTGCCTCCTTTATGGTTCTGCCCTCTGCCAGACCACAGAGAAATGCCGCATCATAGCTGTCTCCTGCACCGGTTGCATCTACCTGTTCCACCGGATAAATCCCAATCTCATCAGCTAACCCGTTCCTGTCATAAATCAGAGACCCCCTGGAACCATTTTTCAGAACTAGCAGCTCCAGCCTTTCATTTTCGCAAAAAGCCTTCTTAACTGCTTTTTCCAGGTTCTTCTCACCGGTTATCATTTTCAGCTCCGAAATACCGGGCATAAGGATATTCGCCTCTTTATATACCTCCCTGACAATATCCAGCGAAATTGGATCTCTCAGCATTTCCAGCCGGACGTTCGGGTCAAAGCTCACCTTTGCCCCCTTTTTCCTGAGCATATACATTGTTTTGACAATCTCTTTGCCAAAGGATACAGATGCCATTAAAGAGCATCCCATAATATGAAAATACTTTGTATCATCAAAATCAGAATCATCCTGTGGAGCCTTTGCCGCAACGGCCGGAGTATGATCAATGTGAAAAATAAATTTTCTGTCTCCATTTTTGAAATATGTAACAAAAGCGGCTCCCGTCGGTGCCTCCTCGCTGACCAACACACGGCTGCAATCTACACCAACTTCATTAAGACGGTTCAGAATATTTTTTCCGAAATCATCATCTCCTACACCGGAAATAATAGCTGAGCTGTGTCCCAACCGTGCGGCTGTACTGATAAAGATTCCCGGAGCTCCGCTTGGAAACGGTCCTCTGAAATATTCTCCCGTCTCATAAAGCTGAACATCCTCTTTTGCCCTCATAATTTCAACAAGAAGTTCACCCATAATTACGATCTCTGCCATGGAACTTTCCTCCTTAGCTGTTAAATTTTTCTTTTAAAAATACCATAGACTGTGCAAGATATGCGTCCATCTGCTTTTCGTCTGCACCACTACTCAAATCTCTCCAGACCTTAATATCTTCTCCTACCTTACCGCCTGGCAGCAAAAATGGCTCTGCTACAACACCTTTTTCATAACCGATATCTCTCAGTGCCCTGCCGATCTCATCCCATGGCATGGAGCCTTTGCTCATACCAGGAAGCTTACGGTTACCTTCTCCTACATGAAAATGTCCCAGAAGTTTCCCTGCTCTTCGTATGGCATCCGGGATATTATCCTCCTCAATATTCATGTGGAAGGTATCCAACAGGATATTTACATTTTTACTTCCCACCCTCCTGCAATATTCGATCGCTTCCTCACAATCTGTCATAATGTAAGTCTCAAAACGGTTTAATACCTCCAGACAGCACTCAATATTCAGCTCTTCTGCCATTTTTGCCACTTCCTTCATTACTTCAATGCTTCGCTCCCATGCACCGTTTTTGTCTTCATATTGGAACTCCGTACAGGGCCAATAAGAATACATGGCACCAACCAGTGACTTTGACCCAATCTTATCCATCTCTCTCAGAATGTCCTTCAGATAATTTACTCCATTAGTACGAACGGAAGCATCCTTTGAAGCCAGATCGTACTCCCTTGCAGGTCCGATGTTAGATGTAATGATCATCCCCAGGCCATCGCAGGTATCTTTTAATTCTTTCTTCTCTGCATCAGTCATTTCCAGCAGATGCGGTGCTCCCACCTCCAGGATATCACAGCCACAGGCAGCCATTTTCTTTGCAGTTTTAATATAATCACACTTCCACTCGTGTCCCCAATATGAATATAATGCCCCGAATTTCATTTCATCCCGTCTCCTTTTTAAATGTTGCTCGAGCACATTTCCACTTTTAAAAAAAATACAGAACTTTAGTGTCTGTAATACTTTATCGTTTTGTGCTCGTACTTTTTTCATGTTCTTATAATAGCATATTACTAAATTATGCGCAACTATTAATTATTACTAGTATTTTTCATTTATTTTAGTCGATATTCACAATTTTCAAACCCCGATGTAATTTTTAATTTCCATACTGATAAATTTTGAATTTTCATTTTATAGACACGGGCACAAAACTGTGTTAGACTTAACTATAATTGTAATATTCGTACATATTTTAATATAAGGAGTAGTCTTATATGGCTGTAACTATCAGAGAAATTGCTGCACTGGCAAATGTATCCCGAGGAACTGTAGATAAGGTTCTGAATAACCGCCCCGGCGTAAAAGCCTCCACTAAAGAGAAGGTACTGAAAATCGCACAAGAATTGAACTATCAGCCTAATTTTATCGGCAAAGCATTAGTTCATACCAAAGATCCTATCAAACTGGGAATTATTCTGACACCCGACTACAATCCCTTTGTACAGGAGCTCCTTACCGGCATCCAAAATGCCCGGAATGAGTTTTCTGCCTTTGGCATTGAAGTGATTACCAAAATGCTGACCACCCTGGATCCTAATGAACAGATCAATATTATCAACGAACTTGTAAATGAAAAAGTATCCGGTATGGCTATCTTTCCTATTGATACTCCTGCTGTTATTTCAAGAATTAACCAATTAATTGAGAATCAGCTTGCAGTAATTACCTTCAATTCCAAAGTAGAAGGAATCCATCATTTATGCTTTATTGGACAGGATCACTACAAGGGCGGCAGAACAGCCGCAGGGCTGTTAGAAAAAATCTCCCCTCCCCACAGTCAGATCGGTGTAATCATCAGTTCTCATCAGCTTTCCTGCCATCAGGATCGGCTATGCGGCTTTCAAGAAAAGCTGGCTGAATCTTCACCTGATTATCGTATTCTTGATATTCAGGAAAATCAGGACCGCAAAGAGGACGCATTTCGAATTACGTTAGAATACTGTAGCAAATACCCCGACTTGAACGCCATCTATCTTACCAGCGGTGGTATTGCAGGTGTTGACAGTGCTTTAAAGATCGCAGACCACAATAAACGGGTTAAAGTTATTTGCCACGATCTGACGCCGGATACCATTGATTTACTCCGTTCCGGCTCCATTGATTTTGCTCTTGGCCAAAGTCCTGTCCAGCAGGGATATCAGCTTGTAAAGACCCTGTTCGAATACCTGATTAAAAACATCCGCCCCCAGCCAATTATCGAAATCCCAATTACCATCGCCACAGATGAATCACTGTAAATAATGGGCGGTCTTCTCAGCAGGCAGCGACATAATTCTTCCCCGTCTGCGGCGGGTCGCAACTGCAACATAATTCTTTTCCGCCGCAGTGCTATCCTGCCCGGAGGCTATTTTGTTTCATAGGTAATCGGATTGTGTTTAGAACAAAACGAAGTACTTTTCTTTACAAAAAAGAGGTGCTCGTCTAAGCACCTCTACAGGGCTACAAGGCTCCAAGCCTTAAAATGGCGGAGTCAGAGTCCGTTTTGTTAAGCTCATTTTATCCGGCATTTACAGACATCCGCAAAAGGTGTTGTATGAGAATTGACCCATGACTACTCCACCCCTAACAGCTTATCCACCGTATCTTTAAATAAATCCAGATATTTACCGATTATTTCTCCGCAGGCTTTTTTTATAATCACTCCGTCGTAGTCATGTGACAGCTCATTTCTGATTTTCAGCATTTCCAGCCATACATCATCCTGAATCAACTTTACTTGAAATGATTTTTTCATAACCTCTTTAGGTGAGCCTAACACAGCTTCCGCCAGTGCGTCCAGCGAACGCTTAAAGCTTTCATAACGTCTGATAAATTTTTTTTCCATATTTTTTTATATCCTCCAGCAGCAAATCATTTCCGCAGGTGTCCATATTTATAACATCAATTGAATACAGGGTGGGAATATTTTCAATTTCCTCCTTACACAGTTCAAAGCTCTCACACCCGGTCAACGCAATATCAATATCACTTCTCTCAGTCTCTGTCCCTTTTGCTCTGGAACCGAATAAGATAACCTCTTTCGCTTTATATCTGTAACTGATGTCCACAATTTTTTTCATTATTTCCGTAATTGTCATGCTAAATTCTCCATAAGAAATAACTGTTGAGGAAACAATCGTTCTATATTCTGAATCCAGTTCTGCGGATTCATCCCAAACCTTTTTAAGCAGCTTCTGCAAAGCGGCACGCTCTCCATGTACAATCGCTGCAATATCAATGCCCGACTGACCGTCAAAATCACCACAGACATAAGCGCCATAAAGCACTATCCGCACGATTGCTGTTCCATAGATGTATAATGTATATTCCATAAAGAATATTCTATATTTTGGGTTCTATTATATCACGAAAGTGCTCCAAAGTCATTTACAATTTGTCTACACTGCCACCGGCCACAACCTCTTTGCGGATAGCAATGTAGTACTTCAGGAGAATGCGAAGGCGTCTATTAATAAATATATTTTGTTGGCAGATTTCAAATCACCTATGTATGCTGCTATTTCCAGCTCCCAGGTATTAAAAGCTCAAAAAAGGCATTTCCCAGTTTCCTGAGAAATGCCTCTCTTCAGCAGGGCTACAAGGATTCGAACCTTGAAATGACGGAGTCAGAGTCCGTTGCCTTACCATTTGGCGATAGCCCTAAATGACCTTTTATCCTTGCGACAAGTGGTATTATATAATAGTCTTAAAAAAAAAGCAAGCCCTTTTTTTAATTTATTTTAAAGTTTTTGATATTATACACGAAAAGTGTGTTATAATGATTCAATAGGTGACAAGACACCGGATCATTGCAGCCGTCACTTATGTACAAAAAAATCTTTTATCCACTATCAAAGGAGAATTTACATGAGAGCAAATAACCTGACTCTGCTCACCGATCTCTATGAACTGACCATGATGCAGGGTTATTTCAAAAACCCAACCAATCAAACCGTTATTTTTGATATGTTTTACCGGACCAATCCCTGCGGAGGAAGCTTTGCCATTGCAGCCGGACTGGAACAGATGATTGAATATATTGAAAATCTTTGTTTTACGGAAGACGATATTACGTATCTGAGAAGCCTTCATATTTTCGAGGAGGACTTCCTGGAGTATTTAAGCAGCTTTCATTTTACAGGCGATATTTACGCCATTCCGGAAGGAACTGTGGTCTTCCCAAGAGAGCCAATGGTCAAGGTCATTGCGCCTATTATGGAAGCACAGCTCGTGGAAACTGCAATTTTGAACATTATTAACCATCAGAGTCTGATTGCAACCAAAGCGGCCCGTGTCTGCTATGCAGCCAGAGGCGACAGCGTTATGGAATTCGGCCTTCGCCGTGCCCAGGGTCCGGACGCCGGAATCTTCGGTGCCCGTGCCGCAGTCATTGCAGGATGCTCCGGTACCTCCAATGTACTGACCGGGCAGATGTTTGATGTCCCTGTTCTCGGAACACATGCGCATAGCTGGATCATGAGTTTTCCGGACGAATATACTGCCTTTAAAACTTATGCAAAAATGTACCCGAACTCCTGTACACTCCTGGTAGATACGTACGATGTACTGAAATCCGGCGTGCCAAACGCAATTCGGGTATTTGAGGAAATGCGGGAGGAAGGTGTCCCGCTGAAAAGATACGGTATCCGCATCGACAGCGGCGACCTGGCTTACCTCTCGAAGGAAGCTTACAAGATGCTGGCTGCTGCCGGATTCGACGACGCTGTTATTTCTGCATCCAGTGATCTGGATGAATACCTGATCGACAGTCTGAAAGCCCAGGATGCCAAAATCAATTCCTGGGGAGTAGGCACGAATCTCATCACAAGCAAGGACAATCCTGCTTTTGGCGGCGTCTACAAGCTTGCAGCAGTAAAGGATTCCGGAAGCAACAATTTCATCCCCAAAATCAAGCTTTCCGAAAATACCGAAAAGGTCACAAATCCGGGCAATAAGACGGTATACCGCATTTACAGCAAATCCACCGGAAAGATCAAGGCTGACTTAATCTGCCTTGCAGATGAAACTTATGATCCGGAAGAAACCATGATCATCTTTGACCCGGTAGACACCTGGAAAAAGACAAAGGTTCTGGGCGGAACCTACGAACTGCGCGAACTGCTTGTTCCAGTCATCCGTGAGGGCAAACGCATCTATACTTCTCCTTCTGTTATGGAACTGCGTGAATATTGCCTGAAGGAACAAAATACCCTGTGGGATGAATCGCGCCGTCTTGTCAATCCGCAGAAGGTATATGTAGACCTTTCCCAGAAGCTCTATGACCTCAAAAAGAATCTCCTGGAGGAAATGAGCGAAAAAGCTCTGGACTAAACAGTCATAACCTCCCTTTACCTTTCATAACATAGAAGGTAAAGGGGGTTTTTTTATGAACAATTATTATACTCGTCTGATTAACAGGGAACATCCTCTGCCGGAGGATTATATTCCGCCGCATCTGATTGACATTGGCCTTCCCTTCGAAGCAGTGCCCGGTGACCCCAAACGCCTTCTGGAAGAAAAAGCCGCCTATGCGGCGCTGGAGCTGATATCCCGAAGCCGCAGGGAAGGACTGAATCTCTGCGGTATTTCCGGTTATCGCTCTTATGCCCGCCAAAAAAAACTATACACCGGAAATCCTTATGTGGCACCCCCCGGCACCAGCGAACACCAAAGCGGACTGGCTCTGGATGTATCCTGCCCGGAAATCCATATGGAGCTCACGGAAGAATTCGCAGAGACTAAAGAAGGTATCTGGCTGAAGACACACGCACCACTCTACGGTTTTATCCTGCGTTACCCCGCAGGCAAAGAAGAGATTACACAGGTGCCTTATGAACCCTGGCATATCCGTTATGTTACAAAGACTTTGGCTTCCTATATATCTCTCACCGGCGTAACTTTGGAAGAATATCACGAAATATACGCAGTCACCTCTTCTCAGCCTTAAAAACATTCGCACTTTAAACTGACAAAGTGTAGAAATTTGTAAGATAAAGTGCTATAATGCAGAGATGAACAGGACAAGCAATGGAGGAAAAAATACATTATGTCAATGAAAACCAATCACCAATTACCCTCACCGGAGGTTTTAAAAGCGGACTATCCCCTGAGTGACAAAATCCAAACAGCAAAAAAGCTGAGAGAGCAGGAAATCCGTGATATTTTTACCGGCAAATCCGATAAATTCATCGTTTTAGTCGGACCGTGCTCTGCAGATAATGAAGATTCTGTCTGCGAATATGTAAACCGTCTTCGCAGTGTATCCGATAAGGTATCTGATAAATTAATGATCATCCCACGGGTTTACACAAATAAGCCGCGTACCACAGGTGACGGCTACAAGGGAATGCTGCATCAGCCTGATCCGGACAAGGCTCCGGACTTACTGGCAGGCATCATCGCCATCCGCAAAATGCACATTCGTGTCATGGAAGAAACAGGGCTTTCCTCCGCGGATGAAATGCTATACCCGGAAAACCGCAGCTATTTAGACGATGTGCTCTCCTATGAGGCCATTGGAGCAAGATCTGTAGAAAATCAGCAGCATCGGCTTACTGCCAGTGGCATGGATATTCCTGTGGGAATGAAAAACCCGACCAGCGGCGATTTATCCGTTATGCTTAATTCCGTCACAGCCGCACAGCATCCGCATCATTTTATCTACCGCGGCTTTGACGTAGAGACAAGCGGAAATGAACTGGCGCACACCATTCTGCGCGGCGGTGTAAACAAATACGGCCAGACTATTCCAAACTATCATTACGAAGACCTGATCCGCCTGTCAGAATTGTATTCCAAATGGAATCTGAAAAATCCGGCTGCCATTGTGGATGTCAACCATTCCAATTCCAACAAGCAATACAAAGAACAAATCCGTATTGTAAGCGAAGTGCTTCATAGCCGCAACTACAATCCGGACCTGAAAAAACTGGTTAAGGGTGTTATGATCGAAAGCTATCTGGTAGAAGGCAGACAGGATATCTGCCCAAATCATGTTTTCGGACAATCTATTACGGATCCGTGTCTCGGCTGGGAAGATACAGAACGGCTGCTTTATGAAATTGCCGAAAAATGCTGAACTTTGAACAACATGAAGTACTCTCCTATGATATAAAATAAAGCGCCCGGAGAACTGTTCATACATGACAGTCTCCGGACACATTTTTTCAGTGTGTTTCTTAACACTTCTTATCACTGCTCCATCTGGCGCCCTAAAAAACCTGCGGCCGTCTGCACGAGCATCTTTTCTGATTCACCAAAAACATCCTTCTCACTTTTTCCCATTAAGATTACTGAGCCAATGGCATCCCCCGCACAGATGATCGGCTGAATTGTCTGTGCATATGGAATCTCTCCCTGATCCTCTATTACGGGAACTTTTCCTTTCTCATTTGCATTCAGGCACCTTCCCTCTCTGGAAGAGATCGCTTCCTCCAGCTCCTTGCTGATTTCTTTGCCGGCGAACTCTTTGCTTCCCTGTCCTGCCGCCGCCACAACCTGATCATGATCTGTGATACAAGAAACGAAACCTGTAGTCTGTGACAGGGCTTCCGCATATTCTTTCGCAAAAATACTCAGCTCACCAATCGGAGAATATTTCTTTAAAATAACTTCCCCTTCCCTGTCTGTAAATATCTCAAGCGGAGTACCCTCCTTAATTCTCAGGGTCCTTCGTATTTCCTTAGGAATCACTACCCTGCCCAAATCATCAATTCTTCTTACAATCCCTGTTGCTTTCATAAAATTTCCTCCATTTATCTATACTGGCATCGTCTGATAACGGCGCTTTTAAAGCGCTTAGGTCATCCATTTCCTTTGGGAGCTGATGACAAATCGTGATAGTAGTATCTGTAAATGAAGGGATTTTATACCTGACTAAACAGGACAATGATATCTTCTTTTTTCCTCGCAGCTATTCACTTTAAATTTAAATCTTAATTGCATTCATAAAATATTCCAGTAATATCCTGACAGCGATTCACTACCCGGTACATCTTCATAAACTCTTTTCTAACTTTCCGTAGCCTTTTAACATATTTAACACAATATAATCTCAGGACAATCCGATCATCCTATATCTTTCAGTACTCCGGTACTTTCAATCTCCGTGATCATATCAATTCTTGCCTGATGCCTACCCCCTTCAAATTCTGCGTTCAGCCATTCATCCACGATCATTTTCGCCATTTCTATTCCCACAACCCGGGCTCCAAAGGCTAAAATATTTGTATTATTATGCTGTTTTGACAATTTTGCAGAATACGGTTCGCTGCATACCACAGCCCGGATTCCCTTGATTTTGTTCGCAGATAACGAAATTCCCACACCTGTCCCGCAGATCAAAATCCCTCCGTCCACTTCATGTTCCGCAACAAGCTTCGCTACCTTATATCCACTGACAGGATAGTGAAAACGCCCCGGACTGTCCGTCCCCAGATCAATCACCTGTATCCCCTTTAATATTATCTAAGTAACTATTCTCATATTCTGGAGGTACATTACCTAACATTAGGTTCATTTCCAAATTTGATAATTCGGCAAGTTCTAACACCTTATCTAACATATTCTCCGGAAGAAGTGCAAGACAATTACTTTTTAACAAGTCTTTTTGCTCTGTATTTATTCCATTTTTCCTTAAAACTGTATTTATTTCTTTTTCTTCAATTCCCCTCTTTTTCATTTTAAAAAGGAGTACATCATATATTGTGTAAAACATAATATCACTATCACCTATGCCATTATTTTTTTATTTTATATTACATCCTGTTCTATCACTGTTCTATTTATCTTATGTTATCATTGCGGTGTTTACATAGTCTCTTATTGTTTTCACATTTTCTTACTTAAGATATTATTAACCTCAAAACCACATCTCTAAAACAAATATTGCATTCCGATGAACCGTAAGTTTTGTTTATAATTTTCTTCATTCTATGTAATAAACGTTGAAACTTACAGATAAAAATTGTTTATCTTCATTTTTAGCCTAAATTTCCACTTCGAAGTTCGTCCGCCTTTTCTTTAACCATTTCATCAATATATAATTTCCACCTAGGAGCATCTACTAAATCTCTAGTGGATTCACATTTTAAAATCAAAGATCTTAATATATCTGGAACCGCCTGTTTTGTCTCAAACATCGCCACAAAATATCTCTGAAATTGTGCTAATGTCAACGGCACAATATCCAGCCTCTGCTTCACATCTCCCTTTGCATACCAAATACCATGTCTAAAAGTTTCTGCGGTATTAGTGTCAATTTTAACTGCAATAAACATTCCGTACACCGGCTTGTCATATTTTAAAACCGCATCAGAAACATGACGTCTAACAGGTTCACCTTCCATAGCTTCTTGTCTGGATGAAGTTGACATTGTTACTTCCGTTAAAATTGTGAAATCTTCATACTCCCAATACAAATCACCTTTTCCACCACCTGCAGCTGAAACAGGAAGAAAGTCTGAATCTAATCGAAAACCTCGTACCTCATAAGGCTTATTAACCATATGATCAATTGCAAGTCCTGCTCTCCATAAAACCCATTCAAGATATGCTGGTGTTTCATCTTTTGGAACTTCAATTGCATTATCTTCATCGTAGACGAGTTTTCCTCCACCTTTGATAAGAAGTGACATATAATCTGCAACTTCCTTCCATTGATTGCATTGATCACTTGCATACATAATCTCATCAGTTTGAGATAATATGTTCTCTAATCGTTGTCTTGCTATATTAATCTCAGTAGCAGTTGTCAACATAAGGTCAGAAATATCAAATACAATATGACGCTCCTTCATTTGCTTCATCAGATCTTCCAATAGCGCTTTTGCTACATCAATATCATCTGTCGGCAATGGTGCACCAAAACAAAGTTTCTGATACTCGCTTATAATTGTTTCTTCACTTGCAGTACTCTTAGCAAGCTTTTCTGCAAGAATATGTTTTGAAGGAACAATTACAAGACCTCTTCCTTTTCTCTGGAGCAGACCAGAAATACGAAGATATCTCATATTCATATCACTATAGTCTAAGAAATTGTCGCTTTTCTTGTCATAATTTTCGCCTCTTTTGACAATTTCCTTTTTGTCAAATGGACGTTTTGCCGGAGCAAGTGCTCTTCTTTTTCTTAAATCAAGAATATTATCAACAACTTCATACAGATCATAACTTGGATTAGTTGTGTGTCCCCATAAAGCAAACTCTATTCGACTTATTTCCGAAGAACCTGTTCTCTTTTCTAATTCAAGCATAATTGCCAACAACCATCTTAGTGGCGAAAAATGACTTTCTCCGTCTGGCATTGGAAACTGTTCTACACTCATTGCACGCAAATAGCACTCTTGAACTGCTGGATATGTATCTGCATTTAAAAATGCTTTTCCAAATGGAGTAAGATCATCCAATTTGCCAAGTTCCTCTTGATTACCGTCGGCTTTCCGCACTTGTGGATAAATAAAACCATTCTTCGCAAACATCAATCTCCATTTTCGAGCATGGCTTCCCGATTCGTCTTTTCCACTTTCATTCTGAATTATTCCCTTTTCATTAAGCAGATTCATAAAACCAATTTCATTTTCTCTACCACGGAGATTTCCTACAAACGGAGAATTTGCAAAAACAGAAAATCCTTCCTGAATTCGATTGGGATTTCTTAATCCAGTATTACCAACCAGCCATATATCAATTTTTTCGTTCACAATACATCCTCCCATCAGAATCCAACAAAGAGATATTCTTGCACTTTATTACGATTCGTTTTTGCTTCCTTCTGATTTCCAAATGAATATGTGTAATCTATTGGAATCACTTCTACATGTTCCTTATGTTTAGCCATAAGTGCAACCATCTCATCTTGTGTTGGCAAACTGTTAGAAGAATATGATACGATTAAAATGCTTTTCGAAAATTTCTTAAACAATTTATCAAAAGCATCCGCTGCACCTTTTCGAGTAGAAAATGGCGTTGGATATGACTTGAATTTTTTTGTAAGTGTATTTTCCTGTATTTCTACACCTTTCCAATCTCTTGCTAACCCCTCGACAAAATGATATCTACGAACATATTCATTATCTGACAATGGAGAATAATATGGCGGATCAATATATACTAAATCCGGATGCTCCGCTCTCAATTCCATGGCATCTCCATGTTTCGATTTATTAGATTTGCCATTGTCAAATACTGCTTTATTGATTGCATCAACGGCTTCAAGAAATTGCTGTTCCAATGTTTTTTGCAAATCTTTTCTACCATCATTGTAACGATCCCCGGTATATGTAAAAATTCCTCGTGGTCTCTTTTTTGTGCATGCACGAATTAAGGCTGCCATTGCAATTGCATGTTTATATGGATCCCGAATTGCTGCAATATTTGTCCGCAATACATCTATTTCTTCATTTTCTTCATCTGTATAATACAATCCACTAAATGTATTTACAACAAAATGGTCTGTCTCTTTTTTCTTATTTAACAATTCTTTTGCTTCTTCTAAAGGTAATATTACATTATTATTTTCAATCATCGCTTTAGTAAAAGTAGCTGACATTGCCATATAATCATTGCTAATCACAGATTTCCCCTGAGCCTTAAACATATAACCAACAATACCTGAACCCGAAAAAAGATCAACTACTGTATCAAATTCAAATTGAGATGCTACTGCCCATATTTCAGATAATAACTTGCTTTTAGAACCCATAAATCTTGTAGGTGGGTATTTTTTTACCTGTTCCGGCAATGGCTCAGGAACTACTTTTAATATGGTTTTCCTTTTAGGAAGGACATTAACTATAACATCCTCTCCTTTTCGTCTGCTCCCATTACAAGAAATATATCTCTTGGTCTGAATCACTTCTATGCTATATTTTGCATACAACTCATGCACTAAAGGATGGTTAGAATTTGTTAAAATCACATGACATCCTAACTCCTGCAAACGCAATACTTCTTTCGCCAATTCAACATGATCTTCCTCATAAAACTGCTCTTTCGTATATCTCTTAAAATCAGAATATTCCGAAATTGGAAGATACGGAGGATCTAAAAACACAAAGTCTCCTGGCTCTGCATATTCCTTCAAAACGGACAGATAATCTCCACATACAATTGTTGCTCTTTTTAATGCTTCTGAAGCTGCATAAAGAGCTTCTTCATCACAAAATTTAGGTGCTTTATAGCTTCCGAAAGGAACATTAAATTGTCCTTTTTTGTTCACACGATATAATCCATTAAAGCATGTTTTATTTAAATAAATCGTTCTTGCCGCTGCTTCTGCTTTTGATAATAAATTCCAGTCAAGTTCTCTTACTGAATAAAAATCCTCTTTTGTATTTCTATATTGATGTAAATATTCTATAACTTTCTCAACATTGGTTGCGACCTGCTGGTACATATTAACCAGCTCTGGATTACTATCTGCTATTACTGATTGATTTGAATTTAACGCAAAAAACAACGCACCTCCACCAATAAACGGTTCAATGTATTTCCCATAAGTTGCGGGTATCTTCGGCATAATATCGCCCAGCATCTGTGTTTTTCCGCCCGCCCATTTTAAAATAGGTTTAGCCTGAATACTATTCTCTTTCTTTACTGACTGCTCTGCCATATCATGTCTCCTTAATCTATCGCTTCTTCTGTTATTTCCATTATATCACTGATATCACATTTTAAAGCTGTACATATTTTTACTAATACATTTGTAGTGATATTTTCATTCTTCCCTAACTTTGCCATTGAAGCATGACTAATACCCGCTGCAACACACAAATCTTTTTTCTTCATATCACGATCTATTAATAATTTCCATAACCTCTTATAACTGACAGCCATAACTATTTTACCTCAAATATACTTTCTGTATCTTTTTTGTGTTCTTTCTTCATTTGGAATCAGTATAGCATATGATTTCTGCAATATCAACATTCAATTCAGCGTTCACTGAATTTCAAACACGTCACATCCGAACACCAGTTTTTAAACCGCAAATTTTATAAACGATTTAGCTACTTGTACTTCTGATTTTTTAATACCCTAACACTTTACGAGTACAAAAATGTATTCATGCGCTAGCATAAGAAACTTTCTTTCTCTTCCATTCCAATAATCTGCTGATCAGCAATTATGCTGCTCTTTTATAATTATTTCTTTTAATTTGAATCCTACATCAACAAATTTTCGCATAGAATTCATACCAAGAGGTAAAACATATTCTTTTCTTCTTATATCTCCAATCATAAAAGCACATATGCCCTTTTTCTTCAGTACTCGAAATGATTCTGAAGCAACACATTCAAATGCCGATAAAAATTCTTCATAACACAAATGGGATATATCTTCTTTAATGTCATTGCTGTATCGAATTATATCTGCATAAGGTGGATGCGTACATATTAAATCAATACTACAATCTTTTATGAATGACAATTTTTTTGCATTTCCTTCTCGGGTGTAAATTTTAGATGTTTCTTGACAAGTGAAATTTAGATTTGAATTAGATAATTTGACAGCTTCTGGATTAATATCAACACCGATTGCATTTCTGCCCAGCAATTTCGCTTCTATCAGCGTTGTTCCGCTTCCTAAAAATTGATCTAATATCCAAGCATTTTTTTGAGAATATTGTAAAATGAGATTTCTTGGAACATATGGTGACCAATTGCCACGATATTTTCCAGAATGTGTTGCCCAACTTCCTCTTTCTGGAAAAGACCATATCGTTGTATCTTCTAATTTAAAATTTTCAGGTGCCTCTTTTATAACAATCCCTTCTTTCCTCTTTTTTGCTATTATACGGCTACAAATATTTCTTGTCTACAACCTCAATTAATTAAATTAAAAAGGCAGCCACACGACTGCCCTTATATCTACATATATACAATTTCCTCCAACACAATCTCTTCCGCACAGTACCTAATATTATTCATCAACCTGCACCATCGCATCGGATCTTTCGCTTTCAGTTTTTCTGTCACTTCCTCTGCTTCTGCGATTTTCTCCACCAGGATCTCCATCCGACTGTTCGCTTCTTCATCCACCTGATTTAAGTGTGCGTTCAGGCAACTCTGTAATATCATTGATTGGTACACACCAAACTTATGCTCCTTCAGATATGTTTTACGGAGCATTCCGTATTTCCCATATCTCACGGGCTCATCCATCAGACTTTCTCCCAAAATTGGGAAAAAGTAATCTCCCCTTAATTCGTACCATAAACCATTTTTACTATCATAAATATACTTTTCCATACTTATCAACCTTTCCTTATCTTGCATCTCTATCATGTCTTTTTCTTAAAGTTCTACGGGCATTTATCTCCGCAATTTCCCGATTCCTCTCCCTTTGAACGATTGCATCCAAACATTCTTGACCAAGGACACGCTTTAATCTATGATAATCATCTACATCTTCCGTCATTTTCTCAACACACTGTTCCAGCTTCTGATTCCTTCCCTCTAAATATGCATTGGAACTTTCTAATCGTTCATTGCGACGTTCTACTTTTTCCAGGTTTTCCTGTATATCCAGATATGCCTGATACAAGCCTAGCAATAAATCTTTTATTTTTCGCATCAAAGGCATTATTTTTTTCTCTCTATATGCCTTTGCTGATTCAAGGAACTCCGGATCAGACACTAATTCTTCCGGTCTGGAGAACTCCCCGGCATAGGCTTTCACATTCTGCGAAACGTTGATATATCGGCTTAGCTTTTTTTATATTTCTTCCATTTTTTCTCGGCTTTTTCAGCCCCTTTTTCAGCTTCTTCTTTCTTCACCAGTTCCTTTTGTACATCCGCTTCAATACTTTCTAAATATTCAAGTCCCTAATCCGTATGCTTTTCCACCAAAGCATTACGTTCTTCTAATTCCACTTTTACTTTTTCAAGCACGGCTACTTCTTTCGCACGTTCCTGTTTTTTAAAGTCTAAGAGTGGCAAATGCTTCTCTTGCGTTCCTTTTTTCTCCCACTCAATATCATATCTTCCCATCACACTGGCGAGTGCTTCTTTCTCCACATTTGCCAACCGATTCCACTCGATATCCATTCGTGAGCCACCTTCAAATCCCATTGCTTTCAGTACTTGCTTAAAGAATACTCTTGTGTCCAATCCCCTTTTACTTCCTGTGGTAAATGGCACAAAATCTATATGTATATGCGGTGTTGCTTCATCCATATGCAAATGTGCCGAAAATACTCGAAGCATTCGATTCCTTTTTTGAAAGCCCTGCATATACTCGTCCAAGATTTTTGCTGCCAGCCTTCCATCCTCTGTTATTGCGCTCATATCATTCTTATTTCCTATCTGGATGATCATTTCGTGAAACGGCTTCTCCTGTTTTCCTAATACAATTTTTTCATAATAATCATCAATTCTCCGGTCTTTTCTCGTCTGTTTTGCATTGTACTGTTCCTGTGCTTCATCAAACAATTCATGGTATACATCCCGAATATCTTCATTACAATATTCAATGTTCAGACAACTTCTCTCTGGATCTGTATTCTTTGCATGAAATTTCCTGCTATTATGATTTAATGATCCTTTTCCGACCATAACACTAATCGTTCTCTTCAATAAGCATCTCCTCCAATCT
Source organism: uncultured Blautia sp. (assembly GCA_900551075.1). Lineage (GTDB taxonomy): Bacteria > Bacillota > Clostridia > Lachnospirales > Lachnospiraceae > Blautia_A. The sequence continues at coordinate 45,960 of URVB01000004.1, read as the reverse complement.
TTTGTATTTTTAGTGCCGGATACGGCACATAAGTCTATCTTGCCGGACACGGCAGTTTTGTTACTTTTGTCAAAAGTAACAAAAAATCACTTTCGACGGTCTTCGTCCATCATAAGTTCCTCTGCGCCCTGCCGGGAGCTATTTCGACTTCGTCGATGTAAAGGATGCCCCAATACAGGGCTCCCTTCAAAACCATCCGCATCGCCAATACACTTTCGACTTCACACTACAGCAATTCTTCTCGTCGGCTAAATACAGGTGCGTGTCACGCTCCTGCTATTACACTCAAGGCGAAATTACCACCGGAAGTCTTCGCTGACTCCACGTTTATCCAGATATTCCTGTCTGGCTTTCTCCCTCTCTTCCTCTGCTGGTGCTGTCTTATAGGTTGTATATAATTGACTTTTTACCATCTGACCGAATTTTTGCTCCAAGCCCTTCTGTATCTCCGACTGATATTCTTCTATCACCATAAGATGATATTTCAGTAATAGCATAAATAAATCTTCTGATATCTGTATCTGTTTCATAATCTTTATCCTTTCAAGACCGCAACAACGCAATGTCTTAATATTTTGCAACCTTGCATACTTCAAGTCCGCAATTTCCATATACTCTGCATTGTTGCGTTCTTCCCACATTTTTCTTTATTCCGTCAGTATCGGTTTCACCTGATCCAGTTCCCAGTACCACGAATTATTGATTTTCTTTGCTCGGATTCCCAGTTCTTTTTTCGCATTTTCCAGTGTACGTTTGGAAATCCCCAATTCTTTTGCTTCATCGAATATTTCATTGCTAAGTACCGCATTTTGCGTTTCAGCCATTTCCCGAAGCATCTGTTTTGCCTGTTCCAGCTTATTTGCTTTTGGTGCAATTCCGCCCAAAACCTCTTCGACTGTAATCTCATAATCTCCCATCCAATCGAATCCATCCTCTGACAGCCGAAATGCTTTCGCATGACCAAATGCTGTAAGGTTATTTTTTATCTGAAGAACTGCTCGAAGGTTCGGTTCTCATTCTACTCTTCCCACCAGGATTACACTTCTTGCCATAGCAAAAAAATCTATCGATCCCATCCCCCGATATGCAGCTTTATTCCCGGACGCCTTATTCATATGTCCGATTAAGATAATGGCACACTTCGTTTTCTCTGCCAAAGCACCTAATTTCTTTGTCATATCTCTTGCTTCATTGGCTCTGTTCATATCCATTCCACCGCCGAGATATGCCTGTATCGGATCTAAGATCAAAACTCTGGCTCCTGTTTGTATAATTGCTTCTTCCAAACATTCATCTATCATGGAAAGGGATTTATCACTCTCATCGATTACCATAATCCGTTCGCAGTCTGCTCCGGCTGTTTCCAGTCTCGGCTTTACTGTATCTGCAAGACCGTCCTCTGCTGTCTGGTAAATAATGTTGATCGGTGCCGGAACGGACATATTCTCATCCATTCCTTCTCCCTTCGACAGCTTTGCTGCCAAATTTAACACTAATGTTGTCTTTCCATCCCCCGGAACACCTTGTATAATCGTCAGTTTTCCATAATGAGTAAACGGATACCACAGCCACTCGATTTCCTGTGATTGCACATCGGAAAGCTTAATCATCTTTAATTCCGGTTTTTGTTCCAACTTCTGTTCCATCTTCTGTTCCAAATTATTGTCCTCCTTCTGTAACCATAAATCTCTCATTGTCACTTCGGAAAACCTCTGCTAGCTTGAATTGGAATGATTCCAGATAACAGAGATTTTCCGGTTATCATAAGTCCTGACAGTTGCCGCTGTTGGGACTTTTTCCTTCTTTTCTTACTTCTTTGTTCATTCACAGCCTTCTTTCATGCCGCTCATAATGTCCGCCACAAGACTGATGACTTCCAACAAATCTTGATTCATATCTGAAGCATCCCTGATTCGCTGTAATTCCATCAAAATTTTCTGCATTTCATCCTTCAATGCTTTGTATACTCTCGGATTTCCCTGTACAATAACATCTTTCTCCTGCAATCTGCGGATGATATATTCCTGTTTCGTCAAACCTGACAACCTGACTGCAGACTTGATGATTTCATCCTCTTCCGGAGAAACACGAAATGCAACCGTCTTATTTCTCCATCTCCCCTGTCTGTCCATCACCTTCTCTGACATCACTCTCACCTCCACATTACGTTCCTCCTTCAGCATATTTGCCATTTCCGTCTGTACAGTTGGAAATAGGTGTGCATATCTGTATGTGATTCTTTCTGCTTCATGTCCCACACGCTCTCCAATTGCCAATGCACTAAATCCTTTGTCAATAAGTAAGAAAACGTGCGAATGACGGAGATCATGCACCCGGATCCGCTTCACTCCGGTTTCTTTGCACCCTCTCTGCATTTCATTGAATAAATAATGCTTGCTTATCGGGAAAATACGATCTGTATCCTTAATGTCATAAAACATTTTCAGACAATCCTGCATCTCCTCACAAAGGAACTTCGGCATCTTAATTGTGCGATTTCCTTTGCGTGTCTTCGGGGAAGTAATCACATCTTTTCCCTTTAGTCTCTGATACGATTTGCTAATCTGTACCGTTTCCGTTTCAAAATCAAAATCTGCCGGAGTCAGTGCCAGAAGTTCTCCCTCTCGAATACCGCACCAGTAAAGCATTTCAAATGCATAATAGGACAGAGGCTTTGCCATCATCGCTTCTGCAAACTGCAGATATTCTTCTTTTGTCCAGAACAGCATTTCCTTACTTTCTTCTACTCCCATCATTCCTGCTTTCTTCGCCGGATTGATACTCAGGTCATAATAGCGGTTTGCATGATTGAAAATAGAACTCAACTGTGCATGAATTGTTTTCAAATATGTAGGCGAAAGTGTTTTCCCACTCGGTGTTTTCAATGTTCCGATTTCGTTCTGCCAGTCAATGACATCCTTTGCTGTAATTTCAGAAAGTTTTCGTTTTCCGAGATATGGCAGAATCTTCGCTTTGATGATATGCTCCTTTGTCAGCCATGTGTTCAGCTTCAAACGTGGGCGCACATCCTTTTCATAGAGTTTGCAAAAGCTTTCCAATGTCATATCCATGTCAGCTTTTATCTGGAGCAGGAACTGTCGCTCCCACTCCTGTGCTTCTTTTTTCGTTGTAAATCCTCGCTGGCATTTCTGTTTTCGTTCTCCTCGCCAATCGGTGTATCGAACCATCACATACCAACTTCCATTTTTACTATTTTTGTATACCGGCATCGTCTTACCCCCTTTCGTATGATTTTGTACCGTAGAAGTGTTCATAAAATTACTTCCGGTCAATTCTACCTGCAATGACAACACAGCCAGTTTTCTTAAGTTCGACATGACCGGGATCACGGATGCCAAAGGGAACAAATTTACCTATGAATATGACGGTAAGCATAACGTGACTAAAGGTACTTCCGCCCAGGGCGTGGTATATAAGCTGTCCTATGACTCCGCCGGAAATGTGATTAAGAGCAGCAGCGTGGAGGTTTCCCACCAGACGAAGGGAACCAGGATGGAGCGAACCATGACCGCCAGCAAAAACTTCGCGGCGTCTGTGACCGATACCTATACTTATACGAAGGACCGCCTGACCGCGATCTCCCATAATGGCTTCAATTATGGTTTTGCTTACGACGCTTTTGGAAATATCCTGAATGCATCTGTGGCGGGAAGCCGGGTCGTAAGCTATGAATATGAGGCGAACAACGGCAATCTGAAAAAGGTGACCTACGCAAACGGGGCTTATATCCGTTATTCCTACGATGAACAGGACCTTATGCTCCTGAGCTATTACAAGGACCCGTCCTGCGCGGAGCAGAAGCTGAACGGATATGTTTACGACCGCCAGGGGAACCTTGCGCAGGTGACGAATTACCCCAGCGGGAAAACCTATGACCTGGACTATGATTTCCTTGGCCGTCTGATGCGGGCAAGGGACAATGAAAAGAATTATTACGAATACACCTACGACGCCAATAACCAGATGACCCGCATGTACCATGGCACAGGGACCTCCGGCATTGCTACCACCTATACTTATGATAAGGATGGACGCGAGGTAACGGCGAAGGCTTCCGGTAATTACTACCGGACAACGGATTATGACAGCCTGGGCCGTGTAGTAAGCCAGATGTGGACGAACCCTACGAAACCCAGCGGCGTGATCTTTCAGTACAGTGATACGGACAGTACGAAAAGGAGCGGACTTCCGGATGCTGTTGTGTCCGGCAGCCGGAACATTGGGTATACTTATGATGGGAACGGAAATATCACAAAGATCCAGGACAGCGATACGAATGCGATTGGCGGCACTACCAAAGCCATCGTTTACCAGTATGACGAGCTGAACCGTCTGATCCGCGAGAATAACCAGATCCTGAATAAAACTGTGGTTTACAGCTACGATGTTGGCGGGAACCTGGTGAGCGAGAAGGAGTATGCGTATACGACGGGAACACTTCCGTCTGCGGCGGTCTCCGCGAAGACAGGAACCTTTGACGGTACGTGGAAGGATAAGCTGATGAAGTGGGGCAACACAGCCATGACCTATGACGCTGTCGGCAATATGCTGACGAAGGGCAGCGTGCGCTATACCTGGACCCAGGGCCGGAAGCTCAGCGGCGTGGAAAACGGGAGAAGTATCCGCTATTACTACGACCATACCGGAAACCGTACAAAGAAGGTGGTGGACGGCGCGGCGACCCAGTTCTGTTATGCTGGCGACCTGCTGGTATCGGAGCGCACCGGAAGCGAGAAGAACCTGTGGTACCGCTACGATTCCGCCGGGAATGTGATCTCCGTCACCTATGACAGCAACATCTATATGTATATCCGTAATGTGCAGAACGACGTCATTGCAATGCTTGACAGGTTCGGAGAAACGGTAGTAAAATATACTTACGACAGCTGGGGCAAGGTCGAAAAGATCGAAGGCACCATGGCAAAGACGCTTGGCGAGAGGAACCCGTTCCGGTACAGGGGGTATTACTACGATACCGAGACAGGACTGTATTATATATCCAGCCGCTACTATGATCCGGAACTCCGCCGTTTTATTTCTGCAGATGATATGGATGTTCTATCAACAGAGCAGGGAAATATTAATCAGTATAATTTATATGCATATTGTCTCAATAATCCGGTGAACAGAGTTGACGTAGAGGGATATTTTTCTATTCCGAATATAGCAAAAGTTGCTATTGGCGGAACAGTAATTGCAGGATTAGCTGTCGCGAGTATAGCTACAGGTGGCACAGTTGCAGTTATATGTGGGGCTGCATTATCCGGAGCAATAGGAGGTAGCATATCTGGAGTTGTATTAGGCGGAATAGGTGGCGGATTATCAGGAGATTTGCAAGGTGTAATTGATGGTGCATGTTCTGGTTTTATGGATGGTGCAATTGTAGGAGGAATAACAGGGAGCATTGCGGCCGGAGTTAATATTGGTATAGGTGGAACAACTATTATTAATAAGGCACATGGTTCTAAGTTGCACAAATTAGCTTCCAATATGGAAGCAGGAAAAATGGCGGCTTCTGGAAGATATTCAAAAATTGGATTAAATACATCTATGAAAAGGATGGGATTAAATGGAGGATTAAAAAGGCCAGATGTAACAGGAATTGGAAAAAAAGGTGTAAATAAAGTTGTAGAAGTTGTTAGTCCAAAACAGAGTATATCATGTGTACGGAAAAAGTTTCATGGCTGCAGGGAAGTAATCCTGGACTCATTGGAAAGGTCGTTACATGGGTTAGAAGACTGTTCAGGTAGAAGGGAGATACGCAATTATAATACCGAAAAGGATAAAGCCATATTTAAAGAAATGTATTCAAAAAAATTGTGAGGGTAATATATTAATAAAAGGTCAGTTATCTTGTTGTAATAGTCAAGAGTTTGGGGTGAAATTCAAAGGAATTAAGAAAAATGGCTTTTTTATGAAATTATATCTTATTCCGGATGGAGAACAGATAGTTTTTAAAGCGTATTGTAAGAAATGCGGAAAAGATATACTGGTATTTGACAATAATTTAGATGGGTATGAACAATGCGATAGAAACAATAAAGAGAAAGAGAATATCTTAAAAGAATTTGAATGTGAACGCTGCAGGCGGAATAACTATTCAATAGCAATAAGATATGAGTATCCAGATTTTCAAGATCTTAGAGAAGATGGTATAATTAATATAGATAATGCGTTTTCGTGGATATGGATTTCTTTGAAGTGTAATAATTGTGGAGTTGTGTACCGTAATTTGATTGATTTTGAAATCTAATAAGAATTATTTTGAGTACAACCCCAATAATACTAAATAGTTTATAAAAATAGCCCAAAAGGTATTGATTAAAATATGTAGGGGAGCGGTGCACCACCGGCCGCTTCCTTTTTTGCACCCATTTTTAGGAAAATTAAGAAAGGAACAGGTGAAAAAACATGAAATACAGATTTTTTACAATGGTCGCCCTCATCGGTGGGGTGATTGCGGAATTATTCGGGGGATGGGACCTGGCCCTCCAGACCCTTGTCCTCTTTATGGCGGCAGACTGGATCACCGGCGGGATCCTTCTCCCCGGAGTATTCGGGAAAAGCCCGAAATCCCCAAATGGGGCAATGGAGAGCCGCGCAGGCTTTAAAGGACTCTGCCGGAAGGGCATGATCCTTCTGTATGTGCTGATCGCGGCACGGCTGGATATGCTGATGCATACGGACTATCTCAGGGATGCGGTGTGCATTGGATTTATCGCAAATGAATCGCTGTCTATCGTGGAGAACGCCAGGCTAATGGGTCTCCCGCTTCCCGATGGTATCCGCAGAGTGATCGACTTATTAAAGACAGGGAGTGAGGTGAAATAAGATGGGAAATCTACAGGAACTGCTTGTACTGGCCAGGAGCCAGACAGGCTATCAGGAAAAGAAGAGCGTGGCCTATTTGGACAGCTTTGACGGAAATGCCGGATATGGAAACTATACAAAGTATTCCCGTGATGTAAACAACTGGGGCCTGGCAGGCTGCCAGGGACAGTCGTGGTACGCGGCCTGCCGATTCTGGCTGAAGGCGATGACCTTTGGGGTGGATACGGCACTGGCACATTTCTGCATGGACAGGTAAACCTACCAGGGATACCATTGCTTCCGTATCTATGAGGCATTTGAGAAAGCGGGACGTATCTCCGCTGTACCGGAGTTAGGCTGCCTTGTGGTCTTTCACCATTCCCATATCGGACGAGTGACAGGTATCCGAAACGGAAGAATCTATACGAATGAAGGCAATACCTCCGCATTATACGGGGACAGCAACGGCGGAACCGTCAAAAAAAAGATTATTCCATCAACGATCCGAATATCCGCGGATACTGCCTGCCATAGCAGAGGGACTGCTGGCAGCGAAAGGATACTACCGTGGAAATATCGATGCGATCTTTGGAAACGGGATGGAGGAATCCGTCCGCAGTTTCCAAAAATCAGAAGGCCTTGCTGTGGATAGAATCATCGGCCGGAAAACCTGGAGCAGGATTTTCCAGTAAAGAAAATAACCTCGTGTTTGTAATGTGCAGCACGACGTCATCGCCATGATTGACAGGTTCGGAGACACGGTAGTAAAATATATTTACGACAGCTGGGGCAAGGTCGAAAAGATCGAAGACACTATGGCGGGGACGCTTGGCGAGAGGAACCCGTTCCGGTACAGGGGAGACTGTCCGAAAACTCAGGCAGTGAGTTTACCTGTTCCAACTTTTGACCGCTGCCAGATGATGTATTGCTCGTGGGATTCTTTTGTAGCCCCGGACAGTATCGCCCGGCTTATAGACGCTTTTGTAAACAGTCTTGATTCGTCTGGACTTGGAGTAAAAAAAGTTGCGCCGAGTGGACGCCCTCAGTATAATCTGCGTGGAATGTATAAGCTGTATATATACGGTAACCGTAAGGGGATAAGGTCTTCAAGGAAACTGGCAGACAGCTGCAAAGTTAATATAGAAGTAAAATGGATGACTGGCGGTGTGGAGCCGGATTTCCGAACCATATCAGATTTTCGAAAGGATAATATTGACAGCCTGAAGAAGATATTCCATGAATTTAATCGTAGGATTGCAGGAAGTGTTGACTGGGGTTACTATAGATGGCAGTAAATTCCAAGCCAATAACTCAGAAAATAATAATTTTACGAAAAATAAGCTGGATGACCGAGTAAAATGGCTGAATGCTCATACGGATGAGTGCCTGCGTATCCTGGAGGATATGGATGAACAGGAAGATGCCGGGGAGTCTTCAGATCAGGTAACGAGGGAAGTGGTAGAAAACAAGCTCAGGGAAGCTCGCGAGCGTACGGCACGTTATGAGGCATATCAAAAACTGATGGAAGAAACCGGTGTTTCACAGTTGTCGTTAACAGACGCAGACGCAAAGCTGATGAAAAGTAAAAATGGGTTTGTTGTAGCTTATAATCCCCAAACAGCTGTAGATTCCGAGACACATTTGATCAAAGATTTTGAGATGACGAATCAGGTGACGGATCATGGCCTGTTGTATCCTACAATGGAGGAGATACGAAAGGACACATCCGGAGAAATACTGGAGAGCGGATAAAGACTACGAAAATAAAGAAGATATGATAAAGTGCCTGGAGAACGGCATCATTCCGCATGTGATCACGGATGATGGCAAAGATGGATATGAGATGGAGATTCCTTATGAGGAAGCGGAAGCGGATTTATCAAGCACAAAACCGGAGGAATTGTCAAAGGCGCTTCACACAGGCCAAATACCGGATGCATACAAAGATGTTATTACTAAAATCGAAGTCAAAGAGGTGCGGCGGAAAGAGAAGGAAGAATATACAGAATCTGAGGGTATAAAATCTGTTTATGAAACACCGGAGGAAATGCGGGAAAGAGCAAAGGAAGGATATTTTGTTCGAGATCCGGAAAGAAATCTGGTGTATTGCCCATCAGGCGAAATACTCAGGCAAAAGTGTATCAAGAATAATGGGAATATTCGGTACGCCAATAAGAGTGCATGTCGGCATTGCAAGAACAGGAATAGATGCTATAAGGGCAAAAATGAGTGGAAAGAAATAGATTTCCCAAAGGATTGCCTGGAAAAAGCCTGCAGGGATTGGCTGAAACAAGATGGGAAGGAATCCTTATAAATATTCAGCAAAAGCGATTACAAGAAATGTGGCGACTAAAAATTCAATAAAGAAGACAGTTTCTGTTTCTACGGGACGGTTTCTTGGAGGAACAATGGCAGGAAGGGTGCTCACGAGTATTGTGAAAAGGGATTTAGTTTCCTTGTTTTCTGTTATGTTTTATTGATAGAATCTTTAAAGATACGAGTTAAAATCTGTTGATAATGATTTTGGCTCGTATCAATAGAAGAGTGAAGCAGGTTATAAGAAAAATATATTTTACTAAGACTTCCCACACCAATAAAGTGTGTTGAACCTTGAAAATTCAATATTTCAGTCAATAAAAAAGGCATAAACCTATTCCGTTTGGTATAATAGATTTGACTAGAAACCAACAAACCAAGGAGGATTTATGCCATGTCCAGTATACCACAAAACCATTCAGATGAGAAAGCTTTAGTTGACTGTATTCAGAGATTTTTTACAAACATCATATTGGTAAACTTTTTGCTAGATGTAATGGAATGAAAGAAAAAGGCATTTCACCAGTTTCTTTACTGCGTTATAAACTCAGCAACATTTTTGTTGGAAGAAGTATGTATATGCAGCAACGTACCGACTCTTTTATGAAAGAGTTTTCCAAGAACATTTTCTATCGCTTTCTTAATTCTGCAAAAACAAACTGGCTCCGTTTCACTTTTCTTCTTGCGGCAGACATTGTGAACAATGACATACTGGATCTGACGGATGAAAAAAGGAAAAATGCCTTCATTATTGATGACAGCCTTTTTAATCGCACGAGCTGCAAGAAAACAGAACTGGGTTCCAAAGTTTTTGACCATACGGATATGCAGTTCAAAAAGGGATTCCGGATGCTCACCTTAAGCTGAAGTGATGGAAATACACTGATTCCCGTAAACAGCTGTCTGTTGGCTTCGGCAAAAGCTACAAATATCATTGGCCCTGTAAAGGACTTTAATAACAGAACTCTTGCCGGAAGAAGACGTTAACTGGCTCGGACAAAAGCACCGGAAGCGATGATGACATTGCTGGATACTGCTGTTTCCGCAGGTTTCAATGCGAATTATGTTCTTTTTGACTCCTGGTTTTCTAACCCTGCACAGATCACTGCTACCAAAACGAAAGGTATGAATGTGACCGCCATGATCAAGAAAAGCAGCCGAATTAAATATGCCTATTGTGGCGAACAACTGAACATCAAAGAGATCTATTCCCGAAACAAGAAACATCGCGGCAGATCAAAGTACCTGCTTTCGGCGTGTCCTTTGCTATTCTTAACTATATTTATTTAAGTTTTATGCAAATACACACTGTTTTTTACTTCAATTACATCATTTATTCTGGCTTACTGATTTTCCGTTGCCAAAATGTTGCTATTGATAAGAAGTTCTGCATTTTCTTCTTTCAAAATCTGCCAGCCAACAAGTTTATACTGTGTACCGACTTCTAAGCCCTCTAAAGTTACAGTATCAATGATTGTTACCTCTTTGCTGCTTCAAGCTCTTTGTTATCGTCCTTATCAGTAGCAGTCGTATGAATTTTAATGATACGTTCTGTAATCAATACTGTCTGCCCGTCGTCCTCAATAATATTTCCATGTAAACTCTGCACCCTCTAAAGAAGCGTTCCCTTGTGGGGTGGCTTTTTGTGTTTCCATGTCAATCTTGAAAAGTTCAATCAAAGTGTCCGTTACCTTTGGCGTATCAGATACTTTCAAAGTTGCTGTTTTTCCAGCTTCAACCTTTAAGGAATACACCGTAATATCAACTTTATATCCCAATGGTGCAGACTGTTCTTTGATGTATACTGTGTCAGCCTTGACTTCTACATCACCCGTATTTCCGTTTTCATCAGCCGTAAGGGTGGCTAGCTGTTTTGTGCAGTCCTTATCAGAAAAGACACCATAAGTTGCACCAACGATAGAGTAATTTCCGTTACCGTCCGTAATGCTGGTATTACTGGAGATCTTTTGAAGTGTGGCATTTCCAACATTTAGGTTCGCCCGTTTTTGTTTCCCTGAAAATGCTGATAGATACTGTGTTTTAGCGGATAATCAACTTTTTAGTGCGTTTGTAAGCACAAAAAATATAATATTTTATAAACTTCAGCTTATGAATCATAAGAAATATGAAGCTTTGTACAATCTAATATATATCCTTTTTCGCATTGAGCTATGTATCTTCCATTTTACTATACTTTATTTACGCTTCCTTTAAAAGTTCCTCCGTCCATCCTGTATACAGTTCTCGTTCTCATGGGAACCATCCGTTTTTAATGGCGTGAACTGATATCAACCACATACCCCTGCCCCAGCGGATTTCTGTAATTCTCCGCGGTAAAATAACCGCTGCGAATCAGCACCGATTCAGGACTTAGACAGTCCGCAAAAGATCGGGCGCGTTTTCACTTCACTCCCGCTTCCTGGCCATACAGCATTTCTCTTCTTCTGTTTCCAAAAAGCAGAGCAGTTGCCGAACTGCACAACTGCAAATGTTTCCGGCTCTTACGGATAAATTTCGTTTTATATAAGAAAAAGCTTGCATTTTTGCATTTTTGTGATATAGTTAGCATATACTTTACATATGGTTTTTAATACTATGTCAAACAGTTTTCAAGATTCAATTTTAATTTTAGGAGGCGACTCATATGAAACTCAAATTAAAAGATCCCGGAAGCGCCATTACTCATGGAATTGCTATGCTGCTTGCCATTGCAGGTGCCATGCCTCTTTTGCTCAAAACCGCAAGAAGTGCAGATACCCTTCACCTGGTGGCTCTAAGCGTTTTTATTCTGACTATGATACTGCTGTATGCAGCCAGCACCATTTATCATTCCGTAGATTCCACAGAAAAAGTCAATCGCAGATTGCGGAAAATAGATCATATGATGATTTTTATCATGATTGCCGGAAGCTATACACCTGTATGCCTCATTGCTCTGCATAATAAAATCGGATATATCCTCTGCGCACTCGTATGGGGGATTGCCATTTTGGGAATGCTTCTCAAAGGCTTATGGATCACCTGTCCCAAATGGGTATCCTCTGTCCTCTATATAGGCATGGGCTGGCTCTGTGTTTTGGCATTTATACCTATTTTCCGTTCCCTGCCGAGGGCAGGCTTTGGCTGGCTTCTTGCAGGCGGTATTATTTATACGATTGGCGGTGTTATCTATGGGTTAAAGCTTCCGATTTTTGATGCAAAGCACAAAAACTTCGGTTCCCACGAAATCTTCCACGTCTTTGTCATGCTCGGAAGTGTCTGCCATTTTGTATTAATGTATTACTTTATCTCTACATTACCGATATAAACATCATGTTTACGTCATCCTATAAAAATGTCCCTGTTCATGAAAAAAAACATGAACAGGGACACTTTTCTATTTCTCAAATTTCATTCTGCCTTTCGTAAAACTCCATCAGTTCCAGCTTCTGCTTCCTGGTAAGCTGCTTGATTTCATACTCCCGTCTCATGGCCTCTTCCTTAAGAGAAAAGCCTTCATAATATACAAGCTCCACCGGACGCTTTGCCCTTGTGTATTTTGCTCCTTTTACCCCTTCATTATGTGCCTTCAGACGTTTTTTAAGGCAGTTTGTCCACCCTGTATAAAGGGTTCCATCCGCACACTTTACTATGTATGTATAATTCACATTTATCCCTTCCTTTATAGTTTATGTAAAGGACTGCCGCCGGCAATCCGCTGCAGCAGCCGTCCCTGTCTCTATAAAAAGCAATCGGCCAAAACAAGTATATCATCAAGAATTATTAAAAATAAAGCAGGTAGGAGAATCACCGATTGCGGATTTTCTTTTTCCCACCTGCTTTTATTATACGTTTCTTTATCCTTTTTGTGAATAAGACTTTAAAAATACATTTGTACTTACGGCAGATAAATAATAGGATCTATCGGCTCCCCATTTTTTTTCATTGCAAAATACAGGTTACTGCCCTCTGAACTATAGTATTTTGTCGGAGCGCCAATGTATCCGATAATGGTTCCTTTCTGTACGGTATCGCCCTCTTCTACAGTCAAATCCGTAAGCTGCCCATAAACAGCCTGATAACCATTTCCAAGCTCCATAGTAACCGTTGTACCCGTCTGCGCATCCTGTTCAACAGAAAATACTGTACCGGAAACCGCTGCCATAACGGGGGCTCCTTCTACAGCCTGTACTGCGATTGCGGGGCTCAATTTATACTGATCCAAAGTTGGAAAATATGTGGTCTGATCCATGCTGTAATCTAAGAGGATGTTTCCGTTTACCGGCCATTCCATTGGAGTATCTTCCGAAAAATTAAGAACCGGTGCTGCGGCGGCACCTGCGGATGTATCAACAGTTTCTTCTGCAGTCTCCTCTGTGGTTTCCATATCTGCGGAATCAGAAGATTCCGTTCCCTCTGTAGCCTCTTCTTCCTGATCTGTCTCTTCCATGTCTGCTTCCGTATCTTCCATAGCTTCCATATCTGCTTCTACCTGGGTGGTTCCCGCGTCCACCAAAGGCTCCTCTTCCTCATTGGTGGAATCTCCGGCCTGCGCACTCTCCAAACGGACCTCTTCCGGAGCGTTTTCTTCTTTGGATGGAGAAGTCCCCAACTGAAAAGCTGCAATTCCTATTGCAGCCAAAGCGGCCAGCAATACCCCATTTACCACATATTTCGTTGTCTTGTTTTTCATCATATTCCTTTCACCTCTACTCATAATCATTACTGTATTTATAGGGTGTCCAGAATATGGACGTCTATTCATTTTTTCGCAAAAATACCGTTGATATCCTCTAATTCCATAGCCGGAAAATACAATTCCAGAATTTCCTGGTACGAAGCTCCTGTCTTTGCCTGCTCATTTCCTCCATATTGAGAAAAACCAAGTCCGTGGCCTTTGCCTTTACAAAGAAAACGAATCTCCCCGCCAATCTCCTGCATCGTAAAATTCGAAGAAGCCAGACCTAAACCCTGTCGGAAAGCTTCCCCTTCCAGTAGATTTCCATCCGCCCGTAGGCTCATCACATATTCCGAGGCGTCTCTTTGCTCTACCTCAAGCACCTTCGGCATTTGCTGCTGTGATATATATGTACTGCTTATATAATCCGGAGAATTCTTGTCGCTGCTGCTGTCTACGGATTTTAAATATGTATATGCTTCATTATGAAAAACTTCCGTTCCCTCCCTTGTTTGACCACTGCTGATTTCATGATAAGGAACTAATTTTAATTCCTCCTCAAAAGTAAGGACCTGCCCCTCTGTCTGTTCAGCCGCTTTTTCATAAATTTCCCCCGGAAGCTTCCAGAACTCATATCCTTCTAGCATGTTTTGCCGGATTTCCCCAAGAATTTCTGATAAGCTCTCTTTTTGTATAAGTCTCCTGTAAAAATTTGTTCTGGCAATTACAGCCTGGCTTTTTATCGTTTCTAATTCATATTCGTCAGATATCTGCACAGAAAGCATAACCGGAAGACACGCTTCCATATCCGGAGAACGGCTTAAAAGAGCTGTATCCATCCCGTTCATTACTATTGTGAATCCGTATGGGAGCAGGAGGAGAAGACAAACTCCTGTCAGATAAAATAAGATTTTCTCTTTCATATGATATGCCTGTATGTACTTTTTCCTAGTATATGGAGATTTCCCGTTATTTATTATAGTATTTTTGACATAGGGATACAGTTCATTGTATAATGAGAAAAAATTGCGGGAGGCTTCTTATGATTGCACTTTTCCTGACCCCGGTTTATATACTTATTAATCTATATGTCCTTCGCTGGATGTTCCATTGGATGGGGTCATGCCACTATTTATTTCAAACTCTTGCATTCCGTATTATTTACGCAGGAGTCTACACGGTACTTGCCAGCGCTTTACTTACAGGATTTTTAACCAAAAGGCTGCCTTTTCTCCATCGTATTCTGAAGGTGATCAGCAATTACTTTTTGGGTACTTTTGAATATATCGTTCTTATGATTGCCACGTTTGATTTAGGAAGACTTTTCCTGAAATATGTTTTACATATATCCTGGACCTCCTCTACAACAGCATTTGCCGTGACAGGCGGTATTTGTACGGTACTTATTATCAGTCTCAGTATTTATGGGATTTTCCATGCCGGAAATATCAAAACCACTTCCTACCAGGTTTCAATAGACAAACAGGTACCGGAAATAGAATCCCTGAAAATCGTACTCATGGCAGATGTCCACTTAGGATACAGTGTCGGAGAAAAACAAGCAGAAAATATCGTAAAAAAAATAAATTCCGAAAATCCTGATTTTGTATGTATTGCAGGAGATATCTTTGACAATGAATTTGACAGCATTCAATACCCGGAGAAAATAAAGAAACGTCTGAAATCTATTCACACGAAATATGGCGTGTATGCCTGCTGGGGAAATCACGACCTGGATGAACCCATTCTTGCAGGTTTTACATTTAAGGGCGGCAAACAGGCAAAAAACGACCCTCATATGGAAGAATTTTTAAAAGACTGCAGCATTCATCTTTTAAAAGACGAAGCGATACTCATAGACAACAAATTTTACATCGTCGGGAGAAACGATGAGGAAAGGTCAGAAAAGCTTGGAATTACCCGAAAGACACCTGCAGAGCTTACAAAATCCCTAGATAAAACAAAGCCTATAATTTTTATGGATCATCAACCTAAAGAATTGCAGGAGACGGCTGATGCAGGTGCAGATTTAGATCTGTGCGGGCACACGCACAACGGACAGATGTTTCCCGGAAATCTTTTGATCCATTTATTATGGGAAAATCCATGCGGTTACCTTAAAAAAGGAAGCATGCACAACATTGTAACTTCCGGTGCCGGCATCTGGGGGCCCGGCATGCGTGTGGGCACAGACTGTGAAATTTGCTCTATTACCGTAAATTTTGTCAAATAGTTGTTTTACCTATATATTTGAGAATCCCCTTTTGGGGATTTTTTTATCCGGAACTTTCGTAACAGAGCGGGTTCCTGTCACCCGGCCCCTGCATCCAATAAAATACTTTCTTTATAAAGAAGCGGCGTCTGAAAATTCTGAAAAAATTTAATACACTTTTCATCATTCCCAATACATCCACTGTAGGAAATACATGAAATTTGTTCTTTTTATTACATCCCAAAACTGCCTGTCCGTTTACTTCTGCAAGAACTTTTTCCACCTTTGCCCCGGACTTCTTTCCCGGTACGAAACTCATGGCAAAACAAATGACTGCTGTGATTATCATCTTGAAATATTGTTTCAATTTTTTCATATAGGTCCTCCTTTTTACCATGCCTGTCCAGCTTAGGGGCTGCGCACTTCCCATGCTGCACAGGTAATAATAATCTATGCAGCCACAGCAAACATATAGAACCTATTTTTTCAAAAATTAAATTTTTATCGGTTAATATAGCCCTTATTGTTATGATTGCACGCCAAAAGAATATAAAAGCAGAAATTTATATACCATAATAAACGGATCTCCAGCATCCGCATATGGCTACCGGATACTCAGTTGTTCCGTAGCCCACGATACTCCCCAGGGGTCATGCCGAATTTTTTCTTAAAAATTTGCCGGAAATTTCCAACATCCGCATATCCCAGTTCCTCTGCAACCGATGCTACGGAGCGGTTGGGATTCTGCAAAAGCCGGGCAGCCTGATTCAGTTTAAGCTTCTGAATATTTTCACTGAAGCTGATTCCGGTGCTTCCCTTTATAATGCGCTGAATCTGGCGCTCACTGTAATTAAAAAAGGAAGCCAATTCAGCCAGCGAGACTGTCTGGTAATGATCCTGCATATATTTCAGAATCAAAATGGTGTTTTCATCCCGGGTTCGTGAATCGGATTCCGGAAGAATTACATTGGCACCATGATTTCTCAGCAGGGTTATAAAAAAGGCATTGATGACCGACACCATCATGCGATTTTTATACTGACGGTTTCTGTGAAATTCCTGCCACGCATAGCCAATACAATTGAGAAGTTCCCAATCATCACCCGTTCGGAAATAAAGATAAGGATGCTGGTTGGAATGGTAAAGCGTCTGCATAAAGAAATCTGAGAGAATATCATTGTTGGAGAGCACCCCAAAAAAGGCTGTCTCAAAGGTACTGGTCCTGATGAGAAAATTAAGCAGCACACAGTCTTCCGAAAAAGCACTGATGGCATGCCGGGTGTCCGGAGCCATGATGCAGATATCCCCCTTTTTCATTTCCAGACGCTGAGCCAGAATATAGTTGTAGCAGCTTCCCTGAACAACGCATGCAATTTCAATAAAATCATGGGCATGCCAGTAGGCCGGCAGATAGCGCAGGTGCTTATAGATTTCAACATCTGTTTCATTGTGGAAAAATAATTGCTCTTCAAGCCGGTTATTCGTCAGGTGTTCTGCAAAGGGATTACTCATAATGGAAAGTGCACGCATCAGAGGAGCACGAATTTCGTGAATAGTGTGGGGAACAGCAAGATCCATGCCGGAAAATGTCTGATAAACTTTCTTCAGAATCACTTCAAAATCCCGCAATCCTCCATCCAATTCCTCATAAAACTGACTTTGTATAACCATCTTTAACCTCCATTGTTTCTCGATCTTTCCTCATTTTGAGCTTGGGAGATTTTAGCCTTAAACACCACTACTTATCGGACATCGTATCATACCGTACCAGGTTTTTCAACAGCACCATCCTGACATGTTATCATTGGCGATTCAGGTATCCAGAGAATTCTTCCGTATCACATCTGCATACCAGTAAGCAGAATCTTTTAGAACCCGTTTCTGGGTCTGGTAATCGACATAAACAAGACCGAAACGTTTGTCATAACCGTGTGCCCATTCAAAATTGTCCATAAAGGACCAGTAAGTATAACCGAGAACCGGAATTCCTTCGTCTATAGCCCGCTCTAATCCTTTTAGATAAGCTTTCATAAATTCGATGCGCTGCGGGTCATGTACCCTGCCGTCACTCATGACAAAATCCAGATTGGCCATACCGTTTTCGGTGATCAGAATCGGCAGATGGTAGCGTCCATGGAAAAACCTTGAAAGCCAGTAGAGCACACAAGGTGTGATTGGCCATTCCATCATGGTTCGCGGCATTCCCGGATACAGATTCTTTATCGATTTGTTTGGGTTGGCAAAATCCTCATCAAAGTTATTTGCGTTGTAACAGTTAAAGCCAAAAAAGTCTAATGGTTTATGAATAACATCAATATCCTCCGAAGATATAGCATTTTTTAACACCTCCGGTACGGTACCAAGAATTGCAGTATCCGCAAACCAGGGAACATTAAAGACAAATTTTGTATCGAAGGTCGCCTCTTTTGCCCGTATAATTTCCTCATCAGATTCGGTTAAAGGAATAATCATATCGCCATTCAGCGCCATGCCGATTCGAGGAGCCGTTTTGGCATATCGGCGGATGATATCTACAGCCTTTCCATGGGAACGAAGCATATTACGGGTACACTTTCCAAGAACATTCATCATTTCCTGTGGCTTGTCCATGCGGGATTCAAAAGGAGCGTGAGCCCCTATAGCATACCCAAGACCGATAAAGCATGCAGGTTCATTGAAAGTCATCCAATATGAGACCTTGTCAGACAAGGCGCCTACCACGATTTTGGTGTATTCTTCAAAGAATTCCTCGATTCCGTCAAACTTCCAGCCGCCCTTTTCGTGAAGCCACAAGGGAAGGTTCCAATGAAACAGCGTGCACATGGGCTGAATGCCGGCCTGAACCAGTTCGCCCACCAGATCGATATAAAACTGTAGCCCTGTTTCGTTAACTACGCCTTCCTCCGGCATGACTCTTGGCCAACTGACAGAAAAACGATATGTCTTCAAGCCAAGCTCCTTCATCAGTGCAACATCCTCTTTGTAGCGATGATAGTGATCACATGCAACATTTCCGTTTTCGCCATGTTTTACATGGCCGTAGGATAAGGCATCCCAGATACCCAGCCCTTTTCCGTCTTCGTTGTATGCTCCCTCAATCTGATAGGCAGCGCTTGCTGCACCCCACATAAAATCATTTGGAAATTCCATTTAGTTCTCCTTTCTACTAATATTAGGATAGTTTATATAGCCTGATAAGAGTATATAAGAAATATGATATCACATAAAGTGTCAGAGGTGTCATATGAGGGTGTAAATTACGACAGAGTTATGCATGATATTATATGCACAATTCGCAAAGTCCGGAGATTTCTGTGCCTGACTGAATCAAATGTCGGAATTTACCCCCTAAGGTGTCATTTCAGGCACTTCCTGGAAATCAGGAAAAAGAATATACTGACAGCATCGAAGTACGCGTCCTGTCTATGTATAAACGGCTGCATTGGCCAGTGCAGCCAATTGTCTTATATTTTTTTACAAGGCATGATTTTCACCAGGACATCTGCCAAAAGAAAGCCTTTCGTTCCTTTTCAAAAGAGCTGATACAGTTAAAGGAAGAGGTGATGGATGTTGTAAGCGGTTCATAAAGCATTTGAAATCCGCAACCTCTGGAGGAGGTCTACAAACTTATTATACGAGGAGGAAAGATAATGAATCAGAAGAACGAATTAACCATGTCACAAAAGGCATGGTGGGCCTTAGGACAGTCTACAGGACGTCAGTTTATTACAGCTCTGGTAGCAACATATATACTTGTATTTTTAACAGACACCTTCGGCGTTCCTGCCGGCGCCGCAGGTGTGATTATGACATGTGCGGCAATCTGGGATGCAGTCAACGACCCGATTATTGGAAATATAGCTGACAGAACAAAATCCCGCTGGGGTACATACAGACCGTATCTGCTGTTTATCCCCCTGCCCTGGGCAATTGTGTCGGTACTGCTTTTTGCCGCTCCGGAAATGACAACAAATGGCAAAATTGCCTATGCAGCAGTGCTTTATATCTGCTATGGCATGCTGCTGACAGCTCTGGAGATTCCTTATAATGCGATTCTGCCTACCATGTCAAAAAACGAAATGGAAAGAAATGATGTCATTTCTCTTTCCACATTCCTTGCATCCATTGCAGTAACAATCGTTACTTCTTTTGCATCGAGTTTTGTAAATATCCTGGGCGGAGATAACCCTTCCAAAGGATATATGATTCTTGTGGGAATCGGTTCAGTTCTGATGCTGATCACCAGTTGGGGAGCTTTTGCGAAATGCAAAGAGCGTTATACTGTTGATAACACAAAAAAGGAACCCATTGTAAAAGGAGTTACAACTCTTCTGAAAATAAAAGAAATGTATCCGATGATCGCATTCTGGTGCGTAGGCTGTATTCTTTATCAGATTGTTATGACTTCTTCCGTGTTTTATTGCATGTATTATCTGATGAATCCGGGACTGATCGCAACTTATATGCTCGTGATTTCGGTAAGTGGTATGATTGGTGTGATGTTCTTTATGCCCATCATTCTTCGTAAGGTTAAGGGAAGCATGAAAAAGGCAGTAACCTATACACAGGCCATTGCCATTGTATGTTACGCAATATGCTTCTTTATCGGTGGAAAATCTATAACGGCAATTTATATATTTACCTTTATTGCCAGTATTTTTGCAACTATGACCAATGCATTTCGTCCTATGACTGTTGTAGGTATGACAGATTATGTTTATAATATTGCAGGAGAACAGCTAAATGGAACTATTTCCGCAATCGGCGGCTTCGCTTACAAATGCGGTACGGCAGTATCAAGCGCTATTCTTTCTTTTGTACTGGCAGTGACCGGATATATCCCCAACGCTATCGGTCAGGAGCCACAGGCAGTGCTGACAGGTATCAATTCTGTAAGATTCCTGGTGCCTCTGGCAGCTTCTGTATTGTATATTATCTTTATTCAGTTCTATCCGGAGAGAATGAAAAATGCTAAATAGCTTGAGTCTAATCGATATAAAAGTAAAACAGATCACCGACAACTCCAAAGCAGACGATTATAAACAATTATTGAGCCAAGCAACATAAATTATTATCGAGAGGAAACAAAAAATGTTCGACAAATGGATCACGAATGGAACTGAGCGCCCCTTTTATGCAAGAAGGCAGCTTAGTATTACAAAAGATATAAAGAACGCACATGCAAAAGTGTGTGGTCTCGGACAGTTCCTGTTTTATATAAACGGACGTAAGGTTTCTGATCATGAACTGGACCCTGCCTGGACAGATTATCATAAATGGATTCAGTATGTGACATTTGATGTGGCAGACTATGTTCAACAAGGTGAAAATGTCATCGGCGCCGAGATAGGAAACGGATGGTATATTAAATGCGATGAGCATTACACATTCAGCTTTCCGTCATTTATGCCACCCAATCCCAATCCCTATCAGCCCTATGGAAAGAACCTTGTGCTGGCGCTTGAACTGACAGTGGAATATACAGACGGTACAGCAGATATCTGGCAGGCTGATGAAAGCTTTCGGGTGAAGGAACACCCTGTAATCATGACTAATGTCTATGGATCTGAGACCATCGACGGACGGCTGGAGCAGCCGGGATGGTGCACGGCAGAATTTGATGCTT
Organism: uncultured Blautia sp.; assembly: GCA_900551075.1. Classification (GTDB taxonomy): domain Bacteria; phylum Bacillota; class Clostridia; order Lachnospirales; family Lachnospiraceae; genus Blautia_A. Next base: position 24,318 of record URVB01000004.1, on the reverse strand, counting down.
CCTCATGGAATCCGGCCCTGATAGTTTCTGCTGAAAAACAGCCCAAAGCAGATTTTTCAGAGCAGAAGCTTCCGCCTGTCAAAGTGCTGAAAACCTATGAAGCAAAACTGCTCCACAGGATCGGCGGCAGGGAAATCTATGATTTTGGACAAAACATGTCCGGAATACTTGATTTTGAAGTGAAGGGAAAGACGGGAGATACCATAAAAATATACCCGGCAGAAAAGCTTCAGGAAAACGGCGATGTGGATCAGGTGGCAAAAAACTGGGGAACAATAGAATCCTGCATTACTTATATAATCGGTCAGGAAGACACCTGGGAGAACTGCCGCATGAAATTTACCTATTTCGCCGGTCGGTATGTAGCTGTAGAAAAATGTTCTTTTGTTGTAGGAAAAGATTTTGGATCACAGGACAAAAGGAATCAAATACAACTGCGTAATATACACGCAGATGCCATTTCCAGCGCTCACAAGACAGACGGAGCTTTCTCCTGCGACGATCCGCGTTACAATCAGATCTACACCATGATCGAACGTACCGTCGAGGCAAATATGCTTGGCGTTCACACAGACTGCCCCACTATTGAGCGTTTTGCCTGGCAGGAACCCAACCACCTGATGGCCAATGCCATCTTCTATATGAAGGATGGCCGACTCTTGTGGGAAAAGTTCCTCGCGGATATGCGTTATGCCCAGCATACAGCCGATGACTGGTTTTACGACATGACAGGCGGACATTATTATCCTGGAGAAGGACTGATGCCCTCTCAGTGCCCCTGCTATATTCCAAACGTGCTGCCGGTTCCGGGGATGGGAAGTTTTTATGACATTATTCCCTGGGGAAGTGCCTGTATCCTGGGAACAAAATGGCATTATCTGTTTTATAGAAATGAAAAGATCATAAAAGACAACTTTGATGCAGGATTGCGTTATCTCAAGCATCTGCAGAAAAAGGTGACCCCGGAAGGCTTCATCAGCCATGGCCTCGGAGATTGGGGAAATCCCAGAAATGAACTGGCACGGGAAAATATAGAAACCACATTTCTGTATGCAGATACCGTCACCCTGGCAGATTTTGCAGAAATTCTGGGCAAGAAGGATATTCAGACAGAACTCCTTGCTTACGCACAGGAGATTCTGGACAATTACAACAAACATTTGCTTACCTACGACAAGGAACATGGCTTCTGGTGTTACCGCTGCCAGGATCATCCCGATGAAATATTTCTCACTCAGTCCGGCCAGGCCCTGCCCCTGTTCTGGGGAATGGTGCCGGAAGATAAAAAGGAGGATGTTGTCCGCGCCCTTGCATGGACATTTGAACGAGATGGAGCTTTTATCTGTGGCGAAATCGGACTTCCGTATGTGATCCAGGCCGCCAGGGCAAATGGGATGAATGATGTGATCAGCCGTTTTATCCTGAAAGAAAATCATCCCAGCTATTATGCATTTATCCTGGATGGAGAGACTACCCTGGGAGAATATTGGGAAAAGAATCCCAGAAGCCATTGCCATGATATGATGGGGCACATTATAGAGTGGTATTACAATGGGATTGCCGGGATAATCCCACAAAAGCCCGGATTTACAGAAGTTCTGATTCGCCCATGGCTTCCGGAAAGCATTCATGAATTTACCTGCCAGTACGATTCCGCCGCCGGCATGATCCGTGTGCATGTGAAGGAGTCGGAAGAAGGTATCCTCGTGGAAACAGAGTGCGCAGAAGGAATCAAGAAACATCTGGATACCTCCGGTCTGGAAGAACGCGGCAAAAAAATTGATATCTGGATATAGTACAGCAAAATGGAGGCAATCATGGAAAATTTCTCAAATAAACGCAACCCCATACTTCCACTGAAATACCACATTCCAGACAGCGAAGGGCATGTGATGCCGGATGGAAAGCTTTACATATACGGAAGTTATGATGACCGTGAAGATGTATATTGCAGCGAAAAATACCAGGTGGTTTCCACCCCGGATATGACGCACTGGACCATCCATGATGAGTCGCTTCATGGAAAGCAGATTCCCTGGTTCAACAACCCAAATGCACCCAGATACCCGGGAATTGACTGGAGCCATCCTACCCCGTTTATTCAGAAAATGCTCGCCAATATGCCGGCAGATGAAAAGGATATGAAAGAAAAATTTGAAAAAGAAGAAGAAGGTGAGCGACCACCTCTTCTTTTTGCACCGGACTGTATCTACAGAAAAGGGAAATACTACCTGTACTTCTGTATGCCGGATGACAGCGAGGGAGTAGCAGTTTCCAGCAGACCGGAAGGACCTTTTGAAAATCCGGTTCAACTGCCCTGCGGCGGCATTGACCCTGCAGTATTTATGGACGATGATGGCCAGGCATATTTTTACTGGGGACAGCTTTTTTCTCATGGAGTAAAACTCAATGAAGACATGGTCTCCTTTGACCCGGTGCAGATCAAAAACAACCTTGTAACAGAAGAAGAACATTTTTTCCACGAAGGTTCCTCCATGAGAAAAATCGGTGATACCTACTACTATATTTATGCAGATATGGAAAGAGGAAAACCCACAGCCCTGGGTTATTCCACAGGAAAATCACCTCTTGGACCATTTACATATCGGGGAATTATTATCGATAATGATGGATGTGACCCGGAGAACTGGAACAATCATGGATCCATTGAGTGCGTAAAGGACAAGTGGTACGTGTTCTATCATCGCTGCAGCAGGGGCATGCAGCAGCATCGCAGACTGTGTATCGAACCCATTACCATTCTTCCGGATGGCACCATCCCAGAGGTAAAAATGACATCACAGGGTATCGGAGCCCCCTTTGTACCGGAAGAAGCCATTATGGGATATCAGGCCTGCGGCTTAAAGGGGACAACCTATATCGGTTTGAACACTAATGATCAGACAAAGGCAGATTATCCGGAAAAACTAATGAATATTTCCGCCGGGGATGAAATCATATTCCGATACATCAAAAGCAGGAATCCGATTACCAGGCTTCATGTGAAAGCAGATGGCAGTGGCAAAATCCGCGTTTTACTAAATGACAAGGAGGCTGGAATTGTGCAGATAAAAGAGGGAAAGCAGATTAGCGGAACGATCTGCGCAGAAGCTGGAGAATACGAGCTGAAACTGGTAATCATATCTGCTGAAAAACTGGAGATGCTTGAAGTGTTTTATGAATAGCTTATAAAGAAAATCACACTGATTACCTGCTCCCATGTCAATACGGAATCAAAAAAGTTGTGAAAATCTTTGAAAGCACAATCAAAGATAATACCGGAATCACTATTTTAATGCTTATTACTTATTTAAGCCATTCCTATTCGTAAGAAAAGGGGCTGTCGGTTAATTCCGATTTTTAAGGCCCCTACTACAAAACAGGCATATCCCGCAGAATTTCGCGCCTTTCAGGACGCGGTTTTCTGTGGGATATGCTTGTTTTTCCTTTGGACTGTTTATTTTTGGGCGCAAAAACCCCTTCCCACGGTCTGGGCGATTTTTTTTAAGGGACTTTTTTTACAGCCCCTTCGAATGAAACCCTTTCTATTTCGCAATATAGTCAATGATGTTCTTAAACAGTACGTCGTAGTTTTTCCACCGACAAAATTCCAACGGGGCCCAATGGGGAGAACAGTCGCTGGAAAATACAGCAGATTTCCCAGCGCCATAGCTTCCGGCCGCAATAAAAGGATCGCCGTTTATTGTGGCAACAAGCTCTGCTTCCGGCTTGAGCATACTCTTATTGTAACCAAGAAGATATGGCCACTCGCCTTCAATCCCGTTCAAGATCGGATGTCCTGCATTTACCACTTCCGGTGTCACGCCTTCACAGTGCTCCATTCTGTCATCATAAGGAAGCAATTGAACCGGAAGAACATCCTGTACCGGAGTTGCCCACCATTTTCCCTGTCCGCCTATGCCGTTGAAGGTCATATAACCGCCAATCATGAGAAGTCCGCCGCCCTGAAGCACATATTCCTTCAAAAACTGGCAACGATTGGGAAACCGTTTTCCTGCATAGAACGTTGCCGTCGGTATCAGCAGCGTATCCGCACCCACATCCGACAAAACCACACAGGAATACTCGTTCAATTCCTCCAAAGTAAACGGAAAATGGTCATTTGCCACATGGCTGGGCATAAAAACGAACTCATAGCCCGCCTTCTCAATCGCTTTGTCAATCCACCCAAGCCCGGTCTCGTATTTGGATGCAGAAAAACTGTTGAATCCTTTTGTCTCGGTCAGAGTCGCTGTCCACGACTCACCCACGAATAATACTTTTTTTGCCATAATTATCCTCCCATACAACTTTTTAGCTATCCTTCTCCTGTTTTGCAATCTTCACCAAACGGCTCGTGCCAAGTCTTGAGGCCCCCCAGCTTGATGAATGTTCTTGCATCCTCAAAAGAGTTGATTCCACCTGCCGCTTTTATCTGAACATCTTTTCCCACATGCTCTGCAAACAGACGGACATCTTCCGGTGTTGCACCTGCCGTGGAAAATCCGGTAGAGGTTTTTATAAAATCCGCCCTGGTATTTGTCACCAGCTCACACATCTTTATCTTTTCATCCTCATTAAGAAGACAGGTTTCAATGATCACTTTTAAAACACAGCTTCCGGCTGCTTTTTTCAGTTCCCGTATTTCATTCTCCACATAATCATATTTTTTCTCTTTCAACGCACCGATATTGATGACCATATCCAATTCATCGGCTCCATCCCGAACTGCGTTCTGCGCCTCCATGATTTTCATCTCTGTTGTATGATTTCCATTCGGGAACCCGATAACCGTACAAACTTTCATGGCGTCTCCCACATATTCTTTTGCATCTTTAACATAACAAGGCGGAATACAAACAGATGCTGTTTGAAAATGTATGGCATCATCACAGAGTGCACGGATTTCATCCCAGGTTGCCGTCTGTGCCAGCAATGTATGATCCACTTTCGCCAATATTTCCTGATTCGTCATATATCCCTCCCATAATTTTCCCTGATCATCGCAGCGATTTCTTCACGCTTCGGCATAGATGGCGCAGTCCCATGTTTGGTTACAGATAATGCGCCTGTCGCATTTCCAAAGCGAAGTGCTTCAAACAGTGTTTTCCCCTCAGAAAGCGCAGTAACAAAACCTCCATTGAACGCATCTCCTGCTCCTGTCGTATCTATACAATCCACATTTAACCGCGGCAGAAGCTCACAATTTCGTCCATCTGTAGCAAAAGCTCCAAGGCTTCCCATGGTAATGACCACATTTTTCACACCCTTTTCCACAAAGACGTTTGCAGCTTCCTGAGCACTTTCCAGTGACGTCACTTCTATTCCAGTCAGCACCTGTGCCTCCGTCTCATTGGGCGTTATTGTATCAATTTTCCCAAAGACATCATCCGGTATGGGAACTGCCGGAGCCGGATTTAAAACGATGCGGACTCCAGCCTGATACGCAATCTCCAAAACAGCTCTCTGCGCATCGAAATTAATCTCATGTTGAAGGAGAAGAATAGACGCATTCTCAATCAATGTTCTGCATTTCTCAACATCCTGCATAGTAATATGATTACATGCTCCCGGTATTACAACAATCTCATTCTGCGCAGAACCTTCGTCCACAATTATCAATGCGACACCTGTACCCTGCTCCTTATCCCGCAAAATATACCTTGTATCCATTCCTTCTTTTTCGTAGAAATCCACTGCAATGTGCGCCAGCATATCTGTTCCCAGTTTCGTTACCAACGTCACGTTCGCTCCGGCTTGATACGCCGCCACAGCCTGGTTTGACCCTTTTCCACCGGCTCCCATCCGAAAGCTTTTCCCCAGGATTGTCTGTCCCGGAAGCGGAAGTCCTTCTGTACGTCCGGTCAAATCGACCACAAAACTGCCAAATACTACGATTGGCTTCCCCATTGTCATCCCTCCTTTTCTGACATTCTCTCGATTGATCCCACTCCGGACAACATCTGCGTATAAGAGGGCCGCAACCTGTCCGTTGACGCATCGCAGCCCTCCTCACAATATCATTTCAAAACTGCTTTTTATTGCTTGCTTAGAAAATATGCGTATCTTGCAATGGCGTCCAGATATACCTCCACCGGAACATATTCACTGACACCATGCACTCCGTACTCGTTTGCTCCTGGTCCCATAGTAATGGTTGCAATCCCATGATCCTGAAGATAGTTTGCATCCGATGTGCTCAGGCAAGATTCATACACAGGTTCCTTTCCGAATGCCTCGGCGGCCTCTGCCAATTGATGACAAAGCGGATGATCGATGTCCACATTGACCGGAGGCTTTGTAGAAAGCATGTATGGAATCTGTATAACAGGGGGATGTTCCTGCAGCCAAAAATCCCGCTCCACCACACGATTTACGGCATTTTCGAAATATTGAAACGCTTCAGCCTGAGAAATACTCGGATTGTACAGCATGCTTCCCCGAATCACACACTCTTCCGCCCCCGCCGAAAAAATCCCTTTACTTTCAATCCCTGAAAAATTGATTGTTGTGGATCCATCCTCTGTCAATGGATGCGTAATATACTGCCCCAGCTGCTTCTCTGTTTTCTGAAGTTCCTGGATAATTTCCACCGCCAGTTCAATGGCATTTTTCTCCGGCACATCCTTCACCGTATAGCCTTTGGGATAGAGCGTATGATGGCGGGACGCAATGTGATAACTCAGCCCATAAACTGTAATGGTAAAATAGAACTCTCCCTGAATCGCCGGAACAATGGCAAGATTGTTTGAAGGTTCCATAACCACGCATTCCTTTGCACAATACCCCCTCGCAAGAATGCTGTCCACCCCATACTCACGGCCGCCATTTTCCTCTGACATCACATAGCTAAAATACAATGGACGCTTTGGATGGATTCCCAGTTCTTTTAACACATGCATTGCCATAAGTGGAGCCGCACAGCCTGCTTTCATATCAGATGCTCCACGACCGTAAATCTTTCCGTCTCTGACCGCCCCGGACCATGGCCCCGCATCCTCACGCCATTCCCGCTTCTGTGTCTCTGTCACAGGAACCGTATCGGAATGCCCGGCAAACAACAGAGGTTCTCCCTCTCCCTCTACAACAGCCACAACATTGGAAAAATCATTTCCTGATTCCCAAAAATCCACTTTGTCAAATATACCATACGACAAAAGTTTCTCCTGCATCCATTTGTGACACACTAAAGGTGTTTCATTCGAAGCCAAGCCTGGATTGGTAGAATCTTTCTGCAGGTATTCACTTAAAAACTGTATGTATTCCTTTTTATTATTTTCTATGATTTCTTGTTTTTTACGGCTGCATGCGCGCAAGTGATCAGTGTCGTGCGTAAGATGGCATTCCCTTTCCGGGTTTTGCCGGATTTCCGCTTTTTTGCGCTCTCATTATCATCGGGGCATAATCTCGCCCATGAACAGATATGTCTGTCTGGTGGAAACCTGCCCATGTCTGTCCCGATGAAATGATAGCCTGCGCACTGGTGTTCCCGATGCCGGTGACTTCCTGAATTGCTGCGGATGCCTTCTTTTCCTCCGGCTTCATGAAATTGTCTATCTCATCATCAAGATTCTTGATATGGATATTCAGTTCATCCAGATGGTTCAGAAGCTCCCTCATCATCCTGCACTGCTGGGGGCATCACCCCGTTCAGATTATCAATAATCTGCTCTTTGGTGACCTTAAGGTTATGGTGATTTTTTGGTCACACATCTCATCGTACTTGGCCTCGTCGATGGCATTGCCGGCGAGAAGGTATTCCAGAATGCTGCGCGCGCTTTTGCCGTTGATATCCGAAGCCGTGCCGGAAAGCTTGATGTTGGCGCCTTCCAGCATCTTCTGGAGGCGGTTCAGCTCCCTGGTGCGTTCCCCGACAAGGCTCTTGCGGTAACGTTCAAGTCCACGCAGCTCGCGCTGGTCTTTGTCAGGGATATAGCTGGGCTGCAGCAGTCCGTGCTGTAAAAGATCGGCAATCCATTCCGCATCCTTAACATCCGTTTTCCGGCCGGGTACAGCCTTCATGTGGCGGGCATTTACCACCATGGCGTCGAGTTCACAGGACTCAAGGATGTTGTACAGGGGCTTTCAGTAGGATGAAGTGCTCTCCATGGCGACCCTTTCACAGCCGCCTTCCTTGAGCCAGTCAGCCATTTCCAGAAGCTCCCTGGTTGTCGCACCAAACTCACGTACCTTTTGCCGCAAGCGGCTGGACAGGTGGTGGTGCAAATGAGAGTACCTGAAATCAGTTTAGTTATCGGGCTACAGGCCCAAATTGAAAACGATCTTTGCCGTTGAAATCAGTATAGATTCCAACGGCAAAATAATCAATATCCTGCCGACCGCACAGTTTCATTTATGGTGGTGCCCAGTGTGCGAGGCATGGGAGTTTAGTTATAACATTTAAAGAAATCTATGCGCACCGCTACTTAATAGCTGATACTTACTCATCCTCCTCCAATAAAGGCATATTGATCAATTCCTGCAATTTATTCTGCAGCACCTTCTTATCCGGCAATTGGAGCTGATACTCCGCAACCATCATAGGTGATAATGTTCTGCTCATAGCATACTCAACAACCTCATCATCTTTAGACGCACACAATATCATCCCAACGCTCGGATTTTCGCTTGCTTTTTTCTTCTGGCGGTCAAGCGCTTCCAGATAAAAATCCATTTTTGATATATATTCCGGCTTGAATTTTCCAATCTTTAGCTCAAATGCCACAAGACACTGCAATCCCCGATGAAAGAAAAGCAGGTCAATCTTATAGTCTTCACCGCCGACCTGAACTCTGAATTCTTCATCAATAAATGTAAAATCCTTACCAACCTCCAGAATAAAATCTTTCATATTTTTAATCAGACCTTTTCTCAAATCCGATTCCTTGAAGTTGGATGGTAAATTCAGAAATTCTATCACATAAGAATCCAAGAATGGATTTTCTTTCAATCCCTTTATTGGTTCAGGCAGAACTTTTTCCTTGGATAACATATACCGTTCATAATATCCACTATCAATCTGACGAGATAATTCCCGTGCCGAATAATTTTCTTTTACACAAAGAACCAGATAAAAATGACGTTCTTCGGGCGTTTTCGCTTTTGAAATGATAGCCAAATGGTTGGACCAGCTTATTTGTGACAACAGTGTTGTCACAAATTCATCATCCACATAAGTTTCATAAAATTTTTTCATACGATACAGACCACGTCTGTTAAAGCCCTTAATCCCAGGGAAGGCATTTTGAATCTCTTCTGCGACTGTATCTATATAGGCATCTCCAAATAATGCTTTTGTGGATTCTGTGCTTAGATATTCTCCCACTTTCCAATACATCTGGATTAGTTCTTCATTCACCTTTATCAAAGCATTCTGCCTTGATTGGCTAATGATCTGAATCAAGTTTCCTGCTGTTGAAATTTCATTTTTCATCAAAATTTACCGCCTTTCAAATTTGTGTCAACGCTGTTGTCACAAATCAATGGATCTCTTTTCTATCTCGTCACCTCAATCATTTACAAAATCACGAATCCATTATAAATACTCATTATACCCAAATTTTTTCCATTCTGTATTTCTCTACCATGCCTTTTCTCCTATCTTAATTCAAAATCTTAACACTTTGCTCCTATTTTTCACTCCTATGACTTTCCTAGCCTTGAAGCCTGCGAATTTCCCCTGTTATGTCGTCTCCCTCATAAATAAATACAGCTTCCCAATCACTCCACTTTGTAATGGAGTAATCTCCAGCATGAATTTCTTTTTCAGCATCTATCAGCCAAACAAGCTTCATCCCCGTCTTATCGAGAAAAGTATCCAGGATATCTTTCCGAATAACAACACTGTTAATTTTTTGAGTCAAATCCGTATCAAAAGCAGCCAGTCTCCCATTGGAATCATAATAAAACCCATCTGCCTGTTGCTGTCTCAAATTCATCACTTCTATGAGCTCGGCACACGGCATGCTTCGTGAAATTGCAGTCTCTTTTGTTGCATCATATTCTTCTTCCCACAATAAATTTGTTGTAGCATGAAGAATCTTACCAATTTCTTTCTCAATCTCTCGTTTTCTGGTTTCTTTCTTGAACTGAATCTCTGGAACTTCAAAATCATCTTCTTCGTCCTCATCATCCTCAATCTCTTCCGCCTCCCACGCCTCATCTTCAATCAAACCACCATATTGGCGCAATAAGGCTTCTATCGGGGAAAAATCCGGAACTTGTACTATCTCCGTAACTGTTTCAAATTCGCCGGTTTTAATCTGCACATCCACCCAGGCATATGCATTCAAATCCCGACAGCTTGGGGACCAAGGATATTCTCTGTTAAAGACCGAATACGTTTCATGGTGAGATGCCGTATCATGTGTAATAACAGATTGTCCATTTTCAGCACATCGGGCAAGTTCGTCTGACTGCTCCGGACTGACAAAATAAGCATATAACCAACTCCACACCAGCAGGTTTTCCGTATCCAGTTCTTTACGTCCCGTGTCACAGTATTTTGTCAAGCATACCCACTCTATTCCATGCTGATCGGTCAAAATCAATGTTTCCTTCAATTCATTGAAAAAGATACCTTTTGTTTCAAGCCAAACCTTTTGTGCATCCGCTGTAGAAATATCAGCAATTTTGTTTTCTTCTTTCCCCTTAGCAAAAAACTCATTCAGTACATCAAATCTGGGTGCCGCTTCACAAACCATGAAGTTTTGATTCAGAGTCGGATCAAAGTCTCTAACGTAAGGCTCCCATGCTCCTTCAAATTGAACATCTTCTTTCTCCGGATAGTTCCAACGATCAATCATTTTGCATTGATCAGAAATACGGGCTAACAGGTTGAACATCGTAATCCATTGATACTTTTTACCAATTCTTTCAGTCTTTATAGTCTGATGTCTATCATAGCTGCCACAATGCCGATCATGCTCTCCGAAGTATTCTTCGGAGAAACCAAGTTCTGTCTGAATATAGTAGACAGCATAATTAAATATCTTCTTGTCATCCACATCAAAATTATGAAGAGCACTCTGGAAAACGTAACGGCCAAAATCCCCATACATTCCCATGCCTTCAAAGCGCATGGAATGTATCAGCCAAAACATTGCTCCATCATACTTTTTCTCCAAATAATGTTGATCTTCTATCTCTGGAATAGGATCGGAATTATACGGAGGTATAATTTTCTTTTGCTCTATCATACCAGTATATTCCGGATTCTCATAGAGGAATCGCTCAATAATCAGCCGCGCATAGTCTCTAAGCAGGATATCTGGATATACTTTTTCCTGTTCAAACACTGTATGATAAACATACTCTGCTAATGTCTGAAGGTCCTCTCCATACAAACGCTTACAGCAGACACCAAATACGATTCCATATAGGCGTTGAATAATATAAGGGTCATTTACGTCTTTAAATTTCTCAAGAATAATCTGACCTAGCTGAAAATGCTCCTTTAAAATCTCTATCATTGCTTTTGATGCATAATCTCTCAACCATCGATTGGACGAAGACAGAACCCATCCAAATAGAGTCAAAAGCAGCTCTATCTGCTTTTCATTTGTTACTTCAAGCTTTTCTCCCCTGTCATACATCTGAATAAGCTGTACGATTCTGTTATCATCATCCTTTGCCAATTCATTTATATAAATTGTCCAGAGATAATCTCTTTTATTTAGCTTATATCTTAAGAGAAAGCGGTGAAGAAACTCTGCATTAAATGGATGTGAAACCTTCACGCTATTTCCAATCAGCATTGGCCACAAGTCTTTTGGACCACAAGGATACTTTTTCAACAAGTCTTCCAAATGGTCAGATGAAATATACCGGATATCTCGCCATTGAAAAGAATCGATATACCTTGAGAAAACCTGCCATTTTTCATCGGCATTTTCCAGATTATCAATTATATCAATGCACTCTTCACCATATTTTTCTGTATATAATGCACATGTATTTATAAACAGATCCAGATTCCAAGGATTACTCAGTTTCCCATTCTGTATTCCTAAAATCTTCTCGCACAGATATTTACAAGTTTCCTCTTTTGTTCGATATTTCTCCATTATTGCTTTTGCACAGTAATAATCATTCATCTGATCAAAAGCAAAATACAGTTTTTCCACTCCATCAAAAACAGACTCATAAAAAACATGTTCTTTTATAAGATTACGTACAAATGGTACTGCATTTAGTCCATATTCTGCCCAAAAATTCAGTCGAACCAAATCTTTTTGAGAAATGGATCTTTCATCATGTGATCCCAGCCATTCCGCAATTTCCATAATTAAAGAACTTAGAAGATCATTATCCTCTGTATACCCCTTTTGTCTCAATTCCGCTCTGAGAGTCCGTGAAATATTGCCATTAGCATGTTCAATTACCCGATCATACAATGCGGGTAAACTAACCTCTTCTCCATTGTATGTTTTGCAGTATAGAGTAAGGAATAGAGGATTCGACATTTCATATCCAAAATATTCCAGCGGAGTAAATGGAATATTATAATGATTGAGAAACTCTCTTACTGCCGAAATACTATTATCCTCAAATCCTCTATGTAGCATAGTTACCACATCTTCCCGACTTGTCAGAAAGATATCCGGCAAAATCAGCTTTTGATATTCCGGCCGATAGGATAAAATCATTTTAACCATCGGGGACGCTTTAATCTTATCTATAATAGAAGGCAAACCCGATTTCCACAGTTTTCTATTCCACGTCTCATTAAGAGCATCTATAAAAACTGGCACGATACAATTATCTCTTTCACCAATAGTCTCCAAAATATCAATCAAATCCTCAAAACTGTAGTCAAGCCTTAAATTTTTCATAATCTGCTCATGGATTGGATCATCAGTAAAATAGATTCCTGCCACTAATAGCAGCCCTATTCGCTCTTCATCAAAAAGATTTCGCGTTTTTGAGGCCAACAGCTGTGACTTACCAATTCCAGCTTTGCCGTAAATAGTTAATATATCTCCATATAACAGTTGCCTTTCTCTTTCAGAAATTGCTATCCTGTCCGGAAGCCTTATCAATGTATCTATATCATGAATCCGACTCCCCAGATTATGATATTCTTTTAGGGCCTCTTCTCGCTCTTTCCGCTCCCTTTTCTGTCACAAGAAAGCCTATACTGTTTGTCCCTCTCTGTCTCAAGCTTGCTGAGTTCTTCTTCAAAATTACTCAGAAAGCTTGCAACAGCCAAACGTACCACGTCATTCCACCCAATAGAAAGATACAGTGTTTCAATATCCACATCCGGAAGTGTCGAGACAACTTCTTCCAGTTTCCTCAAATAATCTTTTTTAATGCTTCGGTATAACAGCCCATTTATCTCATTAAGCAAATCTGATTTCTTTGCATTAAGATATTCTGCAGCTCTTTGGTCATGAATGAATAAGGAAAGTTCATCTGAAAATATCGTTTCAACATTAAAGTCACGATTATAACGTTCTCCAAGTTCATTTAACATATAGTTTGTGTGGGTAACAAACCATTCCTGCTGAATTGAATGACTCCCAAAATAATATAAGCCAAGATAATAATACTTGTTCCTTATGAGATCAAGGATTGCCGTATCTGTAATCAATTGTACTCTTATATTTGCCTTTTTTAATATTTCTACTGCATTTGTATATCCATCGGCTGTAGATGTAATAGGTTTATTACAGAAAAGGAATACGAGGTCAACAATTCCTTCCTTACCTGTATAGTATTCGACTGTCTTTTCTGCAGTATGTTTTATCTGTTCATAACGCACATCCTGGTCAAAAAATTTTGCTTGAAAACCAATCCAACGCTTGTTCGTTTCATCATAAACGGGTTCTGTTTCCAATCCATGATTATTCGGATTGGCATGGAGATACCTGAATTGCTTATTTCCAAAAAGATTCCCATTAGCGAATAACTGTCGGCACAAGTCTTCAAACTTAAACCGAATTCCACGTGCATCATGATTATATGCAGCAAAGCTTTCCCAATTTATTTGCATCTTAGTCCCCTCATCTTTCACGCAATAATCCTATATCATGATTATCCATGTTTGATCTATTCTTTTTACTGATAATGACCAAGTATAATCTCCTCGTAAACATTATACCATTAGGCGTTTGCGAAACGCCACAAGCCGCATAAATACGGCATTTTTTTGCTGCTAAAATCAAATAACACCTCACCGGATATGGTATAATAGAGTTGTCTAAAAACTATAAACCATCACCCAAGAAAGGAGTTATTCTGATATCTATGATACCATACAAACAGCTTTCTGTGACAGATATTTTTCAAGATTGCCAAGATAAATTTGAAAATGACAAGCCTGTATTTCTTTCTCTATTAGAATCTCATATCGACATTGATGAAATTATTCCGATTTCTTTTAGAAATCATTTCTATGCATCAACGGGCAGAACCCGTAAATACCCTTTACAAGCCTTGTTAGGGGCTTTAATTATTCAGCGTATTTTTTCCATTCCCACAGACCAACTCTTACTTACGTTTCTTCATTATTCCAAACCATTAAGAGACTTCTGCGGTTTTACCAAAGTCCCTGATGCTTCCAAAATCACTAGATTTAAACAAGATTTTCTTGATGACTTACTGGCTGTGTTCGATAATCTCGTTGATGTTACCGAACCTATCTGCCAGGCTATTGATTCCGCCAAAGCTGATATGGCTATCTTTGATTCCTCCGGTATCGAAGCCTTTGTTACTGAAAACAATCCCAAATACGCAAACCGAATCATCCGACAGTTAAAAGCTTATGCAAAGTCTATGGGCTTCGATAAAAGCTATGACCCTTATAAGGCTGCTTATGGCACAATGCCTTCTCATGCATCTGCTAACCCTGAAATCAAACAACTTTATATCAATGGACATTTTTGTTATGTCTTAAAGTTTGGCATTGTCACTAACGGATTAGGCATTATTCGCCATATTTCCTTTTATAACAAAGACTTCATGGCGGCTCATCCTGATATCGTTGTTGACAAAAAATCAGATTCTCCAGATGAGGACAAATGCGCCCATGATTCCAAGCTCCTCATCCCTACCTTAAAAGATTTCTTCCATAAGCATCCCTTAATTCGTCCAAAGGTCTTTCTTGGAGTTACCGCTTTTGACTCTCTCCCATTGTACAGAGACCTTCTGACTGGAGATACTTTTGGCGTAAATAACCATTTTTCATGTGCCTACATACCACTCAATAAGCGTTCTTCATTGGCTGATGTTGACTCCTTTATCAATGAAGATGGCATTCCCTGCTGTCCTAACGATACTTCCCTTTTATTGAAGAAAGAAGGCAATAATACTGCTTTTTTAAAGAACGGCATTGCCCGTCAAAAATTCATCTGCCCCATGACTACATGGGATAAATGTGAAGACGGAAAATATCGCCGCATCTGTCATTGTGAGAACCCATGCACATCTTCCGTTTCCGGCAGAATGGTGTATATTTATCCCGAAAAGAATCTCCGGGCCTATCCAGGCATCCTCCGTGGAACTAAAGACTGGGTTGACACCTACAAAATCCGCACCGTTGTTGAAAGAGATATTAACCACATCAAAGAAAATCTCTGTCTCGCCGGACGACGCACACAAAATGAAAAAACATTGCATGCGGACTTAATTCTGGCAGGTATTACACAGCTGATAACCGTAATTCTTACAGATAAAATCCACCATCACGAATATATTCGTAGTTTAAAACCCTTAATCGCTTAGTGCGATTTTTGATAGGACTTACCACTTAATACAGCTTTTACAGCTTATTAAAGTGCGCCAAAATCAACTGTTTTTTCCTTCATCCTTAAAATCATGCTTCGCAGGATTTCTTCCTTGTCAAGAATCACGATTGCGAACTTGTTTCGCAATTACCTAATTATACCATAGCACATCTAAGTTTTGAAGCTCTGCTGCACCTTTTGGAACTACTATTTGTCTTCAGAGGATTCTCCAATAATCATATCCAATGGATTCAGAATACTCTTAGTGATTACGTTGATTAAGGACTTCTCATCAAATTTCGCCTCCAAGTAGACATCCTTATTGATCTTTAAAGACACATTCATGTCATATCCTTCCAAATAAAAAACAGAAAGTTTTTTCCTCTCTGCTTTTTGAGTCATATATTAAATTTATTTTATAGGCTCAAAATTTTCCACTCAAGTTGCTACATTTTTGTCTGTGACACCGGAGCGGAATCTCATCCTACTCAACCAATATCTCATCCTGCTAACAGACCTGCTGTCAAGGTTCCATCCAAAATCAGCAAACATACTCCCTTTTTCATGCTGTACATACTCTCTTCTACCTGTTTGTCTATCTCAACACCATACACACTTTACCTTCTGTTTGTGCATATAGTGCCTATTTTCCTCTATTTTCAAACGCTATGCACACAATGCACAATAAAAACCTTGCTCCATTTTGGGATGAGCAAGAATTGCCACATCATACTGATCCATGTTCAGGACCTGATCTGCAATTTCCGAACGCACGGAGTTGTCATTCTGCTCCTTATTTGCACGGCTGTCATTATCATTGTAGCTGATGTCGTCCGATGAATAGACTTCTACCGGTACAATCTCGAAAAAGTCTGCGCCTGTCAGTGCAGCCACCATTTCTACGATTGGCTTCGCGTCTCTTGTTCTAACCAAAATACGCTGCGATTTCTTTCATCCGCTTCTTCTGATCCACTTCAAACGGACAGCGGCTGTTACAATGCCCGCATTGCACACAGGCGTCTGCATGAACATCAAGCCCCTTATAATGCTGCTTCGCCATGGTATCTCCGTTCCGAGCCAAGTCATAATACTTGTTTACCGTGCCGATATCAATCCCCTTCGGGCAAGGCTTACAGTGATTACAATACACGCATTTTCCCACCGCCTGCGCTGGTTTGAAGGAACCAATGATGGAATAATCCCGTTCTTCCTCCGGAACCTCAAAAAAGCGCAGCAGCATCTCCGCCTGCTCCACGCTGCTCATCCCCGGCAACACCGTCAGCACTCCCGGCTTATCCAGGGCATATTGCAGGCACTGATAAACGGTAAGAGCCTGCCCGAATGGGGATATTTTTGCATCCAGCATCTGGCCGCCGGAAAACGGCTTCATTACAGAAATACCAATGCCTTCTTTCTCACATCTCTGATAAATAGAAGTCCGCTCGTCCACGGAGCCCTTTGCATAATCGCCTTTCTGATAATCATAGCCCGGATTCACGGAAAACATCAGCATATCCACCGGAGCTTCATCCAGAACCCTGTGAATCGTTGCCGGAGTATGGGAAGACAGTCCGATATGCCTTACCACGCCTTCCTCTTTCATCTTCAAAAGATATGCATAAGCTCCATTTCTCTGATATTGCTCCCAATCAGAGATTTCATCCAGGCAATGTATGAAGCCGTAATCTATGTAGTCTGTTTTCAAATTCTTTAATTGCCAGTCAATCTGTCTTTTGATGATCTCTGCATCCGTAGTCCATCCATATTCTCCGGTCTCATAATTGGCGCCGAAATGCACCTGCAGCATAACATTTTCCCTGATTCCCTCAAGCGCCTTTACAAAATATGGAAATGTCTTTGCATCCGCGGTAGCCAGATCATAATAATTTACGCCGCCCTCATAGGCTCTGCGAATGGCTGCAACTGCTTCCTTTTCCTTCGCCTCTGCAATATAAGAAGTTCCAAAACCGATGACGCTGATTCTGTCGCCGGTCCGTTTATTGATTCGATATTCCATAGAAAACCTCCCTGCTAAATGCTCTTTCCGAGCTGATATGCCTGTTCCGGAAAGTCCGTACTTTTTGTCATCGACGGTGTACCGCATCCCACTCCGATTACTCTGCCGCAGTCTTCAAAACGCATATAATCGCAAATCCTGTTATAATATGTCTCCACCACCTCAAAGGATTCCACCGTTGAATCCCATGCTGCGGACAAAAGCACCGTTTTCTTACGCATTCCGGACAGTTCCGTTGTAAAGCTGTAAAATCGGTCAACTACCTTCTTGAGCTGGGACGGCCAGTTGTAATAATATACCGGCATAACAAACACCAGCATATCCGTCTCTTTAATCAGCCCTTTCAGCTTCAGCTCATAATCATCCTTTTGTACACAAGCACCGTTCATACCACAGGCACCACAACCAAGGCAATCGCCAATTTTACTATGTATTACATCAAATTCTTTGATCTCATGTCCGTTCTCTTTTGCGCCGCGGATGAATTCACCCGCAAGCATATTTGACGAGCCTTTTCTGTTTCCGCTGCTCTCCAATACTAAAATTTTCATGTACTATTACTCCTATCTAATCATGTTCGTATAAATAACCTGCTCTTTCTCCGGTAATCCGTACTGTTCTTTACCGAGCGCGATTGATTTCATGAGAAAAGTCATATTCTTAGCAAGCGTCCGCATTATCTGCAAGCCTTCCTCATCCTGCATGGCTTCCCCGATTTCCCGTCCATGAATTCCGTTCCAATACTGTCCTGACGCTATCGGCATTCCAGAGATACCAAAAAATTTGTTCAGTTCATCATAGGTTGCCGTCAATCCGCCGCGCCTTGCCGCCGCCACCGCTGCCCCTACCTTCATCGTCTTATTAAAATGTGTACTGAAAAAAAGTCTGTCAAGGAATGCTACCAATGTCGGATTGGCAGAAGCATAATATACCGGGCTTCCAATCACCAGACCATCAGCTTCCTCAAAGAGTTTTGCAGCTTCATTTACTGCGTCATCAAATACGCACTTGCCCGTCTTTGCACAGGACCGGCAGGCGATACAGCCGCGAATATCCTTGTTTCCAATTTGGAGTAATGTTATTTCAACACCCTCCTGCTCAAACACCTTAATCATCTCGTTTAATGCCACATAGGTATTTCCCTCTGCATGAGGACTTCCGTTGACCAGTAATACCTTCATTATAAAACCTCCTCGACACCGATTTACCATACATTTCATCATCCACCGGCTCTGACCACTCATTACTGCCATTTTCCCCCGGCACCTCAACCGCCAGATGAGAAAACCATCTGTCCGGTAAAGCACCGTGCATTTCCTCTGGTGCAAGCATAAGCTCCGCCGCCTTTGCCGCTCCTTCCATATGGGACAGCTTCGTTGCACCCACCACCGGTGATTCTGCTTTCGTCAGAAGCCATGCAAGCGAAATCTCTGTCATGGAAACCTGGTGCTTATCTGCATGCTCGGCAATTCTTATTATGATTTTTCCGTCCTCGTCAGCCATGGCATCATATTTGAATTTTGCATAGCTGTCCTCCATAAGACGCTTTGATGTTTCCCCCCAGACGTCCGGAAAGTCTGCCTGCCGCACTTTTCCCTCTTTTACCGCATCTGCCAAAGCTTCCAGATACAGCTGTGCTGCCCGATTGCGGCATCCCCAAATCCCATGCATCCCATACAGATGCAGGATACTCTTAAGTCAGAATTTCCAGAATTGATATACTTCATAATCCTTCTCCATGCTTTACCGTTTCCACCATTCGTACTATCTCAGCGGTTCTTTTTCAAAAATCCGTATGGTAACATTTTTATGCTCTGCAGAATAGTAATTTAATGTGCCGTCCTGTATTGCCGTAATACTCTGTGCCTTTTACTGACGCATTCCCGTCATATGAAGCAAAAAGAAATCCTCCGACAAAATCCTCCGCAGGCATATAGCATCCTTTTCAATCATAGCCTTATACATATCATAATATGTGTTCCTTATCAGTTCCTCTGCTTCCATAAGCTGTCAAACTATATCCAGCCTTCTATCATTTTCTTTGCCCCATCTACAGAGCTTCCGCAGATGGCAAGCCCTTTACCTACCTTCGCTCCCTTTGCCGCCTTTGCAATATCTCTTTCCGTACCGGAAAGCCCGCTTCCTTCATGCGTACAAAGCGGATGGATTGTCTTTCCTTCCCAGCTAAATGTTTCCAGAAAGGTGTAAACAGCCAGCGGCATAGTCCCCCAGTAGTTCGGATAGCACAAATAAATATCGTCATAGGCATCCAGGTTTTCCGGCATACTCACAAGTTCCGGTCTTGCTCCTGCCTGTTTGTCTTTCTTTGCCTGGTCAATGCAGGTATTGTAATCCTTAGCATAAGGAACTCTCTGCTCTATCTTGAACAAATCCGCTCCAGTTAGCTCTGCAATCATCTTCGCTGCTTTCTCGGTATTGCCAACCTCAATATATCTGTAGGCTCCTCCAAAATAATTTTCATCTGCTCTTGAATAAAACGCTACCAGTTTTGGCATCGTGATTTCCTCCTTTATATTGCATTTGCGACCTTTTCCAGTTCATCTCTGATGGAAATATGCTGCGGACATACCTGCTCACATTTGCCGCATTTGATACATTCTGAAGCACGCTTTCTGCCATGTCCTGCAACAAGCCATCCCTCCTGGTGCTTCGCCGCTGCAAGGTCAGAATACAGTGTCAGGTAATTCATTGCCGTAAAGGAACCTGAAATACCGATATTCATCGGGCAGACCTTCGCACAATAATTGCAGGTTGTACACGGAATCAGCGGTATCCTTTTCATTTCCTCCTGAGCAGCGGCAAGCGTCTCCTTTTGTTTCTCCGTAAGACCTGCAAAGCTCTTCATATAAGACAGATTGTCTTTCATCTGTTCCACATTGCTCATACCGGAAAGCACCGTAATTACTCCGTCCAGATTTGCCGCAAAACGGATTGCCCAGGATGCAATGGAACTGTCCGGCTCCGCCGCCTTAAAAATCTTCTGCACAGACTCCGGCGGATTTGCAAGCATACCGCCTTTGACGGGTTCCATAATGATCACAGACTTCCCATGCTTTCTTGCCACCTCATAACAGCCTTTCGACTGAATAGCCGGATTGTCCCAATCCGCATAGTTAATCTGCAGTTGCACAAATTCCATTTCCGGATGAGCTGTCAGTATCTGGTCCAGTTCCTCCGGCGTGGAATGGAACGAAAATCCCATATGTCTGATTTTGCCCTCTGCCTTCTTCTCCGCTATCCAGTTCCATAAGTCAAAATTATCAAAGAACTTTGTACGGCCTTCGCCAAGATTATGGAGCAGATAAAAATCAAAATATCTTGCCCCTGTCTGTTTCAGAGATGTATCAAACTGTGCGATTGCTTCCTCTCTGGTCTTGCAGTTGATCCATGCTGCATTCTTCGTGGCAAGTTGAAATTTTTCCCTCGGATACCGCTCTACCAGCGCCTGCCGGATAGCATCCTCGCTCCCGGCATACGCCCATGCAGTATCAAAATAAGTAAATCCGGCATTCATGAACAGATCCACCATTTCCTTCGTCTGTTCCACATCAATCACATCACCCTTCATCGGCAGACGCATCAGCCCAAACCCAAGCTTTCTGATTTCTTCACCTAAATATGCCATAGCAAAATGTCCTCCTTTACTTTTTCCACTCCAGTTTTCCGTTCTTTACAGCTTCTTCATACTTGTCTATCTTATACTGCAGGCGCTCCATCGTGTTTTTTATCTGCATATGCTGTTCCTTTAGAATTTCCATCTGTCCCTTTAATAGAGTCAGCTGCGCAGGAATCGTCCCATCACCCTGTTGATAGAGCTTTAGATACTCAATCATCGCTTCTACAGGAAGACCTGCTGACCGCATGCACTTTGCAAGCTCCACCCACTTGATATCTTCTTCCTGATAATCACGGATTCCGCCTGCCGTTCTTGTCACCGGCGGAATCATGCCGACACGCTCATAGTATCGCAGGGTATCCGGTGTCAAATCGTATTTTTCGCAAACTTCTTTGATGGTCATGGAACTCCTCCTCTTCATATGCACCATATTATGGATTATACAACTTGGAGTTCACTCCAAGTCAATGTCTTTTTGAATTTTTTAAGAAAAAAGAATCGGCTGTCCGATTCCTTTTTTTCAAATCAAATTACGCTGATTCTATCGCCGGTTCGTTTATTGATTCGATATTGCATGACACACCTCCAGCAAAACATCTTTCTATTTTTCTACCAGCTCTCATACCGCTCCCCGGAATCCAGATTTTCTATCGCTTTCATTTCTTCGTCCGTCAATTCAAAATCGAACACATCAAAATTCTCTGCAATGTGCTCCTGATTGCTTAAACCGGCGATTGCAATATAACCCGCCTGAAGATGCCATCTGATGATAATCTGTGCTCCCGTTTTCCCTTGGGCATCTGCAATCTCCTGAATGACCACCTCATGATTCATAGAGGTCACAAAGATTTCTTCGCGTGTGGCAATTCCATCGTCTATCGCCTTGCGGATCCCGTTTCTTCGGACTGGTTCGACGGCTTCCGGTTCAGCCTCTTCAATTCCTTCAACCCCCTACCAGAAAAGCCGCATAAAATAAGCCCTCAGAGGTGGATGCCCCTGGGAGCTTATGTGTATGGCATATTCAATTTTGAGGTAATACATACAATTTTTTTACAAGCTTAAACTCTCACGATATAATTTTCTTTTCTCGGAGCGGCTTCTTTTTTGCCTTCAGGCACACCATATCCAAGAATCACATTTCCAATACCCTCATAGTCGCCTTCAATGCCCCACTTTTTCAGAAGTGTCTTGCCCTCATCAGAGTTAAACACTTCTCTGGCACGATAAATGTAGCAGGAATCCACGCCGATAGCATGAGCAGCATTCAGTATATTCCCGATTACCAGGTTTCCATCATCCACATGTGTCGGGATGCTCCTGTCCGAAAGCACCACCAGTACAGTCGGTGCTCCATAAAACGGATCCATATCTGTGCCCATAATACCGGCATTCAGCTTGGAGAGATAATCTCTCGTTTCCTTGTCCTGAACAGCCACGATAACAGGGCTTTGCTTTCCCATACCGGTCGGAGCAAACATGCCGGCTTCCAGAATGGTATCCAGTTCTTCCTTTGTAATCTGCACTGCCTTATACTTGCGGCAGCTCCGTCTTGTTTTCAGATTCTGTAATGTTTCCTTCATTGTGATAAGCCTCCTTGTTTTATTTTTGCAAAATCTTACATCATTACTCTTACTTCAATCTTTTCGTCCACTAGTTCCGCGAAATGCCGCCCGTCATCCGAGCTTCCTGCCACTCTGCCGTAATGCGTCGGCACCGCAAGCTGCGGCCGTATCTCATTCACCAGCTTGGCAGCATCCTTGTAATCCATGGTGAACTTGCCGCCCACCGGAACCAGTGCCACATCACATTTCACCGCCCGGTTCTCCGTTGTGATATCTGTATCCCCGGCAACATAATAAGTCACATCATCCATTGTAAGCAGATATCCCATCCAGTTCTTGCTCTTCGGATGGAAAGGCTTCAACTTATTATAGGCAGGTATCGCTTTGACCATTTGCCCCTTTAATTCCAGCATTCCGCCTGGCTGAATGAACTTGCACTTCATACGGATCAAAATACACTGTTTTCGTTCCACTGATCTTGATGCTACTGTGTGTCAGCACCTTTACTTCTTCAAACATGTCTCAACCTCCATTATACTGTACTAAATAAGATTATAGCAATATGGTAGACAATAAAACAGAAACATTTTTTTTAAAGTGATTCACAATCCTATCATTCTTTTTCCAGAAGCCAATCACATAAATACAAATCGTTAATAATTGTAGAAATACCATATGATCTGACAACGTTTAAAATCGACCTTTCCTCAGTTTTACATAAAGATTTGCGGAAAATAGACAAAAAAATACTGTACCTACAAGGTAAAACCTTATAAATACAGCATTTTTAATGAAGCATCGGGGATTCGAACCCCGGACAACTTGATTAAAAGTCAAGTGCTCTACCAACTGAGCTAATATCCCATAATATTTAATTCGTTTTGCTATGTTTGTCCATAACAAATGCCCAGAGCCGGAATCGAACCAGCGACACGAGGATTTTCAGTCCTCTGCTCTACCGACTGAGCTATCTGGGCATAGAAAACATTTAGTTTTCAGATTGCGGGGGCAGGATTTGAACCTACGACCTTCGGGTTATGAGCCCGACGAGCTTCCAGACTGCTCCACCCCGCGACAATAATTACACTATATTAATTTTATAAGCAATTTATAATTGCTAATGGAAGGAGAAGGATTCGAACCTTCGAAAGCGTAGCTAACAGATTTACAGTCTGCCCCCTTTGGCCACTCGGGAACCCTTCCATATTAACTCCTAAGATAACTCTTTGAAGTAGAGCCGACGATCGGACTTGAACCGATAACCTGCTGATTACAAGTCAGCTGCTCTGCCAATTGAGCCACGTCGGCATTAGTGGGACCAACAGGGCTCGAACCTGTGACCCCCTGCTTGTAAGGCAGGTGCTCTCCCAGCTG